>CAVYAH010000045.1:0-13195 GCA_963766415.1 uncultured Alphaproteobacteria bacterium | reverse complement strand
TATCGAGAGCGCCGGGACACTGCCGACGACGCTCGCATTCTCGTGCTCACGGGCAATGCGACCGGCCGCGATGCACCATTGGTCGCGCGGTGCGCTTCCGCGGGCGTGGTGATCCTCGGCAAGACCAACCTCAGCGAATGGGCGAATATCCGTTCGTCGCACTCGATATCGGGCTGGAGCGCGGTTGGCGGACAGACGCACAATCCATGGTCGTTGGATCGCGACACATGCGGCAGCTCCAGTGGGAGCGGCGCATCGGTCGCCGCTGGCATCGTACGGTTCGCGATTGGACGGAAACAGACGGCTCCATCACCTGTCCGGCGGCGATCAATGGAATTGTGGGATTGAAACCGACGGTGGGTCTGGTCAGCCGGACCTATATCGTGCCGATCAGTCACAGCCAGGATACGGCCGGGCCGATGACCGACAATGTACGGGATGCAGCGGAACTGCTGACGGTCATAGCCGGCAGCGATCCGGCCGACCCCGCGACAGCCGAGGCCGACAGGCACAAGAGTGATTATCCGGGGCATCTCGATGCCGGCGCGCTCAAGGGCAGGCGCATCGGGGTAATGCCGATTCGCTGCCGGTTTTGGAACGGATGCCGCGCTCGAAACCGCGCTCGCGATCCTTCGCCAGCAGGGCGCGATCCTCGTCGACATCAAGAAGTTTGACGACAGCGCCATCGGCAAGAACGAGAATCTGGTCCTTCAGACCGAGTTCAAGGCTGACATTGCGAAATATCTAAAGGCCAGTCCGGCGCCAATCGCATCGCGCAGCCTCGCCGACCTTATCGCCTTCGACAAAAACCATGCGCAGCAGGAAATGACGCTGTTCGGCCAGGATTATTTCGAGGCTTCGGAAAAGACCAAGGGTCTTAACGATCCGGCCTACAAGAAGGCCCGGCAGGCTAGCTTCATGGCCGCCGGACCGAACGGCATCGACCGGCTGCTGAAGCGGTACAATGTCGTGGCACTCGTGGGTCCGACGATGCCGCCGGCATGGAAGATTGACGAGTGAACGGCGACCAGATTTCTGGCGGCGGCGCAGGCTCACTCGCGGCCGTTTCGGGCTATCCGCACCTGACGGTCCCGATGGGATTGGTGAAGGGCCTTCCGGTCGGACTCAGCTTCATCGGACCCAAATGGTCCGAGGCAATGCTGCTCGCCCTCGGCTATGCTTATGAACAGGCACGCGGTCCCTTTCCGATGCCGAAATTCTATCGTTCGATCGAGACCGACAATCCCAATGTTGCGCCCTACCTGGAGCCCGCCCCGCACGAGCTTTAATTTCGGCCCGGCAGGCCCTCGTCGCCCACGCCGCGATTGTGCAGATCGCCTCAGCCCGGGCGTCGCTTTATGCGATAGCCTTGGAGCAGGTTTGGCAGGCCGGGCGCATATCTAGCCATCAAACGCATCAGCGATCATGCTCGACGAGCGTTGGGCCAGCATCTTGCGTGAGCCGGAGAGAGGGAGGGGCCCGCCTAGGCGGTGAGACGGAGCGCTGCGATCGCGGCGACGATCGCGAGGATCAGAAGCAGCCTGACTGTGCTCGACGGCTCGTGGAACCAGAGGATACCGACGATGACGGTGCCAACGGCTCCGATCCCGCCCCAGACCGCGTAGGCCGTGCCCATCGGGATGGATCGCGAGGAGATTTCGAGGAGCCCCATGCTCACAGCGACGGACGCGAGAAAGGCGAGCGTCCATGGAATGTTCCGAAAGCCATCAACAAAACGCAGCGAGGTCGTGAACCCGACCTCGAAGACACCTCCGACGATTAGCCAGAGCCACGGCATCGCAGTCCTTTCTTGTGGACGAAACGCGCGCTTTCGTTACGCTCTTGTCTAATGACGAAACCGCGCACCATCGGCAACATGGTCGCACCCTGGCGATTCATCATGTTCGTTTTGGTCGGAGTCGCCACGCTGTTCCCGGCAATCCCATGGTTCGGTAGCAGTCTCGGGATCATGGTGGCCTTCGATCTTGCCGCCGCGATGTTCCTGATCTCCTGCATTAACCTGCTGAATATCGACGATCCAATCGTCATCGAGCGCCTGGCGAAAAAGAATGACGCCGCGCGGACATTCCTGTTGGTTATCACGCTGCTGGTGATTGCGGTGCTTTTGAAAGCGGTCGCCGCAGAGACGGTCGCCGGACGTCCCGAACCGGCGACGAAGGCGCTGATCATCATGACCCTGGTGATCGCCTGGTTGTTCAGCAACATGGTCTATGCGCTGCATTATGCGCACATGGCATACATCCAGCCGCCGGGCGGCTGTGCGGGGATTCAAATTCCCAGGAACGGACGAGCCGATCTACTGGGACTTCGTCTATTTTGCCTTCACCTGCGGAATGGCATTCGCGACGGCTGACGTCGAAGTGACGGATCGGCGGGTGCGGAAGGTCGTCACCTTCCACTGCCTCGCGGCGTTCGGGTTCAACATCGGAGTGCTGGCGTTCACCGTAAACCTGCTCGCGTCCGGCCATTAGACTGCAACATCGATTTCAGGCAGCGGCGGGTGCTTGCGCCGCGCGGCGATAAGACAGCCGCCGACGATCAGCAGGGCGCCTGCAAGCGTGTACAGGGAAACGCGCTCCTGGAAGACGAGCCAGCCGAGGATCGAGGCCCAGATGAACGCGCTATATTCCGTGACTGCAAGGTAGCTCGCCTCGCCCCGCGCATAAGCCCAGGCGAAGAGCAGGCTCCCGCTGGTGGAAAGAACCGAAGCAATCACGATCCAGCTGGTCTGGCCGCGCGGCCATTGCGGCACGCCGATCAACGGAAGCGCGGCGATCCAGATCAGCAGGACGACAAGCGCCTGGAAGAAGTTGATCTCGAGCGGCTTCGCGGCGAGTGCCTGCCAGCGCATCATCAATATGTTGCCCGAGTAGCAGACCGCCGAGGCTAGGATCGCCGCGATGCCAAGAAGAACATCATCGCCAACCTGCGCGCGCGCCTGAGAGATGACGATGACGATCACGCCCGCAAAAGCAACGATCGCCCCCGCGATCGAGCGTCCGGCGAGCCGCTCCTTCAGGAACAAGGGCGCGAGCAGCATGGCGATGAGCGGGGCAATGAAAGTGAGCGCGATCGACTGGGCGAGTGGCACTCGGCCGATCCCCCAGAAAAAGAGCACTGCCATGATCGTCACGACCACGCTTCGCGAGATGTGGATCCAGAGGATCCTTGAGTCTCGGCCATGTGCGCCTGCGGGGCAGGTATATCCCCGAGCTAAGGACGAGGTTGGTGACCGCGCGCCATACGCTCACGGCGAAGATGCCGATGGCGAGCACGAGGTGCTTCATCACCGCATCCATGATCGACAATACTGCAACCGCGGCGAGCGCGGCAAGAAATCCCTGGACCGGATGCGTGACGCGGCGCACGCATCGGCTCTAGCGGGTTAGTGGGCCGCTGTCGTTGAAGCGGAAGTTGGGGCGCTGTCGATCAACAGCGGCGGATCAGAACGCGACGATGCGAGACCATTCGCAATCAGCCCGAAGAGAGACAGGATGAGCAGCAGCTTCGTCACGGCGCGATGCTGCGCCGCCCAAGGTGAAGAAAAGCTAAACTACTCGGCGGCGTTGAGCGTTGGCTGGGCTTCTGCCGCGTCGATCTCGGCTGCCTTCGCTTCGACCAGCTTGACGATATGGTCGATCATGTCGGCATCCTTGACGTGGTGATCGGTCACGCCGGAGAGATAGACCATGTGCGTGCCGTTGCCGCCGCCGGTGATCCCGATGTCGGTCTCGCGCGCCTCGCCGGGACCGTTGACGACGCAGCCGAGCACGACTCAGCGACATCGGCGTCTTGATGTGCTGAAGCCGCTGTTCGAGCGCCTCGACGGTACGGATCACGTCGAACCCCTGGCGCGCGCAGCTCGGGCATGAAACGACGCGAACGCCGCGGCTGCGGATCCCGAGCCCTTTCAGGATCTCGTAGCCTACCCGGACTTCTTCCTCGGGCTCGGCGGAAAGCGAGACGCGGATGGTGTCGCCGATCCCGGCCCAGAGCAGGTTGCCGATTCCAATCGCCGACTTGACCGTGCCGCCGATCAGCCCGCCGGCCTCTGTGATCCCCAGGTGCAGCGGGCAATCGACCTCGCTCGCGAGCTGCTGGTAAGCTGCGACCGCGAGGAACACGTCGCTGGCTTTCACTGCGACCTTGTACTCGTAGAACCCGTGGTCCTCGAGGATCCGGATATGGTCGAGCGCACTTTCGACCAACGCCTCCGGGCATGGCTCACCATACTTCTCGAGCAGGTCCCGCTCGAGGCTTCCTGCATTGACGCCGATGCGGATCGTGCAACCGTTCGCCCGCGCGGCGGCGATGACTTCACGGACTCGCTCTGCCGAGCCAATGTTGCCGGGATTGATCCGCAGGCAGGCCGCGCCCGCGTCCGCCGCTTCAAGCGCGCGCTTGTAGTGGAAGTGGATGTCAGCGACGATCGGAATGCGCGCCGCGCGCACGATCTCTTTAAGCGCAGCAGTGGCGTCCGCCGTTGGGCATGATACGCGGATGATGTCGGCGCCGGCATCCTCGCAGCGCCGGATCTGGTCGATCGTCGCTTGCGCATTCTCGGTCGGCGTGTTGGTCATGGTCTGGACGCTGATCGGCGCGTCCCCGCCCACGGGCACGGAGCCGACCATGATCTGCCGCGACTTGCGCCGCTCGATATCGCGCCAGGGACGGATGGAAGACATGATTACCTCTCGCGGCGGCATATAGGAGTTCTGGACGGCCGGGGCAAAGGCTTGCGCGAGCATATCTAAAGGCGATCGCGACTCCTATAGCATTGTGTTAACAGGCTTAACGCTTCGCTGGGGGCGGCGGATGAACAAGCTTGGTCGAATGCCCTCTACTGCCCGCGCACGTGCAGCGTCCGCGAAGGTGTTCAGCCGTCCACGGCGACGGCGGAAGAGGTCCCGCTATTTCGCCTTCCTCAGTTACAGTCACAGGGACAACGAGCTTGCTGAGTGGCTGCACTCTCAGCTCGAAGCGTACAAGGTGCCCCGACGGCTGGCGGGCCAGCTCACCGAGAATGGCGTTGTCCCAAAACGCCTGAGGCCGGTATTTCGTGATGAGCACGAGCTCGCTGCTGCAGATGATCTCGGAGAAGAAATCGAAACAGCGCTCGCAAACTCCCAATTCCTGATCGTTCTCTGCTCGCCAGCCGCAGCGAAGTCGCGTTGGACGAATGCGGAGATCGAGACGTTTAAACGAACCCGCCCGGACGGCTGCGTGTTCGCCGTCATTGCCGCGGGCGAACCGTTTGCAAGCGAAATGCCCGGGCGCGAAACGGAAGAATGCTTTCCACCGGCGCTCCGGCACAAATATGATCGGCGCGGACGCCGAACCGATAAACGTGCCGAACCACTCGCGGCCGATTTGCGGGACATGGGAGATGGAAGGCGCACCGGCTTCCTCAAGCTCGTTGCGGGGATGCTTGGCGTTGGCCTCGACGATCTGGTCCAGCGAGAGACTACCCGGAGACAGCGGCGACTTGCGCTGCTGGCGGCAGCGTCGCTCGCAGGAATGGCTGTCACGAGCACGCTTGCGATTACCGCGATTTCAGGCGCGCGACGCTGCGCGCGAGCAGCGGCGACAGGCCGAAAGCCTCGTCGAATTCATGCTGGGCGATCTTCGCGGCAAGCTCGAGCCAATCGGGAAGCTGGACGCGCTGGACGGCGTTGGCACGCGCGTGCTGGCCTACTACAGGAAGCAGGACACGAGCGAACTGACCGATGATGCGCTTGTCCAGCGTTCGCGGGCACTCAACCTGATGGCTGAGGTCGCCTTCAATCGCGGAAGCCTGGACGAAGCGCAGGGGCTCTATCGGCAAGCGATGGCCGGCACGGCGGAAGCGGTCCGACGGTCTCCCAACGATCCGGAGCGGCTGTTCGATCATGCGCAGAACGTTTTCTACGTGGGAGAAATGGCGCGGTCCGCCGGACGTCCGACTGAAGCGGAAGCGTCCTGGCGCGAATATAAGCGCCTTGCCGATCAAATGACGGCGATCGCACCGGACAATCTCAAATATCGGATGGAAGTCCAATATGCGGGCGAGAATCTCGGCATCTCGCTCTACGATCAGCATCGGTTCGCTGAAGCCAGCCGCCAGTTCGAAGGTGTTGCAGGCCCGATGGAGAAGCTCGCTTCGCTATATCCCGATAATTCGACCTATCAGAAAGAATTCGCGAACGATTTGGCCTGGGTGGCCGATGCGCAGCGAGCAGAAGGAAAGCTTGATGCGGCCGCTGCAACTCGCGAACGGCAAATCTCCTTGCTCAATCGTCTGATCGCAACCGCCGCGGATTTCGATGTTCGGGCAAAGCTTATTACGGCTCACCAGGGTCTGGGGGTTCTGCTTACAGAGAAGGGAAGGCCGGCCACTGCCCTTGAGCAATTGCACGCAGCCGTCGACGAGGCTGAAAACCTTATTCCCATAGAGCCGCGAAACGCCCAGTGGAAAAGCCTCGCAGCAGCCGCACGTTTTCAGCTCGCTATGACGCTTTTAACCTTGGAACGGCGCGATGAGGCCGCGCAGCAAACGGGCGGAGGCTGCGCATTGGCCAGCAACCTGCCGGCAACCTTCTCGACCAGCGCGAGGGCGCGCCTTCGCACAACATGCGCGATGATGCGTGCGCGACTGGCTCTTGGAGGCAACGAGACTGGTCAGGCCCTGCCGCTCGCTCAGCAAGCGCTAGCGTCTGCCCGCACGGAGCACGGCGAGGACCCAATCACCGATCGGTACTACGTTGCTACCATGTATCGGCTACTGGGCGACATTCGCAAGCGCGGCGGCGATACCGCGGCCGCCGCGGCGGCATGGAATGCCGGCCTCGCGGAACTGCCGGGAAATGTGGCCGAGCGGCCTTGGGAAATGAATGTCCGCGCGGACCTTTTGCACCGATTGGGGCGTGCGGATGAAGCGGCCCCGCTTGCCGGACAGCTGAAGGAAATCGGCTATAAGCCGATCTACTGATTGGGGAGAGAGATGACGAGACCTAAAGCACAAATGCACGCGATCCCGGTTGTCGCGACGAAGGATGCCGATGAGAAATATCATTTCGAACCGCGTTCCGATCTCTGGGACGAGGGCGGCGAAGAGTTCCACTTCCACAAGGACAGGCACGGGATGAGGTCGCACGATTATCATCTCGTCGAATTCGTCCTCGACGATCAGACCGGGGACGGGCTCAGGTTCCCGAACGTACCGCACGAGGCGATGTGGGTCGCTGAAGGGGCCGAGCGCGCGAACCGCATTTGCCCCGACATGAACACGGTCTGCGACTATTCAGTCATGGAGCCGATCTGCGTCACTGACGATCGGCAGCGACTGATCGTTCGCAATGACAATCCCCGCCGTGAAGACTGGGCTTTTACTCTCAATTTCGTCAAGCGGGGCGCCGATGAGACGGACCGAACCGCATTCGTGAGCTGGGATCCGGGAGGCACAAACCACAATGGCGGCAGTAGCGGATGAGGATTCCAGCGCCGAGCTGGCTTGCCGGGTCATTCCTGAATGACCCGGCTTTCGTCGCACCACACGAGGGAGGTAAAAAATGTCGGACCCACTAAAGAGATATGTCGACGTCTATCTGGACTCGGTTGAGGACCCGAAGAACCCCAGTTTCCGCATTGAACCGCAGGGCACCCACAAGTTGCCGATCGGACCCAACGGGCTCATTTTTGATAATGATGGCCACCCCGGATTTCACATCCAGTTCACGCTGATCGACAATACCGGCGGAGGCTATTTGTGGCCGGCGAATAAAGACAAGAACGACGCTGTCTGGTCGAAGATCGGGACGAGCGTGGCCTGTCCCGGAAGCCCCGATCGCGAAGTATTCCATGTGACGGACGTGGATGGCACTCGCACGACCCTGCACGTCAACAATCCAAACCCGCCCCCGGGGCAGGGACCGTTCAAGTACACGCTATGCGTCACGAATGACGACGGAGCATCGTATCTTCAACTGGACCCTGGCGGCGTTAACAACAACGGGTCCTTCAGCACGGGAGTTAAGCCGCCGAGATCGTTCGCTTCGTCGACGACCCTCGTGGCTCTTATCGCCCTAGTCGCAATCGCGCTATTTGCGATGTACGAATTCGGCGTTTTCGCCGGCTGATAGTCGAGTTCGCATTTGGTCGATTTGAGCAACGTTCCGGGGAAGGACGATCTTCGGCCACTGCGCGCCGGCCCCCCGGCGATTCCGTTCGTACTCAGCGTCGGAATCACCGGGCATCGTGCCGGCGCGCTGGATGGGGCAGCTGCCGCTTCGCTTCCTTCACGTATTTCCGATGTGCTGAAGGCGATCGGTGCAAGCGCCGGCGGACTGTTCGAGCGTGAGGCGAAATCCTTCTCGGCGGCTCAACCTGCGCTCCGTTTCATATCGGCCATCGCCGATGGGTCGGACCAGATCGCCGCCGACGCAGCGCTGTCGTTCGGGTGGAGCTGCAGGCCATTCTGCCATTTGGGCGAGCAGAATATCGTGCCAGCCTCGCCGATCAGCGGCCGCGCGAGCGCCTCGACGATCTTCTCGCGCGAGCCACCCGTGTGCTCGAACTTCCAGGCGAGGGCCCCGAAGACGTCGAGGCTTATGTCATGGTTGGGCGGGCGACGGTTGCGCACTGCGATATCCTGATCGCCGTTTGGGACGGCCTTCCGCCACGAGGACGCGGCGGAACCGCCGAAGTCGTGCAGATGGCGATCGCTCGCGGCAGGCCGCGTGATCCATCTCACGCCGGAGCCCGACGGGCCCCCGAAGCTGCTGTGGGCTGCGTTTGACCCGGTGGTCGATACCTCGGGCGTCGATCCCATGTCCGAACGGCCGTTCGATGCGGATCATGTCGATCGGATGCTGGGCGCCTTGCTGCTTCCGCCTCCCGATCAACGCGAGCGCAAGTTTCTGTCGCACTTCTTCGCTGAACAGCTGCCCTACTTTCGGTTCCGCATCGAATATCGACTGCTTCTCGCTGTTGCGGGGTGTCCGACGATTTCGGCTTGCCGATCTTACCGAAAAGGAGACCGCGCGCTGGGTCGCGGAAGAATGGAGCGAATTTCGCGAGAAGTGCATCGAAGCAAATCGAGGTCGGCGCGCCGATCGACTTGCTCGAGGAAGCGTATAATTGGGCCGATCGTCTCGCGACCAACCTCGCGCTCACGTACAGAAGCGGTCATATTTTGGGTTCGTGTTCGGCGGCCTTGCCGTGTGTATGGGCCTGGGCGCGTTCATGTTTCCGCATTTGCAGATCCAAGAAGCGTTCCTCGAGATCCTCATTACTCTCTCCGTGATCCTGAACGCGCACATCGGGACCAAGCGGGAATGGCACCGCCGATGGCTCGACTACAGGCAGCTTGCGGAGCGGTACGGCCGATGCGTAGCCTCAAGCTGCTTGGTATTGCGGCGCCCGATCCGCCTGGAACGGAAACGAATCCGGTGCCCAGACGATCGATCGATTCCTATGCGAGCGGGATCTGGAAGGCGATGGGCTGCCCGGCGGGAGCGATCCAATTCGACGACTGCCGAACGCTTGGCGCGTTCGGTTGCCGACCACGAGATTGGACCGCCAGGTCAGCTATCACAAGCGCAACGCGCAAGTGATCGAGCTTCTCGACCGTCGGCTGGAGCGTATCGGCACCTTCCTCTTTTTCGCGACGCTGGTCGTTTCGGATATCACCCTCGTCGGGCTGGCGACGGGCGAGCCCTATGTCACCAAGTACAGCAATTGGTTCACGTCGATTCCGGCAGGCTTCCCGGCTCTCGCCACTGCGATTTTCGGGATTCGCTTCCAAGGTGATTTCGGCGGGGATGCGCTGCGCTCGCTCGCTACGGCCGACACGCTGGGCCAATCGAACTCGAGCTTCCGCAAGAAGCCGAAACTCTCGCGTGCTGCCGATCTGACGGAACCGGCAGCTCGGTTCATGCTCTCCGACCTCGACGAGTGGAGGCTCGTCAACCAGCAGCGTGACCTCTCGGTCGGCTAGCGCTTCACGAAATCGGCGATCGCATCGACGACCTCCTGGTCGATCGGCAGCGATGGATCCGCGTATGTGGCGCAATTCGCCGCCCGGTCGTCGCTGTCGACGTCCTTGAGGACGTGGTTCATGCGGGCAATCAGCGCGAGCTTCGCCCTGGGCCAGCGCCGCCGCCAGCGTTCGCGCGTCTACCGTTGACACCTGCACGTCGCGTTCGCCCTGAACGATCAGCAGCGGCACCGTGAGCGACGCCGCAAGCTTTGCGGGTCCATGCGGAGCATGTCGATGAGGAAGTCGCTGGACCTGCGGCCGGAACAGCGGCAGCAGGGCCGGATTCATGTCGCTTACGTCGACATGCTGACCGCGCTCGAGCTGGTCCAGCGCAGCCATTGCAGCATCAAGCACCGGCGCATTCGCAGGGCTAGACCGCAGCTGTTCGCGAATGACGTCGCCAAGCTTCCGCCCAGCGCCAGCGACGGCGATGACTCCGCAGATTCCGTTGGCATCCTGAGCCGCAGCAAGCGCGACGAGTGCGCCTTCGCTGTGACCAAGCACCCAGAGGCATGACGCGCCCGTCTGCCGGCGAATTGCCGCGGCCCACTTGTGCGTGTCCGTCGCATAATCGCTTATGGTGACATTGTTGGGATCGAAAACGGCGGCCTTGCTTCCGAACAAGCCACGCTTGTCAATTCGCACGCTCGACACGCCCTTTGCGGCAAGCGCTTCGGCCAGCAGCCGATAAGGAGCTGCCGCAACGCCCATCGGATTGTTGCCGTCGCGATCGGTCGGCCCCGATCCCGGAATAATCAGGACGACCGGAGTTTTCGCACCCGCGTCGAGCAGAGTGCCGGCGAGTGGCCCCTGCGGACCTGGAGCAGTCATCGGAATCGCCGCCGCGGCGGCTGCAACGAGCATCGAAAGCATTACTCCTCCTTCCCCCAGCGCCAGCGGCATCCGCCCCGGGTCGTTCGGCAACTGATCACAAGAAAGACGGCTATCGCCGGGATGAGGGCTGCGACGAGCTGGAGCGGGCGATCCCTGAACGCGAGGCTGATGCCGATCGCCACGGCGACGAATGCAATCGTCAGTGCCCACCCCTGCCAGCTGGTCGGAGCGCCTGGGCCGGCACCGAAGCGTTTCGGTGCGAACCAGCTACTATCGTCGCTCATTTCTTCGGCTCCTTGGACGGGCGGCCGCGCTTGCGCGGGGCCGGTGCCTTCAATCTCACCCCTCGCGCACCAAGCGCCTCGCGCAGCAGGCATTCGACTTGCGCATTGACGCTCCTGATATCCGCCGCGGCCGATCGCTCGACCGCCGCCCACAGCGCGGTATCGACGCGCAGCGGATAGGCCTTGCGGTCGGCGTCCGGCACGGCCGAATGCCTATTGGTAGAGTGTGCCGGTGTTGACGACAGGCTGCGCGTCGCGCTCACCGCAGAGCACCACCATGAGGTTCGATACCATCGCCGCGCGGCGTTCATCGTCGAGCTCGACGACGTTCTTTTCGGAGAGCGCGTCGAGCGCCATTTCGACCATGCCGACCGCGCCCTCGACCAATGTCTTGCGCGCTGCCACGACCGCCTGCGCTTGCTGGCGACGAAGCATCGCACCGGCAATCTCAGTTGCATAAGCGAGATAGGTAAAGCCGCATTCGTTGATCGCGATTCCCGCGACATTCAGGCGCGCCTGGAGCTCCTTGCGAAGCTCGGCGCCAACCTCCTCGTGGTTGCCGCGAAGAGTAACTTCCTGGTGGCTGAAGTCGTCATAGGGATAGCGCGAGCCGATCGTCCGGATCGCCGCTTCGACCTGCACTCGGACGAATTGCTTGTAATCGTCCACATCGAACAGGGCCTGCGCAGTATCAACGACGCGCCACATGATCTGCGCGGCGATGTCGATCGGATTGCCCCGAAGATCGTTCACCTTGATCTTTTCGGAAATGAAATTGTTGGCGCGCACCGACACTTTTTTCTTGGCCATCCAGGGCCAGGTCCAGCGCAGGCCAGTCTTGCGATCGGTGCCGCGATATTCGCCGAACAAGGTGATCACCGCCACCTGGTTCGGCTGGAGCATGTAGAAGCCGGGCATCACGAGGATGAAGACGATCGTTGCGACGACCACGGTCACGAAACCCACGCCGTCAGGACCGTGCCCAAGACGTTGGATGCCATAGATGTCAGCCAATATCGCCAGCAGCAGGACGATCAGCATCACGTAGCCGCCCGAGGTCGCCGCCTGACGTTCGCTCGTTGCAGCGAGTGCAATGACTTTTCCGTCGGTCACTTCCGCTCTCCTTTAATTTGATATCATATTAATATGTTCTCTAGGTTGTAGTCAACTGGCGCGTTGGAGAGGCGCTCGTTATGGCGCCCGTCATGATCGAGACACGCTGGCGTTTGGTGATTCACGGGGGAGCGGGATCCGTCCGAATGGGTCGGCTAAGTGCCGACCAAGAGCAGGCCTCCCGCGCCGGTCTCGAGGCGGCGCTCTCCGCAGGCGCTGCAATCCTCGAAAAGCGCGAACGCGCACTCGATGCGGTCGAGGCTGCCGTACGCGTGCTCGAAGAAGACCCTTGTTACAATGCAGGCCGCGGCAGCGTCCTGACGATGACGGGCTGCATCGAGCTTGATGCGGCGATCATGGACGGAAGCACGCGCGCGGCGGGTGCGGTTGCGGGACTAAGGACCACCCGCGCACCGATCAGCCTCGCGCGCAGGCTGCTCGAGGAGGGGCCGCACGTCTTCCTGTCCGGCAAGGGCGCCGACGAGTTCGCGCGCGACCATGGGTTAGAGCAAGTCCCCAACAGCTGGTTCGAAATCCCTGAGCGCCGCCGCCAGCTTTTGAGGAGCTGCTTGCCGAAGGCGGCTTCGACGATGAGATCAAGTACGGCACCGTGGGCGCGGTTGCCGTCGATATCGACGGCCATGTCGCGGTCGCGACCTCTACAGGAGGCCTCACCGCCAAGCGCTGGGGCCGGGTTCGCGGTCCGGCCTTGCCGGATCGGGGCGGGAACGTATGCCGAGCCGACAGATCGGCTGCCGTTTTGCAGCGACCGGCTCGGGCGAATATTTTATCCGCGCCGTCGCAGCCCACCAGCTGGCCGAGCGAGTGCATCTCGGTGGGCAATCGCTGCAGGAAGCTCTCGACACCGTCCTCGCGGATATTGCGAGCCCCTTGGCGGAATGGGCGGGTTGATTGCGGTTGCGCCCGA
>CAVYAH010000044.1:0-5376 GCA_963766415.1 uncultured Alphaproteobacteria bacterium | reverse complement strand
TCGCTCTGCTCCATGTCGCCGTGGATCTGGCCCGCGGCGAGATGCGCCCGCTTCAGGCTGCTCGGAGCTCGCGAACCATCGACTTGCGATTGGAAAAGACGATCGCATTCTTGAGCCACGTCCTTCTTCAGTCATTCCTTCAGCGCATCCTTCTTCTTTTCGAAGGAGACTTCGACCAGGCACTGCTCGATATAGATATTGGCCGTCGCCGGACGTGAGGCCTCGACCCGCTTCGGTTCCTTGAGGAATTTCGCTGCGAGCTTCTCGATCGGCGGCGGCATGGTCGCCGAGAAGAGCAGGGTCTGGCGGCTCTTGGGCAGCTTGAGCAGATTTCCTCGATATCCGGGATGAAGCCCATGTCGAGCATGCGGTCGGCCTCGTCGATCACGAGCAGCTCGCAGCCAGTGAGCAGGATCTTGCCCCGACCGAACAGGTCGAGGAGCCGGCCGGGGGTGGCGATCAGCACGTCGACGCCCTTTCTCGAGCGCGGCAACTGATCGCCCATCTGCACGCCGCCGATCAGGAGCGCCATCGAAAGCGGATGATACTTTCCGTATTTTTCGAAATTCTCGGCGACCTGCATGGCGAGTTCGCGTGTCGGCTCCAGGATCATCGAGCGCGGCATCCGTGCGCGGCTCGGCCGTGGTGCAGGATGTCGATCATCGAGCAGGACGAAGCCCGCCGTCTTGCCCGTACCTGTCTGGGCGATACCGACGAGGTCGCGGCCCATCGGCACCGATGGAATAGCGGCGTGCTGGATCGGCGTCGGCTCGCCATAGCCGCTGTCCGCGACCACGCGGAGCGATTCGTCAGAAAGGCCGAGATCGGCAAAAGACATTAATTTCTCCGGAAAAGGATTGGCCCGCAGCTCACTCGACGGCGGTAAATCGCCTGTGCGAAGCCTTTGAACTTGTCAAGAAATGTGGGTGCTTCAGGTGCCGAAATCCAAGGCCCCCCTCTACTGACGAATCTTGGGCACGAGCTTTCTGAACTTCTCGATCATGCAGCTCCCTCCCATGCGAGAGCGGATAGCGTCGCGGTGGACGCAGATGCGGTCATCCTGCGGCTGCAGGTAAAATCGCCCGTAGAAGTCAAGCGCCGGACAGTCCTCATCGAGCTTGGCACGAACGCGTGCATTGTTCACCAGGATGATATCGACCTGCTGCGTGCCCGAAAGGAACGCACGCTGGATCGCTGCGGCGGGGATGCATTTTGGTCCCTTGTGCTCTGTCCATTCGATCTGGAGCCCAAACTGGCGCGGCTGGAGCGGTACCCTCAAAATGACTTCGTCCTGGACCACCAGCCTGGTGACGGACTGGCCGACCATCCCTGGCTGAATGGCGAAAAGCCCGAGCAAGAGGGGCACGAAGCTGAATATCGTCCCCGGGATCATTTGCAGCCCGCCGCCATCATGCCTCGCTTCGCAGCGGCCCGTTTAATGTTCAATGAACTGCAAGGGGCGAATGCGGCCTACCTGCCGAGGCGGCTTGCCTAACCGGATCAACGCCAATAGAGCCGCCTCGACAATTTTCAGCCGGCAGGCTGGCCCATGTGCCGCCGTAGGTCCGGGCTCCAGGAGAAGATCTTCGATGGCGACCGTCGCCCCGAACCAGAGTTTGCCGTTGTTCTACAATGCCGTCGAACCGCTCAATGCGACCCAGCACGGCAACATGAAGGTCCGCACCATCCTGCGGATGCCTCAGGTCGCGCGCGCCCATGCAATCCCCGTTACCGTCGACGAGTTCACGCTCGTGCAGCGTCATTATCCAATCGTTTTCTCCGTCGGCGAAAATCCGATTCCGATCGCGCTGTTCGGTCTGAACGAGGGGGTGAACGTCTTCATGGACGCTGACGGTCGCCCGCTCGAGCCGAATAATTATGTTCCGGCCTATGTGCGTCGTTATCCGTTCCTCCTCGCTCGGCTGCGGCCGGACAGCGACGAGCTTTCGCTCTGCTTCGACCCGACGGCGAACGCGGTCGGCGAGTTCGACGAGGGCCAGCCATTGTTCGACGGCGAGCAGCCCAGCGAAGCAACGAAGGCAATCCTGCAATTCTGCGAGCAGTTCGAGGCCGCCGGCCAGCGCACTGCCGCCTTCATGGAAGAGCTGACCAAGGCCGACCTACTGATGGATGGTGAGGTCGCCATTCAGCCAGAGGGTTTCCAGCAACCGTTCGTCTACCGCGGCTTTCGTATGGTGGACGAAGAGAAACTGAGGAACGTTCGCGGCGATGAGCTCCGGAAGCTGAACCAGAACGGCATTCTGCCGCTCATCTATGCCCACCTCTTCTCGCTCACCGAGATGCGGACTGTGTTCGGCCTCCAGATGCAGCAGGGTAAGGCGCCTGCTCAGGTGCCGCAGCCGGCGCCGGCGAACGCTTAACGTTTACTCGGCGGCCGTCGCGAACTGGCCGCCGAGGAGCGCCTGGCCAAGCTCGATTGCAAGCGTGTCGATGAATGCGGCGACGCGATCGAAGCCGGGTCCCGGCTCGCGCAGTGCGCCGTCGAGATAGCAGCTGCGATCGACCTCCAACTGGAGTGCATGGACGCCCCGCGTCGGTGAGGCATGACGCTCGATGACGTGACCGCCGGCGAAGGGATCGTTCAATCCCGCGTCGAACCCGCAGGTGCGGGCGATCTCGACGGCGTCGCGGCTGACCCAGGCGCCGGCGGTACGTCCGCGGCAGTCGCCGAAGATGATCGGCGCAGTGCCATTTGGCGGCGGCGGCATCGAATGGCAGTCAATGAGAAGAGCGCACCCAAAACGGTCCAAGAGTAGCGAAATCTGATCCGCGATCGCACGGTGGTATGGCCGGTGTGCCTGGTCGAGCCGCTCGCCGAGCTGGACCGTCGTAATCGGGCGGCGCCAGAGATAGCCGTGCTGCTGGGTCCGCGAAGGAACGATGCCGAGGCCGCCCCGGGCCCGGGCCGTGACCCGGCCGCGCTGGACGCCATCAACCACCGAAGGGTCCACGTCGTCCTCCGCCCGGTTGCAATCGATCGCAGCTCTTGGCGTGCATGCGATGACCGCGCCGCAGCCGTGCTTGAGCGCTCGCCAAACGAGACGATCCACCAAGGGATCCTCGAGGCCCACTAGCGCTGCCTTCCCCGCCGTTGCGCTCGCGACGAGCCAGTCCGGATAGTCGCGCCCTGAATGCGGCACGGACAAGACCACGGGCACGCCACTTCGGGGAGCATGGATGATGGGAGAGGGTAGAGGCGTCACTTCGCTTTCGCGCCAATCCTTAATTTTTGTGCCAGTTTAGGACTGGTACTGAGGGGCTGCAACGCACGAGCGGCTTATTCGCTTCTGGCAAAACACAATTCGTGAGAGCATAGAGTGGTCATGGCAAGATCCTTCTGGCCGAAGACGATACATCGATGCGCGAGTACCTGCAGCGGGCGCTCCAGCGCGTCGGCTATGAGGTCGAAGCGGTGGGCTGCGGCACGGAGGCGATGCCGTTGCTTGAAACCGAGCGCTTCGATCTGTTGCTGACCGACATCGTGATGCCGGAAATGGACGGGATCGAGCTTGCCCAGAAGGCTAGCGCCATCGACCCGGCGATCCGCGTGATGTTCATCACCGGCTTTGCCGCGGTCGCCCTCCAGGGCGGCCGCACGGCACCCGAAGCGAAGCTTTTATCGAAGCCTTTCCACCTGAAGGATCTGGTCATGGAAGTGGATCGGATCTTCCAGACAGAGGACCAGCACGGCCGCCTCTAAGAAGGCTGAAAAAGCTGCTGTTCGATGGCCCTCACGACAGGGTTGCGCCTTTCGCAACTGCTCCCTAAATGCCCCTTCTCCAAGCCGCATCGGCTGACCTGGGTGGGCGTGTAGCTCAGTGGTAGAGCACTGTGTTGACATCGCAGGGGTCGCAAGTTCAATCCTTGCCACGCCCACCATTTCTTCTCGAAGACTTAGCTCGGTTTTGGACTTCGAGAGTGTTCGAATGGTTCAATCGAACCAGCGAGACCGCAGTCGGGCCGCCATCCATTAGCTAACACATTGAGAACAATGATTTTCTACCGAAGCTGTTTCTCTGCTAGTCCGGCAGGTTCCTTGCCTTCCTCCAGCATGCTCCAGGCAGCGCCGGATGACCGCTAAGCGCCCATCTAAGTCGCCCCGAGGCGTACGAGACTTAGCGGATGGTGACCACTTCCACCCCGGCGGCCCGGGCAACGCGTTTCCATTCCTTGTCAGCCGTCCAGGCAGGCAGACCTTTTCGCTTGGCGAGCGCAAGGCAGAAACGGTCGCCGAGCGATAGTCCGGCATCTACGGTCGGTCTCCGAAGGTGCCCGGCCAAGCGCGCGAGATCTTTGTCCGCTGGAACCAGCTCGATCGGGAGAGGATCGAGCATCGCGTCGATGTCGTGTTCATCCATTCCGGCGTGGGTGAAGTAGCTGACGACCTCTGCATAATTGAACACGCTCATGTGCGCACCAGCGATCGCATCAGCGACTTTTTTTTCGCCAGGCTCCTCACGTAGCATCGCCATCAACGCCGATGCGTCGAGAACGAATTCAGTCACTCGCCACTATCCGCTTTTCGATGGGCAAGGAATCCGCTGACCGACACATGCTTGCCGCCGTTGGCGAAACGTTTCGCGATAGCCTGCGCGTGGGCGACAGCCTGCGCGGCCGTGCGAAGCACAACGCCATCCTCGGTTTCTTCGAGGAAGACCGCTCCGCCTTCCACCAGTCCCAGTCGTCTGCGTAGATCGGCCGGGAGGCTCATTCGACCTTGCGGCGTTATGTTGACCTGAATCGTCACTGTGTACTCCAGATAGCATAAATGCCACAAACTGGTCACATAGCCTCACTGTGGTTTTGAGACAACGTTAAAGGAAGCCTGGCAAATGCTGCATACTTTGGCATGAATGTTACCGCGTGCCCAATAGCAAGCTCGCTCGTGTTCACATCGAAGGGGTCGCAAGTTCAATCCTTGCCGCGCCCACCATTTTTCTGGGACTTGGCTAGTCAGTCGGGCCTCGTCAGACTTCGAGGCGATCGTCTTCGCGGGCAACCATCGTGTAGAGCGCCGGCATCAGGAAGATGACGATCGCAAGGCAGGTAATCAGGCCGCCGACGATGACCACGGCGAAGGGGCGTTGCGTGTCGGTTCCGACGCCCGTGGCGAGCGCTGCGGGAAGGAGTCCCAACGCTGCGACGAGCGCTGTCATCATGATTGGACGCAAGCGCAGGATCGCGGCCTCGCGGATGGCCGCCTCGAGCGGCGTTCCGGCGAGGCGCAACTCATTGACGTAAGAGATATAGACGAGCGCTGTCTGCACCGAATCCAAAGAGGGCAGAAAGCCAATCCCCGACGAAACTGAGAAGGGGTTTCCGGTGAGCCAAAGCGCAAGGATTCCGCCCACCGGC
>CAVYAH010000043.1:0-21189 GCA_963766415.1 uncultured Alphaproteobacteria bacterium | reverse complement strand
ATCCGGTCGAGCCGCCCACAGACCGGCTCTTCGTTCATCAACCGGATCGTCGCCCTCAGCCTCGAGCGGATCCTCGTTGCGTTCCTCACTGTGCTGCTTCTCGCTGCGGGCGTGCGAGCATGGTCGGCGCCTCCCCGCTATGCTACCCCGACCTGTCGCCGCCCATGGTCTCGATCACCGCCCAATGGCCCGGCCATTCGGCGGAAGAGGTGGAAAGGCTGATCACCGTTCCCATCGAGCGCGAAATGAACGGCATTCCTTAATAGATAATTCGCCTCAATTTTTTACGCCTTCTTCCGCCGTCGACATCACTCGACCAGGACGCTGATCGGAATTTCGCCCGGCAGCAGGTCTTCAATAGACTGGCCGACCTCGGCTTACCGAGCGGGGTCACGCCGGACGTCTCGCGCCCCGACCTCGCCGTCGGGGTTGGATCTACCGTTACAGCTGCAGGGCCCCGAGTTGCTTTTTGCGACTGAATTGAAGACATTCGAAGACTGGGTGGTCGAGCCGCAATTTAGGTCCGTGTCCGGCGTTGCGGACGATTCCCGGCTTCGGCGGCGGGACGATGCAGTACCAGGTGCTGCTCGACCAATATCGCCTCGCCGGGACGGGGCTGTCGCCGCAGCAGGTCGAAACTGCACTCGGCGCGAACAACGGCAATGGCGGCGGCGAATTCCACGAGAGGGCGGGCAATTCTACTACGCTCCGGGTCTCGGCCCACTTTGCGTCACTGGACGACATCGGCAACGTCGTCGTCGCCGTGCACGACGGCATTCCGACGCTCGTCAAGGACGTCGCGCAGGTAAGATCGGAATAGCCCCTCGCCTCGGCGAGTTCGGCATCGGCAAGCAGGATGACGCGGTCGAAGGCGTCATCATGCTGCGCACCGGCGAAAAGACGCAGGACGTGCTGAGAGGGTCGAAGCGAAGACGCAGGAGCTCAACACCAGCATCCTGCCGAGCGATGTCAAGGTCGTGCCCTTCTGCACCCAACCTCGTCCACGAGACCGGTGCTCACCGTCGAGCGCACACCCTGTGAGGCATGCTGCTCGTCGTCGTGATCCTGATCTTTTTCCTCTACGACGTCCGCTCCGGCCCACCGTCGCGGCGCCACCGATCCCTTCGTCGTGGCCGTTCGCCTTTTCCCCGCCCTCGACCCTCCAGAATGCATCGGCGAACCCTGCTCTCGATTCGGCGCGATAGATTTCATCTTGTCGATGCCGCCGTCATCATGGCTTGACAGATTTACCGGCGCCTCGCAGAGAGCGAGGTGCCCCCCGACAGGATGATGACGGTCATCCGCGACGCCGCCGCCGAGGTTGACCGCCGCTCTTCTATTCGGTCGTGGTCATTGTCGTCAGCTTCCTGCCCATCTACGTCCTCTCGGGGCCGTCAGGCGTGCTCTTCAAGCCGATGGCCAGTTACAGCGATGATCTTCGCGCTGGTCGGCTCGCTCATCGTCACCCTGACCTTGCTCCCGGTGCTCTGTTCCTGGCTGATGCGCAGCGGCGTTCGAGAACGCCGCAACGCGATCTTCGAACGCATCCCATTGTCGCGGCCTCGACCATTCGCTGGCCCGCCCCCGCGTGACGGTTGCGGTTTCCGCGCCGCCTCTGCTCGCCTCGTTGCTGCTGTCAGCGGATGTGGGCGCCGAGTTCATGCCCCATCTCGACGAGGGCGCGCTGTGGGTCCGAGCGACCATGCCCTATACCATCTCCTTCGATGAATTCTGCGAAGATCGTCCCGCAAAATCCGCTCCATTATTGCTCTCTTTCCCCGAAGTCACCACCGTTGCTTCGGAACATGGTTGTCCCGATGACGGCACCGACGCGACCGGGTTTTTCCAATGCTGAATTCTACGTCGACGAAGCCTTATTCGCAGCGGCATGGATCTATCCGCACCAAGCCGCAGCTGATCGCCGCGATCAACGACAGGCTTCAGTCCCTCCCCGGCATCACCTTCAACTACAGCGACGCGGTCGACGAGGCCGAGACTGGCCTCAAGAGCGCGCTTGCGCGCAAGTTTCGGATCGGACCCTACGTGCTCGAGCAGAAGGGGAAGGCGATCAAGGCCGTGCTGAGCATGTGTGGGGCATCAGGGATGTGACGCTGTTCGGAGCTTGGGCAGCCCAGTCTCTCGATCCAGATCGATTCGCGCGAAGATCGCCCGTTTTGGGATCAATGTTCGACGACAACAGCCTCATCCAAATGGTGCATCGGCGGCGACGTCGCGACCGAGGTTGTGCAGCAGGAAAAGGAGTTCGACCTCGTCGTCCGCCTTGAAGACCAGTATCGCAACGATCCGGTCGCCATCGGCAACATCCTCGTAGCAACGCCAGACGGCCAGCACATCCCGCTAAAGAACTCGCCGATATCAGCGTCGGCAAAGCGCCTCCTTCATCGACCGCGAGAACACAGCCGCTTCATCGGCGCGCAATTCTCGGTCGAGGGCCGGGACCTTGCGGGCGCGGTAGAGGACGCGATGGCACAGGTGTCCGGGAAGGTCCGCCCGCCCCAGGACGTTGAGACCCCGACTGGGGCGGCGAGATAGCCGAGTATACCGCGTCCCGAGCGCAGCTGATGGCAATCGTGCCGCTCACCTTGCTCTTGAATCCTCCGCCGCCGTTCTTTCTCTACCGAAACTTCAAGTTCCCAGCGATCGCGCTCATTGGGCCGACATCAGGACGCCAATGAGCGCGATCGCTGGGAACTTGAAGTTTCGGTAGAGAAAGAACAGCAGCAGAAAGATCAAGAGCAAGGTGAGCGGCACGATTGCCATCAGCTGCGCTCGGGACGCGGTATACTCGCTATATTCGCCGCCCCAGTCGGTGCGATAACCCTGGGGCAGGCGGACCTTCCCGGACACCTGTGCCATCGCGTCCTCTACCGCGCCCGCAAGGTCCCGGCCCTCGACCGAGAATTGCACGCCGATGAAGCGGCTGTTGTTCTCGCGGTAGATAAAGGAGGCGCCGTTGCCGACGCTGATATCGGCGAGTTCCTTAAGCGGGATGTGCTGGCCGTCTGGCGTTGCTACGAGGATGTTGCCGATGGCGACCGGATCGTTGCGATACTGGTCTTCAAGGCGGACGACGAGGTCGAACTCCTTTTCCTGCTGCACAACCTCGGTCGCGACGTCGCCGCCGATCGCCGTTTGGATGAGGCTGTTGATGTCGTCGACGTTGATCCCAAAACGGGCGATCTTCGCGCGATCGATCTGGATCGAGAGACTGGGCTGCCCAAGCTCCCGAACCAGCGTCACATCCCTGATGCCCCGCACATGCTCCAGCACGGCCTTGATCGCCTTCCCCTTCTGCTCGAGCACGTTGAGGTCCGATCCGAAAACCTTGACCGCAAGCGCGCTCTTGAGGCCAGTCTCGGCCTCGTCGACCGCGTCTTCGGCGGGCTGCGTGTAGTTGAAGGTGATGCCGGGGAGGGACTGAAGCCTGTCGTTGATCGCGGCGATCAGCTGCGGCTTGGTGCGGATAGATCCATGCCACTGCGAATAAGGCTTCAGTCCGACGTAGAATTCGGCGTTGAAAAACCCGGTCGCGTCGGTGCCGTCATCGGGACGACCATGTTCCGAAGCAACGGTGGTGACTTCGGGGAAAGAAGCAATGATCGAACGGATTTGCGGGACGATCTTCGCAGATTCATCGAAGGAGATGGTATAGGGCATGGTCGCTCGGACCCACAGCGCGCCCTCGTCGAGATGGGGCATGAACTCGGCGCCCACATCCGCTGACAGCAGCAACGAGGCGAGCAGAAGCAGCGCGGAAACCGCAATCGTCGCGCGGGGGCGGGCCAGCGAATGGTCGAGGCCGCGAGTGTAGGACGATCGAATGCGTTCGAAGATCGCGTTGCGGCGTTCTCGAACGCCGCTGCGCATCAGCCAGGAACAGAGCACCGGGAGCAAGGTCAGGGTGACGATGAGCGAGCCGACCAGCGCGAAGATCATCGTATCGGCCATCGGCTTGAAGAGCACGCCTGACGGCCCCGAGAGGACGTAGATGGGCAGGAAGCTGACGACAATGACCACGACCGAATAGAAGAGCGGGCGGTCAACCTCGGCGGCGGCGTCGCGGATGACCGTCATCATCTTGTCGGGGGGCGCCTCGCTCTCTGCGAGGCGCCGGTAGATATTCTCGACCATGATGACGGCGGCATCGACGAGGATGCCGAAATCTATCGCGCCGATCGAGAGCAGGTTCGCCGATGCATTTTGAAGGTCGAGGCAGGCAAAGGCGAACAGCAGCGACAAAGGAATGGTGACGGCGACGATCAGGCCGGAGCGGACGTCGTAGAGGAAAAAGATCAGGATCACGACGACGAGCAGCATGCCTCGCAGGAGGTTGCGCTCGACGGTGAGCACGGTCTCGTGGACGAGGTTGGTGCGGTCGTAGAAGGGCACGACCTTGACATCGCTCGGCAGGATGCTGGTGTTGAGCTCCTGCGTCTTCGCTTCGACGCCTCTCAGCACGTCCTGCGTCTTTTCGCCGGTGCGCAGCATGATGACGCCTTCGACCGCGTCATCCTGCTTGCCGATGCCGAACTCGCCGAGGCGAGGGGCTATTCCCAATCTTACCTGCGCGACGTCCTTGACGAGCGTCGGAATGCCGTCGTGCACGGCGACGACGACGTTGCCGATGTCGTCCAGTGACGCGAGCCGGCCGAGACCCCGGACGTAGTAGAATTGCCCGCCCTCCGAATAGAATCCGCCGCCGCCATTGCCGTTGTTCGCGCCGAGTGCAGTTTCGACCTGCTGCGGCGACAGCCCCGTCCCGGCGAGGCGATATTGGTCGAGCAGCACCTGGTACTGCATCGTCCCGCCGCCGAAGCCGGAATTGTCCGCAACGCCGGACACGGACCTAAATTGCGGCTCGACCACCCAGTCTTCGAATGTCTTCAATTCGGTCGGCGAGCGGTCGGGGCTCTGCAGCGTGTAACGGTAGATCAACCCCGACGGCGAGGTCAGGGGCGCGACGTCCGGCGTGACCCCGCTCGGTAAGCCGAGGTCGGCCAGTCTATTGAAGACCTGCTGCCGGGCGAAATTCCGATCGGCGTCCTGGTCGAACGTGATGTCGACGGCGGAGAGGGCGTAGAGCGAGACCGAGCGGAGGTTATTCTCCTTTGGGATTCCGTTCATTTCGCGCTCGATGGGAACGGTGATCAGCCTTTCCACCTCTTCCGCCGAATGGCCGGGCCATTGGGCGGTGATCGAGACCATGGGCGGCGACAGGTCGGGGTAGGCGTCGACGGGGAGGCGCGACCATGCTCGCACGCCCGCAGCGAGAAGCAGCACAGTGAGGAACGCAACGAGGATCCGCTGCTCGAGGCTGAGGGCGACGATCCGGTTGATGAACGAAGAGCCGGTCTGTGGCGGCTCGACCGGATCCTCGTTCATTGGCTCTGCATGAACTGGAGGAAAATCGCGCCGTCGGCGACGATCCGGTCACCATTCGCAAGGCCGCTTGTCACGTCGTAATTCTGGCCGTCGCGATAGCCGAGCGTCACGTGACGCCGGGCGAAGCTGCCATCGGCGAGCTCAATGTAGACGAAGGGAAGATTCTCGTCGTCGCGAAGCACTGCGGAGACCGGAACCAGCAGACCGGTGCTGACCCGTCCCGATTGGATCGAGACGTCGACGTACATCTGCTTTTTAAGAACGTCGGCGGGATTGGGAGCGACGATCCGCGCGACAATCGCCCGGGTGTTCGGATCAACGCTCGCCCCGATATTCTGGACGGTCCCGTGGAAGGGTCCGGTTCCGTTTCCAGGATCGATTGTCGCAGCGCTACCAGCGCCGATGGACGAAAGATCGCCTGGAGCAATCTGGGCGAGGACCCAAACCTGGGAGAGGTTGGCGACCGTGAACGCCGCCGAGGACCCAGCCTGCAGCAGCTGGCCCGGGGTGACCTGTTTCTCGACGACGATCCCTGAGACCGGGGCGCGAATGACGCCGGATAGACCTGCCGCGGGATTGCCCGCCATTGCCCTCGCGATCGTAGTTCGATCGACGCCCATCGAGATGAGGGTCTGAAGGGCAGCATCGCGGTCAGCGTCGGCGCTCGCCGCATCGGTCTGCGCCTGCGCAGCCTCGCGCTCCGAGATGCCATTGTGCGCCGCGAGGTCGCGGTCAGCGGTGGCGAGCCGCCGCGCATTGCCGGCGGTAACGACGGCCTTGCGATAGGCGCCGATCGCCGCCGCGTAATCCGCGGACTGCACGAGGGCGAGCGGCTCGCCTTTGGCGACCCCCTCACCGAGCGCTACGAAAATCCGCGTCACCGGGCCGGTGAAGGGAGAAACGACAGAGGTCGCCTGGTCGTTGTCGAAGTCGACGGTGCCCGGAGCCTCGACCGTTCGGCGGTAGCCGACAGGAGCGACGGTAAAGAGACGGACGTGGGCCAATTGCGCTTTCGTCAGCCGGACATTCGGGATAATTGGCGTCGCGCTCTGCTCGTCTCGCGAGGACGAGCAGCTCGCAACGACCGCGAGCGTGAGCGCGGTGAGTGCAGCCCTGAAACGCACTTGCTTATCGGTCATTCTCGTTCACTCATGAGCTCGGGCCGACGCCACCAACCTCCGCCCAATGCCTGGAACAAGGCCGCCGTGTCAGTGAACCTGTCGGCTTCGGCCTGGACGAGGCTAAGCCGCGCTTGCTGATAGGTCTGGTCCGCGTTGAGGACGGCGAGATAGGCCGCGTAGCCGTCCTTGTACTGGATCCGCGAAAGGTCGAGGCTAGCCTTGGCGGCATCGGCCGCTCTTGCTGTTGCCTTCAGCGTTTCGGCGTCATGATCGAGCGCGGCCAGGGTGTCGGCGACGTTCTGGAACGCGGTGAGGACCGTGCCGCGATATTGCTCAGCCGACTGTTGATAGGCAGCGCGCGCTGCACGCTCTTGGTGAAGCAGGGTCCCGCCATCGAAGATTGGCGCCAGGAGGCCGGCGCCGATGTTCCAGAAGCCCGTGCCTGGGCCGAATATCTGTCCGATCGCGAGCGCATTGCTGCCTGCATTCGCGCTCAAGGTGATGTTGGGAAGGCGGTTCGCGGTCGCAATCCCGACCTGCGCGCTTGCGGCGTGCAGATTGGCCTCGGCCTGAAGAACGTCCGGTCGTTGCTCGACGAGGGTCGAGGGGAGGCTGAGCGGCAGGTCCGATGGAAGAGTGAGGCTCGCCAGCGTGAACTTCTCCGCCAAAGCCTGGCTAGGGTACTGACCGGTGAGAACCGCAATGAGGTCGTTTTGCTGATCCCGCTGTTTGAGGAGCGGAGGCAATGATGCTTCGAGTTGCGCGAGCTGCGCCTCCTGCGCGACCACGTCGGTTCCCGCCGCATAGCCCTTCAACTTCTGATATTGCAGGAGGCTGAGAATCTGGCGGCTGATTCCGATCAGCTCGTTTGTCGCGTCGATCTGGTCTTCGAGCGAGGCCTCCTGGATCGCAGCTTGAGCAACATTCGCGCTCAGCGTGATGTGCGCCGCGATCATCTGGTATCGAGCCGCTTGCTCGTTCGCAGCCGCGGCCTCGACCGTCCGTTTGTTCAGGCCAAAAACGTCAGGCACGTATGAAACGCTGACCTGGGGGGTGATCAGCGTGTAGAGGGATGCGTTGTTCGCGGGCACCGGAGCGAGCGTTTCGCCCGGATCCTTCACCCGCGTAATCGTCGGGCCGAAGCTGACCTGGGGAGCATATGCGCCGTGCTGCGCCCTCGTATTCTCATGCGCGACGAGGATCGCCGCCTGGGCGGCCTTTAGGTCGGCATTGTTGGCGAGCGCTTGCTCGATGAGATCGTTGAGCGGTTTCGAGTGGAACAGCGTCCACCAGTCGGCCGGGATGTCGCCTCCGCTAACGAACCGCTGTTCTTGTCCTCCGGGTACGCCTGGCGTTGCGGCCGTCGGTTGCGCCGGCTTTACAGCGTAGCTCGAAACTTGGGGCGCCTTGGGCGGCGTGAAATTGGGGCCGACGACGCATGCGGACGCCAGCAATGGCGCGAGAAGCGTAAGGCGCGACAGTCGGCGAGATTGCAATGCTGTCGATCTCCGGATCGGGAAGCGGCGAACGCGACTTTGGGGAGCGAACCCCAGCGGCGTAATAATATTACATTACACCAGCGCGCAAGGGTTAGCGGCGGGCGAGGCCCAGCGCAAATTACATCGCTGCAAGAATCCGGCGTGGCAATTGTCGATCATTCGAACGGTGCGACTGCGAAAGACCTGACTATTTAGTGACCGCCGTTCGAGAGCGCTCGATTACCTGTTCGGCTTCTCAGCCTGAACGATCGTCGTGCCTTGCCGGTTGGTTGGGCCTGGCAGCGATGTCATGAGCCCGTCGTCAAACAGTCACGGAAGTGTCGGCGGCGTCAGCGACAATTCGCCTGTCCTCGGGAAGGGAAGGCTCGATGACCGGAATGAAAGCTGCAAGGCGCAGGAAGGCTGGTGCCCGGCCTCCTGCGCAAACCGTAACGCCGGAGTGGATGCGCGAGCCGGTGCATTTCGAGCCGCACCGCTCGAAACTTGCCGTCCGCACCGCTTGGATTTCCGACACTCACCTCGGGACCGCGGGCTGCAACGCCGAGCTTCTGCTCGACTTCCTTAAATCCGTGGAATGCGAGACGTTGTACCTGGTCGGAGACATCGTCGACGGCTGGCAATTGAGGAAGGGCTGGTACTGGCCCCCCCGCCACAACGACGTGGTTCGCTGCGTCCTCAAGAAGGCCAAGCACGGCACGCGCGTTGTCTATGTGCCCGGCAATCATGATGAGGCGTTCCGCGATTTCGTCGGACTGAACCTAGGCGGGATCGAGCTCCGGCCAGAAGCAATCCATGAGACCGCTGACGGGAGGAAGCTGCTGATCATCCATGGCGACGAGTTCGACGGCGTGGTCCTCTATGCCCGTTGGCTCGCGTTCCTCGGCGACAGTGCCTACACGTTGCTCCTGAAGCTCAATCGCGTGCTGAACTGGATCCGGCGCAAACGCGGATTGCCCTATTGGTCGCTTTCGTCCCACCTCAAGAAGAAGGTGAAGAACGCGGTCCAGTTCATTTCCAGCTTCGAGGAAGCTGTCGCCCATGCGGCCCACGAGCGCGGTGCCCACGGCGTCGTATGCGGCCACATTCATTCGGCCGAGATCAGGCAGATCGGCGAAGTCACCTACTACAACGACGGCGACTGGGTGGAGAGCTGCACGGCGCTGGTCGAGCATTCCGACGGGCGGATTGAGATCATCGACTGGGCAGGGCGAAAGCGCGACGAAGCAATGCAGCAGAAGGCGGAGCCCAAGGTGAAAGAAGAAGCCGCCGCGTGAAAATCGTTGTCGCTACGGACGCGTGGCACCCACAGGTCAACGGCGTGGTCCGGTCGCTATCGATGACCGTCAGTCAGCTTCGTCGCTTGGGCCACGAGGTCGAGATGATCGATCCGTCGCGGTTCCGGACCATCCCATGTCCGACCTATCCGGAAATCAGGTTGGCGCTCGGTTGCGGGCGCGCAGTTGCGCGGCTGCTCGACCTCGCGCAGCCCGACAGCGTTCACATATCAACGGAGGGCCCGATCGGCTGGGCGGCGCGGAGCTGGTGCCTCAAGCATGGACATCATTTCACCACCGCGTTCCACACGCGTTTTCCGGATTATGTCTCGATCCGCACCGGCATTCCCTCGGAGTGGATCTGGACGATGATGCGCCGCTTTCATGGCGCGGCCGAGCGGACGTTCACCGCCACGGCAAGCCTTGCCGACGAGCTGCGCGCGCATGGTTTGGCGCACACGCACCACTGGCCGCGCGGAGTTGATCTTTCGCAATTCAACCCCGATATTATGCCGCACATCGCGTTCGCCGAACTGCCCCGGCCAATCCTCCTCAACGTCGGCCGCGTTGCCGTCGAAAAGAATATCGGCGCGTTCCTCGATCTTGAGGTGCCGGGAAGCAAGGTCGTCGTCGGCGGCGGACCCGCGCTCGAGAAGATGAAGCTACGCTATCCGGACGTGCTGTTTCTTGGCCCCAAAGAGGGGGTGGAGCTCGCCTCGGCCTATACGGCGGCCGACCTATTCGTTTTTCCGAGCCGCACCGACACTTTTGGTCTCGTTAATATCGAAGCGCTTGCCTGCGGCTTGCCGGTCGCCGCTTATCCGGTGCCTGGCCCGCTGGACATTCTCGGCCCAAGCGGCCGCGGCATCCACGGCGGCAGCCATGTGATCGGTGCCGTCGACGAGGATCTCGGCCGGGCGGTCACGCGCGCGCTGAAAGCAGACCGCGTCGCGGCCGCACGGGAGGCGCTGCACTATAGCTGGGAAGCCTGCACCTTGCGCTTCATCGAGGGGATCGTCATCGAGGGTCCTGAAGGCTCCCGTCTCGCCGCCTGATCAATCGACCGCCTCCCGCGGATCGCGTATAAAGGCCATGCGTTCGCGCGTCTAAGCGACGCGAAATCAACCAGGAGCCGGACCATGAGCGCGAGCGGTCTCGACGTTTTCGACAGGACCTTGGAAACCACCCACATCTGGCTGAATGAGATCTGCAACGATCTTGGGCCGGACAAGCAGGTCGCGTGGAAGGTGCTCTCGGCAGTTCTTCACGAGTTGCGCGACCGATTGACCGTGAACCTCGCAGCGCACCTCGGTGCGCAGCTGCCGCTCCTCATTCGCGGTGTTTATTACGATCAGTACGAGCCCGGGCACATGCCAAGCGAGCTGCGCAGCCGTGAGGAGTTTGTCGGCGAGGTCGCCGAATGGCTAAGCGACACGCGCCCCGTCGATCCAGACGAGGCGGTGCGGTCCGTATTCCGCGTGCTTTCGCGGCATATCTCGGAAGGCCAGGTCGAAAAGGTTCGCGACGCCCTCCCGAAAAGCGTTCGGAACCTGTGGTACGAGGCCGAAGACCCGACGGTCTTCGCCGGCGAGCCGCTAATATTGACCGAAGCCTAGGAAGCTGGAAGCCTAGAGGCAGGCCTCCAGGTACGGCTGGTCGAAGCCGAACTGCTTGGCTTTTTCGAGCGTGTAGGGGCGGAGGCCCATCGAGCGATATTCGCCGAGGATTTTCCCGTCGGGCATCTCGTCCAAATACTCGAACTTGAACAGCTCCTGGGTGACGATGACGTCGCCTTCCATCCCGATCACCTCGGTAATATTAGTTGTGCGGCGCGAGCCGTCACGGAGCCGCTTGACCTGGACGATAAGATCGACCGAGTCCGCGATCTGGCGGCTGATTGCCTCCTTCGGGATCTTGATGTCGGACATCATGACCATGTTCTCCATACGAGCCAGGCATTCGCGCGGGCTGTTCGAGTGGAGGGTCGCCATCGATCCGTCGTGGCCGGTGTTCATGGCAGCGAGAAGGTCGAAACACTCGCTGCCGCGAATCTCGCCCAGGATGATGCGGTCCGGCCGCATACGCAGGGCGTTGATGACGAGGTCGCGGATGGTGATCGCGCCCTGGCCTTCGAGGTTCGCCGGACGCGTTTCGAGCGGCAGCCAGTGCGGCTGCTGAAGGCGAAGCTCGGCCGCGTCCTCGATGGTGATCACGCGCTCGCCAGGATCGATCATTTTCGACAAGGCGTTGAGCATCGTCGTCTTACCTGAGCCGGTACCGCCCGAGATGACGACGTTCATGCGCGACGCGCCGGCGATCTTGAGGATCGTCGCCATCTTTTCGGACATCGAGCCGAAGCCCTTCATCATGTCGAGCGTGATTGGCTTTTCGGAGAACTTACGGATCGAGATGGCAGTACCGCGGAGCGACAGCGGCGGAACGATGACATTGACACGGCTGCCGTCCTGGAGGCGCGCGTCGCAGAGCGGCGTGGTCTGGTCGATGCGCCGCCCCACTTTGTTCACGATGCGCTGCGCGATCTGGAACAGATGCTCCTCATCGCGGAACTGGATCTGCGCGATCTCGAGCTTGCCCTTACGTTCAATGTAGGTCTGATCCGGGCCATTCACCATGATGTCGCTGATCGCTGGATCTGCGAGCAATTCTTCGAGCGGTCCGAGACCCAGCAGCTCGTCGACGAGCACCTTCTCGAGCGCGAACTGCTCGCGGCGGTTTAGCGTGATCTTCAGCTCGGCGAGCACTTCCGAGATAATGGGCCGAAATTCCTCGGCGAGCTCATCCTTGCTCAAGGTGGCCGCCGCTTCCGGGTCCACGCGCTCGAGCAGGCGCGGGAGCACTTGCTCCTTGATCCGGTGGACCGAGGCCTCGAACCCTTCACCCTTGCTGCTCGGCTGGTCGCCGCTGCCATTCTGTCGCGCCGTGAGGCGATCCATCGCGCCCGTCGATGCGCCGTCAGAAACGGGCGCATCTAGCGGCGGAGTGAGGTCATCGATCGGTGGGAATTGCTCGCCGCCGGCAGGAGGAGAGGAGGGTTGCACCGGCGCGCCGCCGGGCCCGCCTTTCATCGGCTTGGCCACGCCAAAATTGGGACGGCTGCCGTTACCGATTCCCCCACGCTTTCCGAATGCGCTCATGCCCAACCTGCGCCTCTGATGGTTACGGCGAGGGTGAATAGAATGGAAACTTTTAGAAAAAGCTAATTCCGGTAAATCCGGTCGCTTCTCGCTCTGCCGTTGTGAGCGGCGAGCATGCTCACGCTTTGTTTAATATTCGTCCCTAAGACGAGCTTAATGAAGCCGTGGAAGCCTGAGCTGAGCGCGATTGAGCTGGGCGCCTGGGAGAGGCGCACGGCCGGCTTCGCTTTGCTGTTGCTGCTGGCAGTAGCCTGGGCGGCCAGGCTGACGGCAAATTCGCTGGCGCTCTATTTCGTTCAGAGGCAGGATTTTCCCGTCCTCATCCTCGCGGCGATTTCGTGCCTGCTCATGGCGCTTTGGCGCCCTCGATGGTCCCTCCCGGAGCGTCCATTGCCCGTCTGGGCGCTGCTTCTAGTCGGATGCGGCATGTCAGCGCTGCTGGCTTGGGGCACCCATGCACTGATGGGCAATTTACCGCTCTCGCGCGACGAGCATATGGTGGTGTTCGACATGGCCGTTTACGGCAGCGGCCGGATCGCCGTGCCGATTGCACCGGAGTGGCGCCCCTATGCGCTGGCGCTGGTCCCGGAATTCCTGCTCAACACGAACCATCCTGTCGGCTTCGTCTCGGGTTACCTTCCGGTCAATGCCGTATTGCGGCTCGCTTTCTCGAAGATCGCCGATCCCGCATGGTACAATCCCTTGCTGGTGGTGCTGGGCGGAGCGGCGCTGCTCGACATTGCTAAGCGAACGTTCGGGCCACAAGATCGAGCCTGCATCGTCGTTCTTCTCGTCTATGCGCTCTCCGCGCAGCTGCTCGTCAACGCGATGACGAACTATTCGATGACGGGGCACCTTGCACTGAACCTGATCTGGCTGGCGGCTTTCCTCCGCGGGGGCAAGTTCTGGAACCCCGTTGCTATCCTGACCGGCTTCCTCGCCGTCGGGCTGCACCAGTTCGCTTTTCACCCGTTTTTTGTGGCTCCGTTCCTGTTGTGGAAACTCCGTGAAGGACAGTGGAAGCTGGTGCTCCTTTATGGAGCATCTTATGCGGTCATTGTCCTGTGGTGGATTTGCTATCCCGGCCTCATCTCGCCCCTCGTCGCAGTATCGCTCGGGCACGCGTCGAAGGGCAACTTCGTGACGGACCAATTGATCCCGGCGTTGCTGAGACGCGACCCGCGGACGATGCCGTTGATGGTACTCAATCTGTTGCGGCTCGTAGCTTGGCAGAACCTTGCCCTATTCCCGTTGCTGATCGCGGCAGCGCCGGTCGCAGCGCGCCAGCGCGGTCTCGCGCGCGCCTTATTCGTCGGCATCATCATGTGGACTTTATTCGTGACGTTCATCTTGCCCTCGCAGGGACGGGGCTGGGGATACCGTTACCTCAACGGCTATATCGGGAGCTTCGCGCTCCTGGCGGGAATTGGCTATCGCGAGCTTGAGCAGCGCATCGGCCGCCGAGCCGACGGATTGGTTCTTTTCCTAAGCGGGTTGACCGCCGTCGCTGCCATCCCGCTGCTGCTTGCATCGACGTCCGGGTTCATGCAGCCGCGCCTCAAGGCAGAGCGGCTGGTCGAGATTCAGCCGACTCCGTTCGTCCTGATCGACAACGAGCTATCCAATTCGACCGATGGGCATTTCAGGGGCACGACGGATGATCTTGTCCGCAACCTGCCTGACCTCTCCAATCGGCCGCTGAGGTTCGCCAGCGACCGATTGGATGCAGAACTGCTGATCGGCCTCTGCAGGAGAGGGCCGGTCACTTTGATCACCCACCGCGACATGCATGCCGTCGGCAAGATGCTGAATGTCTCCGAGGGCAGTCCCAACTTCGAGGGACTTGTCAGGGCCGCTAAGCAGAAGGCGCCCGGATGTTTCCGGAATGCCGTCTTCCGCAGGGTGAATAATGTACGAAAGTCGCCTTGATGAAAGCTGTGCGCATCGTCCTCCCGCTTGTCTTCGCGCTCGTGCTCGTAGGTGGCCTATTGGCGTGGTCGCGGGTATCCCTCGCCGACCTGGCAGCGACCGTGCGCAGTATCTCCCCGGCTTGTGCGGCGGGAATCCTCGCATCCACAGCTCTTTTCATCCTTCTCAGCGCGTTGAAGTGGCGCCTCGTCATGGGGCACATCGCATCGGATGAGGCCGACGCTCCGAGCTGGGGTTTCAGTCTTTATTACACGGGCCTCGGCAGCGTCTTGGCGCTCGTCATTACGCCCCATGCGGCGATGGTCGTGTCGCGGTCTTTTGGAACGAAGATACATTTGAGAGGCTCGCCAATCGTCAGCGCAGCAGCAAGCGCATATGAACAATTGTTCGATGTCGTCCCCCTTGTGACAATGTCGGTGGCCGCATTGTCGGCAATCCTTCTCGAGACGAACCTTGGAGGCTGGCTCGCCATTGCGGCAGGGCTGAACGCCGCGGCGCTCTTGGCAATGATATTCTTGTTCAGGACGGGCGCCTCTTCACTGGCGCGGCTCATGCCGCTGCCACATCGCAGTCGCGAGAGTTTGCGCAAAAAGCTTGAGTGGTTTGAAACGCCGGCCGCTAGAACTCTGCTCGGTCCGTCATTCGTGAGCACGCTGTTCGCGATTTCGCTCGCACGCTACGCGGTCATTCTGCTGCGAACGGGTTTCGTGATGGCCGCGGTGGCGCTGCCAATCAGCACCTTCCAGTTCTTCAAGGCCTACGGCCTTGCCCGGCTGTCCACCTTGCTCAGCATCACTCCTGGTGAGCTCGGAATTAGTGAGTGGACTTGGACGGGCGTGCTTACTTGGATGGGTTGTCGCCTCGACGAGGCAACTCGCTTTGGTCTCACCAACAGAGTTTACAACATCGCCTCGCTAGTCATCATCTTTGCGCTCCTGTGGGTAACCTTGACGGTCTTGCGCATTGGTCCGGTCTCTGGAGACGATCGCTGGCGGGTCCTCAAACGCGCTTTTGGCGCAGGTAAGCGAGTAACGAACTGACATGGATCGCCTCTCTTACTGGGCCGAATTCATCAATCGACACGGGATCAAGGCCGCGGCGGAAGTCGGGGTCTGGAAGGGCGACTTCGCCGAGGCGATTCTTTCGCGCTGTCCGCAGGTGGAGCGCTATTATCTGATCGATCCGTGGGCGAGATTGGACGATTGGAACAAGCCGCTCAATACCGACGATCTAGAGCGCGCCTATCGTGATACGATGGAAAAGATGCGCCCGTTCGGCGACCGGGTCGTTGTGCTGCGTGGAAGGACCCACGAAGTCGCAGGCCAGCTGTCTGAGCTGGATTTCGCTTATATCGACGGGGACCATACGCTTCGCGGAATCACCATCGATCTTATCAGTGTCTGGCCCAAGATCCGGCAAGGGGGCTGGATCGGTGGAGACGATTTTTCACGAACCATTTGGCAGCACAACAGCCGCTACGAACCGTCGCTGGTTTTCCCATTTGCCGTCCATTTTGCCGAGGCGATGGACGCGCCGATAACGGCTCTTCCTCGATCGCAATTCCTCATTGAGAAGGTGCAAGGGTTCGAGTTCAATGATCCCGATCATTATTATCCGTCGACGGAATTGAAGCCTCAGTTGGGAATTGTTCCAACAATTCTTGCGAAAATGCGCTGGTAAGCGTCATTGACGCTCGCCGAGGCGGCTGCCCCAGATGCGATAGTCTTCCGCATAAAATCGGCTCAGTTGGTCCCTGGCGTCGGAAGAAAGGTCGGCGCGGGTGATTTTCGGCCCGGCCTCCTGCGCTCGGTGTATCGATAGCGGAACACCGACATAACCGGGGATGAGATCCATCTCCTCAAGGAGAAACACGCGATCAAAGAAGGATGGATCGCGGCCGGTGAACTCGACCATCGGCATGAAATGATGCTTGATATGGCTGCTGCTCCGGCAATAGCGAGCAAGGTCGACCGCGAAATCATTCATGTCGGGCGCGTCTTTTCCAAGGTCCCGGTGAAAGACAATGCGATTGCGATATCCGGAGACAAACCGATCGATCGGATCTCGGATCACGCAAAAAGCCTGCATTCGCGATGGCCGAACATAAGTACGCCATTCCCACCGCGCCGGAGGCGATCTGTAGCCACTGGAACCGTGGACTCCTTCCTCGCTCCTTAGTTGCGCGTATTTTTGCGGCTGATTGTGCTGCATGATCGCCAGCTTGAGCGACGTGCAGCCGACCTTGGGCACGGGGAAATAGACGAAGCTCGTGCCCTTTACCCTGATCGCCATGTCAGCGCCCCACGGTGGACGCCATCGGGAAGAACCGCTCCTTCAGATAGCCGTAGCTCCAGCCCAGCATGACAATCGCCATCGCCGGGGCGACGAGGACAGCCGCGCCCAAGGCCTCACGGTCGGCTAGTGCGCTCGAAGCAAGCAGCAGCCATGCGCCAATCACACCCACAAGGATTGCCCAGGTCGGGAGCGCAGCGAAGACAGCCGCTGCTACCAAAAGGCAAGTGGGACTGACCATCCCATCAGGCGGTGCAGCGGGCGAAGCGTATCAGGCACTTTTCGTGACAGCTGCACCCGGCCTTCTGCAAACCGCCGCATCTGGCGAAAGAGACCGCGCGGCGTCGGCCGCTTGTCATGCCAAACAAAGAGCTGAGGCGAGGTCTTGAGCCGCATGCCCATCGCACGAACGCGGCGGTGCAATTCGACATCCTCGGCGGTAACTAGGTTTTCGTCGAAGAGGCCGACTGCCCTAAAAGCGTCGGAGCGGTAGAAGGCGTTGCAGCCCGGGATGTCATCGGAATTGCCGGCGGCGAGGTGATCGGCCTGCACCGAATATCCGCTTTTGCTTGCCAATCGGAAAACGTAGTTCGCGGCTCGCGCCCAATCCGGCGCAGCTTCTGGCAGAAGTGAAATCCCTCCGACGGCGGAGACCTCGGGCGTGTCGAAAGCGCTCAAGCGCGCACTTACCCAATCGCGAGGCACAATGCAGTCATCATCCGTACTTGCAATGAACGATCCCCGAGCGGCGCTGAACGCCACATTTCGGCCAGAAGCGACAATTTCGCCGGGGTTGTCGAGCACCGTGCTTCCGAACGACTTCGCGACTTGGAGTATCGTCTGCGGGAGCGACCGTCCGCGATGATGATCTCGACACGGTCTTGGGGGTAATCGAGATCCCGTAGAGACTGGAGGCAGCGGCCGAGGCGCTTCCCGCTGTTCTTGACGGGGATGCAAACCGAAATGAGCGGCCAGGGATCCGCGTCAGCTGGCATGGGGCTCATCAAGATTGTCGAGCAGCAGCTTCAGGACGAATCGGACAGCACCATCATCACGCCGGCCACGCAGGCCGTGGTGATGGCGAACGAGAGATGGACCGACATTTCCATTGGGCCGCCGACAAAGATCCATTTCAACGCGTAGCGCATCGGCAGCAAAGCCGCCAAGAGCGAGAAGTCGTCAGTCCCGATCAACGACTCGAGCGGGCGCCCGCGCTTCAACCAAGGTGCTACTCGGTCGCGGGCTGCGGGATGGTAGATGGCGATCGCGACCTTGGCCAAGGTCCCGAGGAGGATCGCTGAAAGACCGATCAACGTCGCCATCGACGACAAGGCGACAAAGTGAATCCCGAAATAATGCCCGCCAATAGTGACGGGCCCCAACGCGAGAATGGAGAGGCCCGTAATTCCCGCGAGAAGCAGGACCAGTCCTGGGATGAGATACATCGTGTCGGGTGCATGGGCGATGATCAGTCGCAGGTGGCGCCAGCCATCCCGGAACGACCTTAGATGCGGGCGCCGATCGCGGTTGTCGGGATGGAGCTTGATCGGAACCTCGCGAATATCGAGTCCCGCCCGATGGGCATTGATCACCATCTCCGAGGCGAACTCCATGCCTGGCGATCGCGCTCCGATCTTAACGAACGCCTCGCGAGTGAAGCCGCGCATTCCACAATGAAAATCGGCGATCGCTGAGCGATGGAGCCAGCGGGCGATGGCAGAAAGGACCGGATTGCCGATGTAGCGGTGCAAGGGAGGCATGGCTCCCCTTTTGATTCCGCCGGCAAAGCGGTTGCCCATGACCAGCTCGGCACCTTGTTCGAGTTCGCCGATCATCGCGACGCCATCGGTGAAATCGTAGCTTCCGTCGGCGTCCCCCATGATGATGTACTTGCCGCGGGCCGCCTTGCTTCCGCCGATCAGCGCGGCGCCGTAGCCCCGCTCGGCAACTTCAACGACGCGCGCTCCAAGGGCGGTCGCGAGGTTCTGGCTGCCATCCGTCGATCCATTGTCCGCAATAACGATCTCGCCGCTAAGGCCGTAGACGTCACCGATGCGGCGGAGCGCTTCCCTCGCATTTGCGATGCACTGCGGAATGCATTGAAATTCGTTTAGGCAGGGCATGACGATTGTCACATCGACGCCCTGCGCCGGAGCGATCGGGGCGCCCCTCGTTAAACTGTCTCGCCGGCTCGCGACGCATCAATTCCCCCCGCGATTTATCGCGAGGGTTAGGTGCGACGGTCTAAGGAACCGTTAATTATGTTTGGAAAGATTTCGGCCGCGGCGTTGAAGCGCGGGTACTGCCGCAGCTTTCGCCTCCCCGGAAGCGTGCACGAAGCGTGGGTCGGTGCCGAACAGCTGCGCAACAAGCCGGCTCAGCTCCATGAAGCGTCGGCCCCGTTCCGTGAGGCGCACCCGGCCATCGGGCGCGACAATGATGTTCCCTACTCGCGCTGCTCGTCGATACGGCGATCGACGGCGCCCATATCGATCACATAGCCATCAATGAAGGCGCGCTGGAGGCCATCCGCATCAATACCGGCGTCCTGCTGCTGTTCGATTGTCGAGAGCAAATAGACGCTGACCGAGCGGTCCACCGTGACCGGCAGCAAGACCAAAAACAGACATTGAAGCTGAACGACAGCGCGGCCGCTGCGATGGAAAGCGAACTGTCGTTCGTTCGGCGAGCGAGCGCCAGCCCCACAAGACCCGTCAGGACGGCTGCAGCAATTGCGAGCGCGAGGCCGCGGTAGAAGAGGATCGAGATCGATGCCGCGAGGCCTGCCCAGAACAGGAAGACATAGATTGCGAGCCCGAGCAGCGTCAGCCCGGCAAGGAGGATCAGTTGGCGGATGACGGAGCGACCGCATGTTCTCCAGGAGCATGACGCAGCTGTGCGCGGAACGATAGTGGCAGGTCCAAGCGCGCGGCGGCCCACCTCCCGCTTGCCAAAGCGGATCGGCGCTGGTCAGCAGGACGCCGCCAACGCCGGCGAACTTGCCGCTCGCTGCCTAAGCTCCAGGGCAGGCATCGGGCGTTCGAAAATCGGTGTGACCATCGCGATCCGCTGCTGAACCGCCCGGTCATCGGCTCCGACAGTTTCGCCTCCACGTCGGCGACGCCAACGGGCCGATCGCCGTAGAGGCCGAGTCAAGCGCCCGGTATGCTTGCTTTGGATTGTGCTGAATGATCACGCTCGCCGGCAGGTGCGATCGATCCATTCATAGGCGCCGCGGCTATCGTAATCGACCTCTGGATGGGCATTCACCCAGTCGGAGAAATAATAGGGGCGGATCAACCGCATGCCGGTGAGATCCCAGGCGATCGCAACCAATCCAAGTATGAATGCCGCCGACCAAAGTGGCGAGGTGCGTAGTTTCGCTGGCTCGCCACTCAAGACTGAAACGGTCCAGAGCAATGCGGGAGCTTCGGCAAACCAGACCGAGCGCCAACCGAAGTCATTGTACAGCACTGCGGAGCGAACGAAGGTCACCAAGAGGAGAGCGACTGGCGCGCTGACGAGAAGCAGCCTTCCGATAGGCGTGGACCGGCTCTCAGCGAGACGGCCGCTGCGCAGGAAGGCAATCGAACCGAGCGCGAAGATACCGAATTCGATCATGTAGCCGCCGGGCGTCACCACGAGGTGGACAATCCATTCGGCGAGCCCATGCGGAAGAACCCTGATTGGCCCGACTGGGCGCATGGTGAAGAATGTGACGGCGGGCCCGACATGGAGCGGCCTGCGTAGATGTCCCTTATTTGCGGAATGGACAGGAGCAAGGCGAAGATGCCGCTCAGCGGCAACGCCCAGATCGGGGAGGGGCTTCGGCTGATGCGTTCGTAGAGCCACCAGATCGCCAGGATCGGTATGGCGGCCAAAGCGATCCATAATGAGCAGCCAAACGCTGTCGCGAATGCGAACCCGGCAAGAATGGCTCGGGGCATGAGGCGTGCGCCTGTCCTCGAGGCTATGACCAGGCAGCCCACATAAACGGCAATGATCGCCGTTAGGTGGTGCGGCACCCACAAGACCGAAGTCAGGCCCCAGCGGACTTCTTCGCTCCACCAGTCGAGCTGGGCATAGACGTGGCCGGTCTTGAACCAGATCCAAAGGCCCGCAAGCACATCGAGCCCCGAGACGCAGCACAACAATAATGTCAGCCTGAAGAAGCGGCGGCGTGCGCCATCGGGGATGAACGCCGCCTCGCTCCCGAGACGAAGGAGCATGGCAGGGAAGGCCAGGAGGGAGACAAAGGCGCCGGTCCTCAAACGCCGCGCGACTGTCGATCAGCGCGCCGCCGAGCCAGTCGAGAAGTGCTGGCTCGAGATAGAAATAATAATAATAGCCCGCGGCCCCGGACCGGGCGAAGAATGGATCGTGAAGCGGTAGGCCGCCGTTTGCGAGGGCTGCCACGACAGCTGAATGTTTGACTGCATCGATATCGATCACCGATTGGTACAGTCGGCCGTTCCAGTCGAAGTCGACGTTTGCCCACGCGACGACCAGCCAGCAT
>CAVYAH010000042.1:0-22284 GCA_963766415.1 uncultured Alphaproteobacteria bacterium | reverse complement strand
TGCTACACGCACACTCGCGGTAGAATGGGAGGCTGCCATCCCCGACGTTCACTTGAGATTCCTGTTCAGCGACCCTGTTATTACAAATGCGCGGGTCGCGTACGAGAATTATCGGGATCCCGCCTACTCTGCCAAGCTGTTATCAGCTCTCATCCACAGAGGAGAATATTCGGAGTCTTATCCGCGAGCTGCGGCCGGATTCGCTCCAGGCCAAACACCGCGTGTGGCGAGGGCGATTGCCGACATACGTCTCTGAGGCACCGAACTGTCTTTCTGCACGAATTTCTCCCGCACTTCGGCCTCTTGTGCCCCCCGGTCAGCGCAGGACGGTGGTGCGCCGTCGAGGCCACGGCGGTCCTGGCACTCGAATTCAAAGGAAAGAGCAATGGCTACAATAGGTACGTTCACAAAGAATTCCGGACGGGTCTTTCACAGGCGGAATTAGCACTTTGTCGCTCCAGTCGAGCAACGTGCGGATCACGCCCGAACCGGACCGCTCGAATGAGAGCGCTCCGTCGCACCGCATCGTCGTCGGCCGCGCCGATATAGGCGCTGCCTGGCCGAAAACGTCCGGCGAAGGCCGCGCGTATCTCGGACTGAAGCTCGACGATCCGAGCTTTGCCGCACCTATTTACGCCAATCTCTTCGAGCAGGAGGACGGCAAAACCCATTTGCTGATCTGGTCGCGTCAACGGCGACAGCGGGATTGACCGGATTGGCCGAGTCTCGCCGCGCGGCTCAGTCGGGCGCAGTTCCAGCCGATGCGCGCTTATGCCTGATGCCCAAAAATGCCTTCGCAACAGACTTAGCTTTAACGAATAGGCGGATAATTCCCGCCGCAATGAAATCAACCAGCGATTTCCGGGCCTGCTCCCGGTGATCATGGGCGCGTACGGGATCGGGGCCGGCAAGGCCTGAGCGTCGGAGCCGAATACCAAAAATCGGACATTTGGGAGATCGATTAGAACGCCTTCGTAAGACGGATTTCCGCCCGCACGCGCTTTTCCTCGTAGAGCGTCAACGACGAAAGGTTGCGAGTTGCAGTCGGACGGAAAGAGGGCGCGAAACCTTGAAGGTTCCAATCGCGCTTGTAGATGCTGAAAGAACCTTCAAACAGCCAATCTCGGCGCACTCTCCCGAAAGGAGCCAGCGGTGCCTGGTTCACTTGGCGGGCGAAATCGATGCTAAGTCGAGGACGCAAGCCCCAGCCAATCTCTTTCAGGATCCCGATTTCTAGTTGGCCGCGCCAGAAGGCCTCCCCCGGATCCTTTGCCCAGTTGCGCTGAACACTCAAATAGCCAAAGCCAAGGGTCGTCGGCCCAAGCGGCCGATTGGCTGCGGCGCGGGCATCAACGTCCAGTCCGTCAACGTCGTTGCGCTGGGCATAATCGTTGCGGCGTACCAATAGCGTACCCGCGACGGTCCATTTGTCCCCGATCACCTTGTCGTACTCGAAACGTCCACCGAAACTGCGGACGAGAGGCCGGCCGCCATACCAGCGCATCAGGCCGGTTGCGGTGGCGCGCAGCTGGCCTCCTTCCAGCTGAAATTCCGGCCCGATACGGCTCCGGTGTACCAGTTATCGAAACGATGATCTCCATAGCGCAGCCATCGCCCAAACCCGCCGATGTAGATCGGGACTTCGACCGGAACGGTTGAGGCGGATCGAAGCATCGCCGCCGAGAAAGTGGCCGGTGCCCGAGCGCGCGCGCCCGCTCGGGTCGAGCTGGAACGGCAATCCGTAAATGCCGACTGTCTGCTTGTCGGTTGCGGCATTGATGTTGCTGTCCGGCGCGAACCCGAAGTCGAGGTTGAAGCGCCACGAGCGGCGCGCCCGCATCGCTTCCCGAAAACGAAGGATGTTGCGCATGACCGTTTCTGAAGGCCGCGCGGCCTCGGCCAGGCGGAAATGATAATCGGCCTGCTCATCCTTCCTTTCCATGTAAAGAGTTCTGGGCGAGCTCCAGTCGAACCCGCAATAGCCTCGGGTCGTGATCGAGGATCGGCGGAACATCGTCCTTGCGCGGCGATAGTCCTTGCCGGCATAGCTGATCATGCCGTCGAGGAAGTCGCGCTCCGTTCCATTTTCCCCGGCGTCGGCCATGCCGACAACCAATTGGTGGGCAGCATCAATCTCGCCGGCGGCAAGCAATCTTGCGGCTTGGGTTAGTGGAGCAGTGAACGGATCGTTTGGATTTGCGAATGCCGATTGCTCGGCAAGAGTTGGCGCCCCTCTCGGCACGGTATCGAACTGCAAGCCAGCGACACCGAGAGCAGCAACGCAAGGTTCTTCGCCGCCTGGCCGGCCTCAAGAGCTTATCGTGCTGCACTCGTGCTCAACCGTGAACGTCATCCGCCCATTTCAGAGGTTCGGTTCGGAAAATCGGCTGCACCATCGGGAGCGGGCTTACGTGCTGCGGCCCGTCGATTTAGCGGCTCGCTTGTTGCCGAGTTGCTGCAATCCAATCCGGCCAACGGCATGGGAATTGCGGCAGGCCTTGATCGATTACACAGGCGAGAAAGAGATTGCGGGTCATGATGGGTCTCCTTCCTTGATTGCGTGACTAGCGCGAGGTCGAGGATCGTCTCGCCGGCGTGCCGAAAAGGGCATCACTCAATGTGGTTGTTGCTGGCCGACGAAGGCATCCTGCACCGTGACGCCTCCGCCCGCTGGACCCACGGCAAATGTCCCGCCGACCTGCTCGGCGTGCGGCCCGAAGAAGGCGCCGTCCATGGTTCCAGTGGCGGCCCCCGCGCCTACGGTTCCGCTAAGCGGAATGTCGAAGGTGCCGGCGCTGGTGAAGGGCGCGCTTCCACTCACGTCAAATACGGATGCTTGACTGATCTCGGTGGAGATCGAGCGCTGAGAGAAATCGGCAGTGAGCGTGAAGAGAAGGTTGCCCAGCGATCGCGCGTCGTAGGTTGCCCTGCCTGAGGCGGGGATGCCGGAAGCCGGGGTCCTTTCGCCGTTGACGAACAACAAGCTGCCAGAGTCGCCCGCTGGATTTCCGTTGAGGTCCAGGATCTGCCAGGACCATTCGCCCATTGCCACGTAGGAATAACCGAGGTCGTAATCGAGCGTGGTCTTGAGCTGATTGTCCCCCAATGTCTGGTAGGCAACCGACGTGTCACGCGTAAGATCATAGGAGAACAGTTCAGTTTCGGCACCGCCGTCCATGGGCTTGCTAAACGCCGTGAAACGCTGACCAAAATATTGGACCCAGTCTCCGCTGTAGGGATAGTCGTCGCGTCTCCAGGAAGGCAGATCGAGGCTAATCGTCCACGAGTTCCCATAGCCGGTGACTCCAATGGACGTGAGACCACCAGGGAGCACCCCCGCCGGCGCGTGGAGCGCATAGTTCGTTGGATCATCGTCGAAGTATCTCGAGACGCCGATCGTGAAATCCCCGGGCGCAATGTTGCGCGACGTGCCCTGGCCGCCGTTCCCCGGAGTGAGCGTGAGCCTCCCCATGAGGCCATAGTTTCCAGGCCTTGTCGCTGGAGAATTGAGCCAGGACGTCTGTACGTCGATCGTGGCGGTTGCAGCTGGCGGCGGTGGCGGCACCGGCGGAGGCGGCGGGATGCCCGCGACGCCTCCGCCTCCCCCGCACGCCGATAGCGCCAGGCACACGAGCCCTGCGTTCGTAATCAAGAGGCGAGGATCAAGAAGCCCTCCGGAATTGGCATGACATGATCGTCTTCCTTTCCAAGAAGGGGGAACTGTCCCGATCGCGGCTGGTGTTTCCGTTGTCCCGACGAAGGGGGTGTTGACGGACGACAGAATTTATCCGCCGACGTTGGTGTAGATTTTGAAAATCGCGCACATGGACGGAGGCGGTCTGACCGGGGCCATTCGAGTTCACGGCAATACCCGCCCCCATTGCCGTGATTGTCGGTCCGCTATCCGCGAGAAAGTCCGACAGGACGAAGGGAAGCGCCACCACATGCTCGCCGACGATGAGCTTCGCTATTCCAGTGCCGTGGACGCGGTCGACCGTCATTTCGAGCGTGAAGGGTTTCGCGGGCGACCCGAAGATCTCGTCTTTGATTTCAGGCGAAAGGACCGTGTTTGTTGTGTCGACGGCTCCGAAAGGAACGTTCAACCGCACGAGGAATCCCGGTCGTACATTCACGGTGACTGCAATCCTGGTTTCAGTCGCGAGATCATCCTTTCCGCCGACCTTGGCGACAATTCCAATCGCAAATCCGCCGCCTGGAATTGGTCCGATCGGGGCCCTGAACGTGGTCCTCATGCGCGAGACCGTTCCCGGACCGAAATTGATCTTCGTCGCAAATACGTTCTGGGCGACGATGAGGTCGGGCGACAGGTCGGCCGGCCGCGTAATCCCGAATCTGGATTTCACCTGGCAGCGGAACGAACGTCGGGTTCGACTCCGGGATTAGCGTGTCTCCGACCTCCATCGGGCCGGCCCCCAGATGATCGACCGAGCTGTCGAGGGAGCCGTTCGGAAATGTTGCCTGATAGGCGAGCTGTAACTCGGCCAACTCCTGTGTTCCTGTGCCGCGGATGATGACGGGATGAAAGCCGGGCTTCGCATCTCCAGGTGTCGCCAGGGACAGCATGAAGGCAGCGGTTCCGAGCAGGCACGCGCCGGCGCGTTCGAAGGCTTTTTGCGTCACTTTGATCGTTCTCATCGACATGACCGTTCTCCTTTCGGTGACGGGCGATCCTTTGAAAAAAGCGCCTTTGGAAGACCCCTGCTCGGGCCCCGGCCAAGACTAGCTAAGTTGCTGAAATTCATGGCCCGATCTCTGTCCGATCCGCCCTGATCTTCATCTGACTTCGTCGCTGCTTCGCGGCGTGTTATGAGGTGTTGCCGGGGAAAGCGGGCCTAGGGACCGGATGTACGAGTTCAACGCAAGACGCCGAGTGGATGCACGGCATCGATTTGGCACAGGAGGCGGATTTCGACCTGGGGTTGCTCCATATTCGGCCCGCCACGTGCGAAGTCGAATGGAACGGCGTATCCCAGACCTTGCAGCGGCGAGTGATGCAGGTCCTCGTGGCCCTCGCTCAAGCGCGCGGCTCGGTCGTTTCACAAAGTGATCTCGTGGTCCGCTGCTGGCGTGGACTGTCCGTCAGCGACGACGCGATCTACCGCTGCATCGGCAAGCTCCGGAAACTCGCCGCGGATTATCCGGATGCTCCCTACAAAATTGAGGCTATTCCAGGCGTCGGGTATCGCCTCACGTCATCGGGCCCTGTCGAGGACAACCCTCCGGTCGAGTTCCGCCGCACCGCATGTTCGTCGATTGCGGCCTGGTGTATTGGCGGCGGCTGCGCTTGCTATCTTGGCCGTGCTGGGCGCGACGATCTGGATGATCCGCGGCCGTGTTTCCAACGACCATCATCCAGTTCACGTCACCGTGCAGCCCTTCGATACGCTGAGCAATTCTGAAGACGCCCGTGCACTGGCACGAAGGATCCCCAACGAGGTCGTGAACGAGTTTGGCGACAGCCAGATTGTGACCGTATTGGCCGGCGAGGAGACCGCCAAAGAAGCAAGCCCGGCACCAGGGCTAATCGTGACGGGGCTCGTGCGCGACGACGCGCCCAACGTCAGTGTCGATGTCCGGGTCGAGGATGGCACCACCCATGCCGCATTATGGTCGATGGAATTCAAGAGGGACCGCCGGGAAGCATCGGACCTTCCGATGGAAGTTGCCGCACGCGTTGCCGATGTCGTCGACATGGCCATCTTCGCGCGCACTGCAGATCCACCGCTGACGGACGATTCCGCGTTGTCGGCGTTGCTCCAGGCAAACGACATGATCCGTGACACGCAAGGAGGGGACTGGGCCCAAATGATCGAACGTGCGCAAAGCGTTGTTGCACGTCATCCCGAATTTGCCTTCGGTCATGACGTCCTGGCTGTCGCCTACGCCGAGGCTTCCGAAAGCATCGATGTTCCCGATCGCGCGCAGGCAATGAAGGAGGCGGCCCGGCGTGAGGCAAACCTGACGCTGAAGCTCGATCCACAAGATGCAGGTGTCTACGCCATTCTGCCCGGGCTTGAGGCGCCCGACGATTACCGCGCGCAAGAGGTGATTTTGCTGCGCGGCATAAAATTCGCAAAGCACCCCAAGCAGCCGCTTGGCGCATTATACTCGTACGAGGCTATATTACTCAGCAGTGTCGGGCGTCTGCGCGAAGCGCTTTCCTTCCAATTGGTCGCGCATGCTACTGACGAATGGGGCCCACCAAAGACGGCCCAGCTTGCGCGCGTCTATGCCAATATGGGGAACTTGCCCGCTGCCAGAAGCTGGATCCAGAAGGGGGTACAACTCTGGCCGAACCATTCGGGCGTCCGGCGGGTGCAGCAGTACATCGTAGGCTTTTACGAGCAGCCGTCTGACGCGCTCACGACTTTCGATCGGATGGATGCGGCAGGCTCGATCGATGAGAAGCAAAGTGCAGCCTGGCGAAGCTTCATCGAAGCTAGGTCGATGCACTCTCCGGCGCTGACCGCGGCAGCCATTCTTCGCATCGGTGAAGCTGCCGATCAAAACATGATCTCTCGCGAGAACGAAGTCATGATGCTGGCCGGACTTGGCGAACCCGGACGGGCGATTGAGGTGGCAAATCTTGCGCTCGATCATCAACGACTGGAGACTTGGATCCTGTTCACGCCTGTGACTCGAAACATGCGACAGGACCCAGGTTTCGTCGCGCTCGCCACCCGCATGGGCCTCATCAAATATTGGCGCGAGACGGGCAAACTGCCCGACTTCTGCACTGATCCGGCAATCCGGAGCGAATGCAGCTCCGAACTGCGGGCCGCGCTGAAATCGAATTAAGGTCTCAGCCCCACGGATACGCTGGCGAAAACGAAACGGCCGAGCGGATCGTACCATTGGGGATAGGTATTGGCGTTGAACGGGCCATCACCAGCCGGCGTGTTGCTGATGATGAGTGGCGGCTGGCGGTCCAGCACGTTGTTGACGCCAAGGCGAAGCTCGATCCCCTTGTGAACTTCGAAGGCTGTCGTCACGTCGAAATAATCCTGCGCTCGAAGCTTCGTGTACGCAGGACTCACCTCATCCGTCAGGTTGAACTTCGGGATAGAGCGCTGCAAGCGTCACGCCACCCAGGTGTCGCCACTGGAGTGACAGGGAAATTCCATGCAACGTATCCCAAGTGGCTCGAGCCGTGTGTTTCCAACGCGGCTGCATGCCGCAAGGGGCGCCGAACAGGCCGGCACAATCATAAGGCGTTGAAAGCCCCCCATTGTCGACGATCCAGCGTAGAACGTAGGCGCCGCGAAATTCAAAATTCGCGGAGCCTAGATGGCCCAGCAGCACGGAATAATCCGCGCTTCCGTCAATCCCGCGGACCTTCAAGGCGCCGATGTTCGCTTGGCGGTCATCGACATAGCTGTTGCCGAGCCAGAGCGAGCCGTTTGGATCGCGGTGGATCCGATCGCAAAAAACGGGATCTCCGCTGGCGATGCAGCTATCGACAATGGCTTGCGCGCCGATCCTTGAGATGGCGCCCTTCAGCTTGATGTCCCACCAGTCGATCGTTGCGTTGAGGCCGCGCAGGAGGCGGGGCTGGAGGACTATTCCGATCGTGTGGGTGGTAGCCGTTTCGGGTTGCAGGTTTTCGTTGCCGCCCAGGATCGCATTGTAGCCGAACCGGTTCCCGCTGGGGACTTTGACAACATGGCCATATTGCGCCGGGGTGACTCCGGTCAGTGCACACTGGATCTCCGAGGGCGTGGGCGTAATCCCGGCGCACGGATCGCGAAGGAAGGAGTCGGGCTGGATGGGAGCGAAAAGCTCAAGAATATTGGGTGCGCGGATCGCGCGCTGCTGGCTCGCGCGAAAACGCAATCCGGTGACGGCAGTCACATCAAGCGCGAGCTTATAGGCATCGCTTGAGAATTTGCTTCGAGAGTTCCTGTACCACGACTTGCGAAATCCACCCTCGAAGGCAAGCCGCTGCACCAGCTTGTGGGTGACCAGGGGAATTCGGGCCTCGCCGAAAATCTCTTTCGTGTCGATTGAACTGCGAATGGGAAAAACGTCTTCGCCGAAACCGGCAATGTCGCCAATCTGGGAGAATTCATCGGGATCAAATTGGACCGCATCTTTCCGATATTCTGCGCCGACGTTGATCGCGGAGGCCTCGTCGGACCAGGGGCTGCCAATTCCCCAGCGGTCGAGTTGAATGGTGGCATTCGCATTGCCAACCTGCTCCTTGAACGACCCGCGCATGGATGGGGGGATGGTAAGATAGGCGGTGGATTGGAGCGTCACCTGTCCTGTCGCGAACACGTCCCAAGGCACGCAGTTTGAATCTGCGTCTGAAGCGGAAGGACCAAGCTCTCGCGCGATCAACACCGAGCGGCAGATCGGTTCGTCCGTCGAAGGGTCGGACACAACATCCAGCGCCCTGCCGAGGTGCGTGATCGAAAAATTGTTGCGATATCGCCGATCGAGACTGACGCGGCCGAATAGATAGCTCGCATCATAGGTAACGCCGCGCCCAAGGTCGCCCTTCAATCCTTCCAGTAACCGGATGCTCTTGTGCCGTAGATCGTCCTGGATCGGACGGCCGCCTTGGACATTGCGCAGGGCGATCAGGAGCCAGCCGCGATAATATGTCGTTCCAGTGACGGGATCCACAAATGGCGTCGGCGAGCCGGCAACCTGCACCAGGTTGCCATTGTCGTCCAGAGTCGGGATCTCGCCCACGAAATTGCCGGTCCTGCAAATCAGCGATCGCTGCTGTTCGGAGAGCAGAGGATTGTCGCAATTGATCGTCTCGGTGTTTGTGAAATCACCCGATGGACCGAGTTGCCAAAGCGACCGGTCCTTCATCGCCATCACCTCGGCATAGGCTTGCACCGCGCTGGAGAAATCGAAGTTTGCGAAACCGCCGGCGGTGTACCTCTTGTCCGGCCGTTGAACGAGATTCCACGGGCTGGAATTGAACCGGGACAGTCCGGGCACGAACGTCCGGTCGGCCGTGACCTGGTAAACGTTGCCGAGATTGTCGAAGTAATTGCCGGGATAGGAGACGAGTGGACCGCCGCATTCCACGACGGACGTCGGCCTCCCATCCACCATTCTGGCAGTGATAGGACAAGCGCTGTAGTCACGCTGGTCCCAGGTGACCGCGTCAGTTCGGCGGTATCCGCCGTAAATCGTGACGTGAGCGCGATTGTCGAACAAGCTGCGCCCGAATGCCACGGACAGAATTCTCGCGCCGGCCGTCGAGGACACTCCCATTCGGATAGGGGAGCTGGCGTTGGTCGAGCAGTCGCTGAGCGAATTCATCCCGGTTGTTGTGCTGATAAGCGCCGATCTCACCGTCGAACTTGAAGCCATCGATCCTCGTGTCGAGAATGAAGTTGACGACGCCGGCGACGGCGTCTGAGCCGTAGACGGCGGCCGCCCCTCCGGTCAGCACCTCGACGCGCTGAATGAGCGCCGTCGGGATGCTGTTGATGTCGGGGACGGGAAAGCGCGGATCGCCTGGCATGAGACGATGGCCGTTCACCAGCACGAGCGTCCTGACAGCGCCGAGGCCGCGAAGGTCGACCGTTGCTTCACCTGTCGCGCCGGCGGAAATGAACTCCCCCTGTGACGGATTGACCTGTGGAAGCTGATTGAGAAGGTCTTCGGCGTTGGTGGCGCCAACCAGCCTGAATTCGTCGCCGTTGACGATGGTGACGGGACTGACCGCAGTCAGGTCCGTACGCGGGATTCGTGAGCCGGTGATCACAATTGGGGCGGCAAAGTCACCCCGCTGCGCCGTGACACGGACGAAGGACAGCGGTGTACTCTTTTCGTCCAGCGCGGGCGGCTCCTGGACCGGATTCGCCAAGCTCGCAGATGATTGTGAGCCAATCGTCAACGCGACGACGCACACACCCAGCCGCCAGACACTGGCTGGCCCCAATCGCTGTCCCCCGCTTGCCGAGCCGGGGGATGATATCATTGGCCGACATCGTGAACCAGCGCGGCCAGCGGGGCGCTGCACATCTTGCACTAATTGCAGTTCGTCGGCTTGGCTTCGTCGGCCACGAAGGGTACGCCTGTCGGGTTCATCCGAACCGCAATGAACTGCGCTTGCGACGATCCCGAAGCATTGACCGCATTATGAATTACGAAGGCGTCCTCCGTGAAGGATTGGCCTGTACTGTAGTGATGTCCCGGGCAAACAGGGTTGGTTCCGTCGTACCAGACGATACTGCCGCTAACGACCGTCACGAAAACGGTCGCGGGATGCGAGTGCCAACCCGTGGAGCCGCCGCCCGCCAGGGTGATTTCATCGGCCCCGACATCGGTGTCGTCGTGAGTCTTCAAGAGCATGCTCCACTTTCCGGTCTTGTCCGTCGGGAGCACGCTCAGCTCTCCGAAATGACCGTTCACGACGGGGGACACGCTCAGCCCCTGTGGGGCCGTGGCGTATGCGGACGAGGCAATCAGAGACGATGCCGCGAGCGCGGCCGTCATCGCCGTGGCGAGGCTCAATGATTTCATGGCCAGTCTCCTGTTCATGGCCGCGCAGACGAGCGCAGTCATGGCCGCGAGTTTAGCTAAGGTCCTGGAATTCCTTGCCCGATCCCTGTCCGATCTGGCCTGATCTCTGTGCGACTTCGTTCCTGATCACGACCAATTCCGACAATATTCAGATGCGAAATACGTGGGGGAACGCGGGCGGCGCGGGCCCGTCGCCGTGCGGCGATGGCTTCCCCGGACCCCAAACAATCTTCATTCAACGCTGTTTTGAGATAAAGTGCCGGCCTGCTCGGGCCTTGGCCAGCTTCAGCGGAGGGGTGCCTTTTGGGTCAAACCACAACGGTCAAATGTGCGCCTGGAAGTAGCGGCTTATCGCGAACCGCCCTCCAAAGGGAAAGCCGAGCAGCGCCGCGGCCGGAAGCATCAGACGGCTATTTCGACGTCGTGACCTTCAGCGTGCCGTCTGGCGTCGCTGCCACGTCGATGTCTCCGTCCCACGCGGTTGCGTATAGCGCGTGCGCCAAGTGGTAGGTGGAGAACTTCTTCGCTCCGTCAGCAACGAGCACGTTGATCGGATTAGCGCGGTTCCGGTGGATCACGTGATCGATCATTTCCACAACCGAACGTCGCGGGTGCCCATAGGCCCAGGCGGTCCAGTTGACATGGATTGCGGGATCCCCAGCTGAGAATATCGCGATCTGCGGACTCATGGCCGCAAGCAGCTCCGGGGTCGTGCCATTGTCCGATCCGTGATGGCCAACGAGCCAGACATCGGAACGGAGAAGCGGCCTGATCGTGTCGCGCTCGAGCAGAGTTTCAATGGCAGGCTTTTCGAGGTCACCGGTGAAGAGGAAGCTGGCGAGACCATATGTGACCTTGATCACGAGGCTGTGATTGTTCTGGTTATCGAAGTCTCCATCCTGCCAGCCAGGATTAGCCGCGTAACTTCCGGAAAGAACCCGGATATCGGGGTCAACCCGGGGACATTTCACCGGATCAACGATGTCATCGGTTTTGCCCGACGCGCCGACATCGCTCTCCGCTACTCCCTCGTTGGGTATCGGCGGCGTCTGCGTCTGGACGTAGTTGATCATCCATTTCGCGTTTGGAGAGCCGGATCCGGTCAGCATTCCGTCGTGGATATAATGGTCGACATGAAACTGCTGTGCGACCTGCTTGAGGGCACGATTGTGATCGACGTGCGTGTGGGTGACGAAGACGGCAGCAATGTGCCGATTAAGATCGGTCCGGCGCGCGAAAAATGCCTCGAGGAAATGGATCAGATGATCGATGCCAGCAGCGTCTCGTGCTCCGGCATCGATGAGCACCGCGGCGCAGGGAAACTCCAGAAGTGCAGAGTTGGCCTGGTCGACATCGATGAAGTGGACGGTTGCAATATCCGACGGATTGGCCGCCGATCTAGCGACCATATTTGCAGGCTGCGCGACGAAGCTTTGATACACCCAGCCTGTGCGTCCGTCGCCGAGCTGCACGTGATAATAACCGTGCTGACGGGCACCGGCCTCGAGAAGCGTCAGTGCATCACCCGGCTTGGCATATTCGAGTGCCGCGGAATGACGGTCAGCCTCCGAGCGGACAGTGACATTCCGTTCAACAGTTAATTGCTGTGCGTACGCCGCCGAGAGGGGCAAAAGAGCAGCCGAAACGGCAGCTCCAAGCCTCAGTAGGTAAGGTCGAGCACCCATGCCTTGTTTCCCCTATCTCGCCGCACCCGGGCCATGCAGGAAGCGTGTTAGCCCCCGCTCGGCATTGGAGACCGCTTTTTCCAGAGTGGCGCCGGGTTCCTTTGCCATCATTTCCGTGTCGAATTCCCATTGTCGCCAGCTCGGATCGTCAGGTCGTAGAGGGTCAGAAGCGATCTCTTTCATTGCGTGTCTCCGTCTTTCATTTGAACGGCACGGCCGGCGGAAGACCAAACCTTAACTGCTGGCAGGAGCAGGCCGCGGCGGCTGGATGAAGGCCGGCGCTAAAAGGACGAAAGCACCGCCCAGGAATGCCGCCCATTTCCGGACTTCCGGGAAGTCCACATTCTTGATCCTCGCGTCCGCGAGCCATCCCGGATCAGTCGCAGTTGTCCACAGAACGAAAGAGATGGCCGCAACGATGACGGCTTCGTAGTGCGGCCGGCCTCCCTGCTGCGGTTCGGTAGCAACGGAGCGAAGCAGAACAAGGACGGCCAGGCACACGATGAGCGCGGCGAGTGTCGAGCGTCCGAACACAGCAACTCCCGTCCCGTACAAGGTGAGCGCCTCGGCCGGGAAAAGCGTGATCAGCTTGTTGTAGTAATTTGCGTCACCGCCGCCGCCGACCGGTGCCCCCGGCGCGGCAATGTCCCGGGTAATGACTGGACGAACCGGTTCCAGTCGCAGTGCCCCACGCAGCATGCTCGCCATGGCGGTTCTCCTTCAGATTTGCCACTTCAGTGGATGGGAATGGGACGCCTGGGGCGTCCAGCTCTGGTGCCGGCCTGCCCGCTAGCTTGGGCTGTTTGCGCATAGGCGAAGCAGGCGCCGAAGATTGTGAGCGAAATCAAGAATGCCGATCGGTGCATGGCCGTCCCCAGTTTCAGTGCACGAGGAATCCGCGTCCTTTGACATCATCTGGTCCATGGAGCTGCGGTTGTTGTTCGTAGCCGGCCTGGCTCAGGCGGTTACCGACGTTTGCGACCAGCGTCGTCAGCGGGAGGGCGCCCTCGCCCGCCTTGAGGCTCTGCAGCAGGTAAAAAGTGAGCGCGCCATTGAAGCGATTGTCGATGTAGGCGTCCGCCGAAGTCTGGTCTTCGCGGCAGCCCGAAATGAAGCCGCAACGATCGTGGACCTCGAGCAGCTGGGGTTCGATGCCCATTTCCTTTGCAGTGCGGAGCCGCCAGGCAATGTCTGCCGGCGGTATGAAAACGCGCGGTCTAAAACCACGCGTGAGGGTGCCCGAGTGGCAGGAGTCCGACACGAAGATGAACGCGGCGGTTTCCGGCGCAAGGTCGACGAGGTCGCGAAGCTCGGAATTGAAGATGGCGTGCGGCTCGGTCCAGTCGAAGTCGACGGGACAGATTGCCCCATGAACGGCGGTGACGTTGCCTTGCGCATCGCGCAGCGGAAACAGGGTTCCGTGGCCGCTGTAATGGAGCAGAAGGGTATCGCTCGCAGCGGCGCCCGTAACAAGCCACTTGATCCGATCCCGGATTGCATCGGCGGTGGCGCGAGCATCGGTCAGGAGCCGGATGTCGCCTGTCGCAAATCCTTGTGCCGAAACGAGGAAGTCGGCCATGTCGGTAATGTCGTTCACGCAGCCGTTGAGTGGCTGCCCGGGATATTGGTTGATCCCAATCAGCAGGGCACGTTTCATGGTTTGCTCCCCCTGTTTTCTGTCACATCGGACGAACGGCTGACGTTCCAAAGCTCGCGCTCGCCGCGAGCTTTCCCATAGTCGAGCAGACAAGCCATGTAGTGCGGGTGAAATTCCTTCACGCCTGCGCGGTCATCCTGCGCCGACCAGTCAGCGCAGGCTCTCCCCTTGTAGACATGCTGGTCGGGGTCTTCTGCGCCCGAGGGAAGACCCTCATTGGAGATAAACGCCATCTTGAGCGCACCGCCGGCGAGAGCTGCAGTTTCGACCTGATCGACCGAGAAGCGGTAGACCTGATTTTCCAGGATATCGATCGAACGGAAACCGAGGCTCAGCGCTGACCATTTGTCGACGCGGCCATTCTTGTCCGTCCAGGGCGCCGAATACATCGTGCCGTTGACGATCAGCGTGACGTTGGTGGAAGGCGGAGGCGCCGGCATCGAAGATCGCGCAAGGTTGGCCGCCTGAACCGAATCTTCGATCTGCTTCAGGAACACGCCGTAGCGCGCGCCGCCATCGACAAAGAGGTCGGTTCGAGCCTCCCCGGTCGGAACAATCTGGACGTTCAGGCTGACCGGGTAAGCGGCGAGCGGGACCGAAGACGAGGCTATCAGCGCGTCGACGTAGCAGTGCCGGATTGCGTCTACCTGTGCAGGAGTTGACCCCGGTTTGGCCCGGCTGGCGAGCTCAGTGAGATCAATTCCGTAGCCATTGCCATCGTCGAGATCGGTGACGCCGACCAGTAGGTACCGGCCATGCGTTCGTTCCTGTCCAAGCTGGACCAGAAGTTTGCGGCGAGATCAGTCCGTAAATTCTTTGTTTCAATGGCTCGAGCGAGGTGACGGAACCGCTCGCAAGACCGCCCAGGATACCGCCGCTTCCGACTTTCAGGATACTGCCTTCGCTGCTGACGAGGCTAGAGGCGGCAAAGTCCTCGAGGTTGGTGTGTCGGATGGGGATCGCGCCAGGATCGAAGCCCCGGTCCTCGGGATAGATACGATCGGGTGCGACCGGCTGGTTGGCGAGAAAGAACATGGTGCTCTGAAGCGAGCCAGTGCTGACGCCGGTGACGATCTTGTAGGTCGGTACGCTGGACCGACCGAGGAAAAAGCCGGTCCCGAACAGCCCGTGTTGGCTTCCGCCGCTCAGCACCAGCACTTCGCGCGGGACGCTCGCTTCCGCCGGGTCGCGCGGCGCCTGGACCAGGGCGGTGGTCATGAACTGCTGCAACGGCGAGGGAGGAGTTACAACCGTGGCCGTCGCAGTACCCGGGCCCGCGATCTCGCGCGGGTGGGTCGTTCCGACATACATCGGGATCGCCCTCAGGCGGCAGTCGGCAAGGGCTTCAGGACGCGCATGGCTGCAGGCAGCGAGTAACAGCGCGAGCGCGCTGCCAACCAGCTTGCTAGTCATCATACCCTCCCGATGAAGCAGCATCATCGGCAGCGACCTTCAGGCGGAAGTCAGGATCGCCGTAGAAGACATAATCGGCCCAGTCCTGAGGTGCGTCCGAATTCTTAAGCTGCCTGACGCTGGAGCGGCTCTTGAGCAGCGCGTCGTTGAGGGTCGCTCCTCCGAGCAGCTGCGGATAGAAGGTCGCCGAAAAGGTCGACGCCGTGTCGTCATGCACGGGCCAGTAGGTTCCGATGAAATTGGCGATGCCTCCGCGCAGCAGCGCTTCAGCGAACCCAATTCCGCCCTGGACCACTTCTGCGGTCGTCGCGGGTACCGCCACCGAAGCGTCCATCCCGCGCACCCTCGCCGTCTCGCAGGCATTGAAGAACATCAGGCTTGGCAGGTTGTCGATCGCTGCCAAATCAAGACCGGAAAGAACGTCACCCCCCGCGCAGAACAGGCCGCTTCGGCCGCGCTGTCGGGGATCAAAGAAACCGTGGCCGGCGTAATGGACCATGTCGTAGTGTCCCGACGAAAACGCGGCCATCAGCGCTTCTTTCGTGGCGGCGTCTCCGCGAAGCTCAGTCAGCCGGACCCGATCCCTGTTTTTGAGAAGGTCGACGATCCTGTCTCCCTCAGCCTCGGCTCCCGCCAGATTCTTCGTTGGGTTCGTCACGAGGAGGACGGCCAGGACATCGGACTGCTGCCGGCATTGAAGCCATTTGGCGACGGAGAGGTTCGGAGTCTCGTAACGATGGCTCATTCCGCCGGTGAGGGGCGGGCATTTGTCGGCGATCCGAAGTGTCTCCCAGGGGATCCTTGAGGCCCCAGCGTCGTGAACGACCACCAGGTGGCAATCGCGGTATTGCTTGAGCGCGGCAGAAATTCCGTCGGAGAGAAGCACCTTCGCGAGATCGTTTCCGAATTTTTCCGCTTCACCGTCAGGCAAGGTGCTAAATCCGTCGAGCTGGCCGAGCAGCTTCTCGACATCCTGCGGACTGCCGGGCTGCGGCTCGACCATGATTCCGGCCTTGTCTCCGGTCGTGAGCACCGACATCTGGAGTGGCGCTGGGCCATCGTCGGCATCGCCTTGCTGCGCCGCCTCGCGCGCCATGAGATAGACCCGCGGAATTGCCTTCTGCGCCGCGGAAACGCCGCGTTCGACCGGCGGCTCAGGCAGGGTGATCACCCGGATCGTCAGCTCGAGGTCTTCGAAGCTTTTGCGCAGCGCCAGGTCATGGACCGTCTTGCTGATCAGGGCGTAGCGCTCGGGATCCCGCTCGCAGATTGTTAGCCCACGAAATCGATGGCCGGGGTCGCTGTCCTCGATCGCCCGAACGAAGCCGGAGAGCATGGCCCGGACGAGATCGGCCTTCGCCTCCTCGTCCGGCGCGTTGCCGACCGAGCTCCAGCCGAATGGAACCATGGCAAAGTCATCGAGTCCCGCAGCGACGAACGTGCGCACGAGATTGTCGCAGGCAAGCTTCAGTGTGTCGGCATTGAACGAGTCGAAAAGAACCGAGACCGACGAAGGCGACGTTCGGCGCACGAAGGGCTCTTCGCCCGTTCGGCAGGACTGAGACTTCCCCGGCTTCCGCACCGAACATGCGACGCGCAACGAGATCGGAAATTCGGCCGCCCATCGCCCGGTCGAGGGCGGAGACCGCACCATCAGCTGCTACCGCCTTGAATAGGCCTACCACGTAGCAGCTTGCGTCGATCTGGGTGATGTCTCCTTGAGCCAGGGTGATCTCAAGCCGTCTTTCACGGCCGTAGTTGACGATCACTCGGTCGGAATAGGGATCTATCTTGCGGCCGGGAGTGCCATGCCTATTGATCGCGGAAGCTTGTGCACTTCCGTTTCCTTTCACCGCACGCCCAGGATCGGCATCTCCCTCGGCCATCCGCAGCTCCTCAGCTGCGTCGTTTCCCCCGACGCAACCACACCTACGTTCCCCAGCGAGCCTCGCGCTCGCGGATTTGGTCACAATCAGCCGGCCGCTCGCGCCAATGGCACGCGATCGGGCGGTTGTGTCGAGACTCGGCAGCTGTAACAACCGTATCGAACCGCAGGCTGCGCATTTCAAGCGCTCACTTGTTGGACACTGCAACTGACGGCGGCCACAGGCTTACTAAGCTTCGTATCATGATAATCCTGTCAGTCGGTGCGTCGGACGTCGCCAAGAACAGGGGCCGACTGCACACATAGAGCCGTAACTTTTAGTTCACCTAGTTCCGTTGAACAACTATTTGATAACTTGGAGGATCAGTAAAAGACACGGAAAAGTCAAGATCTTAGTTTGTATTCAGATCTTTGGCCCAGCATTCTCGACGCCCAAAAGGGGATCAGCGAGGCCCAACTCGAAGAGCAAAAGCGAAATCACATCGATGTCTCTTAGTCGAGCATCCGCCAGCGATTTGATTTACGTTGCGAGTTGATAATCGAGGGCGCATATTTCGCCGTCACAGACCGTGTCGATCTGTACTCGTGACGGGAGCTGGCGGAGCGTGCTTGCTGCCAACTAGTGATCGGAGGTTTTGCATGCAAACGAGTGACCTCTGCGATCGTCAAGACGCTTCCGAACGGCTGCGCTGGAATTGAGTGTGTCGCAATGTTCGCGGCGACCGCTCCGGATCTTGTTTCACGCCTTCATCGGAGTCGGTGAAAAGGTTGAAGGACGATGATAGTTCGGCCTCCGCAAAAGCGACGGATGGTTGGATGGTTCAATCCGATCCCTCTCTTCCAGACTGCCATTCGCGTGCTGATGTCGACGATCTTCGGCGAGTTCGCCGACAAGCGAGAGGCCTTCGCGGCGGCCAATCCGATCGTTGACGGGGCGCTGGATCCGAGCTTCGATTATGAGGGTCGGCATCCTGACGGGAATTTCTGGTTCGATTTCGTCGCAGACCTAGGCGACGGCTGGAATTCAACATTTGCAATCGCTCGCCTGCTTGCGGAAGACAAGCTCGAGTTCGCTGGGGTTGAAGGCCTCCCTCGCGGGTCGCTGCTCATCATGGGTGGGGACGAGGTCTATCCGACCCCTTCCGCTGATCAATATTATGATCGCTTGGTCTACCCTTATTCGGAAGCGTACGCGAAGCGCTGGCCGGAGCAGGATTCCCCAGATCTCTATGCGGTGCCCGGCAACCACGATTGGTATGACGGGCTGCGCGCATTTTTCCCTTTGTTCTGCCGGCGCAACATCAAGGCCAAGGACAGGGTCGGGGTAGACCGCCCCGGCAAGGTGATCGGCGGCCGGCGGACGCAGCAAACCCGGAGCTATTTCGCACTTCGCCTGCCAAAAGGCTGGTGGCTATGGGGAACGGATAGCCAGATCGAGGGCTACATCGACCAGCCGCAAGTCGATTTCTTCCAGTTCGTCGCCGAGAAGTGGATGGCCCCCAAGTCCAAGCTCATCCTCTGTGCCGGCACACCCGATTGGGAATATGTCGATCCGCGCGATCCCGAGAAGAAATACGGGACCCTGTCATATCTTGCGCGCCTCGCGCCCTCCGTTGGCAAAGGCCATGAGCTGAAGCTCCTGCTCAGCGGCGATAGCCATCATTACGCAAGGTATCATGAGAAGGACCTTAACTTCATCACGTGCGGTGGAGGAGGCGCCTTCCTCCATCCCACGCATAACCTGTGCCCTCACAAGAAATTCGAATTTCCCTTCCCGGCGCCGGGGCACACTTACGATCCGAAACGCAAGCTCTACGCTCGAACCGTCGACCTTGCGAAGAAAGACAATGTGGCAGACGCGGACGAAGCCTTGTTCCCCAGCCGCGCGGTGTCACGGCGGCTTAGCTGGGGCCTCCCCTTTTTCGCCTTTCGCAATCCGAATTTCACGTTGGTGATTGCTGCGCTCTATCTGATTTTCACCTGGCTGCTTTATCTCAACAATCAAATCCTCGATCCGCTTTCTGTCCATCGGCCCCTTCAGGAATTGGTCTCGCGCGGCTCGTTGCTCGGCGCCGATTGGGACTTCTGGCGTCTGGTCCTTAGTTCGCCGGCGACCGTCCTGTTCTGCGCTCTGGCGTGGGCCGGCTTCTACTATTTTGCCGACGCGGATGGTGCCGTGCGAATTGCCCTCGGCAGCGCCCACGCGGTCATACAGGCAGTTGCCGCCTCTCTCGTAACATGCGTGGTGCTGAGGACGATGGCGCCCCCGCTTGCCGCCCCGTTCGGCACGATATTATGCCTCGTTGTAGCTGCGCTTGCCGCAGCGGTGACGACCGGCACCCTGCTGGGCCTTTATTTGTGGGTGTGCCTCAATGCCTGGGGAAGGCACTGGGGTCACTTTTCGGCGCTTGCGGTCGAGAATTACAAATCGTTTCTGCGCCTCCACATCGGCAGCGATGGAACGCTGCAAGTGTTCGCAATCGGACTGCCAAAAGTCCCCAACGACCGCCGCCGCCGAAGCGGGAATCCCGAAGACCTTTGTCCGGAGCTGATTGAGTCCATCTCCATTCAATAGTGCCGAGGAGGCATTCGTATGCAGCGGCTCGCGAAGCCAATTACCGAAATCAAGGACATCTATGACGCAGTCGTCGTAGGTTCGGGCTACGGAGGCGCCATCGCGGCGTCGCGGCTGGCCCGCATGAATATCGGCAGCGTCGCGCTTCTGGAGCGCGGAGACGAACTTCATCCCGGTGAATATCCGGACACGGCGGCCAAGGGCGTCGAGCAGTTCCAGATCAACGCGCCGGGACTTCACAAAGGCCGCGGCACCGAATTGTTCGATCTCCACGTCGGCAAAGGCATCAACGTTCTCACCGGATGCGGGCTCGGGGAACCTCGCTCATCAATGCCAATGTCGCGCTAAAGGCAGATCACCGCGTCCTTGACGATCCGGCTTGGCCCGCGGCCCTCAAGGATGGGGATCTTGATGAGGGGTACCGGCGAGCGGAAGCCATGCTCTGCCCGACGCCGTACCCCGACGACGGCGTGAATTGGCCGCATCTCAACAAGCTCGAAGCGATGAAAAGCGCGGCGCCTGCGCTGGGCGCCGCCGCTGTCACGCCGCCCATCAACGTGAACTTCACGGCGGGGACCAACCGGGCGGGTATCGAGCAGCCCGCCTGCAACCTGTGCGGGGACTGCTGCTCCGGGTGCAATACTGGCGCCAAAAATACCACGCTGATGAATTACCTCCCCGATGCGTCGGCGCACGGAGCGGAGATATTTTGCGGCGTTCGCGTACGCTGGGTCGAGAAACTCGATGATGGCCGCTGGAGCGTTGCCTACGACCCGATTGGTCTGGGACGCGAGGCATTCTCGGCCGAACCGCTTCGGGTGACCGCCTCGATCGTCGTGCTGGGCGCGGGGGCGCTTGGCTCGACCGAGATCCTGCTCCGTTCCCGGGCGCATGGACTGGCCTTGTCTCCTGCACTCGGCGGCCGCTTCACTGGCAACGGCGACGTGCTCGCGTTCGGCTACAATAATGACCTGCCGATCGATGGCATTGGCCTTGGGCACAGGGCGGCCGCTTATCGCTGGCCGCGCGACAAGGATGAACAGCCTCCGGTCGGGCCAACCATCACCGGGCTGATCGATCTGCGCGGCACCGCCAATCTCGAAGAAGGAATGGTGATTGAGGAGGGGGCGATCCCCGGCGCGATCGGAGGATCCCTGCCCGGCGTCATGGCGGCGGCGGCCGCGGCGGTCGGCACCGACACGGACCCAGGCAACATCCTTTCGCAGCGCGCGCGCGAGATCGAGAGTTCTGACCCGGGGGCCGTATCACGGGGCGGTCAACCACACGCAGACCTTCCTCGTCATGTCGCACGATGGACCGGGTGCCGGGACCATGGAGCTCGATGCCGACGATCGCCTGCGCGTGGTTTGGCCGGGAGTTGGCGAGCAGCCTTCATTCCAGCGCGTCGCCGAGAAGCTGCGCACGGCCGTCAAGGAAACCGGGGACGTATGTGCCCAACCCCATCTGGACGAAGCTCATGCACGATGAGCTGATCAGCGTTCATCCGCTCGGCGGCTGCCCGATGGCCGATGATGCGGCGCGCGGCGTTGTGGACGGAGACTGCCGTGTGTTCGCCGGCCACGAGGGCCGTGAGGTGCACGGCGGCCTCTACGTCTGCGACGGGTCGGTCATGCCGCGTTCGCTCGGCGTCAATCCGCTGCTGACGATCAGCGCGGTGACGGAACGGGCGATGATCAAACTATCCGCGGCTCGCGGCGCGCCGCTGGAGGTCGCGTCGGTTGTCGCTGCATCCCAGCCTGCGGTGTGGAGCGCCACCGACCGGCGTTCGCTTCACCGAACGACATGACAGGCACCGCGACCGCCGCTGCCGGCGGCGTTCAAGTCCGACGCTTCGTTCGTCGTGACGATCGTCGCTGTCCGATCTCGACCCGCTAATCAATGAACGGGAGCACGAAGCCGACGTCGTCGGCACGGTCAGCATCGCCGCGCTTTTCCAATCAACCGATGACGATCGAGCGCGGCCGTTGGAACCTGTTGTCGACGACACGGCGCAAGTAGACACGAAGCTCATGGTCTATGAATTGCCGATCGTCGCGACCGATGGATCGCGCTACCATCTTCGGGCCGCAAGACGATCCACGATGACCGCGGGTTCGACCTCTGGCATGACACGACGACGCTGATCGCTTCGGTCCACGAGGGCGACCCCAACGGGAAGACCGTCCTGTCCGCCGAGCTCCATATTCGTCCCACCGATTTCATCCATCAGCTTCGAACGATGACGATCACTGGCGCGCCCGATCTTGAATCGCGCGCGAAGGCGCTGGTGCGCTTTGGCGAATTCTTCGGCGGTGCCCTGTTCGCGGCATTCGGCGGCCCATTCGCTCCGCCTTCCTACTTCGATCCCGGGATTCCGGCGACGAGGCGGCCGCTTCGGTGTCGGCCCTCCGGAGCTGCATTTCTTCGAAACTGTCCGATGGCAAGAAGCTGCGGCTGACGCGCTATCGCGGCGGCGACAAAGGGGGTCATGGCCTCCACGGCCGGCGTTTCCTGAGCCCGCGGGTCTGCTGGGTTCGGCCTGCTCCTGCCCGCTGGT
>CAVYAH010000041.1:0-138794 GCA_963766415.1 uncultured Alphaproteobacteria bacterium | reverse complement strand
TTTGGCGCAAGTTATTCACCGCTGCCAACAGGAAAAAACGGCGCGTTATTAATTACCAATTCACTTCATCATCTTGATTTATCGAACATTTATTTGGCTTCAATGATTTTTTCCAATCCGCCTTCAGATGTTTCGATTGCTCAGGCAAAAGATGAACCGGGCTGGCTCTTGCCATTTATCCGAAGCGAGCCACAACGAACAAATACTTGGGAAGATTTAGGTCACACGTTAGCCGAGCAAAAAATTTACCTCGATAGTCTGCGTAATCTGCCTTACGGCACTGCGATTGATTTTGGTTACCATTATTCCAACTATCCGAGCGATGATTCTGCATTTCATCGCTTTCCCGAACTGAAAGCCACCTTTCAATGGCTGCGCGCTGCCGTGTATTATGATTTGCATCAAGGCAATACCGCTGGCGCTGGCGCCGACGTTCGCGCGATGCTGACATTAGTAAAAGGAACAGAAGATGAATGTTACGAAATTTGTCAATTAGTTAGCATTGCCCAAGAGCAAATCGCATGTCGCGAAACTTGGGAAGTTTTACAAGCAACAAATCTAACCGATGAAGGATTAGCGGAATTGCAAAAGGAATGGCAGTCGCTTGAATTTGCTGGGCCAATGACTAGAGCGCTGGCATACGAGCGAATTTATGGAATGATGCGCTTTGACAACCTTCATGAAAATTCTACCAATCTTAATTTCGACGGTGTCACCCTTGGCCTTGTCCTTGGCGCAGCCCGCCAGTGGCACGGCGCAGGCACAGGCGAGAAGCAGGGCGGCGGAACGTGAAACTTTCAGCATGGATACCTCATTAGCGCCGGCACCGAAGCAGGCCAAGCATGGCATTGGCCTTTAGAAGCTTGGTCTCAGCTGAACGGAATGTCAGGCGGTCTCGGGCTGCGCCGCTTCCTTCTCGTCTGACTTCAGGAAACTGTCGGGCTTCACGCCGAGCCAGACGAGCACCGGCGCAGAAATGTAGATAGATGAATAGGTACCGATCAGCACGCCAAGGAAGATCGCGATGGCGAGGCCGAAGATCACTTGCGGCCCGATCGCCATCAGCACGCCGAGCGCGATGAGCACGGTCAACGAAGTGACAACGGTCCGAGCCAACGTCTCGTTCAATGACAGGTTGATGAGCGGCAGGATGGCCATCCGCCGGTACTTGCGCAGGTCTTCGCGTATGCGGTCATAGATGACGACCGTGTCATTGAGCGAATAACCAAGGATCGTGAGGAAGGCCGCGACCACGTTGAGATCGACCGGCAAGCCGTGTGAAGGCGAAGAAGCCGAACGTCATCGAAACGTCATGCGCGAGGGTGAGGAGTGCGCCGACGCCGAACTGCCACTCGAACCGGAACCAGATGTAGACGGCGATGCCGATCATGGCGAGCCGATCGCCGAGTGCGCTGTTCTGCGCGAGCTCCTCGCTGACCTTGCCCGACACCGATTCGCCGGCATCGACGCGCGCGCCCGGATAGTGCTTGCGGGATCGCGGCCCTGAGCTTGCTGACCACTGCGTTGGAGGCGGTCTCAGCCCGCGGCGGCTTGGGCAGGCGGATCTGGTAGGTGCGGTCATTGCCGAGAGCCTGGATGCTCGCTTCGCCGACGCCGAGCCTGTCTACGCGAGCGCGCAGGTCGTCGATGTGAACCGGCTGCGCAAACTCGGCCCTGACGACCTGTCCGCCGACGAAATCGATCCCGAGATTCAGCCCGCGATAGATGGTGTAAGCGATCGAGGCGACCGTCGCGAAGTCGACAGCATAAGCGCGACGTTGCGCCAGCGCATGAAGTCGAGGTTCGTGTTGTCGGGTACGAGCTTGAGAAGCTTCATTGCGCCAGTCCTCAGATGTGCAGTTCGCGCGGGCGAGCGCGGCGGATCCACAGCGCGACCAGCATGCGGGTGAAATAAACGGCGGTGAACACCGACGTGAGGACGCCGATGAGCAGCACGACGGCGAAGCCGCGCACCGGTCCCGAGCCGAAATAGGCCATGATGCCGGCTGAGATCACGTGGGTGACGTTGGCGTCGAAGATGGCGCGGAACGCTTCGTGATAGCCGGTCTCGACCGCGTCGATCAGCGGCGTCCGCGCCGCGATCTCCTCGCGGATGCGCTCGTTGATCAGCACGTTGGCGTCGACCGCGGCGCCGATCGTCAGCACGAAGCCGGCGATGCCCGGCAGGGTCAGCGTCGCGTTGAACATCGCCATGGTCGCCGAGGATCAGGAAGGCGTTCACGACCAGCGCGATGTTCGCGTAGACGCCGAACCGTCCGTAGGTGACGAGCATGAAGACGATCACCGCGAGGACCGAGACGATCGATGCGATCGCGCCCTTGTGGATCGAATCCTGGCCGAGCTCGGCGCTGACGGTTCGCTCCTCGATGACGTTCAGCTTCACCGGCAGCTTGCCCGAGGCGAGGCTGACGGCGAGGTCGTGCGCGCTCTGCACCGTGAAGCTGCCGCTGATCTGGGCACGGCCGCCGAAGATCGGCTCGTTGATGTTCGGTGCCGACAGAACCTTGTCGTCGAGGATGATGGCGAACGGCTTGCCGACATTCTCCTGGGTGACGCGGCCGAAGCGCCGGGCGCCGGCCGTGTTGAAGGTGATCGTCGATGTCGGGACGGCCGTCCTGGTCGAAGCTCTGCTTGGCGTCGGTCAGCTGGTCGCCCGATACCATCACCCGGCGCTTGACCGCGAGGAAGCCCTTGCCGTCGACCATGGGCAGCACCTGGCTACCCGCCGGGCGCACGGCCTTGCTGAACGTCTTGGCGGGTTGGCGGAGAGGTCGACGAGCTTGAACTCGAGCCGCGCGGTCTGCCCGATCAGCTTCTTGAGGGCCTCGGGATCCTCGACACCCGGAACCTCGACCAGGATTCGGTTGCCACCTTCGGTGACGACGGTGATTTCCCTTGTGCCCGAAGGGTCGATCCGGCGGCGAACGACGTCGCGCGCGACGCCCATCGCGTCCTTCATCGCCTGCGCCGTGCCGGTCGGCGTCGGCACCAGGACCACGCGCGTCGAATCGACCACCTGGACATCCCAGTCACGATTGCCCGTCAGGGCGACCGGCCGTGTCAGGTTGCGCATCCGGTCGACGGCGGCGTCGACCTGGGTCGGATTGCGGACGAGAAAGGACAATCGGCCGCCCGAGGTAGAAATGTCGCCAATGTCGATCCTCGGGTCGCGGCGGAGCTCGGGTCGCGACTGAATCTTCCATGGCCTGGAGCCGCTGCTTCTGCGCGTCAGCCGCGTCAGCCTCGAGCAGCAGGTGACTTCCGCCGGCAAGATCGAGACCAAGGCTGATCTTGTACTGCGGCAACCACCTGGGCCAGCTGCGCCCGAGCGGAGTTCCGGCGATCAGGCTTGGGATTGATAGGATGACGCCGACGGCGACGACAAGGCTGACCAGCCAGACCTTCCAGCGAGGGAATTCAAGCATCCGTCGGCCCTCAGTCGTTCGCCGGCTTTGCGTTCGGTGTCAGCACCTGGCTGATGGTCGATTTGACGACGCGCACCTTCATGCCCTGGGCGATCTCGACCTCCACTTCGTCATCGCTGACCTTTGTCACTCGGCCGCGGATTCCGCCGCCGGTGATGACGTCGTCACCCTTTTTGACCGCCGCGATTGCCGCCTGGTGCTGCTTCAGCCGCTGCTGCTGCGGGCGGATCATCAGCAGGTAGAAAATGACGAAGATCAGAAGCCAGGGCGCGATGCCCAGCAGCATGCCGACGCTTCCGCTGGCTCCGCCTACAGGGGCGGTCTGCACCATACTCATCAGGATCGGTTGGCTGGACATTTGAGGCTGAAGACTTTCGGTTGGAGTACTGAGCCCTGCCTAACGACCATCCCGGGGATGGTCTACGGCAAGGCTGGTCGGGGCGACTGGATTCGAACCAGCGACCTCCACACCCCCAGTGTGATGCGCTACCAGGCTGCGCTACGCCCCGACTGGCCGGCGCATCTAGGCAGGGCTGCCAATCATGGCAAGGTGCGACGGGAGGGTGGATGGCTCGGCGCAGGCGAAAACGCAAAGCGGGCAAGTGGCTCGGGCGGCTGATCATCGCGGTTTTCGCTGTGCCCGCGCTCTACCTGGCAGCTGCGCTGGTCGGCTCGCTCGCGGCGGTCAATAACGGGTGGGCCGAGCCTTCGGCCGGCATCACCATCTACATCGCCGACAACGGCATTCATGCCGACATCATCATGCCGGTCAAAGCTGACGGATTGGACTGGGCGCCGCTGATCCCGACGAGCGACTTCGCCTCGCCGCCTCCGAACCCCGCGCTGGATCGCGTTCGGCTCGGGCGAGGAGCGCGTCTATCTCGACACGCCGAGCTGGTGGGACATTACCCCGCATACGATCTGGTCCGCGCTAAGTGGTGGCCGGCGGGTGATGCATGTCGAATATGTTCCGAGCCCCTATTACGCGGAGCGCCAGATCCGCTTGCGGCCCGAGGAGTATCGCCGACTTGTGGGCTGCGATTCGCGCGGATTTCGCGCTCGACACGAAGGGGCATGCACAACGGATCGACCATCCTGGCTATGGACCCGCCGACGCCTTCTACCGGGCGACTGGCAAGGCCAACGCGGTGCGCACATGCAACGCCGCCGCGGCGAACTGGCTTCGGCTTGCCGGGGTGAAGACGAGTGTCTGGCCGCCGTTCGTCAACGGCCTCGTCTGGCGATACCGACGAACGACGACCTAGTCGGTTATTTTCGACTTTTTGCTTGGCCTCGGTGTAACGAAAGGGACCGCCGGTGCTTGCTAAAGAACGTAGCGGCTAAGGTCTGCGTTCTTTGCGATTCCGCTCAGCTGATTTTCGACGAACGTGCCATCGACGACGAGGGTTTCGCCGCGACGATCTTCGGCGTGGAAGCTCACGTCCTCGAGCAGCTTTTCCATCACCGTCTGGAGCCGGCGCGCGCCTATATTCTCGACCGCTTCGTTGACCTCAGCGGCGATGCGCGCGAGCGCCTCGATGCCGCTTTCGGCGAAGTCGATGCTCACGCCCTCGGTACCGAGCAGTGCCTGATATTGTTCGGTGAGGCTCGCGCGCGTCGCCGACAGGATCCGCACGAAATCCTGCTGCGTTAGCGCTTTCAGCTCGACGCGGATCGGGAGGCGGCCCTGGAGCTCCGGCAGGAGGTCGGCGGGCTTGGCGATGTGGAATGCGCCCGAGGCGATGAAAAGGATGTGGTCGGTCTTCAGCGGTCCATACTTCGTCGCGACCGTCGTCCCCTCGATCAACGGCAGGAGGTCGCGCTGGACTTCCTCACGGCTGATCGAGCCACCACGGACGTCACTGACGGCGATCTTGTCGATCTCGTCGATGAATACGATCCCGTTTCCCTCGGCATCGGCGAGCGCGACGCGGTTGATGTCGTCGGGGTCGACGCGCTTGTCGGCTTCCTCCTCGGAGAGGCGCGCGAAAGCGTCCGGCACCTTGAGCTTGCGGCGTTTGCGCTGGCCCTGGCCCATCGCCTTGCCCATGATCGACTTCAGGTCGAACACCTGAGCGCCCATGCCGGGAATCTCGAACGGCATTGCAGCCTGGTCGTCCACCTCGATCTCGACTTCGGCCTTGTCGAGGCTCCCGTCCGAGAAACGCTGTTTGAAGCTCTGGCGGGTAGCCTCGCTCGAGCCCTTGCCGGTGAGCGCGTCGAGCAGCCGGTCCATCGCCGCTTCTTCGGCTGCCGCCTTGACCTTGCTCCGGCGACGGTCACGTTCGAGCCGCACGGCTTCCTCGACGAGGTCGCGGGCAATCTGCTCTACATCGCGGCCGACATATCCAACTTCCGTGAACTTGGTCGCCTCGACCTTCACGAAGGGCGCATCGGCAAGCCTCGCCAGACGCCGGCTGATCTCCGTCTTGCCGCAACCGGTGGGCCCGATCATCAGGATGTTCTTGGGCGTCACCTCGTCACGCAGCTCGGGTGAGAGCTGCTGTCGGCGCCAACGGTTGCGGAGCGCCACCGCCACAGCCTTCTTCGCATCGTCCTGGCCGACGATATGCTCGTTGAGCGCGGCGACGATCGCTTTGGGTGTGAGCTTGTCTTTCAGCACTTCGGTTTGCTCCCCGCCGCTCTGGGGAATGGTCCTGTGATAGTTCATTTCACCACGAATGTCGGAACCCGGGCCAGGCACTTCAAGCGGTGCAGCGGAAGGATGCGAAGAAGCGCTTGTGATCGGCGATGATGCGTTGGATGGTCGTGGGCTCGGGCGTTGTGTTCCACTCGTCGAGTTCGAAGGTGCCGCCGAGGATTATCCCGTCCGGTCTCGGGAACATGTAGCCGGGGCCGCCCGTGAAAGCGTAGCGGACCTCCGGCTGCGGCTCGAGGATCGCGAGCTGCCCGCGCGCGGGGTGCAGGTCCTGGTCATTGAACAGCTCGCGGCTGCCGAGGCCCGTGCAGTTGAACACCAGCGTTTCAGGAAGTGGCGCTATATCCGCAGGCGTCGCGAACTTCTTGACCTCGATCCTGCCGCCAGCGATCTGCACGTCGCTTATCATCTGACGAAGGTAGCGGCCGGTCTCGACGTACATCGTGTCGTAGCGAAGCGTCTTCGCCCAAGCGAAGGGGTGCTCTGCGGGCGTCAGCATCCGGTTGATCGGCGGGAAGGTCTCGAGCAGCTTCTGGTCAGGGCTGTCCGTCTCGACATAGGTCGGCAGCCAACGGATTCCATAATCGTCGCCGACCATGATCTGGAACCGCCGCCAGCTATAGTCGAGCGCGCTGATGAACTGCGGCATGAACCCCGGTGGCTGGTCCCCCTCACGAAAGACGGAGAAAGGGTGGAACTGGCCGCCCGCGATGTTCGAGGTCGTATCGGGCGGAAGCGCGGCGGCGTATATCGTGACCCCGAACCCCGCTTCCTGGACGAGCCGTGCGGTCGATAGTCCGACGACGCCTGAGCCGAGCACCGCGACGGGTCCGCTATGCCCCATCAGGCCGAGCTCGGTCGCCAGTTTCGACGTCCCCCAGCTCAACGTTATGCCGCCGCCGCCGTGGCCATAATTGTGGACCAGCCGCTTGTCGCCGAGCGTCTCGGCGCGGACTACGAAACCTTGGCGGCGGAACGGTCTTAGTCCTGCGACGGCGCGGATCAGCCGGCTTGGGTCGGCATCTACCGGCGCGAGCGGAGTGCAGCCGGTGATGCCCATCTTCCCGACCGTCGCGCAGCCGGAAAGCAGCGCAGCGGAACCGGCGGCAAAGCTTCGGCGGTCAAACAGCACGCCGTCAGCCTAGCCGCCCTTTGTGTCAGCCTTCAATCGTCTCGATCGTCAGCCGGTCGTTGGTGAATACGCAGACTTCCGACGCAATCTGCATTGCGCGCCGAGCGAGGACCTCCGGATCCTCCTCATAATCCGCCAGCGCCTTCGCGGCCGACAGCGCATAATTGCCGCCCGACCCGATCGCGGCAATGCCGCCCTCCGGCTCGAGCACGTCGCCGTTGCCGGTCAGGATCAGCATCTGCTCCGCGTCGGCGACGATCATCAGCGCTTCGAGGTTCCGCAGATACTTGTCCGTCCGCCAGTCCTTGGCGAGTTCGACCGCGGCGCGCAGCAGCTGGCCATTATATTGTTCGAGCTTCTTTTCCAGCCGCTCGAACAGGGTGAAGGCGTCGGCCGTGGCGCCGGCGAAACCGCCAATGACCTTTCCGTCCTGGCCGATCCGGCGAACCTTCGTCGCGTTGGGCTTCATCACCGTATTGCCCATGGTGACCTGCCCGTCCCCGGCAATGACGGTCTTGCCGCCCTTCTTCACGCCGAGAATTGTTGTTCCGTGCCAATTTTCCAAAGCTGTCTCCTTCAGAGCCGAGGTGGGAGACGCAGGCTAGGCTTGCAAGTTGCGCTCGTAGCGCCGGTCCGGGATGAACCATGCCAGCGAGACCGAAACATAGAGTGCAACCGAAATCAGCGGATCCACGAAGGCGAGCGCGAACCCTGCTCCGTAAGCGGCGAAGCTGATCCACTCCTTGAGGCGAGGGCCGTTGGCGCTTGCTTCCGCACTCTCCCCGTCGGCAGCGACCAGGGCACGCTCGAGCAGCATATACGAGATGGCCGCCATCATGAGCACTCCGCCATAGGCCGCAACGGGCCAGGCGACGATCCCGGCCTCGCCCATCCAGCGGATCTCGTAGGGAACGAGACTTAGCCAGAACAGCAGGCTGAGGTTCGTCCACAAGACCCGGCCGTCGACATTCCTGGGCCCCTGCATCAAGTGGTGATGGTTGTTCCAAAAGATCCCGATATTGACGAACGAGAGCGCGTAGATGCCGAGGAACGGGGCCATGGCTTTGACGCCGCCCCAGTTCGCCTGCTCCGGCAGACGGATTTCCAGCACCATGATGGTGATGATGATCGCGATCACGCCGTCGGTGAACGCGTTGAGTTGGTCCGGCTTCATTGGGCGGGCGGGTCCCTAATCGGTCAGTTGTTCGAAGCGTTTGTCCGGCACTAGCCAGAGCGCCGCCACAGCGAAATAGATGAGCACCGCGATCATCGGCCAAAAGAAGGCGATGCCGATCGCGAGAACGTAGGCGGCGATCGTGATCAGGCCCTTGCGACCGCGAACCGAGATCTTCCTTATTGGCGCGTCGTCATCATTGGCGGCGAGCAGCGCGGAGCGGAGCCATGCAGCAGACAGCGCGCAGAGCAGCATGATGATGCCGAACGCAAGGACGGTGTCGCGGGTGATCCCCGCTTCGCCGACCCAGCGGATGACGAATGGCACGAGGCTCAGCCAGAACAGGAAGAACAGGTTCGCGACCAGCACTGGCCCATCGACGCGGCGGGAGACCTGCAGGAGGTGATGGTGCTGGAACCAGTAGATTCCAACCTTGACGAAGGCGAGCGCGTAAGCGGCAAACAGGGTGAACTCTGGCTTGAGCGCGGTCATGCCCGCCCCGTGTGGAACAGGCAGCTCCAGCACCATTATGGTGATGATGATCGCGATCACCCCGTCGGTGAAGCTGTTCACCCGGTTCGTGTTCATGCGGAGCCCCTCCCGCTGCCCATCCACCATTCAGCCGCAAAATCGCGTCTGGAGCAACTAATTGCGTTTTCTGGTGGAGTTTGAGCTCAAAAAGGCGGTCCGGCGAGGGAATCGACCGGACCGCCTGTAACAGTGAGGCCCGACCTGGCGCGGATGTGCCGTTTTCGGACGAGAGGAGCGGACCTCCGGGGAGCCTTTGCGCGCAACCGCCGAACAGGACAGTTACAAGGAGATGAATTCTGAAAAGAGTGAGGGGATTGCATCGCGCCGGCTTCCTCGGCTTTCCTCAAAAGCAAAGTGGCGGCCGACCCAATCGAGGATAAGGGTCGGCCGCCATCGCATGCGCCGCGTGAGACTCGCCATCTCGGCGACGAAGCTGAGCGTGTCGGGGTGGCGAGTCCCGGTCTTGGTTTAATCTGAAATTAATGTCAGCCAAGATTACCAAACGACAAATTACCCAAGGACAAATTACCCAAGGTTAGGACTGTCCTGACTTTCGTTAGGAGGGCCGCTAAGCGGGGTTCATGAAGAGCTTCTACACGTTCGCCGCCGCGGCTTTCGTCCTTTCCAGCCCTGCGTCGGCGGCGCTCAGCCGGGCCGAGCAAGCCATGGTGACAAAGGTCGACGCTGAGCAGCAGCGCACACTCGGGCTTCTCCAGCGCTGGGTCGACCAGAACAGCGGGACCATGAATGGGCAAGGAGTTCGAGGCTGTCCGCGCCATGGTCGAGCCCGAGTTTCGTGAACTTGGTTTCAAGACCGAGTGGATCGACATGAGCGCAGCCGGACGCGCCGGCCATCTGGTCGCGCGCCATTCAGGTAGGCAAAGCGGCAAGCGGCTGCTGCTGATCGCTCATCTCGACACGGTGTTCGAGCCGGATTCGCCCTTCCAGCGCTGGGCGCCCGAAGGGACCTTCGCGCACGGTCCCGGATCGGGCGATGATAAGGGCGGCATTGCCGTGATCGTCGCCGCGCTGAGGGCGATGAACGCGGCGGGGACCCTGAAGAATGCCAACATCACAATATTCCTGACCGGCGACGAAGAGGATGCCGGCAGCCCGCTGGAGGTCTCGCGGCGCGATCTTATTGCCGAGGGCAAGAAGGCTGACGTCGCGCTCGACTTCGAAGATTTGTCGGTCGAAGACGGTAACGACGTGGGATCGATCGCCCGTCGCAGCGCGGGAAGCTGGACGCTGACGGTAACCGGCAAGAGCGCCCACTCGGCCGGATGGGGTGGCCCTGGCGTCGGCTACGGCGCGATCTACGAGCTGGCGCGGATCATCGATGAATTCCGCAAGCAGCTGCCCGAGGACAAGCTCACCTACAATGTCGGGCTTGCCGGCGGCGGCCAGACCGCCACATTCTCTGCCGGCAAGATCCGGCTGGAGGCGACGGGCAAGACGAACATCGTCGCGCCGATCGCCGTCGCGCGCGGCGACCTGCGCGCGATCAGCCAGGACCAGATCGAGCGGACTGAGACCAAGATGCGCGCCATTGTTGCGCAATCGCTCCCCGGCACGAAGGCCGAGATCAGCTTCGACGCCGATGCCTACCCGCCGATGCCGCCAACCGAGGCCAATCGTGCACTGCTTGCCCAGCTCAACGGCGTCAACCGCGACATGGGCCTTCCCGAGATGGGCGAGCTCGACCCGTCAAAGCGCGGTGCCGGCGACATCAGCTTCGTTGCCGCGGACGTCGACGGCCTTGTCGGCCTTGGCCCGTCGAGTTCCGGCTCGCACACAGCCGCGGAGGAGGTCGATGTCCCGTCGATCTTCAAGCAGGCAAAGCGTGCCGCGATCCTGATGAGCCGGCTTGCCGTGCAGCATCGCTAGGACCAGACTTTGGCGATTAATCGGAACCAAATGGCTCGTGTCTCAGCCTGAACTTTTCTGAGGATTGCCCACCGCAGGCCGCGCCTCAATGTGATATGCTTAGCGCAAAGCATGGAGACTCGATGTCTAGAACGTATGATCAATATCGCCCGGACAGGTTGCTCACTCGGATGAGCGAGGAGCGCGATCACGTCGCGATCCAGATCAGTCTATTACGTGACGCGGAAAACCCGGACCGCGTGGCCATCGATGCGCTGCGCGTCAAGCTGAAGGACCTGGAGCAGCGCATCTCGAAACACAGGGTCGCGTGATGCCTAAAGGTCCACGCGGAGAGAAGCGCCCCGCTGATGCGGTCGCACGCGCAATGATGTTCGCCAAGATCGCCATTGGCGAGATCGAGGACGAGCGCGAAGAGTTGGCCAGCGCCGCAGCTCAGCTCGGTAGCAAGGGCGGCAAAGCCAGAGCGGCGAACCTAACCAAAGAACAGCGGGCGGAGATCGCCAAGAAGGCGGCGGCAAAACGTTGGTCTAAGGCTCCCTAGGTCCGCCGCCCAACGGCATTTCAATTGTCTCACCGAATTTCGGCCATGCGCGGCTGAAGGACTGGGCCCCCACCACCGAATGCAACCAGACGCGACCTCACGGGTTGAGTGTTTCGCGGGGGTGTATGTCCGCATGTGCCGAGGGGTTTGCAGCGTTGGAGGGGACCTAGAAAGCGTGGATATTTCGACGTCCGATCCCTTCAAGCTGCTCGTGCAGTCGATCGTCGACTATGCGATCTATATGCTTGACCCCAAGGGGTTCGTAACGAGCTGGAACGCCGGGGCGGAGCGGATCAAGGGCTTCAGGACCGAAGAGATCGTCGGCCAGCATTTCTCCAAATTTTACACCGAGGAGGATCGTGCGGCCGGGACGCCGAAGAAGGTCCTCGAAACCGCGCGCAAGGAGGGCAAGTTCGAAGGCGAGGGGTGGCGTGTCCGCAAGGACGGAACGCGCTTCTGGGCGAGCGTCGTTATCGATCGGATCAACGACGAAAACGGCAAGCTGGTCGGCTTTGCCAAGGTCACGCGCGACATGACGGACAAGCGGGAGGCGCAGCAGGCGCTGCTCGAGGCCGAGCGGCGCTTCCGCATCCTCGTCCAGGGCGTCACGGATTATGCGATCTTCATGCTCGATCCGGAGGGGCGGGTGGCGAACTGGAACGCCGGGGCCCAGCGGATCAAGGGCTACACGCCCGCCGAGATCGTCGGCGAGCATTTCAGCCGCTTTTACACGCCCGAGGATCTCGACGCGGGCGTGCCCAAGCGCGCGCTCGAGACAGTGCGCGAGACCGGGCGCTACGAGGCCGAGGGCTGGCGCGTGCGAAAGGACGGCACCCGTTTCTGGGCAAGCACCGTGCTCGACGCCATCCGCGACGACGACGGCAAGCTCATTGGATTCGCCAAGATCACGCGCGACATGACAGAGAAGCGTGAGGTGCAGCTCCGGCTCGAGGAGAGCCGCGAACAATTATTCCGAGCGCAGAAGATGGAGGCACTCGGTCAGCTGACGGGCGGCCTCGCGCACGATTTCAACAACCTGCTGACGGCGATCCTCGGTGCCTGCGAGCTGGGTCTTAGGAACGTAAACGATACAGACAAGGTGAAGCGGATGCTCGAGGGCGTCCGTGGTTCGGCACAGCGCGGCGGGAACCTAACCAAGCAATTGCTGGCCTTCGCGCGGGCCCAGCCGCTCGAGATCAAGCTAATCGATCTGAAGCAGTTCTTCGCCGACGTCGCGACGCTTGTCCGGCCGTCGCTTCGAAGCGACATCGAGGTAGTAACCGAGATTTCCGACCAGCTGTGGCCGATCGACGCCGACGCCGGCGCGCTCGAGCTTGCGCTGCTCAATCTCGCCTTCAACGCGCGCGATGCGATGAAGGATGGAGGGACTTTGAGGATTAGCGCGCATAACGACATTCTTCACGGGGCACCGGAAAATCTGAGGGGCGAGCATGTCGTTCTCAGGGTGTCGGACACAGGTACCGGAATGCCGCGCGAGGTGATGGAGCGGGTGTTCGAGCCCTTTTTCACGACCAAGAGCTTCGGTGAGGGCACCGGCCTTGGACTGAGCCAGGTCTTCGGCTTCGCCAAACAGATCGGCGGCGCGGCCCAGGTCGAGTCGGAGTTGGGCAAGGGGGCCACGTTCACGCTCTACCTTCCCGCCAGCCATGGTGCGCGCGCGGCGCAGACAATGAACGGGGCCAATACACTCGGACGAAGTCCTGATCGTCGAGGACGATGCGTTCGTCGCCGAGCTCGCCGCCGCCATGTTTTGCGAGCTCGGCTTTGAAAGCGCGGTCGCGCACAGCGCCAAGGAAGCCCTCGAGCGTTTGGCAGGAGGGGACAAGCCCAAGCTCGTCTTCACCGACGTCGTCATGCCCGGCGGGATCACGGGCATCGAGCTCGCACGCAAGCTGCGCGAACGCTTCCCCGAGCTGCCCATCTTGCTAACTACCGGATACAGCCAGCAGGTCAGCCTCACCGAGGGCTTTCCGGTGCTTCAGAAACCCTATGAGATGAGCGCGCTGGCGGGCGCGATTGGCGCTCTCCTGAAGCAGGAAATCGCAGTCAGCTGAACCGCTTGCGCGAGCGGCATTGACAGGTCCCGCGATAAGGAGCCTCATCTCCCGGCTCGCGCCCGAAGAGCGCGGCGAGATGGGGGAATAGACATGCAACAAGCGGTGTCTGCGCGGGCGCCCGCGCACCTGTGGATCGTCGGAATCCTTTCGCTTTTGTGGAACTGCTTCGGTGCCTACGACTACACCATGACCAAGACCCAGGGCGCGAAGTATATCGCGACGACGATGCCTGGGGTCGATGCGAACGCTGCGCTCGCCTGGATCAATGGCATGCCGTTGTACGCCCAGATCGGCTGGGCGCTGGGGGTTTGGCTGGCCCTGCTTGGCTCAGTGCTTTTGCTGATGCGGAGCCGGTGGGCGGTCTGGTCCTTCGGAGTGTCGTTGGTCGGCGCGGTGCTCAGCCTCGGCTATCAGATGCTGCTGGCCCCGCCGATGCCGGGCGCGCAGAACAGCCCGATGATGAAGGCTATGCCGATCGTTATCCTGGTTATCGCGGTCGCGCTGTTCCTCTATGCGCGCGCACAGGAGAAGAAGGGCGTGCTTCGGTAGATCTATCCAAAGTCAGCCGCGCCGGCCGCCGAAGCGGGTGCGGTTGATCTTTCCGAACCTTCCCTTGCGGGTGCCTGGCTTACCTTCCGTGGAGTTGCCAGGCGGCCGCGGCGCTACGCGCTCATAATCGGGTATTCCAAGGTCATCCTCTTCGAGCCGGCGGATCTCGTCGCGAAGCCGCGCGGCATCCTCGAACTCGAGGTCGGCGGCGGCCTTGCGCATCCGCTCCTCGAGGTCGGCGATGTAGGCTTTGAGGTTGTGACCGACGAGGTGTGGCCGCTCCTCGTCTCCGGTATCCACCAGCACATGATCGCGCTCTGAAACATCGGCAAGCAGGTCGGCGATATCGCGCTTCACGCTCTCCGGCGTGATGCCATGCGCGGCATTATATTCGAGCTGTTTCTCGCGACGGCGGCCGGTTTCCGCTAACGCGCGCTCCATCGAGCCGGTGATGGTATCGGCGTAGAGGATAACGCGCCCCTCGACATTGCGGGCGGCGCGGCCGATGGTTTGGATCAGCGACGTCTCCGAGCGGAGGAAGCCCTCCTTGTCCGCGTCGAGGATCGCGACCAGCCCGCACTCGGGGATGTCGAGCCCCTCGCGCAGCAGGTTGATGCCCACGAGCACGTCATAGACTCCGAGGCGGAGCTCCCGGATCAGTTCGATGCGCTCAAGGGTCTCGACGTCGGAATGCATGTAGCGGACTTTGAGCCCGGCCTCGTGGAGGTATTCGGTAAGGTCCTCGGCCATGCGCTTGGTGAGCGTGGTGACCAGCGTCCGGTAGCCCTTGCGAGCGGTCTCCCCGGCCTCGTGAACGAGGTCGTCGACCTGATCTTCGACCGGCTTGATGCCGACTGGCGGGTCGATCAGCCCCGTCGGGCGGATCACCTGCTCGCTGAACACACCGCCGGTCTCGTTGATCTCCCACGGGCCGGGGGTCGCCGACACGAACGTCGTCTGCGGTCGCATCGCGTCCCATTCGTTGAAGCGGAGCGGGCGGTTGTCGATGCAACTCGGCAAGCGGAAGCCATATTCTGCAAGCGTGATCTTCCGCCGATGGTCGCCGCGCGACATCGCGCCGATCTGCGGCACTGTCTGGTGGCTCTCGTCGACGAACAGCAGAGCGTTGTCCGGAAGGTATTCGAACAAGGTCGGCGGAGGCTCGCCGGGGAGGCGGCCGGTGAGGAAGCGTGAGTAGTTCTCGATCCCGGCGCATGAGCCGGTCGCGGCGATCATTTCGAGATCGAAGTTCGTGCGCTGCTCAAGGCGCTGTGCCTCCAGCAAGCGGCCTTCTGCGGTGAGCTCCTTCAATCGCTCGGCGAGTTCGTGCTTGATGGCTTCCATCGCCTGCTTCAGCGTCGGCCCGGGCGTCACATAGTGCGAGTTCGCGTAGACCTTGATGCTCTCGAGGCTGGCAATGGTCTTGCCGGTCAGCGGGTCGAACTCGCTGATATCCTCGATCTCGTCGCCGAAGAACGAGACGCGCCAGGCCATGTCCTCATAGTGCGACGGGAAGATTTCGAGATTGTCGCCGCGGACCCGGAAACTGCCGCGCGTGAACGCCTGGTCGTTGCGGCGGTACTGAAGCGCCACGAGCTTGCGGATGACCTCGCGCTGGTCGTCGACCTGACCCTTCTTGAGGCTGAAAGTCATCGCCGAATAGGTTTCGACCGAGCCGATGCCGTAGAGGCACGATACGGACGCAACGATAATCACGTCGTCGCGCTCGAGGAGTGACCGCGTCGCCGAGTGGCGCATCCGGTCGATCGCCTCATTCACGCTCGAACTCCTTCTCGATGTAGGTGTCGGTGCGCGGAACGTAGGCCTCGGGTTGGTAATAGTCGTAATAGCTGACGAAAAACTCGACCGCGTTATCGGGGAAGAAGCTCTTGAACTCCCCGTAGAGCTGCGCGGCGAGGATCTTGTTCGGGGCGATGACCAGGGCGGGTCGCTGTAAAGTCTCGATCACCTTCGCCATGGTGAAGGTTTTCCCCGAGCCGGTGACGCCGAGGAGCACCTGGCTCACCTCGCCATTGCCCACTCCTTCGACCAGTTCCGCAATTGCCTGCGGCTGGTCGCCCGCAGGCTCGTAGTCGGCGACGAGCTTGAACGGCTTGCCGCCTTCGGCCTTGTCAGGGCGAGCGGGCTTGTGCGGCACGAAAGTTTCGGCCGTTTCAGGTTCAGCTAGCGAAGTGCGGATTTGAATCGGCATCTGCGGCTATATGGTCGTCGCGAACGATGGTCACAACGGAGGGCGCGATGCGCTTTGGAATTCTCGCGCACAGCTCTGAAGGAGCGGCGCTTTGCTACCTGACTTTCTGCCGCGAGGGCTTTCGCGAGATGGGGCGGTACATGCACCCTGACGTGATGCTCGACTGCACCGCAATGGCGCGCGCCATGCCGGCGTGGGACGCTGGCGACTATCCCGCAGTGCGATCGATCATGGCTGAGTCGATCGAGCGTCTCGCCGCCGGTGGATGCGATTTCTTCGCCTGTCCCGACAACACCGCGCACATTGCGCTCGAGGCGAATGGGCCCTCGCTCGCGCTGCCCGGACTCGATATCGCCGACGTGGTCGCGAAGCGCGCAGCCGAGCTCCAGATGACGCGTGTCGCCGTTCTCGGCACGAGGTTCACGATGGCCGGACCGGTCTATCGCCGCGCTCTTCCCGCGGTCGGGATCGAGCCGCGCTTTCCGAACGAGGCGGAGCGATCCGACATCGACCGGATCATCTTCGACGAACTTGTCGAAGGCGTGTTCACCGACGATTCCCGCCGCCGCTATCTGGAAATCATCGAAAGGTTGAAGAAAGAGGAAGGCTGCGACGGTGTCGCCCTCGTCTGCACTGAAATCCCGCTGCTCATCACTGCCGACGTATCGCCGCTTCCCACCCTCGATTCGACACGGCTGCTTGCGCGGGCCGCTTTCGAAGTCTGCGTTGGCGAGCGGCCATTCCCGCTGTGGCGCGGCGGCCCAGTCGATGGCCGCTGACGAAGACGAACGCTGCGGACTGTGCGAGCGGCGGTTGAGACGGCGCGTCGAATATCACCAAAAGGTGCCGAAGTGCCGCGACGCGTCATCCATTCGATCTGACAGCTACGCTGCGCCGGACCCTTTTCGAACGCGCAGCTCGCCGTTTTCGACGGCAGCGCAGCGATGATCAGGGCCGATCCGCGCATCGGCCGTTTCCTCGCGAACAAGGATCCCGGTTTGCGCGAGGCGAGACACCGTCCCCGGGTAATTGCGCTTTCCGATTTCCCCGCGCGGCTTTAATTCCGGACGCGAAACGGGGTGCAATCATGACATCATCGGAATTCCTCGGCCGGAACGGCCACCGCGCGGCCCTCGGTTACCTTCTGTTGTGGGCCGTCTCGACTGGGTACATTGCGCTGCGCGGCGGCGACTGGGCCTTCCCGATCGCATCGCTCCTCGTCTTTGGCCTGGTGCTGAGCGGCATCATCCTGTTCCTGACGCGCAAGATGGATGCGCCGGGTCCGGAAGTCCGGCGGCCAGCGCGCGAGTCCGTCACCCTTCTACTCTACATATTATTCTATGCCGTGCTCCTGGTTGGCCTCTGGCTCGGGTCGATCAAGCGTGCGATCCCGGCCGGCGCGGCTCAGGATCTGGCCGTCCTTGCGTACAAGCTCGTGATCCACGTCGGCATTCCGGCGACGCTGATCCTCGTTGTCGGCGGCGCCGTCCGTTGGCAGTTGGATGCGGGCATCAAGCGGCGCGGCTTCTGGCCCACACTGATCATTCTTTGCGGTTTGATGTTCGCCCTGCTGAGCGTCGTTAGTCCCGCGCTGAAGCAGATTGGAGCCCTGAACCTCGCCCCCGCGGCAGCGCTCGCCTGGGTACTCGCTTCATGGGCATGGAACTCGGTGGAAGCTGGCCTTTGCGAGGAGTTTCTATTCCGTGCCTCGCTACAGTCCCGGCTGACCGCCTGGTTCCGGTCACCAGTTTCAGCGATCGCCCTGACATCGGTCTTGTTCGCCCTTTCGCACTGGCCGGGGCTCTATCTGCGCGGTGGTCCCAACGTGGATGGCTGGTCGCCGGACCCGATCCAGGTCGCGGCGTTCACGATCGCGGCGCTGTCGCCATTGTCGGTCGCGCTTGGTGTCTTGTGGGCGCGTTCGCGAAGCTTGCTCCTGGTCATATTGGTCCACGGTGCAATTGACGCTCTACCCAACACGGCCGACCTGTTCAGCAATTGGAGCTGACGCGAGTACCGCTTAATCTGCGTGAGAAAGAGGGGATAGCCATGAAACGATCGACCGTCATCATCGCGTGCACCGCAGCGCTGGCCGGATGCAACAAGTCACCCCAGGTCCACGAGAAGAACGCAAGTCTCGAACAGGTCGCGAATGCCGTCAGTGCGTCCGGTGTCGCAAGCGATCTGTACCTGAAGGCGGGAGAGTGGAAGGTGACCGCCGCAGTCGATGAGATGGACATTCCGGGCCTTCCCCCTGAAGCCCAGAGCCAAATGAAGCAGGTGATGGGCCAGCGGGGGAATACCAGCTACCAATATTGTCTCACGGCTGAGCAGGCCAAGAAGCCGGGCGGCAAGTTCTTCAATCGCCAAGCCGACAAGAATTGCCGTTACGATCATTTCACTATGGGCGGTGGCAAGATCGACGCGATGATGCGCTGCGCCGCACCGGCGGGCTCGATGTCGATGACGATAGACGGGACCTATTCGGCCGACAGCTACTCGACCCATGTATCGATGAACATGGAAGGTGGTCAGAAGATGACGATGAAGATGCGTTCGGAAGCGCATCGCATCGGCGAATGCACCCCAGAAGACGAGGCGCGCGCGAAGGCGGATTCGGGAACGAAGGGCTAGGTTCCCGAGTCTTCGCCGACGTCATGGCTGTTCCTGTACTGCTCAACCGCCACGGCGGCGCGCTTGCCGCCGATCCGGGACTTGCCGATCGCGCTCGCGAAGCGCTCTCGAAGGCCGGGCTGGACGTCGAGGTGGAGTTGCTATCTGGCGGCGATTGTTCTGTTCGATGCCATGCCATCGCCGAGCAGGGCGATCCCCTGGTGATCGTCGGCGGCGGGGACGGGACGATCAGCGCGGCGGCTTCGGCGTTGTTCGGGACCGAGACAAAGCTCGGGATACTGCCGCTCGGAACGCTCAATCATTTCGCACGCGACCTCGGCATCCCGGCCGATCTCGATGAAGCGGCGGGGTTGATCGCGCGCGGAGGCGACCGCCGCGTCGACATCGGCCAAATGAATGAGCGCGTCTTCATCAACAATAGCGCGATCGGGCTCTACCCGCTGATGGTGATCGACCGCGACCTGCAGCGAAAGCGGCTCGGGCGTAGCAAGCGCCTCGCGATGATCGTGGCTTCGCTGCGCACGCTTGGCCGATTCAATCACCACCGGCTGACCCTTACGGTGAACGATGAGCGGACCGGCCGGGTCGACACGCCTTTGCTGTTCGTCGGCAACAATGAATACCGGATCGATATCGGCGCTCCAGGCAAGCGCGAGCGGTTGGACGGCGGAGAGCTGTGCGTGCTTGTCATGCGCAAGAAGACGCGTAGCGGCTTGCTCGCCGCCAGTCTTCGCGCCCTATTCGGCCGAAGTCGCAGGGACGACATGGTACGCGTGGACGGCGTCGAGCGCCTTAGAGTTTCGTCACCGCACCGGCGCCTCGCGGTATCGCTCGATGGCGAGGTGGTTCGCGCCGCCGCGCCGCTCGATTACAGGATCGCGAAAGGCGCGCTGCGGGTCATCGCACCATCGGCAAGCGGATGATTCTCGCGGGCGCACTTGACGATCGAGGGCATGCTGCAACTGGCCAAAACTGCCGATATCAGCTGCGCCTTCGACTCACGCGAAAAAAGTCCGGCGGCTGAGCCGTCGAGGGTCTATCTTGCCGTAGCCGGCACCCGGACGAGGGAACCGGAGCCGCCGCAACTTGGTTCGAGACGCGGCATAGCAATGGGAGTGCTCTTGGCTGCCCAGGCTCAGTCGCAAGGTTCCGGACAGCGCCGCGCGCGCGGGCTTCGCGTCGCTGGCATCTCCATCATCCTCCTCAGCGCCGGAGCAGCCCTGTTGCCGGCCGGCAAGAGCATCTCTTCGGAAATGATCGGCGGCCTGCTCGTCGCGGCCGGTTTGATCGAGACGGTGGCGGGGTCGCTCCGCCGCGAAGCGCGGTCGCTCGCCATGGCTGGAGGCATTGTCACGACGCTTGCCGGGCTGTTGTTCATCCTCAACCCGACGACCCACTTCTTCCCCATCGTCACACCCGTAATCGCCTGGCTGTTCATCAGGGGCCTGATCCTTGCGCTCGCGATCCGGCTGACGGACGGCTCGGTGCGCACCTGGACCGCCATTTCGGCTGGCGTCGACATCGCGCTCAGCCTCCTTCTAATGGCGGGACTTTCGATTGCGACAATTGTGATCAGTATCTTCGGCCCCACCGACACGCTCATCGCGAGCTTCGCTTGGTTCGTGGCAGCAAGCTTCGTCGCGAACGGCCTGCTCCTGCTCGAAGTGTCGAGCTGCGAGAAAGAGGTCGCTTCGCCTTAGGCTCGCGGCGCTCAACCAACTTGCGACTTCGCCAGCGCCCCCCGATAAGGCGCAACATGCTCCAGGGCGCGCCCAACTTCTCGGTAGATGTCGTTAGCGAGATCGTGCGCAACGCAGTCGCGCCGGTGTTCCTTTTGAGCGGTATCGGCGCGTTTCTGAATGTCTGCGCGTCGCGCCTGTCGCGGATCGTCGACCGCTCACGCCAGATCGAGCCAATGCTGCTCGCCAGCCGCGGCGCGGAGCATGACCGCTGGGTCAGCGACCTCAAGATTCTCGACCGCCGTATGTCGCTCGTTAGTTGGGCAACGGGCTTGTCGGTCGTGTCGGCATTGCTCATTTGCCTCGTCGTCGTGCTGCTCTTCGCCGCGAGCCTCACGCGGGTGCGGTTTGGCAATGAGATCGCGTTGCTGTTCATTGCCTCCATGCTTGCGATCGGAACCGGATTCGCCGTTTTCCTGTTCGAGACGACGATCGCAGCGCGCGCCGTGCGCGTCCGTTCGGAGCTGCTTCAGCACACTGCGGACGATGGCAGCTAGGCCGCCGATCCGTCCCTTGCCGCGAACAGGAGTGCATTCAGCCAATGAAGCCAGACATGAACCGAGGTCGCGCCGGCACGGGCACGATCCCCGTTGTTTCCACAGAATATCGCGATCTTAAGCAGCGCGGGCTCTAGACCACCGAATCCGCGGTTCTTACGTTGCGGTCGTGACGACAGCGCTCAACATCGAACGATCTGTAACGGGTCAGCCTTGGCGCTGGCGGCGCCCGCCTGACGATAGTCTCCCTATGGACGCCCTGGTCGACGAGCTTCTCCTCGCGCGGGGGGTGGCGCGCGGCGATCTCGCTCGCCATCGCGACCCCCGGATCCGCGACTTCCTTCCGGATCCGAGCTGTTTTCAAGACATGGACAAGGGCGCGAAACGGCTAGCCGATGCGGTCCAGAGCGGCGAGACAATCGCCATTTTCGGCGATTATGACGTCGATGGTGCCACCAGCGCGGCACTGCTCGTGTTGCTTCTTCGGCGGCTCAATGCCGATCCGATGGTCTACATCCCCGACCGGCTGATGGAGGGTTACGGCCCGTCCGGGAAAGCGCTGGTCGAGCTCGAGCAGCGGGGCGCAAGCGTCGCCGTCTGCGTCGATTGCGGCGCGCAGGCCTTCGACGCGCTAGAGGAAGCGCGGGCTGCCGAGCTCGACGTCATCGTCGTTGACCATCACCAATGCGCGAGCCTGCTCCCGGTCGCCCATGCGCTGATCAATCCGAACCGGCTCGACGAAAGCGAGCATGGCGCGGCTCACGGTCATCTCGCCGCCGTCGGGATGGCGTTCCTCCTCGGCGTCGCGCTGATCCGCGAGCTGAGGGGGCGCGGCTTTTTCGAGGCCCTCGCCGAGCCCAGGACGCTCGACCTGCTCGATTTGGTCGCGCTCGGCACGGTCGCCGATGTTGCGCGGCTGAAAAGCCTCAATCGCGCGTTCGTATCTCAGGGGTTGCGGGTCATGGCAGCGCGCCAAAATGTCGGACTGTGCGCGCTCGCCGAAGCCGCACGACTGGTGAAGCCGCCCTCCTGCCGCGACCTCGGCTTCGCCCTGGGGCCGCGGATCAACGCAGGTGGCCGTGTCGGCAAGTCGGACCTTGGCGTTCGCCTACTTACCTGCACTGACCCAGAGGAAGCGCGGACCATCGCAGCTGAGCTCGATCGACTGAACGAGGAACGCCGGGCAATTGAAATGCTCGTCTGCGAACAGGCTGAGCGCCAAGCGCAGGAACAGCATGACGCCCCGGTGATCATGGTCATGAGCGGCGGTTGGCATCAGGGAGTGATCGGGATCGTCGCGGGACGCTTGAAGGAGCGGTTCGGGCGGCCCGCGATCGTCATCGCCGAGACCGAGGACGGTACCGGGAAGGGCTCAGGCCGATCGATCTCCGGCGTCGACCTCGGCGCCGCCGTGCTCGCGGCCAAGGAAAGCGGAATACTGACCGCCGGCGGCGGGCACGCAATGGCCGCCGGCTTGACGCTGCCCTCCGGCGGGCTCGAGCCGTTCCGCGAATTCATCAACGAGCGCCTCCTCGCCGATGTTGAGAAAGCGCGCGGCGACCGGGCGTTGCTGCTCGACGCCTTGCTCGCGCCAGGCGGCGTGGTTGGAGGCCTGTGCGACGCTCTGGATTTCGGCCGGACCCTATGGCGCCGGCTGGCCGACCCCGCGGGTTGCTGCTGGACCCGTGCGGTTGCTCCGCACCGGCATCGTCGGCGACGGTCATGTAGAGGAATCGCTGCGGGCGATGACGGTAAGAGCTTCAAATGGATCGCCTTCCGAAGCGCCGCCACCGACCTCGGTCAGGCTCTGCTTGCGTCGCCCGCAGACGCGCGGTGGTGGCTCGCAGGATCGATCCGGCGAGATGAGTGGAACGGCGGCAATGCGGCGGAGATGCACGTCGACGACGCCGCGCTTGCTTGACGCTTTCCGACCCCTCGCCTAACGCGCTCACCGCTTCAAAGCGGCCCCATCGTCTAGCGGTCTAGGACGTCGCCCTTTCACGGCGAAAACACGGGTTCGAGTCCCGTTGGGGTCACCAGTCGTTGGACTGCCGCGAGCGATCCATCTTGACTGGCGACAAGCTTGGAAAGCTTGGGTCCGGGACTAGGTAGAATTACGGAACCCGGAACTGTTCGCGTTCGTCTAGGCCTCGAACCGCAGGTGACAGGGGGCTCGTGAACACAGCGAGTTGGCACAATTGGGGAACGAAGCGGCGCATCATCGCCGCCGCGTCGCTCGCGTTGCTGACCACCGCCTGCCACCGCGGCATTCTCGAGCCCGTCGGTCCCGTCGGGAGCGCCGAAAAGCAGATCCTGATCAACTCCACCGCGATCATGCTCGCGATCATCATCCCGACGATGATTGCCACCGTTGCATTCGCATGGTGGTTTCGGCGCGGAAACACGAAGGCGCAGTACCGTCCCGACTGGGAATATTCCGGAGCGATCGAGATGGTGGTCTGGGCGATCCCGGCGCTGACGATCATGCTGCTGGGTGGGATCGCCTGGATCGGCAGTCACGATCTTGAGCCGAGCAAGCCGCTCAAATCCGCTAATCCGCCGCTCAAGGTCGACGTCGTCTCGCTCGATTGGAAATGGCTTTTCATTTACCCCGACCAGGGCGTCGCGACCGTCAACCAGCTCGTCGTCCCCGCGGGAACACCCGTCAGCTTCCGGCTGACTTCCGCCACGGTCTGGAATAGCTTCTTCGTCCCCCAGTTCGGCACGATGATCTACACCATGCCGCGGATGACTACCCGCCTGAACCTCCAGGCGGACCGGCCGGGTGTCTATAACGGTCTCTCCTCGCATTTCAGCGGCGACGGCTTTCCCGGAATGCAATTCCAGGTCCAGGCGCTGTCCCCCGATCAGTTCGCGGTGTGGGCCCAAGCTGCTCACGGGTCTCAGCTCAAGCTCGATGGACCCGGCTATGCCGAACTGTCCAAGCCGAGCAGCTACGTAAAGCCGACAACCTATGGCGCGGTGGCGCCTGGACTCTTCGACGCCATCGTTGCGAACCGCGCGCTGCCCAATCCGGTGCCTGCGCCGCGGCATGGCCAGCCAACCTCAGGCGCCGGCGCATGAGCTTGTTCGGAAGGCTCACCTGGGACGCGATCCCGTTCAATCAGCCGATCCCGCTGATCACCTCGCTTGTAGTGCTCGTCGCGGTGGGTGCGATCGCCGCGTGGATCACGGTAAAAGGGTGGTGGCCCTACCTGTGGAACGAATATATCACGTCCACCGACCACAAGCGGATCGGCGTCATGTACATCGTGGTCGGGCTGGTGATGCTGGTGCGCGGCTTTGCCGATGCAATCATGATGCGCGCGCAACAATCGCTCGCGATCGGCGCGTCGCAAGGCTATTTGCCTCCCGAGCATTACGACCAGATCTTCTCCGCGCACGGCACGATCATGATTTTCTTCGTGGCCATGCCGCTCGTCATCGGCTTCATGAACTTCGTCGTCCCGCTGCAGCTCGGCGTTCGCGACGTCGCCTTTCCAACACTGAACAATGTCAGCTTCTGGCTAACCGCTTCGGGCGCACTGCTGGTAAACCTCAGCCTGTTCATCGGTGAGTTCGCGCGCACCGGCTGGCTCGGTTTCCCGCCGCTGAGTGAGAAGGCGTTCTCGCCTGGAGTTCGGTGTCGATTATTATCTCGTCGCCCTCCAGATTTCCGGCGTCGGAACGGTGCTGACGGGGGTCAATTTCGTCACTACGATCCTCAAGATCCGCGCTCCGGGCATGAGTTACCTGCGCATGCCCATTTTCTGCTGGACCGCGCTCGCGTCGAACCTCCTCATCATCGCCGCATTCCCGGTGCTCACCGTCACTTTGGCGCTGCTGATGCTCGACCGTTACCTCGGCTTTCACTTCTTCACGAATGACGGCGGCGGCAACTCGATGCTCTATATGAACCTCATCTGGGTGTGGGGGCATCCCGAGGTCTACATCCTCGTCCTACCCGCCTTTGGGATCTACTCAGAAGTCGTCTCGACCTTTTCCGGCAAGCCGCTGTTCGGCTACCGCTCGATGGTCTTCGCGACGCTCGCCATCTGCATCATCTCGTTCATGGTCTGGTTGCACCATTTCTTCACGATGGGCGCCGGCGCCGACGTCAACGCCATCTTCGGAATCGCGAGCATGATCATCGGCGTTCCGACCGGCGTGAAGATCTACAACTGGCTGTTCACGATGTACGGGGGCCGGGTCCGTTTCAACGTGCCGATGTATTATGCAATCGGCTTCATGCTGACCTTCGTGATCGGCGGCCTGACCGGCGTGCTGCTGGCGATTTCCACCGGTAGATTTCATCGTCCACAACAGCCTGTTCCTGGTGGCGCACTTCCACCAGGTTATCATCGGCGGAGTCGTGTTCGCAATCATGGCCGGCTACACCTATTGGTTCCCGAAGGCCTTCGGCTTCACGCTCGACGAGCGGCTCGGCAAAGCTGTCTTCTGGTGCTGGTTCATCGGCTTCCACCTGGCCTTCATGCCCCTCTACGTGCTCGGTTTATGGGGCGCGACGCGGCGCATGCAGCACATCCCCGATGCGAGCTGGGCGCCGTGGCTGGATGTCGCTTTCGTGGGCGCTGCGATCATTGGCCTTGGGATCGTGCTGACCGTCGTCCAGCTGCTCTATTCAATCAAGACCGCGACCAGCGGCGCGACATCACCGGGGATCCGTGGGACGGCCGGACCCTTGAATGGCTGACGCTCTCGCCGCCGCCGCACTACAATTTCGCGGTGCTTCCCGACGTCCACGGCGAAGAGGCCTATTGGACGCGCAAGCAGACCGCAATCAAGATGGACCAGCTCATCGACGAGCCCGACTATCAGCCGATCGAGATGCCGGTGAACACGCCGACGGGGGTCATCGTCGCCTTGTTCGCTTCGCTCTGCGGCTTCGCCCTAATCTGGTACATTTGGTGGCTCGCCATCCTTGGCCTGGTCGGCGCCTTCGCGGTCTTCGTCTGGTACGCCTGGCGGGACGAGCATGACCACATCATTCCGGTCGAGGAGGTCAGGGCAAATGCACGGGAGCGGCGCCGCATCCGCATGGAGCACCTTCACAAGCTGAGCCAGTCGACATGACGATTGGAACCGAAGCGCCGGCAATCGGGCTGACCCATGTCGGGTCCGAGGACACGGGTCTCGGCAACCGGGGGCCGCAGTCGAAAAGCATCGTCGTCCCATACGGCTTCTGGCTTTTCGTCCTCTCGGATATGGTGCTGTTCTCCGCGTTGTTCGCGACCTACGCGTCGCTGGTTCACGCGACCGACGGCGGGCCGGTCACGAGCCAGCTGTTCGAGCGCACCACCGTCGCGATCGAGACGCTCGCGCTCCTGATTTCGAGCTTCATCTGCGGCCTTGCGATGATCGCGGCCAAACGCAAGAACATGCTGTGGACCCAGATTGCGCTGTTGCTGACTGGGCTGTTCGGCTTCGTCTTCCTCGTCCTCGAATTGACCGAATTCGCGGGCATGATCGCGATCGGCGCAGGGCCGCAGCGCAGCGCCTTCCTGTCGTCCTTCTTCACGTTGGTCGGATGCCACGGCGCGCACGTCACCTGTGGCCTGCTGTGGATCGGAACGATGATGGCCCAGATCTGGGCCAAGGGCTTCGAGCCGCACATCATGCGGCGACTTCTGTGCCTCAGCGTCTTCTGGCACGCCCTCGACATCATCTGGGTCGCCATCTTCACCATCGTCTATCTGATCGGGACACTGCCATGACCGAACCGGATCCCGAACTGCTCAACGTCGCCCCGGGCGAACCACATGACAACATCCTTAGCGAGACGGTCAGCTACATCATTGGCCTGGGTCTCGCCTTGATTCTGACCGGGATTTCGTTCTGGGTCGCGTCGACCTCGTCGTTATGGGCACCGGGCATCGCGACCGGGCTCGTCGTCCTTGCCATCGCGCAGATGGGCGTCCACCTGGTCTTCTTCCTTCACATCACCAGCGGTCCGGACAACGCCAACAACGTGCTGGCGCTCGCCTTCGGCGTCCTAATCGTGTTCCTTGTCATGATCGGCACGATCTGGATCATGGCCCACATGAACGCGAACATGACGCCGAACCCGGCGATGATGAACCTCATGACGCAGCGCGGCTGACCGCAAAGATCAGCGCAGCCGTTCGGCGTGCCAGCGCAAGTGGTCGGCCATGAAGGTCGAGATGAAATAATAGCTATGGTCGTAACCGGGCTGACGCCGCAGCGTGAGCGCAATGCCAGCGTCGGCGCAGGCGCGCTCGAGAAGCTCGGGGCGCAGCTCCTGCTCAAGGAACTGGTCCGCGGTGCCGACGTCGACGAGGAGCTCCGGTAGGCGCGCACCATCCTCGATCAGAGCGACGGCGTCATGCTTGCGCCAGCTCTCGTGATCCTCGCCGAGGTAACCTCTGAGCGCCTTCTGGCCCCAAGGTACCTTAGATGGCGCGACGATTGGCGCGAAGGCGGATACGCTGCGGAACAGGTCGGCGTTGCGCAGGGCCACGGTGAGCGCGCCATGCCCACCCATCGAATGGCCGGTGATCCCCTGGCGGTAACCGTCGACCGGAAACTCGCTGGCGACCAGTGCTGGCAGCTCCTCGGTCACATAGGTCCACATGCGGTAGTTCCGGGACCAGGGCTCCTCGGCGGCATCGACATAGAAGCCCGCGCCCTTTCCGAAGTCATAGCCCTCGCCGTCGGGGACGTCGTCGCCCCGCGGGCTCGTGTCCGGAGCGACGAAGATCAGGCCGTACTCGGCGCAGGCGGCGCGATATTCGCCCTTTTCGGTCACGTTCGCGGGGGTGCAGGTCAGGCCCGACAGGTACCAGACGACCGGGATCCGCTTGCCCGCTCTCGGCCTGCGGCGGAAGGAAGATCGAGAAGTTCATGTCCGTCGAGGTCGCCCTCGACCCATGCTTCACGATAAGCTGCCGTCCGCCATGCGCCCTGTTCTCCGAAAGGATCTCGATCGTCACTGCGCCGGCCGGTGCAGGCCGCAGAGCTTGTTGTCGTCCGGATCGCGAATGTAGGCGAGGTAGAGCTTGCCGTAGGAGATTTCGCGATAGCCGGGCGGGTCCTCGACAGAGGTGCCGCCGTTTTCGATCGCTGCCTTGTGCCAAGCGTCGACCTCCTGCGGCGTCTCGAAATAGAAGCCGATTGTCCCGCCATTGGCACGGCAGGCTGGTTCGCCGTCGAGGGGCTTCGAAACCATGAAAGCGGCGCCGTTCTTTCGGTAGGCGAGGCGGCCCTTGTCGTCGACGGCTGCTTCCTTCCCGAACAATGCGTCATAGAATTTCTTCGATCGCTCGATGTCGTTCGATCCGACCATCACATGGCTGAACATTTCTTCCTCCTAGTAGACGACGACCGAGCGGATGCTCTCGCCCGCGTGCATCAGCTCGAAACCCTTGTTGATGTCCTCGAGCTCGAGCACGTGGGTGATCATCGGATCAATGGCGATCTTCCCGTCCATGTACCAGTCGACGATCTTGGGTACATCGGTGCGGCCTTTCGCACCGCCGAAGGCGGTCCCGCGCCAGTTGCGGCCTGTGACCAGCTGGAACGGCCGCGTCGCGATCTCCTTTCCCGCCTCGGCGACGCCGATGATGATGCTGGTTCCCCAGCCGCGGTGACAGCATTCGAGCGCAGTGCGCATGACCTCGGTGTTGCCGGTGGCGTCGAAGGTGTAGTCGGCACCGCCATCGGTGAGGGCGACCACTTCCTCGATGATCCGGACGCGATCCTTGTTCCTGCCGTCAATGAAGTCGGTCATGCCGAACCTGCGGCCCCACTCCTCGCGGTCGGGATTGATATCGACCCCGACGATCCTGTTCGCCCCGACCATCTTCGCGCCCTGAATCACGTTGAGGCCGATTCCGCCGAGGCCGAAAACGACCACGTTCGCGCCCGGCTCGACCTTTGCCGTCTTGACGACCGCCCCGACGCCGGTGGTGACGCCGCAACCAATGTAGCAGCTGGTCTTGAATGGGGCGTCTTCGCGGATCTTCGCGACCGCAATCTCCGGCAGCACGGTGAAGTTGGAGAAGGTCGAGCAGCCCATGTAATGGTAGATGGCCTCGCCCTTGTAGCTGAAACGGCTCGTGCCGTCGGGCATCAGGCCCTTGCCCTGAGTCGCTCGGATGGCGGTGCAGAGGTTGGTCTTGCCGGAAAGGCACGACTTACACTGGCGGCATTCGGGCGTGTAGAGCGGGATGACGTGGTCGCCCGGCTTGACGCTGGTGACGCCCGGTCCGACTTCGCGAACCACGCCCGCGCCCTCGTGGCCCAGGATCGAAGGGAAGATGCCTTCGCTGTCGAACCCGTCCAAAGTATAGGCGTCGGTGTGGCAGATTCCGGTGGCCATGATCTCCACCAAGACCTCGCCCTGCTTGGGGCCTTCGAGGTCGACCTCGACGATTTCGAGCGGCATCTTGGCTTCGAAGGCGACGGCGGCGCGAGTCTTCATCTTTCTAATCTCCACGAAAGTCTGGCGGCGCCTATGCCTTGAGGAACCGCCTTATCCAACCGGCAACACGCGCATTGTCGTTGGGCGCATCGAGCGAGGCGATCGCCGCGTCGGGGTTGGGCACGACGTCGAAGCGCTTCTCGATCAGCGCCTTTGCGAAGCCTGGCGAGAATTCGGGGTGGAACTGGAAGGAGATGGCTTGCCGGTCGGTCCAGGCGAGCGCAGCAAAAGGAGTGAAGTTCGACGCTGCTAGGACTTTGGTATTCGGCGGCTGGACCAAGACTTGGTCCTGATGCGAAGCGGGGACGGCGATCGTTCCTGGGGTATCGATCCACGGCTCGGAACGGACGAGCGTGTAGCGGTGGAGGCCTGCGCCCCAGCCCTTGTCCGACTTCTCAACTTGGCCGCCGAGCGCCTCTGCCATCACCTGATGCCCGAAACATATGCCGACCATCTTGGAATCCTTGGCGGCGCGGATGAACTGCTGCAGTGGTTCGATCCACGGCAGCGGGTCGTAGACCCCCGCCGGTGATCCGGTGATGAGATAGGCGTCGTGCGCGGATGGAACGGGCAGCTGCCCCGACTGCACGTCGAAGCTCTCCATATCGAAGCCGACGCCGAGCATCTGCTGAAACATCGCCGGATAGTCGCCGAACTCGTCAGCGAGGTTGCCGGGCGGCCGGCCGGTTTCGAGGATCGCGAGCTTCATGGGCGTCGCCGCCTTGCCACCTCATTGCCGTTCGGCCAAGACGAAGCGATGGGGCGAGAGCTTGAGGGCCGTCATGCGCTGATCACCGGCGGCGGTACCGGCATCGGCGCCGCCGCTGCCCAGCACCTCAACGCCGCGGGCGCGAAACTGTCGCTGCTCGGGCGACGCATCGACCCGCTTCTCGCGGTCACCGAGCGACTTGGTGGTGCGGCGATCCAATGCGATGTGACGAACCGGGAACGTCTCGGCGACGCTTTCGATGAGGCGCGCGAGATAAACGGCCCAATCGACTGCCTGATCGTCAACGCCGGCATCGCTGAGAGCGCGCCGTTCCACAAGATGACTTGCGGAGCTGGGACCGGATCATTGCGACCAACCTGACGGCCGCGTTCGACTGCGCCCAGGCGGCGATCGGCGATCTCCTCAAGAGCGATAACGGCCGGCTGCTGTTCGTCGCCTCGGTCGCGGGGCTTCGCGGCATAGCCTACGCCGCTCACTACGGTGCATCGAAGCACGGCGTGCTGGGACTGATGCGCTCGCTTGCGCGCGAATATGCAAAGACGAACCTGACGGTGAACGCACTCTGCCCGGGCTTCGTCGACACGCCGATGACCGACCAGTCGATCGCGCGGGTCTCGAAAGTGACCGGCCGCAGCGCGAGGATTCGCGCGAGGCGATCACCAACATGAATGCGAGCGGCCGCCTCGTCGATCCACAGGCCATCGGGGCGGTCATCGCCATGCTCTGCCTGCCGCTCAGCCGCGACATTAACGGCGCCGAGATCACGATGGACGGGGGTACGAACGCATGACCTTCGATCCGGCGACGTTCACGCCGACGCATTTCTCGTGGCAATTCCAGAACGGCGTCGCAACGATCATGCTCAATCGACCGGAGCGGAAGAATCCGCTGACCTTCGAAAGCTATGACGAGCTCCGCTCGACCTTTTACGAGCTCGATCACAATTATGCAGTGAAGGCGGTCGTGCTCCGCGGCGCGGGCGGCAATTTCTGCTCGGGCGGCGACGTGCACGAGATCATCGGCCCGCTGACGAAGATGAAACCGGACGGCCTCGTCCGCTTCACCCGGATGACCAGTGATCTGGTCCGTGCGATACGCAAATGTCCGCAGCCGATCATCTCCGCGGTGGAAGGAGTTTGCGCCGGCGCGGGCGCGATCTTGGCCATGGCGAGCGATATCCGTTTTGGCCAGCCGGGCTGCAGGACCGCCTTCCTGTTCGCTCGTGTCGGTCTGTCGGGAGCGGATATGGGCGCCTGCGCGATCCTGCCGCGGATCATCGGCCACGGCCGGGCTGCCGAGCTGCTTTTTACAGGACGCGTCATGACCAGCGACGAGGGCCTCGCCTGGGGTTTCTATAACCGCGTGGTCGAAGACGTTCTGGCGGAGGCCTATGCGCTGGCTGACGAACTCGCGAACGGGCCATCGATCGCTCATTGCGTCACCAAGCGACAGCTCGACGCCGAGTGGAACATGAGCATCGAGCAGGCGCTCGAGGCCGAGGCTCGGGTGCAGGCGCGGTGCATGGAAACCAAAGACTTTCACCGCGCCTACGAAGCCTTCGCCAACAAAAAGAAGCCGGAGTTCAGGGGCGATTGATGCCCGACCGCGGCTTTCTCGCCTGGCCCTTCTTCGAGCCAAGCACCGAGCGCTGGCCGAGGCGCTCGAGACCTGGTGCGATGAACGGATCGACGACTTCTGAACCTTCGGACCCGGACGCCGCCTGCCGTGCGCTCGTGGCCGAATATGGAGGTGCCGGCTTCCTCAAGCTCACCGTCGGCGATGCTGATCATCGGCCGGACGTCCGCAGCCTCGCGCTGTGCCGCGAGATCCTCGCTAGGCACCATGGCCTGGCGGACTTCGCCTTCGCCATGCAGGGACTAGGTTCGGGCGCGATCTCCTTGTTCGGAACGGTCGAGCAGAAGCGCGAATGGCTGCCAAAGGTCGCTCGCGGCGAGGCGATCGCCGCCTTTGCGATGACCGAGCCGGAATGCGGCTCCGACGCTGCGAACATGCAGACTTCGGCCATGTGCGAGGGAAATGAATGGGTGCTCGTTGGCGAGAAAACGCTGATCTCCAACGGCGGGATTGCCGATTTCTACGTGACGTTCGCGCGAACCGGTGAAGGGGAGGGCGCACGCGGGCTCTCGGCCTTCATCGTTCCGGCGGACGCGGAAGGCTTAAGTGTCGTCGAGCGGATCGAGGTGATGGCCCCGCACCCGCTCGCCCGGCTAAAATACGACAATGTTCGCCTTCCCTTTGAAGCCATCATCGGCGAGGCAGGCGAGGGTTTCCGCATCGGGATGGAAACGCTGAACCTGTTTCGGGTCACGGTCGGCGCGGCGGCGCTCGGCTTTGCCCGCCGGGCGCTGGACGAGGCGCTGTCGTTTGCGAAGAACCGCCGTCTCGGAACCGCTACGCTTGCCGACAATGCCGTGACACAGGCGAAACTCGCCGACATGGCGCTTTTGATCGATGCCTCAGCGTTGCTCATCTATCGCGCCGCATGGCAGCAGGACGAAGGCGGGACCGACCACCGCCGATCAGCGGCGATGGCAAAGCTCTATGCGACCGAGGCAGCGCAGCAGGTGATCGACGCGGCGGTGCAGATGCACGGCGGCGCGGGGGTGACTCGCGGCGTGAAGGTCGAGGAGCTCTATCGCGACATCCGAGCGCTCCGAATTCTACGAAGGCGCGAGCGAGGTGCAGCGCCAACTCATCGCGCGCGACCTGATCAAGGGGGGAATGGCATGAAGATTCTCCAGCCGCCCAACTGGCGGAGGCCGACGGGCTATTCCAACGGTGTCAGTGCATCCGGGCGCATGATCTTTACTGCCGGCGTTGTCGGCTGGGACGAGAACGAGAGCTTCCCGGAATATAGGCTGCATGGCCAGTTCGCGCAGGCGCTTCGCAACACGCTCCAGATCCTCGCCGAGGATGGCGCCGGACCGCAGCACGTCGTCCGCATGACCTGCTACGTGATCAGCCGCGACGAATATCTGCGCGAACGCGACGAGATCGGAACGGCGTGGCGCGAGATCATGGGACCGAATTATCCCACGATGGCCCTGGTCGAAGTGAAAGGCCTGGTCGAGGCGGCGGCCAAGGTTGAGATCGAAACGACGGCTGTCGTCGACGACTGATGCGCGACAGTTTCGTCGAGGACCGCCTTCCCCCGCCGGAGCTGCTTCCGGACTTTCGCTTCGATCTGTCCGAGCTCGAATATCCCGAGCGGCTCAACGCCGCCGCGGAGCTGCTGAGGGGCGGCGCGCCGGACGCACTTGCGGTCGTCAACGACCATGGCCGATGGAGCTATGCCGACCTGGACGATTTTAGCGGACGCATTGCGCGGCTGCTGGTCGAAGAAGAGGGGTTGGTCCGCGGCAATCGTGTGCTTCTTCGCGGGCCGAACAGCTACACGATGTTTGCGGCCTGGCTTGGCGTCCTCAAGGCCGGCGGCATCGTGGTCGCGACGATGCCGCTGCTCCGCCCCGGCGAAATCGCGACGGTAATCGATCGCGCGCAAATCAGCCACGCGATCGTCGACAGCCGCTTCATCGGCGACTTTCGTCAGGCGGTCGAGCAGACGCACAGCGTCAGGTGCATCATCAAATATGACGGCGACTATGGCCGAGGCGAGCTTGAGTCCCGCTCCGCCCCACTCGCGCCGCTGCCGCCCGTCGATACCGGCCGCGACGAGCCGTGCATCATCGCCTTCACCAGCGGCACCACCGGCGTCCCGAAGGGCTGTGTGCAGTTCCACCGGGACGTGCTCGCGCCGTGCGACACGTTCGCGAAGCACCTCCTTGGCCAAGCGGCCGGTGACGTCTTCATTACGTCGGCACCGATGGCGTTCACCTTTGGCCTCGGCATCACGCCGATGTTCCCGCTGCGCGTCGGCGCGGCGAGCGCAACGATCGAGCAGGCAAGTCCGCCCGCGCTACTCGATGCGATCACCAAGTTCAAAGTCACCCACCTTGGCACCGCACCGACCGCCTACAAGGCAATGCTCTCGCAGCCCAACCTCGACAAAGCGCTGAAGACCCTCCGCTACTGCATTTCCGCAGGCGAGCATCTTCCCGAGGCGACCTGGCGCGCGTGGAAGGAGCGTACCTCGATCGCGATCACCGATGGCATTGGATCGACCGAGATGATGCACATCTTCGTTTCCGCAGCTGGCGAGGAGATCCGCCCGGGTTCGACCGGCAAGGCGGTGCCGGGCTATACCGCGTGCGTTCTCGACGCGGACGGAAATCCGATGGACGAGGGCGTCGGCCGCCTCGCGATCAAGGGCCCGACCGGCTGCCGCTACCTCGATGACCCGCGCCAGCGCGACTATGTCGTCAACGGCTGGAACGTGACCGGCGACACCTACCGCCGCGACGCCGACGGCTATTATTGGTACCTTGCGCGGAGTGACGACATGATCGTCAGCTCGGGCTACAATATCGGCGCTCCCGAAGTGGAAAATGCGCTCCTCTCGCACCCGGCTGTCGCCGAGTGCGCGGTAATCGGCATGCCTTGTCCAGAGCGCGGGCAGAAGGTGAAGGCGTTCGTGGTACTTGCGCTCGACGCTGAGCCTTCGGAGGCACTGATCGCGGAGCTGCAAGCCCACGCCAAGCAAATGATCGCCCCTTACAAATATCCGCGCGAGATCGAGTTCGTGGAAATCCTCCCGAAGACCGCGACGGGCAAGCTCAGGCGGACCGATTTGAGGGGGCGATAGTGGCGAAATCTGGAGCTCAGGCGATGCTCTTTTTCGCGCTAGCCATCATCGTTCCTTCATCTCCGGCTGGCGCGGATCAAGCAGCTCCCAACCACCCTGTCGCTCGCGACGGCCCGAAGGATTTCGATTGGGAGCTCGGCACCTGGACGACAAACGTGAAGGTTCGTCGAAACCCCTTGTCTGGCACCGCGGCGGACTGGGCGGAGTATCAGGGGATCAGCGTCGTGAAACCGCTTCTCGAGGGCCGCGCCAATTTCGTGGAACTTTCGGTCGCCGGAACGCGCGGCAAGATCGAGGGAGGATCGCTGAGGCTCTACAACCCCAATGCGCGCCAATGGAGCCTCAACTATGCAAGTGTTGGCGGCGGTGTGCTGACAGCCCCCGTGTTCGGCGGCTTCGACGACGGCGGCCGCGGATCCTTTTACGGCCAGGACAACCTAGATGGGCGCACGATCCTGGTGCGCTTCATCATTACGCGGGTCTCGCAGCGCGAAGCGCATTTTGTGCAGGCCTATTCGATGGACGGAGGGAAAAGCTGGGAAGACAATTGGATCGCGGTCGACACCAGGCGCTAGCAATCGAGGCGTTAGCAGCCAGAGAGGGCCGTTTGGTCGATCATTCCGAGCCAGCCCTACCGCAATCCCAAATCTCTCGTTAGCAGGCGCATTTACCCTCGCGCCAATCGATCCCACCTTGAGGAACCTGCATGCGTTCGCGTGACATTCTCCGCTTTTGCGTTTTCGGCCTTGCGGCGCTCCTGTCCGCCGCGGCGACCGCTGGCTCCTACAATCCGCTCGAGACTTTCGCGCCGTTCGACATGGGGCAGGCGCCGACACTCTTTCGCTCGGCGGACGGGCGTCCGGGACCTCAATATTGGCAAAACCGCGCCGACTACAGGATCAGCGCGACGCTCGATCCTGCGACGCACTCAATCTCCGGCACGGTCGAGATCCGTTACACGAACAACAGCCCTCAGGCACTCGATGTGTTGTGGCTGAACATCGAGCAGAACCGGTACAGGTCGGACTCGCGCGGCAATCTATCGAGCAACGCCGCGCCGCGCGGCCTCACCGAGGGTATGTCACTCGACTCCGTCCGCCTGGTTCGGGGCAAGCAAACCGCCATCGTCCAGCCGATGATCAGCGACACGCGCGCGCTCGTCCGTCTTCCAGTCCCGCTCGCGCACGGAGCCACGGCGGTGCTCGGCATCGACTACCACTACACCGTGCCCAAGGAGCCTTGGGGTGGCCGTACCGGCTGGATGGATACAGCAAACGGCCCGATCTACTCGATTGCCCAATGGTACCCGCGCATGGCCGTCTACGACGACCTTCGCGGCTGGGACCCGCTGCCCTACCTCGCCCAGGAATTCTATCTCGAGTACGGCGAGTTCGATTATTCAGTGACTGTCCCGGCAAACTGGATCGTCGCCAGCCCGGGCGAGCTCCAGGATCCGAACAACGTGCTCACGCCGACTGAGCGGGCGCGGCTCGCCGAGGCGCGTCAGAGCGACAAGACGGTGATGATCCACCGCTGGTCCGAACCCGCTGGGCCCTCGACAGGCAGCCGCACTTGGCATTTCAAGATGCACGACACCCGCGATGTCGCGTTCGGCGCATCGCCGGCGTTCAACTGGGACGCGGCGCGGATGCGGCTTCAAGGCGGCCGCACGGGCCTCGCGATGTCCGTATATCCGCCAGAAGCAAAGGCGTGGGACCGCTCGACCGAATATCTGAAAGACTCAGTCGAGCGCTATTCGAGCAAATGGCACCCATTCCCATGGCCGAACGCGCTGAATGTCGCCGGGCCGGCGGCGGGCATGGAATATCCGGCCATGGCATTCGACCCGATCGATGCCTCGCCGAAGGTGCTTTTCTACGTCACTGCCCACGAGATCGGGCACAGCTGGTTCCCGATGCTCGTCGGCTTCAACGAGCGCCGAAATGCCTGGATGGACGAGGGCTTCAATACCTTTATCGACGTTTACCAATCCGACGAGTTCAACCGCGGCGAATATGCGCCCAAGCGCGACAGCGAATATGCCCCGAAGGGCGGCAATCCAGTCGACGAGATTGTCTCGATCCTCGCCGATCCCGACGCTCCGCCCATTCTGTCTCGCGCCGATACGGTTATCGAGAAGTGGCGGCATCCAGTCACCTACTTCAAGACTGCGCTCGGACTTATTCTCCTACGCGAACAGATCCTCGGTCCCGAGCGGTTCGACCCGGCGTTCCGCTCGTTCATCGCCGCATGGGCGTTCAAGCATCCGACCCCGGCCGATTTCTTCCGCTTCATGAACAGCGAGAGCGGCGAGGACCTGAGCTACTGGTGGCGCGGCTGGTTCGCGAACAACTGGCAGCTCGATCTCGCTGTCACCGGTATCAAGCCGTTTCCGGCGGACGATCCGGTGAAGGGCTCCCTGGTCACGGTCGAGGCGCGCGACAAGCTGGTGATGCCCGCAACGCTTCGCGTGACCTTCGCCGACGGCACGAGCCGCGACGTGCGGCTCCCGGTTGAGACCTGGATCCGGCAAGCCTCGACGGACGTGCCTATCGTTGGACACTCGCCGGTCGTCCGTGCAGCGCTCGATCCGGATCACAAGATCCCGGACAAGGACCGCACGAACAATGATTTCGCCGTTCGCTGAGATTATCTCCCGCCGACGGGCAGGCGTGTATTACTAAACTATAGCGCCGCTCGCCAATAGTCGCCGGGGCGACATTTGGCTAAGCATCTGATGAATGGGAAGTTTCTCGTCTGGCACGCTTCTTGATCTGTGCTCCGGCGCAGCAACGCTGCTGCGTAACAGGAGTATGAGTGATGATGATCAGTGCAATCGTAGCGGTCGCCCTTGGAGTGGCCCCGGTGAAGGATTCCAATGCCCCGCAGCTCGTCCAGGTCGACGAGGCGAAGATCGCAGCCCAGATCGGGCGCTACCGGCAATTTCAGGGTAGGGATGGAAAGACCCATGTGCGGGGGTTCGACCGGCTCGGTCGATCGTACGATCTCGCGATAGACAGCAAGGGTCATGTCACGGGCGAGGTGGGCAATCTCTACGTGACCTTCGACGTTGCCGATCCTGCTTGAGCCGAGGCATCGGCCCCAACTGCGGTCCGATGCCCAACCTCTTCGCGTGACACGGCGGCGGCGCATCTGTTAGCCGCATAATATGGCTTCCACCGCCGCCGCCTCCGCCCGCGAGATACTGACCGGTCTCCACGATATCATGGCGAAACGCGGCTCGGCCCAGAGCAAGCTTGACCGCGTCGTCGACCTCATTGCGGAAGCAATGAACAGTGACGTCTGTTCGATCTACCTGCTGCGCGAGAATTATCTCGAGCTATTTGCGACCCACGGCCTTCGCAAGGAAGCCGTCCACGTCACCAGGCTGAGGATGGGCGAAGGCCTCGTCGGCACAATCGCCGGCGAGGGACGCATTTGAACCTTGCTGAGGCGGCGCAACATCCCGCTTTCGCCTACCGCCCGGAAACCGGCGAGGAACGCTTCCATAGCTTCGCCGGCGTCCCGATCGTCCGACTCGAGACCCCGATCGGCGTTCTCGCCGTCCAGAATGCCGAGCCGCGCCGCTACGAGGACGTCGAGATCGAAGCGCTTCAGACGGTAGCCATGGTGCTCTCGGAGATGATCGGCGCGGCGCGGCTGGTCGACGGTGCTCGCCGCAGCCGCCTGCGAAGCGCCGGCCCCTTGCGCCTTTCGGGCCTCAAGCTCGTCTCCGGAATGGCGAAGGGCGAAGCGGTATTCCATGAGCCGCGCATCGTCGTTGAGCACACCGTCGCCGAGGATATCGAAGCCGAGCGCGACCGCGTCTACGCGGCGTTCCGCAAGATGCGCGAGCAGATCGACAATATGGCCAAGGAGGCCGAGTTCGGGACCGCGGGCGAGCATCAGGAGATCCTCGAGACCTACCGGATGTTTGCCTACGACGAGGGCTGGTCGCGGCGGATCAACGAAGCGATCGACAGCGGGCTGACTGCCGAAGCGGCGATCGAGCGAGTCCAGCAGCGGATGCGCGCCCGGATGCAGGAGATTGACGATCCGCTGCTTCAGGAGCGGATGCACGATCTTGAGGATCTATCGAACCGGCTCTTGCGCATCGTTTCGGGCCGGATGGGAACGGCGGCCCAGTCCGGCCTGACCCGGGACACCGTGCTCGTTGCCCGCAACCTCGGGCCTGCCGATCTCCTCGAATATGACCGCCGGCGCCTGAAGGGCGTGCTGTTGGAGGAGGGGTCGCTCACCTCGCACATGACAATTGTCGCGCGCGCGATCGGGGTACCGGTGATCGGGCGCCTCCACGACATCCGCCACAGCGTCGAGGAAGGCGAGACGATCCTTGTCGACGGCGACAATGGCAGCGTGATCGTCCGTCCGACGCGGCCACTGACGACCGGCTTCGAGCACCGCATGGCGGTGAGCCAGAAGCGCCGCGCCGAATTCGCCGCGGTCCGGACACTTCCGGCGAAGACTCGCGACGGCATCCAAGTCAGCGTCATGGTCAACGCCGGCCTCGCCGAGGACGCAGCAACTCTCCCGATGACCGGCGCCGACGGGATCGGCCTGTTCCGTACCGAGTTCCAGTTCCTCGTCTCGGCGACCCTTCCCGGCCGCGAGCGGCAGCAAAGGCTCTACACCAAGGTGCTCGAGGCTGCGGGCGACCGTCCGGTCATCTTTAGAACCGTCGACATCGGGGGCGACAAGGCTCTGCCATATCTCACGGATGAGGCCGAGGAGCAGGCCGAGAACCCGGCGATGGGCTGGCGTGCGCTGCGCCTGTCACTCGATCGCTCGGCGCTGATGAAGGCCCAGGCGCGTGCGCTGATCGAAGCCTCGGGGGGCGGGTGCTTCGGGTCATGTTCCCGATGGTCTCCGAGCCATGGGAATATGAGGAGGCCCGTGCGCTGTTCGAGGAGCAGGTCGACTGGGCCAGGAAGGCGCACCGACCGAGGCCGACTTCAATCGAGTTCGGCGCAATGCTCGAGGTCCCAAGTCTGGCGGAGATGCTCGACCAGCTTCTGCCCCGGGTCGATTTCATCTCGATCGGCACCAACGACCTCACCCAGTTCCTCTTCGCCGCAGATCGTTCCGATCCCCGCCTCGCGCAGCGCTACGACTGGCTAAGCCCCGCGATCCTGCGCTTCCTGAAGCGGGTGCTCGATGCCGCCAATGCGGCCGGAGTGCCGGCGCGGATCTGCGGCGAGATGGGCGGCCGCCCACTGGAAGCGATGGCGCTCATTGGCATCGGGGCGGAGAATTTCTCGATCACGCCGGCCGGCGTCGGACCGGTGAAGGCGATGGTTCGCACCCTCGATGCGGCGGCGATCCGTGCCCGGGTCGACCAGCTGCTCGCGCGTCCGCCCAAGGATATGCGCAAGGCGCTGACGGACTGGGCGAGGCGGCATTCCGTAACGATTGGTTGACACCGACGCGCTGCGCCTAAAAGGTGAGCGTGAGCCGAAATTTCAGGGCGAGGCGATGGACGAAGAACTGGTCGAGTCCCATGTTCCGACGGTTGGAGAGCGCCTGAGGGCCGCGCGCGAGGAAAAGAAGCTCAGCCTTGAGGATGTCGCCGCCCAGACGCGCATTCCGCAGCGGCACCTCGAGAGCATCGAAATCGCCGACTGGGAGAAGCTTCCCGCGCCGACGTACACCGTGGGCTTCGCCAAGAGCTATGCCTCGGCGGTCGGGCTCGACCGAACCGACATCGGGGACCAGCTTCGCGAGGAAATGGGCGGCCAGCGCTTCGCTTCCTCGCAATCGGAAGTGATCGAGGCCGCCGACCCGGCGCGCACCATGCCCAAATGGCTCGTCCTTGCGGCGATAGTCGCTGTCATCGTCATCGTCGTGCTGATGAGCTGGCTGAACCGCCGCTCCCTCGAACAGCCGGAGCAGGTGTCCAACGCAAAGATCGCGGCCCCGGCCGCGACGCAGCCAGCGAGGCCCGCCCAGCAGGCGGCTACCCCAGCCCCAGCGGCATCCGCCCAGGGACCGGTGGTACTCAATGCGATCGAGCCCGCGTGGATCCAGGTCACCGACGGGGGCAAGACCTTGTTCGAGGGCATGTTGCAGCCAGGCCAGACCTTCGCCGTCCCGCCCAATGCGACCGCGCCTTTGCTCAAGGCCGGCAAGCCCGAAGCGCTGAGGGTCACCGTGGGCTCGGCGGCCGCACCTCCCGTGGGCCCACCGGGCAAGGTCGCTTCGAAGGTAAGCCTCAAGGGACCCGACTTGATGCGCGGCGGAGCTCAAAGCGCGGCGCAGCCCGCGCAGCCAGCGGCGGGTAAATAGGATTCATCGGCGGGTCAGGCACCAAAGAGCACAGTCGAATCCGGATCGAAGGGTGGGGAAAGTTTCAGTGAAATTCTTGCGTTTGATCACCGTCCTCGCCGCGAGTGCGGTATTGCTGCCTGCTTCTTCTGCATTCGCTCAGCGCCAGCAGCCGACGCCAGAGCAGCGCATCGATCGCCTCGAGCGCCAGGTGAATGAAGTGCAGCGGCGCGTCTTCCCAAAGGGCAAGCCGGCCGACACTGCGGGGTTCGCCGACGACCCGGCCGCGACCCAATCCTCGGTGATTAGCCTCGATCAGCGCCTCGACGCCCTCGAGCGGCAGATGGCCGACATGCTTCGCCAGACGGAGGAGAACGGCAATCGGCTGCGCAGCCTGGAGGCCGGGGTCGGTCAGCTCAAGAATGACCAAGAGCAGCGCATCCAGGCGCTCGAGCAGCGGATGAACCAGGCCCAAGTACCCGCGCCTGAGCCTAGCGAGGCTCCTCCGCTGTCGGCGACACCGGCCAAGCCGAGGCCCAAGCCGCCTGCTCAATCGCCGAAGACCGCTGAAGCAACGCCCCCGATGAGTGATGCCGAGGCGTCGGCGGACGCTCAACCCATCGATCCCGGCGAGAGCGCCTACACCGAGGGATTCCGTTTGTGGGAGGCCGGCAAATATGACGAGGCGATCAGCTCGCTTCGTTCATTCGTCGCTGCTTATCCCAAGCACAAGCGCGTAAGCTACGCCAACAACCTCATCGGCCGGGCGCTGCTCGACAAGGGCGATGCGCACGCCGCGGCGACGGCACTCCTCGCCAATTATCGCACGAACCCCGGCGGCGAGCGCGCACCGGACAGCCTCTATTACCTCGGCCAGGCGCTAAGCCAGCTCGGCCAGTCCGCGCAGGCCTGCAAAGCTTATGCGGAGCTCGACGCGGTTTATGGCGCCAAGGTCCGGCCCGACCTCAAGAAACTCGAAGCCGACGCCAAGGCGAAGACCAATTGCAGCTAGGCGAGGTCCGCCGCTTGTCATTCAGTCGCAACCTTTCCGCCATGTTGAGAATGGCAGTTGCGCTTTCCTTCCAGGGGCCTAACTGACGCCCCCTTTCTTGAGGAGCGACTATGGCGAGCGCGAAGCAGACCGAGCCGGAAGTTCGGCCGATCGATCGGTTCAGGCGCGACCTCGACGCCCTGATTGAGCCGGGTGAGATCATCGGACTCGCCGTTTCCGGCGGCCCCGACAGCCTGGCTCTGCTGCTCCTCGCCGCCGAGGCTCGTCCGCTGCTGGTCGAAGCCGCGACCGTCGACCATGGCCTTAGGAGCGATAGCCGAGCCGAAGCGGAGATGGTCGCGAGGGTCTGCGAACGTCTCGGCGTTCCGCACCGGATCCTGACCGCAACCTGGGACAAAAAGCCCGCAACCGCGATCCAGGAGCGGGCACGGATGATGCGCTACCGTTTGCTCGGGAGAGTGGGCCCGCGAACGCGGCCTCACCGCGCTTCTCACGGCTCATCATGTTGACGATCAGGCCGAAACCTTCCTGATGCGTCTTGCCCGCGGCGCGGGGGTCAAGGGCCTGGCCGGCATGCGCCGCCTCAGCGGTACGCCTGGAAGCGTCTTCGCGCTCGTGCGCCCGCTGCTGGGATGGCGCCATTCTGAGCTGGAGGCGGTTTGCGCCGCCGCCAAAGTGGAGCCGGCGCAAGATCCGAGCAATGAGGACGAGCAGTTCGAGCGAGTGCGCGTGCGAAAAGCGCTCACCGGCGCGGACTGGCTCAACCCTGCCGCCGTGGCGGAAAGCGCCTTCCATCTCGCGGAAGCAGACGGGGCGCTGCACTGGGCGACCGACCTCGAATGGCGGCGAGCGGTCAGTCGGACCGGCGGAGAGATCGTCTACAAGCCGACCGATGCGCCGCGCGAGATCCGCAGGCGGATCATCCGCCGGGCGATACTGGCGCTCGCGACGGAGGGCGGCGGCGCTGAGCTGAGGGGCCGCGAAATCGACCAGGTCCTGGCAGCGATTTGCACCGGACGGCGGGCGACACTTCGAGGCGTCCTGTGCGTCGGCGGCCCCGATTGGCACTTCTCGCGGGCGCCGGCGCGCCGTGCGGCAAACGCATCAGCCGAGGTGAGCGCGATAGAAGGGTAGGAGTTCGGCCCAGGCCCGCTCAGCCTCCTTCTCGTCGTAGGCCTGGCTGCCGGCGACGGTCCAGCCGTGATTTCGCGGAGGAGATCTCAACCTTCGCGGACCGCCTCGCGGCGGCGAAAGCGGCATCCAGATCTGGCTTTTCCTTGGGCATCTTCTCCGCATCGTTCCTGGCGATGATCACCAGGTAAGCGGCTTTGGTTCTCGGGATGAGAAGATGCGGGCTCGACGGCTTGTCGGTCACCAGCGCGCCCGGGTGGAAGGTCGCGACTGCGCCGATCCGGTCCGGCCGTGCCGCCGCAGTCCGAAACGAGATCGGCCCGCTCATGCAATAGCCCTGCACGCCGGCTTTGCGGCGTCTATCGGTCTGCGGCTGCGCGTCGAGGAAGGTGATGTAGGCAGCGGAATTGCGGTCGACCATCGGGTCGGTCAACCCGTTTTTGAACGCCATGAGCTTGTTCATATCGTCCTTGCTGCCGAAGTCGAACGCGCCCTCGATGACCGGCGCCTTCTTGGACCGATAATAAGGATTGGGGACGAGCACGACGTAGCCCTGCGCGGCGAGCCGCTTGCCCATCTCGCGGAACACGCCCCTTAGACCCAGGATGTCCGGCCACATCAGCACCGCCGGCCATTTCCCCCTGCTCTTCGGATAGAAGAGCGCGGCGTCCGCGCTGCCGTCCACCGTTTTCACAAAAACGTCCTTCTCGGTGACAGGCCGGGCCCCCGCATCCTCGGCAAAGGCCGGCATCGGAACAGCGCCTGCGGCCGCCGCTGCGCTGATCGCCAGGAGCGCCGCCCTGCGCGTGACCGACATGTCCGGAATGAAGCCCTGATCATTGCCGTCACCGCACATCGACCGTCTCCCGCTGCAGCTTAACGTGGCGGATGCCACCAAATGCGTCTCGCGCGCAATCGTCCGCGTCGATACCCTGCGTCCCTTCGAAGCCAAAGGTCGCAGCCTCATTCTTCAGCGGCAGTTTCGGTAACTGGGGTTGGCCGCGACCAGCCTAGCTCTGACTGTTCGCCATGTGCTCTCGTTCCAGCAGGTGAAGGACGTAAGCCCCGGCACCATATCCGACCATCGGGATCGCGCCCGTGGGATCGCCGATCTTGCCCGGGAAGAGTTTGCATGGAAGCGCAACGTACATCTCGGGAATGATGTCGTGGTCGGCTGCGGCCTTATCCACGATCCTGCTCAACATTGAGTCAGCCTCGGTCTGCCTGCCGAGGCGCCGGTAGAGCTCGGCAAGATGCAGGTCGACGAACAGGAACTCCTGCCGCTCGTACCAATATTCGAAGATCTTCGGATCTCTATAGGTGCTGCGAACGCGCCTGTAGCCGCCTGACCGCACCTTCAGCAGCTTCATTCTCTGTGCCGTGCCGCCGATCAGTTGCGGTTCCTTCACAACCCCGAAATTGATGATCGGAAGGAGCGCCCCGTCGATGTCGTTCTTGACGCCGTCCTCGAGCGTGCCGCGAAGCGTCCCTTTGCGCACGAACGCCGCGGCGAAACCCTTTTCGAGCAGCGCTCGAGTATCGAGCGCCTGCCTGCGCGCGGCCTCATCGCCGGCGCGGCGTGCCACGTCAGCGAATTCGCGCAAGCCGACGATCGCCATCGCGGTCGAGAAAGCAAAATGCTTCTTGTCCTTCTGCCGCTCCTCCCAGATCGACGTGTCGGCCGCGACGATCAATCCGTCGCTGTATTTTTCCATATTGGCCATGAGCGGCTTCACGATGAAGTCGCGGGCGGTCTCATATAGCGGCCCGCGATAGGTGGCGGCCTTGAGGATTTGCGGGTCGTCGTACTTGCGGAGATATTCACCGAGCACCCAGAGCGCTTCGCCCCAATCGTCAAACTCGATGTTGGTACTGCCCTCCTGGGTGAAGAAGGGCTCCTCTTCGCCACTCCCGAAATAACGCACCACCGAGATCTGGTAGTCTGCGCCCTTGACCTGGCTTCGCATTTTGCCGGTCGGCTGTGCGCTAAAATAGGCCAGGAGCGCTGCCCGGGCCTCTGCCTGGTGCCCCATGCGAATTAGCGCCACAGTAGCCCACGCCATGTCGCGAACCCAAGGCGTTGAATAGACATCGGGAAGGGCGGCGACGATCAGCCCGTTGCCATGTCGATCCGGTCGGTTCGGCTCGCGGCTTTGTGCGATGCGCAGCATCGTTTCGCTCTGCCGCCAAAGGTGTCTCTCCTTCTCACTCTTGAAGTGTATCGCCGGCTTTGCTCGCCATTGCTCGAACTCGGCGACTTCCCGCCTCGCCAGCTGCTTGGGACGAAGCCCCGCGCACCAGTTTGCGAACTCGCGAAGGGCGGGCTCTGCGTCATTCTCACTTTCAAGAGCGATCAACGCCCATGCGGAGCTCGCTGCCAAAGTCTGGCCCCGAGGAGCTTTCCGGACCCCGCCCAACGGGATTAACAACAGCGGCTCATCGACTCCCTCGAACCGCAACAGCTTTGCGCCCGACCTGCTCACGCTTTTTTGGGAGAGAAGGGGCTTGTTCCATTCGACCCGCCACGAGGCCGCTTTCATTCGCTGAGTTTCCAGACTTACGATCAGCGCTGGACGCCCGAGGCCAAACGGCATGAAGAAATAGGCGCTGCCATCCGAGCGGCGCATTCGGATCACATGCGAATCCTCGACATAATCAGCGATGCCCGGCTTGCCGCTCGGACCCCAACCAAGCGTTTTGATGAAGTTCGCCGTCTCGATCCCCTCGCCGAGAGAATTGGACGGATCAGGACGGAGGTAACTGTGGGGGTGGGGGTAGAATTTTGTTGCCGTGCCGCTCTCGGGAGCAACGACAGCGAACCCGAATCCATTGCCAGTGACCAGATGAGACGCCGCTGCCGGCATGCAGAAGGCAAGGGCGAGGACCGCGGCCGCGAGGAGGCGCAGCGCATTATCGATGATCGAACGGGGCATCAAAGATCTTATGCACTCTGGCGCCCAAGTCTCAACGGGCCGCATAATCCAGGGCATTGCGGACGCTGACCCTACATGCGAACCCGCTGATAGAGGGAAGCCGAGCTTGGACCTGCCCAAATCGCATTTCGCCTGCACGCAATGTGGGAGATGTTGCAATCGTTCGCCGGAAGTCGAGCTCTCGGAAGCGGCGCCGCTAGCCGATACTTTCGTATTCAGGTTGATGTTCCGCCTCCACTGGCTGCCGCAAAGCCTCAGCGACTATCTCTCACTCAGGCGTCCGGAAGCCAACGCGAGCGCGATCTTTTACGAGAAGAAGCGTCTTCTCGGTGCTTTTGCCGCACGCAAATATCCAATGAGGCTTTGGCGCAGCGGCAAGTCGGTCGACTACGCCAAATATCTCATGATCTCCGCACTGGCGCTCGATACGGGCACGGGCGAGTGCGCTGCTCTTCGGGACAATAGGTGCGGCGTCTACGATCGGCGGCCGCTCGGCTGCCGCTCGGTACCGCTCCATTATTCGCGCGTAGGATCTCGTGCGGCGACCGACCTCAAGGCCTTCGTCGAGACGGCCGGTTATCGCTGCGACACCAGCGACGCGGCGCCGGTCATTTTGGACAATGGTCAGATAATCGCTCCAGAAATCAAAGCGGCCCGAGCCGACGTCCTTGCGGTAGCGCAAAGAGACCGGCCCTGGAGCCAGGCAATCGTCAGGCGGATGAAGGATCGTTCGTCGGGTGATGGCGTCCTGCCAAGCCTCGAGGAAGTCGAGGCCAACGCTCAAGCCGGCGCGCTTACCACCTCCATGCGCGTCGGCTGGCGGATCGCCGCGGACGCTGCTCTGATTCCTGCCCAGGATTGCGACAAACTTGTCGAGGTGCAGTTGCATACGATCGTTCGAGCGCTCGCGCGTCCCGCATGCTCACAAGAGGCTCGCCAAACGCTGATCGAGATGCAGGCCGAGTATAAGCAAGATCTGCGCGGAGATCGCGCAACTGCTGCGAGCGGCGAGCATTCGCCTTCAAACCGTTCCTACCGCTAGCGGGCGGCTGCGACAATCGGCTGGGACCGCCACTGATTGTCGTCGCTCGCGGTCGTGAGATCTCCCCCCGCGAACACAAACGAGGGAAATTGCGAGACTTCGACTTCATTGGATCGTGACGGCCGAATTGGATGTCTACTCTCTACCCCATTCTTGCCGCTTGGTTGACGCGCTCAAGAAATGGGCGTTCAGAACGCTCGGCTAGCGCTCGACCGACGCTCGACCGCCGCCACTGGTACGGCGTTTCTCATTCTCTGGAGAGGAAATTCTATGCGCGCATTTGCATATTTGGCGCTGCCTTTAGTTTTGGCTGTGTCCTCGAGCGAGCAGGCACAAGGGGCTCTGGCGACTGGAAAGCCCGCGGCGAAGAGCATCGTCACGGCCAACGGTTCGAAGCCGGGCACCTTCGAGGTCAAGCATGCTGACGGGACAGTCACTCGAACAATATTGAACGCTGACAGAACCTACCGTGACTTGGCTGCAAACGGGAAAGTCGAAGCCCAAGGGAAATGGAGTGTTACCGGCGGAAAGACATGTTTCGCACCATCCACGAAGGGGCGAAACGCATGTGCTTCAAGGAAACGGCTCCCGCCAAAGACGGTTCATTCAAGGCGACCCCGGACAAAGGTAAACCGGTGACGGTTACGCCGGTCGCCGACTAGCGCTGCGCCAGCAAGCCCGTTTCGACTTCGGGATTGGGGCGGCCACCAGGCCGCCCCTTCTCTTGGTAAGGCTACGCGCGAGCCGCCGTTTGCGGCAGCGCAGTTCTGACCGCAGCATCAAGCTTCGCGCGAAACTCCGTTGGGAGCGGCGTTGCCTTGGCTGGAGTCAATCCATCGGCAATCACTTTAGGGATGTTCGCGGCGCATTGCGTCGGGACACATCTCCGCCTTCGTTCACCCGATCCTAAGGTCGCATTGTTATTGGGGCGGATACGCCTATTTTAAGGGAAAGCGCGTTTTGCGCTGGAAGACGGCGAGATGAACGACAAGGAAAAGAAACCCGGTAACCCCTGGACCAAGAGCCTGCTCATCTGGGTCGGAGTGCTGTTTGCGCTCGTACTTCTCGTCCAGATGATCGATGGCGGCTCGCGCAGCACGACCGGCCAGGCGATTCCATATTCCGAATTCGTCCGGCAGGTCGACGAGGGCAATGTCCGTTCGGTGACCATGGCGACGGGCACCTCAGGCAGCAGTTCGATCAGCGGCAAGCTCGATTTCGGGCGAGGTTTTCAACACTCTCGCGCCGGGCGATGCGAATGTCTCCGACAAGCTTCTGAGCAAGGGCGTTGCTGTCCAGGTGAAGGGCGAGGAAGGCTCGAGCATCTGGCTCTACATGCTCTACAATTCGCTGCCCTTCCTGCTCATTCTCGGCATCAGCTTTTTCGTGATGCGCCAGATGCAGAAGAACGCGGGCTCGGGAGCGATGGGCTTCGGCAAGAGCCGCGCCCGGATGCTGACCGAAAAGCAGGGCCGCGTGACCTTCGCCGACGTCGCCGGCATCGACGAGGCCCGCGAGGAACTCCAAGAGATTGTGGAGTACCTCAAGGACCCGGGCAAGTTCGCGCGCCTCGGCGGCAAGATTCCCAAGGGCGCCTTGCTCGTCGGGCCTCCGGGCACCGGCAAAACCCTGCTCGCCCGGGCCATCGCGGGTGAGGCGGGCGTTCCGTTCTTCACCATCTCCGGCTCTGACTTCGTCGAAATGTTCGTGGGCGTCGGCGCGAGCCGCGTTCGTGACATGTTCGACCAGGCCAAGAAGTCGGCGCCCTGCATCGTCTTCATCGATGAGATCGACGCCGTCGGCCGCCATCGCGGCGCAGGCCTCGGCAATGGCAATGATGAACGCGAGCAGACGCTGAACCAGCTGCTGGTCGAGATGGACGGCTTCGAGGCCAATGAAGGCATCATCATCATCGCCGCCACCAACCGTCCGGACGTGCTGGACCCGGCGCTCCTGCGGCCGGGCCGTTTCGACCGGCAGGTGGTCGTCCCGCGCCCCGACATCGACGGCCGCGAGCAGATCCTAGCGGTCCACATGAAGAAGGTGCCGCTGGCGCCCGACGTCGACGCCCGCGTCATCGCGCGCGGCACGCCGGGCTTCTCCGGGAGCGGATCTTGCCAACCTCGTCAACGAGGCGGCGCTTCTTGCCGCTCGCAAGGGCAAGCGGCTGGTGGCGATGCAGGAGCTTGAGGACGCCAAGGACAAGGTGATGATGGGTACCGAACGCAAGTCCATGGTGATGACCGAGGACGAAAAGCGCATGACCGCCTATCACGAGGCAGGTCACGCGATCGTCGCTCTGCACGAACCAGCGTCCGACCCCATTCACAAGGCAACGATCATTCCGCGCGGCCGTGCGCTCGGTCTCGTCATGCGCCTGCCCGAGCGGGACAGCTACAGCTATCACCGCGACAAGATGTACGCCAACCTTGCGGTGTCGATGGGCGGCCGCGTCGCCGAGGAGATGATCTTCGGCTACGACAAGGTATCCTCGGGTGCTTCCTCGGACATCCAGTACGCGACGCAGCTCGCGCGCGACATGGTGACCCGCTGGGGCATGTCCGATGCGCTTGGCCCGTTGCAGTACGCCGAACCTGAAGAAGAGGTTTTCCTCGGCTATTCGGTCAATCGCCAACGGCAGATGTCGAACGAGACGGCTCAGGCGATCGACGCGGAGATCCGCAGGGTTGTCGAGGACGGCTATAAGCGTGCCCGGAAGCTGCTCACCGAGAACAACGAGCAGCTCGAGACGCTCGCCCAGGCGCTGCTCGAGTTCGAGACGTTGTCGGGCGACGAGATCAAGAGGGTGCTCGCCGGCGAGACGATCGACCGCGGCGGCATGAAAGGCCCAGCGCTCCCGGCGGCCGGTTCGTCGATCCCGAAGGCCAAGCGACCCAAGACTGGCACGATTGGCGGACCGGCGACCGCTGGCGCCTGAGCCTCGATAGGGGCGCATGCGGCGCGCTGCCGCCGGAATTGCTTTAGCCGTGATCGGGCAACCCGCTTTGTCGATGCCGGTCTCGACCTTCCTGTCGCAGTTCGAGAGGCTTGATTCCAATGGTGCATCCGCGCAGCTCACCCAGGATCTCGGTGAGCTCAGGGCCGAACTCCAGAAGGATGCTTCCGAGCTTCGCGCCGAACGGCTCGCCGCCGTGTCGGAGGGTAGGAGACCGGCCTATTGCCCCGGGCTCGCCGCCGCTCAGCCGGGCGCCAACGAGATCATCGCCGCGCTGGAGGAGATCCCCGAGGCGAATTGCCCCTATGTTGAAGTGAAGGACGCCCTCCGGGCCTACCTGGCGGCGCGCTTCCCCTGTTAGTCGCGTGCGCCGAGTTCACAACCCGTTCAAACCAAAAGGCCACTTTGCGGCACTTAGTCGAGGACGAGGTTCTTTTGATGCACAAGACAATCCTTCTTGGCGTGGCCCTTTGTTTTTCGGCGCCCGTGCTCGGAGCCTTGCCCGGCTCGGCGCAAAACTTCCTCGACCGGGCTGAGAGGCTGAAGGCCAGGGGCCCGCTTGCCTTCTTTGATGGCGACTATGGGCGGCTCAAGGCCGAGGCAACTGCTGTCGGCAAATCGATCGGGGACGATCGCATCGCTGCGGAGAGGGCGGGCAAGCCGATCCTCTATTGCTCACCCCAGGCCCGGGCCGAACTCGGCAGCATGGAATTCATCAGCGGCCTCGAGGCGATCCCGACGGCCGAGCGCGCGCAGATGAGCCTCAAGGGCGCAATGATCCGCGTCCTCCAGAAGAAATATCCCTGCAAGCGCTAGTCGAGCGCACCGATGGCGACCGCAGTTACCGCGAACAGGGCCGCGGCGATGATTGCGAAGGTTACCAAGGCCATTGTCCTCATGATCGCGCTGAACCGCCCGAGCTCGTAGCTCTGCTTGAGGTGTCGATACATGTGAAACGGCGGCACGAAGAACAGCAGGCCGGCAAGGCCCGACATGCCCACCTCAACGAGCAGGCTTCCCGTCACCACCAGCATCATCATGAATGACAGCGAGTAGGTCACGAAGACCGAGTGGTCGTAGGTGTTGAACCGGCGGCGGAACGGGAACAGCAGCCACATGAAGGGCAATGAGATCGGGATCAGCAGCCAGCTATATTTCGACGCAGCATCCTGAACCTTCATCGAAACCATTTGAGGATTGTCCCTCGCGTTCTCGATCAAGGGGCGGATCCAGCTCGGCGTTTCGTCGCCAACCTGGCCTGATACGATATTCGGACCGCTCATGGCCTTCTGGATATCGGCGATGTCCTCCTTGTGGCTCGCGATCTTGCGATCGATGTCGGTAACCGGCTTGCCGGCGGCCAGTTCGATCTTCCGCTTCAATTCCAGCTTGGCGAGCTCTTTCTGGTCGTCGGCGATCCCGGTTTTAAGGCCGTCCTGAATGTGCTTTGCGCCCTTGCCGTTGGTGCCGAGCGCGCCCGTGAAATTGAGGACTGCGAACATGGCAAAGACCGTGAAGAGATAAAGCGCCACCGGCGAAATGAATTCGTGCGCGCTCGCCGGCGATGTAGCGGCGGGTCATCACCCCGGGCTGCAACGCGAGCATCGGAAGGGTTCGCCAGATCTTGCCTTCGAAGTTGAAAAGACCCTGGACGAAGTCCTGGAAGAAAGCTCGGACCGACCGATGGACGTGCGCCTTTTGTCCGCAAGCCGAGCAATAAGGCCCACTCAGCTTCGTCCCGCAATTGAGGCAGTTCTTCTCATGGGTATGGCCATCGGCGCCCGCTTCGCCGGCTCGTGGCTCGACCGCACGCGCCAAAAGGCTGCCGGTCACTGCGTCGCCGATCGCTTCGAATTCGCCGACCATCAATCCCCCTTTGAGCAACATTATGCTGTGGAGTGGCTGCGTGCTAGCCGTCGAGCGCCATGGCGCGCATCGGTCTCCTCGGCGGCTCGTTCAATCCCGCGCATTGCGGGCACCGGCATATCAGCATCGAAGCGATGCGCGCACTCGATCTGGACGAGTTGTGGTGGCTGGTCTCGCCGGGAACCCGCTGAAAGAAGGCGCGCGGGACATGGCGCCGTTCGAAGCGCGGTTCGCCTCGGCGTTGAAAATGGCGCGCGGCCAACCCATCCGCGTCAGCGATTTCGAGAGCCGGGAGGGCACGCGGTTCTCGGTTGACACGGTGCGCAGGCTGAAGCAGCGCCATCCTGAACACCGCTTCATCTGGTTGCTCGGAAGCGACACTCTGCCAAATTTTCACAAATGGCGTGATTGGAGAGGGTTAGTACGCGAAGTGCCGATTGCGGTGATTCGCCGGCCCGGTTATGATTCAGCTGCCCACGCGGCGCGCGCGATGGGCTGGCTGAGGCGGTTCGTCCACCCGTCCGGTCAAGCAAGCCACTGGACGGAATGGAGTGCACCGGCGATCATCTTCCTTCGCCTGCCCCCCGATCCGACCTCTGCAACCGCCGTTCGCGCGCAAGACCCCAGCTGGTATCGCCGATTCCCCAAGCTCGCGCTTCGGCACGGGCAGATTGCGATGCCCCTGTTCGCCAGGAGACCCCTTGACCGAACATCCCGCTGAAGCAGCCAACGCCGCCGGCGCCCCAACCGACGTCGAAGACCTCCACAAGCTCGTGCTGCAGTCGCTCGACGACGATCAAGCGCAGGAGGTCGTTTCCATCCCGCTCGCGGGCAAGTCGAACATCGCCGATCACATGGTGATCGCGTCCGGTCGCTCTACGCGGCAGGTCGCGTCGATGGCCGTTAAGCTTGCCGACAAGATCAAAGAGCGATTTGGGAGGAGCGTTCGGATCGAGGGGCTGCCGGCAGCGGACTGGGTGCTCATCGATGCCGACGACGTCATCGTCCACATTTTTCGCCCCGAAGTCAGGAATTTTTACAATTTGGAGCGAATGTGGGCATTTGGCGATGAAGCAAATGTAAGCGCGGCTCGCGGATGAGGCATATGCGATTCATAGCGATAATCCTGTCGTTATTGGCGTTCGTCGCGGGCCCTGCGACGGCGGCGGCCTCGCCGGACCTGGTGGCGGTCGAACAGCAGCTCGGCTCGCTGGTTTCCGGCAGCTCGACCGATGTCGGCATTGCCGCGCTCGACCTCAACACGGGGAGAGTATCAGCATCAAGGGCGACACTCCCTTTCCAATGGCGAGCACCGTGAAGGTCGCGATCGCCACCTTGTACCTGTCGCAGGTCGATCACGGCCAGAAGACGCTTGATGACACCATTCATGGTGAACCAGTGCGCAGGCTCATGGCCAAGATGCTGATCTACAGCGACAATCGTGCCGCGGATGTACTGTTCAAAGACGTCGGTGGGCCTCATGCCGTCCATCGGTTCCTGATCGACAACGGAATCCACGGTGTGCGTGTCGACCGCACGATCGCGGAGCTCCTCGCCGACAAGCGGGACCTTTGGGATTCAAGGGATTCGAGCACCCCCAAGGCAATGGTCGAGCTGCTGCGGCGCATCTACAAGGGCGACCTCATCAGCGCCCAAAGTCGCAATTACCTGCTAGGCGTGATGGCCAAGTGCGAGACGGGCAAAAATCGGATGAAGTGGCTGCTCCCGGCCGGAACGCCAGTCGAGCACAAGACGGGGACGCTGACTGGCCTCGCGGACGACGTCGGCTTCATTACCATGCCCGACGGCCACCGACTCGCGGTCGCGATCTTCGCCCGCGGCGGATCGGACCGTCCACGCATGATCGCCCAGGCGGCGCGGGCGATCTATGATGGGTTCAAGACGCTGTTCAGCTGGCCCTACCGTCCGGCGCTCACCACCGCTCAATAGGGTGCTTCTTCACATCGTCGCGCGAGGAAAGATCGGCCGCTCACCGGAAGCCGATCTGGTCGGGCGCTATTTGAAGCGGATCGCATGGCCGACGAGAGTGACCGAGCTTCCGGATCGCGGTGGCAAAGCACCCGATGCGGGATCCGGCGCAGTCACCGTGGTGCTCGACGAGCGTGGCGAGGCGCTATCCTCGGCGCAGCTGGCGAGGGCGCTCGAACGCTGGCGCGACGGGGGCAAGCGGGAGGCGCGTTTTCTGATCGGCGCTGCCGACGGCCATGATGAAGCGGAGCGCGCCAGCGCCGACCTGCTGCTTTCATTTGGACCGGCGACTTGGCCACATCTTTTGGCAAGGGCGATGCTCGCCGAGCAACTGTTCCGGGCGACATCGATCCTTGCGAACCATCCCTACCACCGGGAAGGATAGGCGAGGTGCGGACGCTTTTGATGTCCTGCCTCATGCCTCTCCTGCTCTCGGCGAGCGCCATCGCCCAGCCGGAGGTCCAGACGCTCGATCAAGCTCTGAAGACCGCGCGTGACGAACAGGCTTCTGCCGAGGCTGAAACCGCACGCCTCGAACGAATGGCCGACAAGGCGCGGAACGAGGCGCAGCGCCTCCAGGCTCAGCAGGCCGCGGCCGCGCAGGCGATCGAAGCAGCCGAGGCTGGGATCACTGCTTCCGAAGCCCAATTGCGCCTGGCGTCGGCGTACGTTGTTGCACATCGCCAGCGCCTGGCGGAGGAAGAGGGGCCTGTTTCGTCGCTTCTGGCAGGGCTCGCGCTTGCGGAGCAGCGTCCGCCGTTGCTGGCGTTGGTGGATGGTGGTGGAACCGACGAGCTCGTGAAGATCGGGGTGCTGCTTGATGCCACTCTACCAGTGATCCGCAACCGGACGCGCGCGCTCTCGGTGCAACTCGCAGAGGGAAAGCGGTTCGAGGCGGCAGCCTCAAATGCCCGCGCCGAGCTCCTGCGAAGCCGTCAGGAGCTCGTGGGCAAGCAGCAACAGTTCGCTGAGCTGCAGCGGCGCGCCATCGAGCAGTCGCTTGCGGCCGGCGGCCAGGCGCTCAGTGCCGGGGACGTCGCAATTGCCGCGGGTGAGCAGGTTGAAGAGCTTCGGAGCGGGGCATCGGGCAGTAGATCCGCGCGCGATCTCGCCCTCGTCCTCGCCTCGGAGGCACCGTCGCCGCCACGGCCGCTTGCTCCTCAAGGACCGCAACCAAAACCGCCGTTCAGCTACGTTCTACCCGCGAGGGCGCCGGTCCTCGAGGGTCTCGGCTCCGTCAACGATAGCGGCGTCCGCTCGCGCGGGATCAGCTTCGCGACGCCTCGCGGAGCGCAGATCAGCGCTCCCGCCGACGGCGTCGTCCGTTTTTCTGGCCCATTCCGCGCTTATGACGGGATATTGATCATCGACCATCGCGGCGGCTGGATGAGCCTGATTGTGAACGTTTCTTCGCAGCTGAGGCCGGGGGACAAGGTGCGGCTCGGCGATCCTCTCGGACGAGCGCTCGGCGCCACTGAAGTTGAACTGTCCCATAATGGGCAGCGATTCTCGCCAGCTCTCATCGCAGGTTCATCTGAGAGTCTGTCAAAGGCAGTAAAAGGCGGCTAAATGCCGGAAACTTATCCGGATAGCCGCGCAAATGGGACGCGACCTACGATGAAATTCAACGCCAAGCTTCTTCCGCCGCTCGCGCTCGTCGGGGCGCTCGCCCTGGTTCCGGTGACCGCCAGCTCCTTCGCTGCCGCGGATACGACCAATTACCAGGAGCTCGAAAAGTTCATGAGCGTCTACGAGCGGGTGAAGGCGAATTATGTCGAACCCGTCGACGACAAGACGCTGATCAAGGGCGCAATCGACGGCATGCTCGCCGCGCTGGATCCGCATTCGAGCTATGTCGAAGGCGCTGATTTCGACCAGTTGAAGACAACCACGGACGGCAATTACGGCGGCCTCGGCCTCACTGTCTCGATGGAGGACGGTGTAGTGAAGGTCATTGCGCCGACTGAGGATACGCCGGCGTGGCGCGCCGGCATCAAGTCGGGCGATTACATCACCCACATCAACGGCGAGTTCCTGAATGGCATCACGCTCGATCAGGCGGTCGAGAAGATGAAGGGGCTGCCGGGCACGCCGGTGAAGCTTACGATCGTTCGGCCCGGCAAGGACAAGCCTCTCGACTTCACCGTCGTGCGTGAGCGGATCGAGCTCCGCCCGGTTAAGTGGGAGATCAAGGAAGGCGTTGGCTACATCAATATCGATACCTTCTCCGGCAATGTTGGCGAGCAGGTGAAGTCGGCGCTTCTGTCAATCGACAAGGCGACCGGCGGGCATCCGATCGGCTATGTGATCGACCTTCGCTCGAACCCCGGGGGCCTGCTCGACCAAGCCGTGGATGTCGCCGACGACTTCCTCGACAGCGGCGAAGTCGTTTCGCAGCGCGGCCGCACCAAAGACGATATAGAGCGCTATTACGCCCGTCCGGGCGACATGGCGCATGGCCTTCCGGTCGTCGTGCTGACGGATGCGGGCACTGCTTCGGCATCGGAAATCGTCGCTGGCGCGCTCCAGGATCACCACCGCGCGCTCATCATGGGTGAGACCAGCTTCGGCAAGGGATCTGTGCAGACGGTCGTTCAGACAGGACCAGATGCTGCGCTGCGCCTGACGACCGCGCGCTACTACACGCCGTCGGGCCGCTCGGTTCAGGCGGGCGGGATCCAGCCGGACATCGAGGTGCCGCAGCTGACCGATCCGGATTACAAAGATCGCAGGTTCATCCGCGAGGCGGACCTTAGGCGGCACCTGCTCGCGCAGGCGAAGGTCGATGACAAGCTGCTCGAGAGCGACGCCATGCCCGATCCGCGCTTCACGGCCAAGGCCGACGATCTGAAGAAGCAAGGGATCAAGGACTTCCAGCTCTATTATGCCCTGAATACGCTGAAGCGGCTGGCAGGGCCGACGCCGGCGAACATCGCCTCGGGCGGCGGCGCGTCGAAGAAATCACGCTAGGGGCCAGGGTATGAGCGAAGCGGTCGCTATGCGCTCCGCCGTCCCGACGTCATCGCAGCCGGCGTCAATCGCACGATTTATCGCGCTCCTCCTTCCGCTGGCGCTCCTCGCGGGTGCCTTCGGTTCGGAATATTTCGGTGGGCTTCACCCATGCGAGATGTGCTGGTGGCAGCGCTATGCGCACATGGCCGCAATCGTCCCGGCCGCTCTTGCGTTCACGGCGGGCGCATTAACGCTCCGCTCGCGAACGCTGGTCCTTCTGGCTGCACTGAGGAATTCGCGATTTCTGGAGCCATCGGAGTCTATCATGCGGGCGTCGAAGCGAAGATTTTCGAAGGCTTCACCCAGTGCACCGCGCTCGCGACCACCAAAGGCGCCAGCACCGCCGAGCTCCTGAAAGAAATCACGCACGCGCCCCTGGTCCGCTGCGATGAGGTTCAGTTCCGATTTCTTGGCATCTCGATGGCCGGCTGGAACGCGATTCTGTCGCTCGGCGGAGCCGCGCTGATCCTCATCTTGAACCTGAAGGCGTGGCGCCGGTGAGCGCGTGGCGGCCCGGCGATCGACGCGCGGACAGCGCCTCGATGCTTCGTGTCGACCAGGCCGGCGAATATGGTGCGACCCGCATCTACGCGGGGCAGCTGGCGGTGCTTCGCCCAAATTGCCCCGAAGCCAAGCTGATCTCGCGCATGGCTGCGCAGGAACAGCGGCACCTATCGCGCTTCGACCAGCTGATTGCTGAGCGGCGGGTCCGTCCAACCGCGCTGCAGCCGTTGTGGAATGTCGCCGGCTTCATGCTGGGCGCGGCGACGGCCCTTATCTCGGAAAAGGCCGCGCTAGCCTGCACCGAGGCAATCGAGACGGAGATCGATCGCCATTACGGCCGCCAGCTCGAAGAGCTCGGCGATGACGATCCGGAACTGGCGGCCGATATTGCGGACTTTCGCGCCGACGAACTCGAACATCGCGATTCGGCGCGCGAGGCTGGCGCCGCGAGCGCACCTGGTTATCCCTTATTGACCGCGGCTATCCGTGCGGGTTGCAAGGTGGCTATTGAACTGTCGAAGCGATTCTAAGGAACGAATCGGAATTATCGGCCGCTGTAGCGGTGGAAGGATTGTTATGAGGAAGATCACGACATTGATGAGTGCGGCCGCGATAGCCGCCGCGGGCGGATATGCGGCTTTTCCCACGCCGGCCGTAGCCCAGGCACAGCCGAATGTCGCGGAGGTCATCGTCTACGGCGCCGATCCTTGCCCACGCTCGACCGACGATCAGGTCGTCGTCTGCGCCCGCCGGCCGGAAGCGGAACGCTATCGAATTCCACCCAACATGCGGCAGAGCGGTACGCCGCAGGAGATGGAATCCTGGGCGCGCAAGTCGCAGTCGCTGTCGACCGTCGGCGCAACCGGGATCAACAGCTGTTCGCCCGTTGGGCCGGCAGGTTACACCGGCTGCCTGATGCGTGTGATCCAGGAAGCCAAAGGCGAGCGCAAGCAGACCGCCGATCAAGAAACGCCCCCGCAGTAAGCGGGCTGGCTCTCATCGAATCGCGCCTTTCGCACATCAGCGCTGCTTGTTACGCAGCTATGAGATGGAAGGGGCGGCCCATTGAGCACGGCGCAGGCTAATTTCACCGCCGGGCGGATTGGGTCGGGCACTTTCCTCGGTCATCCGAAGGCTCTCGCCTATCTCGCCTTTACCGAGGCTTGGGAGCGCTTTTCTTATTATGGTATGTCGGCGCTGCTGGTCCTGTACATGGTCAACCAGCTGCTGCTGCCCGGCCATGTCGAGCATGTCGTCGGTTTCAATGGGTTCCGGCAGGGGCTGGAGAGCGTCTTTGGCCCGCTCTCGACGCAGGCGCTCGCATCGCAGATCTTCGGGCTCTACTCGGGCTTCGTCTATTTCACGCCGGTATTGGGCGGCTGGATAGCCGACCGCTGGATCGGACAGCGCAGCGCGGTCGTGCTTGGCGCCCTGTGCATGAGCGGCGGTCACGTCGCGATGGCTTTCGACCAGAGCTTCCTTTTCGCGCTGTTGCTACTGGTGGCGGGGTCGGGTCTCCTCAAGGGGAATATCTCCGCGCAGGTCGGCGGACTGTACCCGCCGGACGAAGACGCACGTCGCACGCGCGGGTTCGCCATTTTCAGCACTGCAATCAACTTCGGCGCGGTCGTGGGGCCACTGGTCTGCGGCTTCCTCGGCGCTCGGTACGGCTGGCACGTCGGCTTCGGGACCGCTGCCTTGCTCATGCTGGCAGGGCTTGCGACCTACCTTTCGGGTTATCGCCACCTTCCGGCGAAAGTGGAACGGGAGGTCATTGCGGCTGCGCCGATGACCAGCCGCGATTGGAAGGTCGTTGCAGCGCTGATCGCGGTCATGGTGATCGCTGTCTTCCAGTCGATCGCATATTATCAGCTCGCGAACGTTCTGCCTGTCTGGCTCCAGGACCACGGCGACATGAACGCGGGCGGTTTTTCGATCCCGATACCCTGGTACCAGTCGATCGACCCGCTCTTCAGCATCCTCTTCGTGCCTGTGCTGTTCGCTTTGTGGCGCTGGCAGCAGGATCACGGCGGCGAGCCCTCGGAGCTGGGCAAGATAGGGCAAGGTGCGTGGCTCTGCGCGGCCGCCAACCTAATTCTCGTCGCCGCAATCGCGGCGGCGGGATCTGGGAAGGTCCTATGGCTTTGGCCGTTTCTCTACTGCGCGCTCCAAGGCATTGCGTTCATCTATTACTGGCCGACGCTTCTCGCGCTCGTCTCGCGGGCCGCGCCGACGAAGATCAATGCGACGATGATGGGGATCGCTTTCCTGACGCTTTTCGTCGCCAACAATCTCATCGGCTGGATCGGCACCTTCTACGAGCGAATGACGCCGCTTGGATTCTGGCTGCTTCACGCCGCCATCGCCGCGTCGGGCGGGATTTTGGTGCTGCTGCTCGGCCCGGCACTCAGGCGCGTTCTGGAACCTCGGGAGACTGAGGGACTTAGACCTGCAGCGATGACCCAGGAGGTCGAACGATGACGGTTGCCGACGCAACGCCCGATTTCGAACAGGGAACGCTCGAAGACCGCGCGTTCCTCGGCCATCCGAAGGGTCTGGGCTTCCTCGGCTTCACCGAGGCGTGCGAGCGCTTCTCTTATTACTCGATGCAGACGCTGCTCACGCTCTACATGGTCAATTACCTGCTCCTGCCGGGCCGGATGGAGAAGGTGGTCGGTCTCAGCTGGGTGCAGGCGCACATCTATCATGGCATCGCCGGCCAGCCGCTCGCGTCGGCGATCTTTGGGACCTACGCGTCGCTCGTTTACGGCACACCGATCATCGGCGGGATTATTGCTGACAAATGGCTCGGGCGCGACCTGACGTTGATCATCGGTGGTGTGCTGATGGCCATCGGCCACTTCCTGATGGCTATCGAATTCTGCCTTCGTGTTCGCGCTTTTCGCGCTGGTGCTCGGGGTCGGTGCTTTCAAGGGGAATATCGCGACGCAGGTCGGATCGCTCTACGGCCCCAACGACCTCCGGCGGGCGATGGCCTTCCAGATCTTCTACATCTTCATCAATGTTAGCGTGATCATCGCACCGCTGATCTCCGGGACGCTCGGGCAGAAGGTCGGCTGGCACTGGGGATTCGGCTGTGCCGGCGTGGTGATGGTGCTCGGCCTGTTCATCTATTTCTCGGGACGCCGCTACCTTCCGGTCGAGGAGCTCAAGAGCCCGGGCGAGGACCCGGCGCTGCGCGAGCCGCTGACGCGCGATGACTGGCGGAGCGTCGTTTATCTGCTGATCCTGATCCCAGTTCTAGCGGTGTCGCTGCTGACCAACCAGGAAATCTTCAACGCCTATCTCGTCTGGGGCGATCAGCGCTTCGACCTGACGCTACTCAACGATACGAGCAGTTGGCTGATTACGGTCGATGCGACGGTCAGCTTCACGATGCTGGTGGCGGTCGCGGCCTTCTGGAAATGGTGGGGGACGCACCATCGCGAGCCGGACGAGATCAGCAAGATGATCATCGGCAGCTTTTTCACCGTTGCGGGCGGCCTGTGCCTGTTCATGGCGGCATTGACGCAGCCGGCGGCCGGCAAGATCAGCTTGTTCTGGCCGATGATTTTCGAGGTGATGAACAGCATCGGCTTTGCGCATGTGTTGCCGATCAGCCTCGCGCTCTTCTCGAAGATTTCGCCCAAGCAGATCACGTCGACGGTGATCGGCCTCTATTATTTCGCCTTCTTTATCGCCAACGCCCTCGTGGGCTATGTCGGCGGGCTGTACTCGAGCCTCCCGACGACGACGTTCTGGCTGATCCACGTTGCCAGCGCCGCCTTTGGGCTCGTCGCCTTCGTGATCTTCAAGATGGTGGTCGGACAGCGGATGCAAAGCACGCCGGAGGACCAGGCGGCGGCGCTCGGCTAGAAGCTGACCTTCGCAATCTTTTCCTTCATCCGACCTCGGGCATGCGGCCGAGCAACTTGTTGAATGGGCTTGAGGAAACCCTGCAGGTCGCTGATCCAGATCCTGGCGTCTTCGGCATCAAAGCAGACCAGCGCGAGCTTTGGATCGCCCATGCCCTCGTACCATTCGGCGACGATCGGGCTCCAAAGCCTTTCGATCGTCGCCCAATTGTTCACGACCTCAAGCGTGCCGCGGAGGCCGCGTGTCAGTTCGTGGTCCTTCGCCGTGAAAATCAAGGGCCGGCCCTCGTCGCAGTCCTGGTCTTCGAACATGACGGTCATCGGCTGCGCCGCGCCGTCCCGCGCGCTTTCGACGCCGAGCATGATGAAGGGGGTGTCCTTCAGCTCGGTCCAGAATACCGATGCCCGTGGGGGCGGCGTTCCGCCGCTTACGGCACAATCGGCAGATAGACCGCGCTAGCGTTATTCCCGCCGTAGAAGACGCTCTGCCTCGCCGCGCGATAGTCGTCCGCTTTCGCGTAGAAGATGTTGGGAACATAAGTCTGCGGGTTGCGGTCGTAGAGCGGGAACAGGCTCGATTGCACTTGCACCATGATCTTGTGGCCCGGCAGGAACACGTGATCGACGTTCGGGAGGTTCCATTTGTATTCGGTGACCTTGCCCGGTGTCAGCGCGTGGGGCTGCGCAAAGCTGTCGACATAGCGGCCGCGGAAAATTTCGATTCCGATCGGTAGCTCGAAACCCGACATGTTACGCTTGGAGCCCTGCGACGCTTCTTCGGGATTCTCGTTCGGATAAACGTCGATCAGCTTCACAACCCAGTCGCTGTCGGTGCCGCTGGTCGCGGCGAACAGGTCAACGTTGGGCGGCCCCATGATATGCACCGCCTTGGTCAGCGGAGCACTCGTGTAGCTGAGCAGGTCGGTTCGGCCGTCGACGAAACGCTGGTCGTGGACAAGCCAGCCGTGCCACTGGTCGGCGTCGTTCATGGCCACCGGCCGCGGCAGGAACGGCACCGGCTTCGCCGGATCGGAGACATAGTCGTTATGTCCGCTTTCCGCCGGTCGGTCGAAGCTGACGCCGTTCGACGTCGTCAGATAGGCCGGCGTCGGCGCGCCCATCGGCCAGCGCGGACTAGACTCCCATTTGTTGATGCCAGTCGCGTAGGTGTAGGCCGTCGGCGTGTGCGGGTCGGGGCCGTCCTTGAGAAAATGGTCGAGAAACGGTTTCAGCTCCTGGGTACGCCACTGCAGCGCCGTGTCGCCGCTGAATGTCAGGTCGCCAAGCTCATAGCCGTAATGATTTGCGCCTGAGTGCCGCCACGGCCCGATCACGAGGTGGAGAAGTCCGGTGCCCTCATATTTGTCCTTGAGCGCGCGGTAGACCGCCGGGGCGCCATAGCTGTCCTCCTGGTCCCACTGGCCCACCTCGAGCATCGTCGGGACGGTCAGCGGATGCGCGGCCATCCACTTGTCGACCGCCTGCCCCGACCAGAAGTCGGTATAGGCCGGGTTCTGCATCAGTTTCTCAACGAACGGAATGTTCTCGATGTTGTACTTGCGGGCGTAGTCCGCCATCGATCCCGCCTCGAGGTAGCGGCTGTAATCGTCGCCGGCGCCGATGGGGATGCTCGCGCCAGCTTCGGCCTTGCCGGTGCTCTGCGACACTGCGAAATCGAAGCCGCCGACGCGAAATGCACCGTTGTGGAACCAGTCGTCGCCCATCCAGCCGTCGACCATCGGGCTCTGCGGCACGGCGGCCTTGAGCGCCGGGTGCGGATTGATCTCGGACGCGAGCGTCAGAAAGCCGAGGTAGGAAGAACCGATCGTCCCGACCCGGCCGTTCGTCTCCGGAACGTTCTTCACCAGCCAGTCGATCGTGTCGTAGGCGTCGGTGCTCTCGTCGATCTTGCTATTATTGAGCGGGCCCGCGATCGGCCGGTTCATCACGAACGTGCCTTGCGAGTTGTGAAGCCCCCGGATGTCCTGCTGGACGATGATGTAGCCGTCCTCGACAAACTCTTTGTACATGATCGGCAGCACGTCGACCACGGATTCGCTCGGGGTCCGCGATGTGCTGCCCTTCGCGTCATAGGGTGTGCGGGAGAGCAGGATCGGCCCGTTCGTCGTGCCTTTTTTCATGAAGATGACCGTGTAGAGCTTGGTGCCGTCGCGCATCGGAACCATCGCCTCGCGACGGGTGAAATCGGCCTGCGGAAGAATCTGGTTGTAGGACGCGACGACGTCGGGCGTCATTGGCTTAACGAGCTTCGGCGGTGCGGTAGCCGCGATTGCGAGGAGGGGAAGGGCGGCGGCTGTCAGGCGAAGCGCGAACTTGGTCATATTTTCGTTCCGTAAGGGGCGCCGGGAGCTGCCGCAAGCGCAACGACTTCGGCGGGCTAAATGTCTGTATTAACGGGATAACATTCGGAACTGATGGGTCCTGCGCTTCGTCAGGCACGAGCAATTTAGCATCTCGCAGATGCGTGCATTCTCGCGTTTTCGCGAGATCGACGGCCGGTTCGTCGCTTTCGTAGAGCCCCTGAGCGAAGGCCCCGGCGCCGCGCGCGGCGACGTGCCGCCGGGCGACCGGCTCGAGGAAACCTGGCGAAACATGCCGGAGACTTCGCTCGTTCAGTCGCTGGTCGCCGTGCGCGGTGACGGGAGATGGAGATGACTGATCGGTCGGTTGTGAAGGAGGGGATGGAAGATGCGCTCGAAGCCGAGCGCTCCATCGAGCCTGGCGGAAATCTCCGCGCATCATGGGAGGCGCTACTGAAGAGCGCGCGCGGGTGCACTAGGTGCGACCTCTACAAATGCGCAACTCAGACCGTGTTCGGAGAGGGGCCGCTGAATGCCGGCATCATGTTCGTCGGCGAGCAGCCGGGCGACCAGGAGGATATTGCGGGACGTCCGTTCGTGGGTCCGGCAGGTGCGCTGTTCGATGCTGCACTGGAAAAGGCCGGCATCGATCGTTCGACCGTCTACGTCACGAATGCGGTCAAGCATTTCAAGTTCATCCAACGCGGCGAGCGGCGCGTCCACAACAAGCCCGACGCCGGCGAGATCACCGCCTGCCACTGGTGGACCGAGCAAGAGCGTGAACTGATCCGCCCGCCTGTGACCGTCGCGCTGGGAGCGACGGCGGCAAGGTCCTTGATTGGCAAGACGGTGACCATCAGCCGGGCTCGCCGAGTCGCCCGTCGAGCTTCCTGACGGCGGCGAATGCTGGGTGACGGTGCACCCGAGCTTCCTGCTCCGAATACCCGATGAAGAGCGCAAACGCGCGGAGCGCGCCCTCTTCGTCCGCGACCTGGAGCGCATCAAGGCGCGGGCTGCAGAGCTCGCGCGCTAGAAACTGTACCCGAGTGTGGCCTTGAACGTGCGGGGGGCGCCGGGCGCGATGTTGTTGTCGTTGCTCGCCGTCGGGAAATAACGCGCACCGAGAAAGTTCTCGAAGTTGACCTGCGCATCGATGCCGTGGCCGAGCCTCGCGAAGAATGCGGCGTCAGCTCGCGTGTATCCAGGGAGCTTCACGGCGTTGCTGATCGACGCGTAAGATTTCGATCTTGCGATCACGCCGAGCCCGGCGCCGAACCGCTTGGTGAAGTCATACCGGTTCCAGAGCGAAAAGCTGTGGCGCGGCACGAGCGGCACTCTGCGCCCCGCAGGCGCAGCCGATGTCGTGCTCGTGATTTTGGCATTCTGCAGGCTGTAACCACCCGCAATCATCCACCGGCTGGTGACGCTCTGCTCCAGTCCAAGCTCGAGCCCGCGGCTACGCTGCTTGCCGGTGAGCACGGTGCGCGCCGGATCGAGCGGATCGCTGGCGCGGGTGTTGCTTCGATCGAGCTGGTAGAGTGCGGCGGTGGCGAGGAGCCCGTCCAGGATCTCCCACTTTGCTCCGACCTCGTAATTATCGAAACGCTCCGGTTTCAAGCCGTCGGTGACGCCAGTAAGGCTGCTGAACTGGTCTCCTGACTGCGGAAGGTATGAGCGGCTGTAGCTCGCGTAGAACGAGATGTTCTTGGCAGGCTTGGCGACCGCGCCGAGCCGCGGCGACCATAGCGTGTCCCGGCGATCGAACTCGCCGCCTCCGACAGCACGGTAATCGTCCACGTCGATCTTCAGGCTGTCGAAGCGTAGCCCCGCGACGATTTCGAACGCGGGCGAGATGCGGATCTGGTCCTGCATATAGGCGGCTGCGACGGTCGCATTGACGCGGTTGTCGGCATCGCTTGGCGCGGGGGCGAAGATGACATCGACGTCGAGAGTTGGATCGGTGATCGGCGGCGTGTTGCCATCAAGGAACTGGGCAGAGTTGCGCTTGTTGCGTGATTTTTCGCGGCCGAGTTCGAACCCGAACAACAATGTCTGGTCGACGCCGGCGAACCGATTGTCCCAGACGAGATCGGTCTCGCTGAACAGGCTCGTGCGGTCGTTGCGGTTATTGTAGCCGGCGAGTGTGAGCAGCCTTGTCGCGGCGTTGAAGCTGCTGCCGTAGACGTTCTGGTAGAACTTCCGATAATCGCCGAGGAGCGTGTGATTGCGGAGCTTCAGCCCGCTGCTGAAGTCGTGCTCGACCGCAAGCGTCCCAAGATCGACATCGGCTTTCGCATAGCTGATGCCTGGATCGCCGAAGAAGGTGCGGGTGAAGCCCCGGATCGGCTCGTTGCCGTCAGCTGGGACGCCTCGGTCGGCTGTGCGGCGGTCGTGGAAATGCTCGTAGGACAGGTCGATGCGGGTGCTCCCGCTGACGACCGCCACGGTCGGGTTCAAGCCGTAGCGATGCAAATTGACGTGGTTGCGAAAGCTTCCGCCGGCCTCATATATTGCGTTCACTCGAAGCCCGATACTATTGCCGAGCGGCCGGTCGACATCGCCGGTGAGACGAACGTCGCCCCAATTGCCGGCTGAGGCAGTGAGCGCTCGAGACGGGATGAGGGTTGGCCGCTTGAGCGCGCGGTTGACGATCCCGCCGCCACCGCCGCGGCCGAAGATCATCGCGTTGGGGCCTTTCAGAACCTCGACGCGATCAACGTTGTAGAAATCACGAAAATATTGAACGTCGTCGCGAACGCCGTCGACAAAGAAGTCCGCAGTGCTCGAGTTGCCGCGCAGGACGAGCTGGTCGCGGTTGCCTTCGCCTCCCCCATAGGACGCGCCCGGTACGTAGTTGAGCAGCTCGCCGACGGACCGCAGCTGCTGGTCCTCGATCTGCTGGCTCGTCACGGTGGTCAGCGCCTGCGGCACATCCTTGACGTTCGTATCAGTCTTGGTCGCGGTCGTGGTTGAAGGGACCCCATATTTAACCTGCTGCCCGGTGACGACGATCGGTTCCGCCCCGAGCGACGACGCATCGGGAGCGATATCAGCAGCGTGAACGGGCCCCGAACCGCAAGCGAGCGCCGCGGCGAGCGGGAACAGGAACAGGCGGTCCATGCTTTCCCCTTTGGATTTCGCCCGGGTTTTTACTGGTAATGAAACGCATTCGCAATAGCAGAACTCATTCTGCAGCGAGCAAGGTCTCCGCGCCGACGAGATCGACCGAAACAAGGCGGCTGACGCCCTTCTCGATCATGGTCACGCCGTACAGCCGGTGCATGCGGCTCATCGTCACTGCGTTGTGGGTGACGATCAGATAGCGGGTATCCGTCTCCTGCGTCATTCGATCGAGGAGTTCGCAGAAGCGCTCGACGTTCGCGTCGTCGAGCGGCGCATCGACCTCATCAAGGACGCAGATCGGCGCGGGATTGGTCAGGAACAGAGCGAAGATCAACGCGATCGCGGTCAGCGCTTGCTCGCCGCCGGACAGCAGAGTGAGGGTCGACAGCCGCTTACCTGGGGGCTGAGCCATGATCTCGAGTCCAGCCTCGAGCGGATCGTCGCTCTCGACGAGCTCGAGATGAGCCTGCCCGCCTTCGAACAAGGTCGTAAATAGCCGGCGAAAATGCGTGTCGACTTTCTGGTAGGCGTCGAGCAGCCGAACGCGGCCCTCGCGATTGAGGTTGCCGATCGAGCCGCGAAGGCGATTGATCGCCTGGGTCAGCTCCTCGGCTTCCTCGGCGCCTTTGCTCCGAGCGGCGTCCAGCTCGGACAGTTCCTGCTCCGCGACGAGATTGACCGGCCCGATCCGCTCACGCTCGCCGATTAGACGTTCGAGCGTCGCCGCCTCGTCGTTGGCATTGCGCGGTTCGTCGGGATCAAACCCGAGCCTCTCCGGGAGGCGTTGCGGCACGCACTCGAACTTCTCGGCACTCGTCCGCGCAAACTCGGCACTGCGGGCCTGCTGAGCTTCGGCTCGGGCGGCAGCGGCGGCACGGCGCTCGCGCGTATCAGCGGAGCGCTCGTTCGCAGCAGCGACGGCGTGGCTCGCTTCGACCACGGCCTCTTCGGCACTACGCTCGGCAGCCGCAGCCTCCCCGATGCGCACCTGGCTTTCATCGTTCGCATGCTCGAGCTCGCGGATCGTCGAATCGAGCTCGGCAGGCTCCTTCGCCAAATCAACGCGCTCGGCGGACTGCTGCTTCTGCCGCTCAAACGCCTGCGAAAGCCGGTCCTCGGCATTCTCGCGGCGCTTGCGCCATTCAGCCTGCTCGCGTCCGGCGGCGCTCAGCCGCTCACGATCCGCTGCACTTTCCCGCGCACGCGTGGCTGCCTCGGCGCGCTTGTCAGCGACAGCCGAAGCAGCACCGGCCGCGGTCATGCGCGCCGCCTCGACATCATGCCCCAGCGCTGCCGGATCGGGGAGTGCCGCGAGCGAGTGTTCGGCCGCGGTCGTCGCTTCGCGGGCAGCTTCGAGCACGGGCTCGAGGTCGAGCTGGCGCTGCTCCAGTCCGCTGCGCTGCGCCTCGATGCGATCGAGCGCAGCGGCAGCGGCATCGATCGCACGGCCGGCTTCACGTGCATCGCGCTCCGCTCCGAGCGCCGCGTGCCGAGCCTCTTCGGCCTGCGCGCGGCATGTGTCCATTTGTTGAAGCGCCTTGTCCCGTTCAGCGAGAGCTTCCTCGACCGCATGCTGAAGCGCTGGGAGCCCGCCCGCGAGCTGGGCGAGACGGTTCGCGCGGAGCAGGCGTTCCGCGGCCGCCGCGCCGGCACCCTTGGTAACGAAGCCATCCCAGCGCCGCATCACGCCGTCGCGAGTGACGAGGCGCTGGCCGACGGCGAGTGCCTGACCCTCGTCGGAGGCGGCAACGGCGATCTGCTTGAGGCGCCGCGCGAGCTCGCTAGGGGCACGGACATGGTCGGCGAGGCAGTGCGTTCCAATAGGAAGGGACGGATCACTGGCCTCCGGCGCACTTCCCGCCCAACGGCGTGGATTGTCGCCTTGGCCGATTGCGGCATCGACATCTTCGCCGAGCGCCGCCGCCAGTGCGCGCTCGTAGCCGGGCTCGGCGGATAGGCTAGCGATCGCCGAGCCGCCGCCATGCTCGAGCGCCGCGGCCAGCGCATCATGCTCTGATTTAGCCGCGGATTGCGCTGCCCTTGCAGACGCGAGCCTGGTTTCTGCTGAATCCCGGCCTTCGGCTGCTGCCGCTCGCCCTTCGTCGGCTTTGACGCGCCGCGCCTCGGCTTCGCTCGCTGCACGACCGGCAGCAACGGCATTCTCTTCGGCGCTCTTGCGGGCTTCGGCCTGCTCGCTGCCATCACCGATGGAGGCGAGCTGCTCGGCGAGCCGAGCGCGCTCCTGCTCGGTCCTTGCAAGCTGCGCCCCCGCGGCATCGAGTGCCGCCTCGGCGACGCGCCGCTCAGCGCGCATCGCCGCCTGGCGAGCGAGCAGTTCCGCAAGTGCTGCTTCCGCTTCGCGCGACCTTGTCTCGGCCACGGTCAGGTCGCTCGTGATCCGCGCTGCCTGGCCCTCGGCATCGTCGAGGCGCATCTCGATTGCACTACGCTCCTCTTCGAGCTGCTCGATAGCGCGCGTCGCATCGCCCTTCAGCGCATCCTCGCGTGCAAGGTCGGCTTTAAGCGAGGCGTCGAGGCGGTCGAGCTCGGTAAGGCGGCGCGCGGCCGTGTCTCGCCGCGCTCGAGCGGTCGCGAGCTGGTGCGCGAGGCCATGGCCCTGCTCGCGAAGTTCGGCGACCGCGTTGCGCTTTGCCGTCAATTCCTCGCTGGCGCGATCGTGTGAGGCCTGCGCCTCGGCGATCGCCTGGTGGATCCGCTCGACCTCCTCAGCGGCGGCTTTGGCTTCGAAGGCTGCAGCTTGTGCGGCCTGCTCAGCCTCGACCCAGCGCGCGTGGAGCAGCTTCGCTTCGACGGATCGGATCTGGTCGGTGAGCTTGCGGTATCGTTCGGCCGCGCGGGCCTGCCGCCGCAGCTGTGCCGAGCGCTGCTCCTGGTCGGACAGGATCTCGCCAAGGCGCGTGAGATTGGCCTCGGCGGCGCGCAGTTTTTGCTCCGCGTCCTTGCGCCGCGCGTGCAGTCCGGAAATGCCGGCAGCCTCTTCGAGCAGGAGCCTGCGTTCGACCGGCTTGGCTGAGATGATCGAGCTGATCTTCCCCTGGCTAACGAGGGCGGGGGAGTGCGCACCAGTTGCCGCATCGGCAAATAGCAGTGCGACATCCTTTGCCCGCACGTCGCGGCCGTCGATGCGGTAGGCGGAGCCGGCGCCGCGCTCGATCCGCCGGGTGATCTCGCCTTCTCCAGCGCCGCCTTCGTCGTCCGTGCTGCGCTCGATCAGGATCGAGACTTCGGCGAAATCTCGCGGCGGCCGGTTGGCCGTGCCGGCGAAGATCACGTCATCCATTCCGCCGCCACGGAGCGACTTCGGGCTGGATTCGCCCATCGTCCAGCGGATGGCTTCGAGGAGGTTCGATTTTCCGCAGCCGTTCGGCCCGACGACGCCTGTCAGTCCGGGCTCGATACGAAGCTCGGCCGGCTCGACGAAGCTCTTGAAACCGCTGAGCTTGAGCCGCCGGATTTTCAACCTGTCTTTCCTCCCCCTCGAGCCAGTCTACCCGCGGCCCGCGGCCTTTTGGATCAGTGGTTCCAGCTCTTCCCACGCCGCCGCATCCGTCACCTTGCCGTCGATGAGGAACGTGGGCGTATGATTGACCCCGCTGTCCATCGCCGACTTCGTCATGTCGAGCAGTCGTTTCAGTCCTTTCGGGTCGGTAAGGCATTGCCGTGCCTGCGCGCTCGTCACTCCGAACTTCGCAGCGATCTGGCCCATGCCGCCGAGTTTTGCGAAGCGAACGACCCGCTGCTCATCGGTCATCTGGTCGATCGCCGCCTTCTCGGCCTCGCTCATGCCGGCGATCTTGTCCTGCCACTGCGTCTGCGTGGCATAGACGAACTCGGACATCGGAAAGAATTTTGCAGCGCCCGCGCAGCGGGTGAGCAGGCTGATCGAAAGATCCGGCCCGCTGATCAGCAGGTTCCGGAACTCGTAGCTGACCTGGCCCGTGCGGACATAGCGCTGGACGAGCGGCTTGAACCCGGTTTCCTCGAAGTGGCGGCAATGCGGGCAGGCGAGCGATCCATATTCGACGAGCTTCACTCGCGCGCCTGGATTGCCCATCCTGAAGCCGCCTTCTGGCGTGACTACGACCGTCTGCGACCAGTCGTGCGTAGCCCCCGCCTTGGCCGCGGGCTTCGCCGCCGCTGGAGCCGGAAGAACTGACAGCGCGAGAATCGCGGTAATCGCGCCTGCAAGCTTCATCACTTCAGCGCCGCGTCCAACTGCGGCTGGAGCTTATCCCAACTCGCCGTGTTGGGGAGCAGCGTCCCGTTGATAATGAACGACGGCGTGCCCTGGAAATCGGGATATTGGGTGTTGACGTCACCGGTAAGCTGGACCTCGCGGTCGATCATCTTCTGATCGCTGAGGCATTGGTTGCTCTTGGCTTGTGGCACCCCTCGCGCAGCCGCCCAATCCTGGAACCCCATAAGGCTCGCCATCGCGACGAACACCTGATTGGTCGGGAGGTTCTGAATCTGTTCGAGCTTGTCCTGCGGCGTCGCTTCGACCTTGGCCATCCAGTTGGCCTGATCCGTGTAGAGGGCCTGCACGAGCGGGAAGAAGGTCTTCAGGCCGTTGCAGCGCACGATGAGATCGGCTGCCATGTCGATCGGCCCGTGGATTACATATGGGCGGAATTCCCAGCTGACCTGGCCCGACTTCACATATTTGTCGCGAAGCGTCGGAACGCCTTCATCCTCGAACGCCTTGCAGTGCGGGCAGGATAGCGAACCGATCTCGACCAGCTTCACCTTCGCATTCGGGTTGCCCATCATGTAGCCGGCGGAGGTCGCGTTCACCACATCGGTCCAATTGCCGCCTGGCGGGGGCGTTGCCTCAGTGATTGTGACGCTCTCGTTGGTCGGGACGGCGGTGCCGTTCTCGGCCTGTTTCTTGTTGCAGGCAGCAAGCGCTAGCACCGCCATCGCGCAGGTAAGAGGGGTGAGGACTTTCATCGACTTCATTCGCTCCGGTTGATCTGCGGGATCGCATCATCGCCCTCTCGGGAGAGCGAAGGCGGCCCGCTGCTAGCCTCAATTCGCGCAGCAAGCGACTCCAGACATGCGCGCAGTCCCGGATCGGCGATCTCGCGCAGTCCTTCGCCGAGCTCCTTCGGCACCGCTCTTAGCTCGGGACGAGCCGGCCTTGGCGCCGCCGCTGGGGGCTTGCCCTGTTTGAAGACAATTCGATTAATCGCCGCATAACCGAAGAAGCGGTTGACCCTCTCGACGATCATCGGGGTCAGATGCTGGATCAGCGGGGCATGGGCCCCTTCGACGAGCAACGTCAGCGCTCCGCCGGCCTTCTTGCCGGCCGGGAAGCGGATCGATTTCAGGTGACGAGACCTTCGCGTAGCGCCTGCCGACGATCTCGTCCCAGCGGCTGACGATCGCGCTCTGGACGAAGCCGAAGCGCCGGAATGACTTGTCGCCGATCGCGCCAACGAGTTCGCCGGCTGCACGCGGGCGGCAGCTTCGCGGAGATTGGTCTTTTTCCACCTTATTCTTCGACATGAGGCCCGAGCATGCCATAGCAAAATGGTGACCGCCAATACCGCAAGCCGACTGATCCAACATTATGTGGATAACTTCCGGCACCTCCCGTGGCGGTCGCCGCCGGGCGCGCCGGCACCGGAGCCGTATCGTCGTCTGGCTGAGCGAAGTGATGCTCCAGCAGACGACGGTCGCGACCGTGAAGCCGCGGTTCGAACGCTTTCTTGGGCGCTGGCCGAACCTCGAGGCGCTTGCCGCCGCTGCCGACGAGGACATCCTCTCCGAATGGGCCGGTCTCGGCTATTATGCTCGGGCGCGCAACCTCATCGCCTGCGCTCGCGAAGTCGTAGCACGCGGCGGATTCCCAACAAACGCAACGGATTTAAGCAAGCTGGCCGGTATTGGCGCTTACACCTCAGCGGCTATCGCGGCGATCGCGTTCGGCGAGAAGGCGCCGGCCGTCGACACAAACGTCGAAAGAGTTGTCGCGCGGCTGAACATATGGCCTTCCCCTGCCCGGAGCGAAATCGAGAGCGCCCTGCTTGCGATGATGGAGAAGCATCGACCGGGCGACATCGTTCAGGCACTGATGGATCTTGGTGCCACGACCTGCCGCCGAAGCAGCCGCGCTGCAGCGCCTGCCCGCTGAGCGCCGAGTGCCTTGCATTCGCGAGCGGCGATCCGGAAAGCTTCCCCGCCCGGCGGCCACGAAAAGTCCGCCCGCATCGCTATGGCGTCGCCTGGTGGATCGAGCGCGATGGGCATGTCTGGCTTGTTCGGCGGCCCGCATCGGGCCTGCTCGGCGGTATGGCCGCTCTCCCCGGGGGCGAATGGAGCGAACATCCGGGAGGCGAGATCACCCCGTTGGGCACGGTGCGGCACATATTCACGCATTTCACCCTCGACCTTCACCTGATCGCGGCCGCGGAACCTGTCGGCGAAGGCTGGTGGCAGCCCATTACGCAATTGGGCGATGCGGGGTTTCCGTCACTCTACCGAAAGGCCGCCGAAACTGCCGCTCTATGCTCGAACCGACTTGCCGCCTGAGACCTTCTTTTCCGGACCCGGCCTCGACCGCGCCGATGCCCTGCGAGGCTCACCGGACAGGCTTGCCGAACTTGCGGCCCGCGATGACGCACGGGCGCTGGTCTGGTGCGAGGGACTGCCGTCGATGGACACCAGCGGATGCCTTCAATGGCAGGAGGTGAAGGACGCCCCCCTCTTTCTGGGCCTTGAGGCGGGCGCTCCTCGCTTTTCAGCGCTAGCTGAGCCGGCAGGAGCTGCGTTCAGCGTCCTGCCGCTCATCGCTCAGCTCGATGCTGCCCAGGCTCCTCTCTTCGCCGCCGCGCTCAGCCTTTCGCGGTGGCACGCGCGCCATCGCTTCTGCGCGAATTGCGGTCATTTGAGCAAAATCGTTCGCGGCGGATGGTCGCGGTCCTGTCCTCACTGTTCGGCCGAGCATTTCCCGCGTGTCGATCCGGTTGCGATCATGCTCGTCGAGCACGGGGAAAGCGTCCTCCTTGGACGCCAGCCACATTATCCCTCTGGACGCTATTCGGCCCTCGCTGGTTTCATCGAGGTTGGCGAGTTGGTCGAGGACGCTGTTGCGCGCGAAGTGAAGGAAGAAGCGGGGATCGAGATCGATAACGTCCGTTACATCGCAAGCCAGCCGTGGCCGTTCCCTTCCTCGCTGATGATCGGTTGCCGGGCCCAAGCGCTCAGCACCGCGCTAACCATCGATGCGAACGAGCTTGAGGACGCTCGCTGGTTCACCCGCGAGGAGGTCGGCCTCGGCATCTCCGGCGCAGAAAGCGCGCCCTTCCAACCGCCCCCGCACACGGCGATTGCCCGGGCTCTGCTTGAGCATTGGCTCGCCGCTTGAAGCTTGGCAAAGTCGCCCTTAAGAGGCGGCAAAAATCCACTCGTTGCATTCCGAAAAAACCAGGGAAACTTCATGGACGATCGCTTCAACACCATCGCCGGCTGGGTGCTGTTCGCGGGGATCGTCGCCCTCGGCTCATCGATCGTGGCGAGCGAGTATTTCCACAGCGAACGCCCCGAGAAGATGGGTTACCCGATCGCCGGCGTCGAGCAGGAAGGGGAGGGGGCGGCGGCCCCCGAGCAACCGATCGAAGTCTATCTGGCCAAGGCTGACCCGGCGAAGGGCCAGCAAGTCTTCAACAAATGCATGGCCTGTCACAATGCCGACAAGGGGGGTGCCAATCAGCTCGGGCCAAACCTCTGGGACGTGCTCGGCGAGCCGATCGGCAAGGGCAAGGGCTTCGCTTTCTCGGACGCACTCGCGAAAAAGGGCGGCACTTGGAACTGGGACAATCTCAGCCAATGGCTGACCAGCCCGAAGGCATTCGCTCCCGGCACGAAGATGACGTTCGCGGGCCTCAGCAACCCGCAGGATCGCGCCGACGTCGAGGCGTTCCTGAATAGCCACAGCGATTCGCCGCAGCCCATCCCGAAAGCGCCGGAAGCTACACCTGCCGCGGCGGGAACGGCTCCCGGCACCGGTCCGAACAACGGCCCGCAAAAAGCCGGGAAGGAGCCGGTTGTGAATACCGCGGCAGCAAAGGGCAATCCGAAGAGCTCGCCCGGTCCGGCGGCGAACGAGACCGCCAAGACCCACTGACCCGGAAACTGACCGGGCGCTATTATTCCGGCGGCCCGAGCTCGATCGGCTGCGGCGAGGGGTGTTCGGCGTAGAAGTTCCTCACAAACTCCCAGGCTTCGCCCGCCTCTTCGCACCAGTGGAGGAGGTCGAGGTCGTGCGGCGCAATCACTCCCTCCTCGACCATCGCCTGGAAATTGACGACGCGGTTCCAATAATCGCGGCCGAACAGGAGGATCGGCAGCGGCCGCACCTTGCCGGTCTGGACCAGCGTCAGCAGCTCGAACATCTCGTCAAACGTCCCGTATCCGCCGGGGAAAACTGCAACCGCTCGAGCCCGCAAGAGGAAGTGCATCTTGCGGAGCGCGAAATAGTGGAACTGGAAACTGAGGTCCGGGGTAACATACCGGTTCGGCAGCTGCTCGTGCGGAAGGACAATGTTGAGGCCGATCGAACTCGCGCCCTTCGTCAACTGCGCCGCGGTTCGCGGCTTCCATGATCGAAGGGCCGCCGCCTGAGCAGACGACGAAATGGTGTTTCCCTTCCTCGTCGCATCCGCAGCGGCTCGCCAACCGCGCGAGATCGCGCGCGACATCATAATAGCGCGATTTGGCTTTCAGCCGCTCAGCGACCGCCTCCTGCTCGGAATTAGTCGCAGCCGCGACGAGCGCGTCGGCCATATCGGGCGCCGGAATGCGTGCCGAACCATAGAAGACGAATGTCGAGCCGATGTTCGCTTCATTGAGCAGCAGATCGGGCTTCAGCAGCTCCAACTGGAAGCGGACCGGCCGAAGGTCATCCCGAAGCAGGAACTCACTGTCCTGGAACGCGAGCTTGTAGGCGCCGCTCTCCGTCTGTGGGATCGAGGGGACATGTTCGGCCGACTTCGCATCGACTTTTGAACTGGGGAAAATGCGCTTGGGGGGACGCGGCTGCTCATTCATGGGCAGCCGCCTAGCGGCAAAGTCCGGCGCGGTCACCCGTTCACGGGAATCGTCCGGACCGCGCCCCAATCGATACGCCGCGTCGCATACATGACGCCCGCCAGCGCTGCGAAGAGCAATAGCGAGCCGATCAGCAGCGAATAGGCCTCCAGGCTGAGCAGGATGTAGAGCACGGCGTAAAGGCCAACGAGCAGCGCGCCGATGAATCCAGCGCGGCGCCAGCTTCCGAGCACCGCCGCCGAATAGGCAGTGTTGAGGCCGGCGATTGCCGCGGAAGCAAGCACATAAGCCGGCGTGAAGCCAATCACTTCCGCGAAGGCCAGCAGCAGCACGAAGAAGAGAATCAGCGCCGCGCCCATCAACAGATATTCGACCGCCGATACGCGAACGCCGCCAATCACGTCGAACATGAGGAGCGCGAGGAAGGTGAAGCCAATGAAGAGGAAGCCGTATTTCGTCGCGCGATTGACCTGCGAATAGAGATCGACTGGCTGAATAAGGCTGATCTGGGCGGTCTGGAGCTGAACTCCCTCTGGTGATGGAGCCCCGGCGCCATTCACGCTCTGGGCAGGCTGCGCACCCGCGTCGGTCGTGCTGACGAGCGAACGACCAAGAGCGAGATTGCCGATCCGGTAGGAAGCCTCGAATCCCTTTGCGCCGATCGAGCGCGCGTCGGGAAGGAAATCGCCGCCGAAACTGGGACTCGGCCAGGACGATTTCACCCTCCATCGGGTGTCGCCCGACAATGGAACCAGGCTGAGCGAGGCATTGCCGCGGAAGTCGTAAGCGAAATCGACGGTGAGCGGCTGAGCGCTGAGGCTGCTTGCATCGACCCAGGCGAAGAATCCGCGCCCGCCAGCGCTGCCGGCACCGGGAAGCATCCTCAGCGGAACGCCGGCCGCAGCGACGCGCGGGTTCGCGCCAAGCCCTTTCGGGTCGGTGAGGCCGAACCGCAGTTCCGCCCAACTCATGTCCATATGCGAGGGATCGACGCCGGTGCGGGGGAGGTCGGGTGGAAGCGTGAAGCGCGCCTTCCCGGAGACCGCAGCGTCGTAAACAACCGCCTCGTAGATTGACCGCTTGCGCACCTCTGGCCGAAGGATCGTCGAGAGTTCGGCTGCTTCTGGCGCGAGCGTCAGCTCCCGGATGACGTCATTGGTGTGCGTGACGCTCTGCCCGTTCTGCATCACCGTTTCGGTCGCTGTTGCTCGATAAGGAATGACGAGCACCGGGCCGGAGACGAGCTGCGGGCCGCCCCAACCGGCAGTGATCGAGCTGGTTGCCTGCTCCTGCTGAGACTGCCGATCGTAGACCAATAGCCAGACGGAGAAGAGTGGGACCGTCAGGACTACGCCAACGACGATGGCGAGGAACAACTTGAACCCGGGCGTACGTTCACCGTCCATTCTGATCACGGCTTTCTTCTCCGCTTTATTGTTGAGCCTTTCTGGACCCAAGGCATTATGAACGTCATGAGCGACTTCTGAGCAATTTGTGAGCGGTTTCGGCCGACACCGCTCATCTGCGAAACGGCAGCGTGATTAGCCTCCTGGACGCGAGAGGGGCACAATCCTGATACTTGAACCGCCATCACGAACCGCCATTTTCAGTGCATGATCGACGTCCGCAAATTCGATAGCCTCGGGCATGCCGACCACGGCTGGCTGAACGCTCGCCACCATTTCTCCTTCGCCAATTACCACGATCCGTCCCGCATGGGCTGGGGCCGGATCCGCGTCTGGAACGACGACCAGATCGCGGCGAAGAACGGCTTCCCGCCGCATCCGCATCAGGACATGGAGATCGTGACCTACGTGCGCACAGGGGCGATCACTCACCAGGATTCTATGGGGAACAAAGGCCGGACGGCTGCCGGCGATGTCCAGGTGATGAGCGCGGGCACCGGCGTCAGGCACGCAGAATATAATCTCGAGGACGAGCAGACCACTCTGTTCCAGATCTGGATTGAGACAGACCGGCCATCGGCCCCGCCGAGCTGGGGGGCGATGCCTTTTCCCAAGGATTCGCGGCAGGGCGCCTTCCAGCTGCTGGCCAGCGGCAATTCGGATGACGGCGTTCTGACGATCAACGCCGATGCCCGCGTGCTTGGCGCAAGCGTCAAGGCGGGCAGCTCGATCAGCGTCGACGCCTCGCCCGACCGGCACCTGTACCTGGTGCCGAGCGGCCGGGTCCGAGTGAACGGCGTGGAGGCGGGCCCGCGAGACGGCGTCGCTATCACAGGCGAGGAAAGGATCGACGTCGAGGCCGAGGACGACGCCGAGCTGGTACTGGTCGACGCCCGCTAAAGCATTCAGGCCGCGCGGTTTCGTGTCGGTTCATCGACGCTGTGCTTGAAAGAGGCGCGAACGGCGGGCATGTGCCTGTCGCGCCGCGGGAATTGGCGCGAATCACGCGCAGGGCGGGAGCAGATGAAGGCGGTTTCACGCTTAGGGTATGTATTGCTGGCGGGGGCGCTCTCGCTCGCCCCGATGACGGCGTTCGCCCAGGAAACGCCGCCGAAGAGCGATACGCCGGCGACTGACGCGATCGGTCCCCGGGAGCTCCAGAACTTCAGCCTCAACGGCACCGTCACACGGGCGGCGGACCAGCCTCCCGCCACTCAGCCGGCACCGCCGCGGCGCCAGCCGCGAGGCCAGGCGCAATCTGACCCGGCCACGGCTGAGCCCCGCGCCGCTCCGGCCACCTCCGCCGACACGAGAATCCGCCCTGACAACGCCCCCAGCCCGCCGGCGGGCTGGAACAGCATCACCCGCAGTAACTTCGTCCTTACAACCGCAACGCGTTCCCGAAGCATCGCAGCAGTCGGCGCCATCCTCGTCGGTGACGGTCGCCGTTCCGAAGCTCGACCCAGGCACATCTGTTACCGGCGCGTCGGCAACGCCTGCTACTGATTTCCCGCCGGAACCGACAACGGGCACGCTTGCGCCCGAGCGGAAGTTCTCGCTCCTTCCCTGGGTGCTTGCAATGCTCGCGCTCGGTGCGGGCGGTGCATTCCTGTTCTGGAGGAATCGCCATCGCGAGGCGTTCGCCGTCGCGGGCGGCCCCCAGGTGGACGCCTTCACGGCGCCCGAGCCGACCCCGGCACCGCGCCCCGCGCCAATCCCTCCAGCGCCTGCGCCAAAGGCTCCGGTGCCTTCGAGCATGGGTATCGTATCGACGCGGCTGCGGCCGTGGATCGACATCGGCTTCCATCCGCTGCGCTGCGTGCTCGATAATGAAAGTCTGATCGTTGAATTCGAGCTGGAGCTGTTCAACTCGGGAAGCGCGCCCGCGCGCGCGGTGTTGGTCGAAGCGAGCGTCTTCAACGCTGGCCCGGCGCAGGACGAGCAGGTCGGCGGCTTTTTCGCCAATCCAGTCGGTGAAGGCGAGCGTATCGTGGTCATCCCCCCGCTCAAGCGCATCGCGATCAAGACCCGCGTCGCAACCAACCGCGAGCAGCTGCAGGCCTATGAGCTCGCAGGACGCGAGGTGTTCGTGCCGATCATCGGCTTCAATGCGCTCTACAGCTGGAGCGGAGGGGAAGGGCAGACTTCGGTCAGCTACCTCCTTGGACGCGACACCAAGGGCGAGAAGATGGGGCCGTTCCGCCTGGACCTCGGCCCCCACATCTTCCGCGAAATCGCCGCCCGGCTATTGCCGAGCGGCCTTCGTCAATAACAGTTCATTCTGCCGCCATCGCGGGGACCTCAGTCCTTGAACCGGGTCAGCCGCAGAAGCTGGGCGAGGAACATCAGAACGCCGAGCAGCCAGAGCAGCGAGGCGAAGATCGCGAGACCCGGCTGCGCTCGAAGTACCGCCAGCCCGATGCCTGCCGGAAGCAGTACCGAGGCGGTGCCTGATACGATGAAGTGGTAACGAGCGAGCTTCGTCGCAGCGAGTTCCGGCCATGAGCGATAGGTCAGTCCGAAGAGCGCAAGCGACGCCCAGCCAGCGAGGTTTAGGTGTGCGTGGACCGGCGCAAGCTGGAAATCTTCGCGCACACCCATGACGATTCCGAGAACGGCGCCGCAGATCAGCAGGACCGTGGCAAGTAGAAGGAAATAGACGTCTACGCGTTTCATTTGAGCCCCTCCTTTGGAGAGGCAAGTTTCGCACCCCGTGCAGGTGCGGCCAAGTCAATTCTTGGCGGCTACAGGACTGTGGAATTATAGCTGTGCCAGGCGAGGATCGCCGCGGCTCCGCGATATGGCCGCCAGGGCTCGGCGAGTTCGCGCAGCTCCTTTTCGCTCGGCTTGTCCGGAAGGCCCATCAGTCGGCCGAGCTCGATCATCACCGCAAGATCGCCGGCGGGGAAGACGTCGGCACGCCCTTCGGCAAACAGCAAATAGATTTCCGCCGACCAGCGGCCAATGCCCTTGATCTTTGTCAGGAGAGCGATCGCCTCCTCGTCTTCTTCAGGGAGTTTTTCGAGATCGAGCTCACCCGAGATTACGAGCTCGGCAAGGCTTCGAATGTAGCCTGACTTCTGCCGCGACATGCCGGCCGCCCGAAGCTCCTCGTTGCTTGCGGCGAGAAGCATGTGAAGATCGGGCGGCGACCCGAACGCCGCTTCTAGCTTGGCCCACATGGAGCGGGCGGCGGCGACGCTGACCTGCTGCCCGACGATCGTGCGCAGAAGCGTCTGTGCTCCGCGCGCGCTCGTGCGCGGGTCGGGAACGCCGTGTTTCGCGACGACGCGGGCGAACGCCGGCTCGCGCTCGGCAAGCGCTTCTACATGCTTGCGGATGCTGCGCTTCGTTCGGACCATCAGGCGATTGTGGCCGCGTAGAGTGCGACGGCAGCCGCATTAGAGACATTGAGGCTCTCGACCGCGTCGGTAATTGGCAGCCGCGCCAGTGCGTCGCAATGCTCGCGCGTGTTCAGCCTCAGACCCGCTCCTTCAGCGCCCAGCACGAGTGCGATCCTGGGTGAACCGAGCGCGTCCCTGAGGTCGATCTCGGCGTCTCCGGCGAGACCAATGCGCCAGAACCCCGCCTCGCCAATTTCCTCGAGTGCGCGCGCCAGGTTCACGACCCGCGCCCAGGGCACGCGCTCGAGCGCGCCCGACGCAGCCTTCGCAACGACCCCGCTCTCGGGCGGCGAATGGCGATCCTGGGTGACAATTCCCACCGCGCCGAACGCTGCTACTGAGCGCAAGATTGCGCCAATGTTGTGCGGATCGGTGACCTGGTCGAGCACCAGGAGGACAGCACCCTCCGGTGCACCGCCGATCAATTCATCCAGCCAGGCGGTCTCGAGCGGCTCGACCTCGATGACCACGCCCTGGTGCGGGGCGTCATGCGGCACGAGCCGGCCAAGGTCCGGCGCCTCGGAAAGCGTGACCGGCACATCCTGCGGGAATTGCATGGACCCTGCCGCCTCGCGCGTCGCCCACGCGCGGAGCACCTTTCGCTCCGGGTTATCGAGCGCCGCCTCGACGGCATGCCTGCCCCACAGGCGCGCCCGGTTGCTCCCGTGGCCTTGGTGCGATTTTTTGCGCCGCGACATGCGCTTTCGCTTAGCCGCAGTGTGGGCCGTGTCCAGCGCCGCTGCTTAGAAGGAGGCCGCCGCGCGCCGTTCTTTCATCGTTCTGCGGTTGCTTCGCCAGGTTCCGATCAGGAGGATGATGAGGATCGGATAGGCCCAGAATTCTAAGCGCGGCGGCATAGGCCAGCGGCATCAGGTGCGAATCCACCGCCTTCAGGACGTGGCCCATGCTTGTCGTAAGCTGCAGCCCACTGACCCACAGCGGCCAGAACCGATCCGAAATCAGCGCCGCATAGGTGAAGGCCAGAAAGGCGAGGACGTCGACCGCCAGGATTCCCGTCTCGACCGACGAGTAGCTACCGCCGAGCGGCGACCTCAACGCAAGCGTCGCAAAGTCGCCGACAAGGAACACCAATGCCACGATACGCGCGTCGGTTTTGCCGCGAAACAAGGCGTAACCGCAGACGCCGAACATCAGCGCGCGATAGATGAGGACCCGATCCATCGAGAGCGGACCGGACACGCCGCGACGTGCCCGGTCAATACCTCAGGCAACCACCCGAAGCGGCGTTGTGGCGATTTTCGGTGGGCAAGACCCGTCATCGCCGATCGACACCGTGCGAAGGCCCGGCACCTTGCCCTTGGCGTCCGCTAGCGCCGCATGGCAGCCGACGATTGCGCCCCGCGTGGCGACCAGTGCGCTCAAGGCCGTCGCTAGCTGCTCGAGCGAGGTGTGCGCCGTTGCAAATCCCACGCGCGCGAGCGAATTAGCGCGCATGATCCGGGCCTGAAGCTCGGCGACTTCCGCCAGCGCTGCGTCAATCGTGTCTTCGACGGCACGGACCTGCGTGGCGACTTCAAGAGCGGCGTATTCAATTTGATCCTTGCGCATGTGACTGCTCCTCTCCGCGCGACAAGAATCGCGCGGACATGGTTGACCGGAATGATAAGAAACGGGGTTGGCTAGCTCTTGAGGAGCCTGGCGAGGCTCTCGAGTCCGGCGAGATACATGCCCGCCGAGAAAGCCGATCCGATCGCAATTGCAGCGATCCAGAACAGCCTCAGGCCGACACTCATCTCATTCCGCGGGTTACTCCTCGTTGCGAACGGCGCTTGCAGGGAAGGCCAGAATGACGCTGGCCTCTGCTCGGTAAGGAAACCGGGTCCTCCAGCCTCCCCTGCGCGGTCAGCGTGCCGAATCTGATGACTGACCGTGCCTTCCGGGTGGCCCCTGCTGTGCCCAGGCTCAATGTACGGCGGTTGATGTATCAATCGCTGATATGGGTCCGAGTATTGCGACACGAACTCTCGCTGCCTGTGCGCGCCGCTCGACCCCGAGAATCACCAGCGACTGGCGGATCCGCTGGTCGACAGTGTGCGGCGAGATTCCGAGTTCGGCAGCGATCTCCTTGGAGTTGAGGTGCTGGTCGACAAGAAGGAGGCAGTCGAGTTGACCGGTGCTGAGGCGCGCTACGCGCTCGGCCATGTGCCTATCTGTCACTTGTCGTGCAGCTCCCTGGTCATCATCAGGCGAGCCGTCCAAGTCTTTCAAGGCAGTCCCCACCCCGCGCAACATGTCGCCACTCCCGAGCAACGAGTTCTGACCCCTTAGGCCATTCAGTGGAATTCCGCTATATTTTCAGCGGATTTCCGCGAAAATGGCTCAAACACTATTAACGTTCGATCGTGCACCAGGAGTCGCCCCTCCCGGAGCCTATTCCACGCTTGCGCGCGGGACGATAGGGCGACGATGCTGGCGAGGGGGCCTTTGTCCAATTCACGGACGAATAGTCTCAATTGCGAGGTCTCAGGTTCGAGCGCGGCAATTCTTTCGGTAGATGGCGGTGAGAATCAACAGGTAAGCGGCGAGACGAACGATGTAGAGTGAGCCCCGCTCCTCGGTCGGGATATCGCCAAGGGTGAGCAGCGCCTGGCCGGCGCCGAGCAGGATGAAGGCCAGAGCGAACGCGAGGAACAGCCCTTCCCTCGTCCGCCTCCAGAAACGCAGGAAAAATAGTGCGCAGGTTCCGAACCCAAGCACCACCGCGCCCGAAAGGAAGGCGTATAGCGTCATTGCTCAAACATCCTCCACCTTCCAGACGAATCCCCAGATGAGCGACACAACGGCGGCGAGTGCCAGGAGAAGGCGCACAAGATGCAGATCGTAGCTGGGCAGCACCACGAGATCGAGCACCAGGGCGAGGTTATTCGCCGCGAGGAAGCAGAAGCAGATGCTGCTCCACAGAAGGAGGCGGGTCCCGTTGGCAAAATAGCTCCGGCCGAGGAGCCAGGCGCATGCGGCGCTGGTGAGGAAGCAAAGCACATAGACGGCTGCAGGAAAGATCTCTCCCACGTCAGTTCTTCCTGAGCCGGAACGCGTTGGCGAAGGCCGTGGCGTCGAGGGATGCGCCGGATACAATCGCCCGCCGAACAGCATCGGGCCGACTTGCGTAGAGCCGCTCGGCCTCTTCGACCAGCGCCGCGACCTCGTCGCTGACCGGGGCATATTGCGCACGATCGCCTGAAATAGTGACGAGGCCGGCCGCCTCGAGCGCTCCAAGCGCCCTTGTCACGACCACCTTGCTTGCCCGCATCGTCGAAATCGAGGTCATCGTGGGACCAGGAGCCGCGCTCGCTCTTCAGGACGAGCAGCAACTCAAGCGCCCAGACCGAGCGGAAGCTCGAAGCAATGAAGCGCAGGATTTCATCGTTCGAGCTCTTCACGAGCCCGCGATCGTCCAACCCGATTGCATGGGGTCTTCTTGCGAGCCATGTTAACGAAAGACAAGGCTAATGGGACTGCCGAATTCAATTTTTGTGAAGCGTAAACCAATTCATTGCATTAAATGTAATCGGTTCGGCGGCCGGGGGGCCGCCTTTGTTCAACCACGGGCGGGGGGAGAGTAGCCACCGGAGTAAACCAGTGAACATCCAGGCCTCCCGGGAATTCATCGATCGCCGCCAGCTCGTCAGCGCGCTGCGGGCGCTCCGCCGCGGCGATTTCACCGTGCGTCTGCCCGAAGACGTCGACGGGACAGACGGAGAGATTGCGAGCCTCTTCAACGAAGTGGTGGGAATGAACGAGGCGATCACGCAGGAGTTCGAGCGCCTCGCCAGGGTCGTCGGCAAGGAAGGCAAGATCAGCCAGCGCGCCCGGGTCCGCGGCGCGAGCGGAGGCTGGGACAGCAAGCTTCGCGCCGTCAACGAGCTCATTGACGACATGGTCCAGCCAACGGCCGAAGTGTCCCGAGTGATCGGCGCTGTCGCGAAGGGTGACCTGTCCCAAAGCATGACGGTCGAGATCGACGGCCGGCCCTTGCGCGGCGAATTCCTGCGGATCGGCAAGGTCGTGAACACGATGGTCGAGCAGCTGAACGGCTTTGCGAACGAAGTGACTCGCGTGGCGCGCGAGGTGGGCACCGAAGGAAAGCTCGGTGGTCAGGCGAAAGTGAAGGGTGTCGCGGGGACCTGGAAGGACCTGACCGACAACGTGAACGCGATGGCGACCAACCTCACGGGCCAGGTCCGCAACATCGCCGAGGTGACCACTGCGGTTGCCCGCGGCGACTTGTCCAAGAAGATCACGGTGGAAGTGAGGGGCGAAATCCTCGAGCTGAAGAACACCATCAATACGATGGTGGACCAGCTCAACGGGTTCGCGAGCGAAGTGACCCGCGTCGCCCGGGAGGTTGGCACCGAGGGCAAGCTCGGCGGCCAGGCGCAAGTGCCGGGCGTGGCTGGAACGTGGAAAGACCTGACCGACAACGTGAACCTCATGGCCGAGAACCTGACCGGCCAGGTGCGCAACATCGCCGATGTGACGACGGCGGTGGCCAAGGGCGATCTGTCCAAGAAGATCACCGTCGACGTGAAGGGCGAGATCCTCGAGCTGAAGAATACCATCAACACGATGGTGGACCAGCTCAATGGGTTCGCGAGCGAAGTGACTCGCGTAGCCCGCGAAGTGGGTACCGAGGGCAAGCTTGGCGGCCAGGCGCGCGTGGAGGGTGTCGCGGGTACCTGGAAGGACCTCACCGACAATGTGAACCTCATGGCCGAGAACCTGACCAGCCAGGTTCGCAACATCGCCGAAGTGACGACCGCGGTCGCCCGCGGCGACCTGTCCAAGAAGATCACGGTCGACGTGCGCGGCGAAATCCTCGAGCTGAAGGACACCATCAACACGATGGTCGATCAGCTCAATTCGTTCGCATCAGAAGTTACCCGCGTGGCTCGCGAAGTGGGCTCGGAAGGAAAGCTCGGCGGCCAGGCGCAGGTGGAAGGTGTCGCCGGCACCTGGGCCGACTTGACGGACAACGTGAACTTGATGGCGGATAATCTGACGGGTCAGGTCCGCAACATCGCCGAGGTCACCACGGCCGTCGCCAAGGGCGATCTGTCAAAGAAGATCACCGTCGACGTGAAGGGCGAGATCCTCGAGCTGAAGAATACCATCAACACGATGGTGGACCAGCTCAATGGCTTCGCTTCGGAAGTTACGCGCGTGGCGCGCGAGGTCGGAACCGAGGGCAAGCTCGGCGGACAGGCGCAAGTCGAAGGCGTCGCCGGAACGTGGGCCGACCTCACCGACAGCGTGAACCTCATGGCCGGCAACCTCACTGGCCAGGTTCGCAACATCGCCGAGGTGACGACCGCCGTCGCGAAAGGCGACCTGTCGAAGAAGATCACGGTCGACGTCAAGGGCGAGATACTCGAGCTGAAGAACACCATCAATGTGATGGTGGACCAGCTGAATGCCTTCGCGAGCGAGGTGACGCGCGTCGCCCGCGAGGTGGGTACGGAAGGCAAGCTCGGGGGCCAGGCTCAGGTGCCGGGCGTTGGCGGTACCTGGAAGGATCTCACCGACAACGTGAATGCGATGGCGGCCAACCTCACGGGCCAGGTTCGCAACATTGCCGAAGTGACCACTGCGGTCGCATCCGGTGACCTTTCCAAGAAAATCACCGTCGACGTGAAGGGCGAGATCCTCGAGCTCAAAAACACCATCAACACCATGGTCGATCAGCTGAACGCCTTCGCCGGCGAGGTGACCCGCGTGGCTCGCGAAGTGGGGACCGAGGGCAAGCTCGGCGGCCAGGCGCAAGTGCGTGGCGTCGCCGGCACCTGGAAGGATCTCACCGACAATGTGAACCTAATGGCCGCCAACTTGACCGGCCAGGTGCGCAACATCGCCGATGTGACAACGGCGGTGGCCAAGGGCGACCTGTCCAAGAAGATCACCGTGAATGTGAAGGGCGAGATCCTTGCCCTCAAGAACACGATCAACACCATGGTCGATCAGCTGAATGCGTTCGCTTCCGAAGTGACCCGCGTCGCGCGCGAGGTGGGCACCGAGGGCAAGCTTGGCGGACAGGCGCAGGTACCTGGCGTTGGCGGTACCTGGAAGGATCTCACCGACAACGTGAACGTGATGGCGACCAACCTCACCAACCAAGTGCGCGGCATCGCAGAAGTTGTGACGGCGGTCGCGCAGGGCAACCTCAAGCGCAAGCTTAGCGTGGACGCCAAGGGCGAGATCGCCGCATTGGCCGATACCATCAACTTCATGATCGATACGCTTTCGACCTTTGGTGACCAGGTCACGAACATGGCGCGTGAGGTCGGTATCGAGGGGAAGCTGGGCGGCCAGGCGCGCGTGCCGGGCGCCGCCGGCTTGTGGCGTGACCTCACCGACAACGTGAACCAGCTTGCCGCGAACCTGACCAACCAGGTCCGATCAATCGCCGAGGTGGCCATCGCGGTGACGAAGGGCGACCTCACCCGCTCGATCGCCGTCGAGGCGTCGGGCGAGATCGCGGCGTTGAAGGATACGATCAACGAGATGATCTCAAACCTGAAGGAGCAAACTCTCAAGAACGCGGAGCAGGATTGGCTCAAGACCAATCTCGCCCGGTTCAGCCGAATGCTCCAGGGCGAGCGCGACCTGGCGACGGTGTCCAATCTTATCATGTCGGAGCTCGCGCCGCTGGTGAACGCGCAATATGGCGTCTTCTATGTCACCAAGCGGGAAGAGGAAGAAACCAAGCTCGAGCTTGTCGCGAGCTACGGGGCCGAGGGGCCGGCCCAGCTGAAGCACGAGTTCAGGCTCCGCGAGGGCCTGATCGGCCAGGCCGCCGCGGATCGCCGCCCGATCCTCCTCAAGGATGTCCCGCCCGACTTCATCCGTGTCGGCTCGGGCCTTGGTCATGCCAGTCCGGCCAACGTCAACATTTTGCCGGCGCTTTTCGAGGACGAAGTCAAAGCAGTGATCGAGCTCGCATCGTTCAACGAGTTCAACGAGACTCACCAAAACTTCCTAGACCAATTGATGGAATCGGTCGGAATCGTCCTCAACACGATCGCCGCGACGATGCGGACCGAGGGCCTCCTCAAGCAGTCGCAGCTTTTGACGCAAGAGCTCCAGGCCCGCCAGACCGAGCTCACTCGAAAGCAGGAGGAGCTTCACGCGACCAACGAGGAGCTCCAGGAGAAGGCTCAGCTTCTCGAGAATGAGAAGAAGCAGGTCGAGGCCAAAAATCTCGAGATCGAAATGGCCCGCCGGGCGCTGGAAGAGAAAGCCGAGCAGCTCGCGCTCACCTCGAAATACAAGTCCGAGTTCCTTGCGAACATGAGCCATGAGCTGAGGACTCCGCTGAACTCGCTACTGATTCTCTCGAAGCTGTTGTCCGATAACGCGCAAGGGAACCTCAACGAGAAGCAGGTCGACTTCGCAAAGACCATCAACTCGGCCGGCTCGGATCTCCTGAACCTCATCAATGACATCCTCGATTTGTCGAAGATTGAATCCGGAACCGTGTCGATCGAGATCGGCGAGATGCCGATGGCGAACCTGAAGCAGCACATGGAGCGGACGTTTCGCCAGCTTGCGGCCGACAAGTCCCTCGATTTCAACGTCAGGTTCGATGCGAAGCTGCCGCAAACGATCCGAACCGACGAGAAAAGGCTGCAGCAGATCGTGCTCAACCTCCTCTCAAACGCCTTCAAGTTTACCGCGAGGGGTGGAGTCACCTTCGCGGTGCGCTGTGCGGAGGAAGGCTGGAGCGCGAACCACCCGACGCTTCGCAATGCGGCGCAAGCGATCGAGATTTCGGTCACCGACACCGGGATCGGTATTTCAGAAGACAAGCAGAAGCTGATCTTCGAGCCGTTCCACCAGGCTGATGGAACGACAAGCCGCAAATATGGCGGCACGGGCCTCGGCTTGTCGATCAGTAGGGAGATCGCGCGATTGCTCGGCGGCGAGCTCCGGGTTTTTTCAAAACCGGGCGAAGGTTCGACCTTCACCCTTTATGTGCCGCTCGAGGCAGAAGGCTCCGCGGTTCCTCAAGGCTCGGCAATCCATCTTGAGAACAGCGGCGCGGTCGTTCCGACGGCGCTTCCGACCGGATTCGAGGTCGAGGACGATCGCGATCAGCTCGGGAAGGATCCTTTCGTCCTCATCGTCGAGGACGACGCCACCTTCGCGGCGATCCTGCTCGAGGCGGCGCGCGAGGCGGGACTGAAAGGCGTCGTCTCGACGGCGGGCGCTGGAACGCTGGCGATGGCGCGCAAGCTCCAGCCCGGCGCCATTTCGCTCGACCTTGGCCTGGCCGATATTGACGGTTTCGTGCTCCTCGACCTGCTCAAGCACGATCCCGATACAATGCACGTCCCGATTCATGTCATTTCCGGCGCGGGACGAAGCAAGGCGGCAGCGCAGATGGGTGCCTTCGGCGTGACCGAAAAGCCAGCTGAGCGCGACGAGCTCGTCGGGATTTTCCGCAGCCTGGGCGAAGAGGCCGGCCGAAAGCCGCGCAAGGCGCGGAAAGGCGTCAAGGCGGCGGAGATGCGCGGCGTTCCAGAGCTTGCCGGCGCGAAGGTGCTCATCGTCGACGACGACATTCGCAACATCTTCTCATTGACGAGCGTTCTTGAGAGCCATGACGTGGAGGTGCTCCACGCCGAGCGCGGGAAGGAGGAAATCCTGATTCTCGAACAGGTGACCGGGGTCGATGTGGCCCTGATCGACATCATGATGCCGGAGATGGACGGCTACGAGACAATGCAGCAGATCCGCCGGCGCCCTGCGCTTGCCGACCTGCCGCTGATCGCCGTCACGGCCAAGGCGATGAAGGGAGATCGTCAGAAGTGCCTCGATGCCGGCGCATCGGATTATATCGCCAAACCCGTCGACATCGAGCTCCTGCTCGCCCTTCTGCGCGTGTGGGTGGCGCGTTCGCGCGAAGACACGGCACTGCCAAGAGCCGCAGCGATTGCGGCCGCGGAGTAAATCATGAACCATCCCATGGGAGAGGTTCCAGTTAAACCGCGGTCCGCACAAGCCTCGGAGGATCCATCGGACGAGCGGCCGCGCGTGCTCCTCGTCGACGACGACGAACGCAATCTCATCGCGATCGCGACCGTTCTCGAGGACCTTGGCGACGTGGTCCTCGCGCGCTCCGGCGAGGAAGCGCTCCGCCATCTCTTGAAGGGTGAGTTCGCAGTCATCCTGCTTGACGTCTACATGCCGGGGATGGACGGCTACGAAACCGCCCAGATCATCCGGAACCGCGATCAAACCAAGGGCATCCCGATCGTCTTCCTGTCGGCGGTGAACAAGGAGGCCGAGCACCTTTTGCGAGGCTATTCGATGGGTGCCGTCGATTATGTGTTCAAGCCGGTCGACCCGGTGGTCCTTCGTTCCAAGGTGGCCGTCTTCGTCGACCTGTTCGCCAAGACCAGGGAGGTCGAGCGCAAGGCCCGGAAGGAGCAGGGGCTACTCGACGAAGCACTTCGTGCGAACGCCGAGCGCCTTCGGGCGGAACAGGAGCTGCGCCGGGCCGAACAACGGCAGGCGGCGATCATACAGTCCCTGCCGATGGTCCTCTATCTCGAGCCCTATGGTTCGAAACGGCGGGTGCCGGACTATGTGAGCGGCGACATCGCGGCGATGACGGGCATCAGTGGCGATGAGCTGCGAAGCGATCCGGGGATCTGGTTCGAGCGATTGCACGCCGATGATCGTCCCAGGGTAGAGGAGGCCCTGAAGGCTCGTGGCCCGACGGGCAAGATGTCGATCGAATATCGTTGGCAATGTGCAGACGGCAGCTACAAATGTTTCCTCGACCAGGCGGTGCTCCTTCGGGACCTCGACGGCCAGCCGATAGAATTCGCCGGCACGATCACCGACGTCACCGACCAGCGTTCGCTCGAAAGCCAACTCATCCAGGCTCAAAAGATGGACGCGATCGGCAAGCTGACGGGCGGGATCGCCCATGACTTCAACAATCTTCTTGCTGCGGTGATTGGCGGCCTCGGCCTCCTCGACAAGCGCGCTGAGCTGGACGAGGACCAGCGCAAGATCCTGACAATGACGAGACGCGCCGCCGACCAGGGGACCGAGCTCATCCGACGGCTTCTCGCCTTCGCTCGACAGCAAAGGCTCGAGCCGAACCCCATCGATCTTTTGAAGCTCAACGAGACGCTGAGCGAACTGCTCGTGCATACGCTCGGCGGCCTCGTCCATGTCGAGTGGCGTGTCGGCAAGCGCGTCTGGAATGCCTTTGCCGACCAAGCGCAGCTGGAGCTTGCGCTCCTCAACCTGATCATCAACGCGCGGGATGCGATGCCTGGAGGTGGGACCGTGAGCGGTCGCTGCCGAGAACTGCGAGGCGTCCGCCGACAATTGGGCAGGGCTGCCCGAGGGCGGATATGTGATCTTGTCCGTCAGCGACACCGGGATCGGCATTTCACCTGAGCTGATGGACAAGGTGATGGAACCCTTCTTTACGACGAAGGAAATGGGCAAGGGCAGCGGCCTCGGCCTCAGCATGGTCTATGGCTTCGCGAAGCAGTCGAACGGCGCCTTCCGCCTGACCAGTGACCTGGGCCGTGGAACAACGGCCGAGCTTTGGCTCCCGCGGGCGCCGGACGAGCCCCCTGCAGAGTCGGAGCCGGTCAGGAAAGAACGGGAGCCCAGGAGCTTGCGCAAGCTTCGAGTGCTGCTGGTCGACGATCATGCCGAGGTCCGGAGTACGATAGCGGCAATGCTTGAAGACCTCGGACACGAAGTCGTCCAAAGTGCTACTGGCGCTGATGCGCTTGCAGCCTTGAAGCACCGCGAGCGCGACTATGATGTCCTCATCAGCGATTATGCGATGCCGCACCTTTCCGGCACAGACTTCCTCAGGGAAGCTCGAAAGCTCCTCCCGGACGTGCCGGCACTGATGATCACTGGATATGCGGAAGCTGAAGCGATCAGCGATCGTCCGGAAAAGGTGGAGGTTGTTCCAAAGCCGTTCACGCCGGCCAAGCTCCAGGCTGCGCTTTTTCGGGTCTACGATGCTTGCGATGTTGCTGGATAGGCACAGGCGACAGCTTTTCCAGCGGGTCGGGGAATAGCCTGCGATGAGCCGAGAAACTTCACCTGGCTGAATTGGTTAAGGAGCCATCCCTTCAGATTGACAGGTTGCGAGGCTGATTGTGCCAGGTGAACGGATTCCGGCCGACGCGAACGTCGACAAACTGAATGCAAGCCTTAGCGAGGGCCTGAAGTCGTGCCGTTCGATGGTCGCAAATTACAGGGCGCTGCTCAGGCCCTGCGAGGACGGCGGCGAATCCCCGGCCGAGGCGGATCGGAGCGAAGGCGCCGACGAAGAAACCTAAGGGAAAAGACCAGGCGGCAATTGGCTGGCAGGGGCTCGGCCCCCGGCGGGTTGCCGGCGAACCGCGGGGCGGCGAATGCGCAAAATTGCCTCCAAATGGGACGGACCGCATTTAGGCGAAGGTTCGTCTTAATTCCGCGAGGCGGCCGGGAGCGGCGCCGCCATCGCCGCTATCGGCAAGGGGACGCGAATGGCCGCCCCTGCTTGCAGCTGACGGCGCGCAGCTTCAATCCATGCGCGATACCTGGTCACGTCGGTATAGACGTCAGGATAGTCCTTATAGCCGCAGCCCTTCGACCATGAGGTGATTCCGACCAGTTCTTCGTGATGACCGACGATGCGAACGAGCGGACCGCCGCTGTCGCCAATGCAGGTGAACACGTTGTGAGCGGATCCGCGTCGCGCGGCCGTGCAGATCATGCCATCTGCGATGTTGCTCTGCATGCGCTTGCTGCACGAATTCCGATCCAGCGCGGCGACGTTGCCGAACTGGAGGTCGTACGGGCTTCGTTGCAAGGCGTTGTTCGCGTCGAAATCCCTGTCGCCGCTCACTTCCTCGACACCCGTATAGCCCCAGCCGTAGATTCTCAGCGGCGTGCCGGGCGGCGGTGTGTTGCGGCCGATCGCGACAATGTGGACCGGATGCGAGTCCGTGCCGCGATCGGACTTGAGCAGCAACAGGGCGATGTCGTTGGCAACGGAATCGGCATCGTATTCGGTGGGGATTGCGACGCCGGCAATCGCATAAGTTGTACCGTCGGTTCCAAGGTGCGGACTGCCAATCCGCACCCGCCGCCTGTGGAAGAGCAGGGATAGTCCTGAGCCCTTGAATTGGCCCTTGGCAACGCAATGGGCTGCCGTGACGACCAGATCCGGCGCAATAAGGGACGCGCCGCAGCGATGCGCGGCTTCCCGGACGCCGCGCTCATTGACCTTGTCGACGTCCTTGGCCCGGTCATCTGCATTATATTCCACGATCGAATAAAATTGAGCGATGAAAGCGGCCATGCCGGGAAGCGCCGGAGCGCCGCCCCCGAGCGCCCCTATCCGCTCAGGTTCGTTCCGATACTCCGCGAATGAAGTGGCGAACTTGGGACCTGCAAAGGTTGAAGGGGGCGCGTCCGGATCGAATGGCTGGTCTGACCAGATCGTTATCAGGCGATAACGGCCTGCGAGTGCATTCTCGTCGGTTGAGAGAACTCTGGGCCTCTGCTGATGCTCCAGGCGCGAGCTGAGCAAATTTGGCGTGGGCGGCGAAGTCGAGGCGATGCGTCCCGAACGCCGGATCGATAAGAAAGACGATGACGTATCGCGGTCGATCGGAACGGTTTCGGACAAGTATTTTCGAGCCATAATATGCGATGTCGTCGGGCGAGGCTGCCATGTCCGTCTCCGGCTCGCGGTATGGGCCGGGGTGGCATTGGACGGAGACTCGCGCGTCAGCCGTCTCTGGGTCCGCCGACTTCACGCAAGTCTCAATCTCGTCCTTCGCTCCTCGCTGTCCAAGCGCGATCAGCGTCTTGGCGGCGGCCGTGCGCGCGACGAGCTCGCGTAGCGCTTCAGCATAGTCGCCGAGCACGAGGTTACCGAGGATGATTGTCCGCGGATGATCCTCGAGGTCGTATGGATGCTCCTCTAACAGTTCTTGCCCCACGAAGCCTTGTTCAAAGTCAGCTTCGCCCTGGTGCTGGTCGACGGCCAACAGCGTCTCGGGGAAGTCCCTGATGTTTGTCAGTTCGTAATCCGCAGGATCGCCAACTCGGACGCCGGGTATTTGCTCCAGCTGCGCCTTCAGCGCCGGCAAGTCGTCACCAAGATCTGGACTGAGGCGAATGTGGACGAAGCCGTCAATCGAGGGCGTTTGCATCACGAACTGCTCGACAGCAGCAAGCTGCGGCGGGACGGCATCGGACTGCGCCGTGGCTGCTCCTGGTGCGAAGGCCAAGGCTGCGATCGAGATCGCGGGGAACCACGAGCGCATTAGGATCTCCAGTGAGCTGGAAGTCGTGGATCGGAGCCTAACTCACTAGCATGGCATCATCCAAATGAAGATCGCTCCGCTCGCCCTCATGTCCGCAAAGGGGGTGGCGCGGGTAGCGGCCTCATCACATTTCGCTCGCGGTGAGGAAACATGGGAGCGGGCTTACTTCGGACTAGTGAACCCGCACTGCTTCTGCTCCATCGCAATCTGCTTGGTGATGCGCGTTGCGTTTTCCGAATAGGCCACCGTCACGGAGCCGTGATTCACGGTCTTGCCGCGCAGCGGACTGACGCCTTCGCAAATGTGGAAGACATGCGGCGTCGAAGACGTCTTGGCTCCGTTCTCCGGAGCGATCCAGTACACGACATCCTGACCGGCCGGGTGTTCGGCGTTCTTCGTCGCCTCAGTCACCGTGCCTGAGTCCTTTGCGATGTCCTGCGCCTGGGCAGCGACCTCGGGTGAGCATGCAGTGGTGGGCTCATTGGCCTTGATTTGGGCCGCGCACTTGTTCATGTCTTGGGTGTACTGCTCGACCGACGGCGGATGGTAGCTCACCCCGATCAGCGTGGCGAGCACAGCCAGGACGGCACCGACGCCGCCGGCAATCTTCTTGTTTTTCGGATCCATGTCCTTGTCCATGAAGATCAGGACAATCAGCGGGACGAATGCGATCAGCGTGATGATCGCACCGAGCTGGTTTTGGACAAAGAACTTGAACTTCTCGGATTCGCGGGCCGGATCTTGCTTGTTCGCCGCCTTCCACATCAGGCTGCCGGCAATCGCGAAGATCGCAATTCCAACCAAGATGCCGATCAGAAGCGCGAGGTTTCCGTGGTCGAACTTGTGCTTGTAAAGCAAAACGATCCCGGCGACCTCGCCGCCGATGGCAACGATCCACGAGAGCACGGCGAAAAGGCGAAGGCGCTTGGCGGCAGACTCCTGGCCGTGTGTCGCACGCCAATCTTTGGTGATGTCGGTCTCTTCGGCCGGCTTATTGTCGGGCATGTTCAGATCCCCCGTATCGACACTTCTGCACGGCGGACGTCGGATGGGAATCCTAACCCGTCCCGGGCCCACGTGAACTTCATGACTTCTTCAGGCTACGGGAGTGAACTCTTGTCTGCAATGGGGTGGAAAGTGATGCGAAACAGCCAGTGCAGGGTCGCCCGACCGGTCGCAGCTGGCCAGTGTCCCCACGCAGCACTGCACTTGGGCGCACGGCCGACTCACCGAAATTAAGGATCAGGATTTGGAGCGGAAGATTTTCGAGGAACGTAGGGCCAATGACCTCAGTTGGATTGGAAGCGGTCATTGGAATCCACACAAATAGGGCCCCGCGATCGCTCGCGGGGGCCCTATTTCCGAATTCGGCACGCTGACCAGCGAACGGTCAGAGCGTCTCACCGGCGTTTACCAATAACGATAATGCACCACCTGGAGCACGCGGCCGGTACGAACGTTCACCAGCAGCAGATCTTCGCCGTAGCGAATCCAGCGCAGCGAGCGGCTGTGCGGGGCCTGCAGGTTATAGGAACCATAATCACTGATGTAGTAACGCGAGCCGTAGAAAGCTGGCTGCAAGCGGTAGCCAACGCTCACCGGCCGGTAGCTCCAGTTGCGGTAGGGCGCGGCATAGGCGGCGTGGGCGCGGCGACCGCTGCGGCGGTCGTGCCGCAGGTCGCGCCGGTCTTGCCTGAGATCCTGCCGGTCGTGCCGCACCTCGGTGCGGTCGTGGCGGTCGTGGCGGTCGTTGCGGACGTCGCGGTTCTGCGCGATCGCGGCGCTTGGGACGATCATCGCCGCCATGGCCGCCAAGAGTATAAACTTACGCATCTTCATTCTCCTTGTCGCGGCATGCATCGCTGCATGTCGCGCTGCTGTTTCCCCGGCTTGAGTGGAATTGTCGCATTGGCCGAGTGAACGAGGCCGGTATCGACCGTTCATCAGGCAGAACGAACGGCGCACGAAAAAGGCCCCGCGACCGCTGGTCGGTTTCGCCGCTCCGCAGGCCGGCAGAAGAACTGATGCACGCCCCATTGCAGACATCGTCGGACCAAGAAGCCAGTGTTCCACAGGATTTTGTCGGGCATCCGACAAAAGGCATGGAAGCGTCCCTGACGCGCTGCTAACGGCGCTCCCGCTCCCGCGAAAATGCCGCTGGAGCTACCGGGAAACGTTGGGTGTCAGAGCCTATTGTTCTGTTGGTCGAGGATGAGCCGCTTGTCCTACTTGTGGCTCAGGACGCATTGGAGGCGGGCGGCTATACGGTGCTGCCGGTCCAACTCTCCTCCGATGCGCTAAGCATACTCGACGGGCGAATTGATGAGTTGTCAGGATTGGTCACTGACATTCGCTTGCCGGGCGGGGTGGATGGCTGGGAAATTGCTCGGCATGCGCGAGAGTTGAAGGCTGACCTGCCGGTCGTCTACACAACTGCTGACAGCGCAGGAGACTGGCCCGCGAAAGGTGTGCCCAACAGCGTGGTCGTGCAAAAACCCTACGCGGGCGCCCAGCTGCTCACGGCCATATCGACGCTAATGACGGCGGCCGACACAAACAGGACCAGCTAACGTCAGCCATCCGGTCGAAAACGGGCATCGTCCTCTTGGAACAGCGCATGAGCGCCGCGTCGGCCAGTATCGTCTTGTCGGGATTGTTCCTAATCCAGCGTGAGCGATGAAAAAGTCTGGCTTGATGGGGGAGGCGCCAAACGAGGAGAGGTGATGCAGCTACCATAGTGAGCGCGCGCTTGGCGAATATCCCGTTCGACAAATCCCTTGTTCAGGGGGATGCCCATCATTCTCATGCGAAGTAGAAGAAACCGCGATTCCCTTGCGAACGTCTCGTTGTCGAGTTTGAGTGCCTCAACCGCATCGATTTCGGAAAGCTTCTCATCGCCGGTGACCGGACCGCCGATCGCTGGGAGAGCTCGGACGTGGCCCGTATCCGCAAGCTCTTTTTCCGCGAGCCGCTGCATATCCGGCACCATTTCATAGGCAATCCGATACTGGAGCATCTGCTCGTGCGGCATATGAGCTGCCACGTCGGCCGCCGTTGCCGCTTCTCGGGCAAGTGAATCCCAGGTTCGATTTGGGAGCCAGAACTGCTCGATGCGCTTGCGGCTCTCCGAACGATCCCCCCTCTCGATCGACGCGCGCAGACTGTTGAGATGCATCGCAATACAATCGTGCATGGCGAGCCGGCCATAGGCTTGCGGTCCGTCTCCGGAGCCCAGTTCATTGTTCATATCCCCAACAGCGGCGCCGACCTTCTGCCGCCATTCGATCGATTGGACCGCTTGCTCAGCGCCAAGCGCTATCAGTACGCCGAGAACGATGATCGCGACCTCGCCGACGAACGCGCGCCAGCCATGCAAGGGTTTCGGGAGGTGGAAATGCATCAGCCAGAGGCTTCCAAAGGCCCGCAGAGGCGGTTCGGGTCGCTTGCGACCGTTAGTTGGCTTGCATCGGGACGGATCCGAAGCTGGTCGAAGCGCTCGAAGAAATAGGGGTAGTTGATCTGCCGGCGATGGAGCTCGATTCGGGCAGCGGCCAGATGCACGGGAATCTGGCGTCGGTTGTCGGGTAGGTAAGCAGTGGCGAACAACGCCGAGAGCGCTTCGGAATTGACTCGCTCCTCTCCCAGTAATTCACGCCAATTGTCGATGCCGGCATAGAGGCTAGCGTAAGTCAGCCGCTCGTTAAGAGGGATGCGCGCCGCCGCCGGACTTGTCTTGGCAATGTCCCACGCGCTCGAATGCATGCTCCAAAGGAATACCGGATAAGCGTGCTCGACACGCGCGCCGGGAGGTGCGCTCGCAAGCCACCGTTCCAATGCATCGAGCCGCCTCGAGGCACAGCGGTCGGCGGCCCTCATATTTTCCCACCGTGCGCGGCCATCCGCCAGTTCCGAGCGAAGAGCCGCCCGCAGTTGTTCGACGTCCCGCCGTTCGTGGACGCTTTCGGCGGCCTGCTCAGCCCCCAACGCGATCAGCACGCCCAGGACGATAATCCCTACCTCGCCGACGAACGCGCGCCAGCCGTGCATCGGCTTCGGCAAATGGACGTGCATGTGGCCGGCCCCCCCCAGCAATGATGGAAGGCTAGCAGAAGAGGTCATGTCCGCAATGGGGTGGAGCGCGGACGGGGGCTTGGCGATGCTGAAGCGGGACCATGCAGGGGCATGCTTTTCCTTTTCATCTTGCCCGTGTTCGGCGGGTGCCTAGCCATCTGGTGGGCGCTCAGGCTCGGGGAGATCGCTGCCGGCGGTGCGATCATCCATAGAGGGAAAGCTCCGCTCCCGCTTTGGGTGGCTGTCGGTCCTATTTCGTTTGTGATGGCCGCTCTCTTGATCCTCCGCGTGACCGAAAGGTGACACGGCTTGTGGGCGGAAGATTGGTAGGCGGTTTTTGGTTTAGGTCTTTTGGTCACGGCGGCGCGGCCAACAGGCGTCTTGCGTCAGCGCCGTGTGAACGTCTTGTCTAACGCTGTTTCTCGTGCACTATGTAAGTACCGAAAAAGGGGGGTGATTTGCGTAAAGTTAGATTTGTGCTCGCCACGGCGATTGCTTTGGCTTGGGCTGGCTATGTCTCGGCACAGGCCGCGAACTCCGACCCAGAAGCCGCTTTGTTTGGCGCGCGCGAGCGGGCCGCGGGTCTCGATATCTCACCAAATGGGAAGCTCATCTCCTACGTCGCGCCTACTCGCGGAGGCGGAGCCGTCGCGCTGGTTGCTGATGTGGAGACGGGGGCCAGTAAGGCGTTCCTAAGCACCGGAAACGGACCTGAACACCTCAGCTGGTGCCGCTTCGTCACTGATGCACGTCTCGTCTGCCAGTACACTGCCATAGCTAAGGGTGGTGGTCCTTTGACTGGATTCTCTCGTCTTGTGGCTGTGAACAGCGATTCCAGTGAATTGAAGCAATTGGGACAGTCATCATCGTTCTATGATGAGGGCATCCGGCAATATGACGGTGACATCCTTGATTGGAGTTCTGGGCGAAGCGGGTCGGTTCTTATGGCTCGCGAATATGTGCCCGAAGCCGGCAAAATCGGCACGCGGTTCATTCGTACAAAGACCGGTTTAGGGGTGGATCTGGTCAATACGGCGACCCTCGAGACATCGGCTGTGGAAGCACCCAACAGGCAGGCCGGTGGATACATCAGCGACGGGCAGGGGCATGTACGATTAATGGCGCTGCCCGGCACTGATCAGGGTTATCTCACGGGGACGACGGAATATTTCTATCGAACGAAAGACTTCGCGAGCTTGGAGGTCTCTAGCCGTTGTCGACGATGACGATTTCGAGCCGCTTGCGATCGATGCAACGACGGACTCGCTTTATGCTTTGAAGCCCCTCGACCATCGTAAGGCTCTGTTTCGTATCAAATTCTCCGAGACACCGGTTACGGAACTGGTCGCATCTCACCCGCAAGTCGACATTGACGGAGTGATCCGGTCGGCCGGCGGACAGCGAGTTGTCGGCTATACTTATGCGTTGGAGAAGCGCGACGCGGAGTTCTTCGATCCCGAATACAAGGCGTTGATCTCTGCGCTCGGCCGAGCAATTCCCAACCTGCCTATAATCCGCTTTGAGCGAGCCAGCGCCGACGGAAATAGAATGTTGATCTTCGCCGGCAGCGACAATGATCCGGGCCGCTACTTCGTGTATGATAAGTCGACCAAAAAACTGGCTGAGACTCTCTTGGTTCGACCCGAGCTAGAGAAACAACAACTTGCCAGCGTGCGACCAGTCTCGGTCAAGACGGCGGATGGAACGGTCATCCCGGCTTATCTGACACTTCCGCTAAACAAAGAGCCGAAGAACTTGCCGGCAGTGGTTCTCCCACATGGTGGCCCGAGTTCGCGCGATGAATGGGGCTTTGACTGGCTTGCTCAATATTTGGCCGCACGTGGTTATGCGGTCCTGCAGCCGAACTACCGTCGTTCAGCCGGCTTTGGCGACACATGGCTGGTGCAGAACGGTTTCAAGAGCTGGAAGATTTCAATAGGGGACATAACGTCGTCTGCCCGTTGGCTGGGGTCTCAGGGGTTCGCTGATCCCAATCGCATTGCTGTCGTTGGATGGTCATATGGCGGGTATGCGGCGCTTCAATCGGCTGTGACCGAGCCGTCGCTCTTCAAGGCAATTGTCGCCATCGCGCCGGTGACAGATCTGTCGTTGCTCAAGGATGAGGCACAGGATTTTACCAACTCTCGAGTTGTTCGAGATTTCGTCGGTTCAGGACCTTACATCGCCGAAGGCTCTCCACTTCGACACGCTTCCGCCATCAAGGTCCCCGTGCTTCTTGTGCACGGCGACGTGGATCAGAACGTCGGAATTGAGCAGACTGACAAGATGGAAGCCGCACTGCGGGCCGCCGGTACGGAGGTTGAATACCTTCGGTACAAGGAACTCGATCACCAGCTTGACGACAGCGCAGCACGCACTGAGATGCTGACCAAGATCGGCCAGATCCTCGACCGGACGATCGGCCACTGACAAAGAAAAGGGCGACAGGGCCGCGCCTCCAGGTCGACTAGAGTGGCTGTCCCCCGGTCATGATGGATTGACGGGATTTCAGTTGAGGTGCCTCGATGCCCGGCTAGCGGATGGAGGACAGCCGCGGAAAGCAGTCCTTCGTTTCCCGTCCCCATTTGCGCTAGGAAGCGATGGTGACGAAGGGATTGGCCATCGGCCGCGCGTTTGAATTGGCCAAATCCGGTCAGTGCCGCAGCGTTTCGGAAATCATCCGCCGTCTGCCGCCGCAAGACCGAGAAGCTGTCGAAGCTCACTTGACTGAGCCGGCTGCGAGAAGAGAACTCATCCTACTCTGCAGCGATGCCTGGCTCGCAGCCAACTAGCCGACAGCCTTATGTCCGCAATCGAAAGCCTATGAGATTGGGGCCGATCAGGCCGAACGTTCAGGAGCGCGGGGGATTCACTGCATCCCTCTCCCGCAAGATCTCCCGATCGGCCTCGTCGATCGCACGAAGCAGTCCACTGAAGCACGGAGCCTCTTCGACAGGCCAGACATATCGGAAGGTTGGGCCAAGAAGGTCCAGGTCCTGCTGTGTCAGAAGTCCGACAGCGACGATGCGCTCGTGGCTCACAACAACTCCCGTCGCATAATAGAATACAGAACGTCTCTTAACGGCTGGCGTGCCAAGCGTTTCGGGTGTGAAATTGCGGCGCTCGCGCCCACCTGCCTCAAAGCGGTACAATAGGAGACGTGCGCGTATCGCCGCTCGTTCGAGTGTGAGACTCTTGTCCCGCCCGTCCCTGTTGTTCCCTAGCAGATCGGGTCCGGTCGGAGGCGCCGGCGGTCAAAAGGCCTTGAGTAGGAGGGTTCGCGGTCGGAATACGTCGCGGGCCCTCTTCATGTGCCCGCCACTTCACCGAGGAAGGGCCTACAATGCGTTGGCGACTGTTTCGACGGGGAGGAGCATCGTCCGGCTGTCGGCTGGAAACAGGACGAATCCGTATTTCAGATAGAAGGTCACGGCTTCGTCATCGATCGCGTGAACCATGATAGCGCGGACGCCGGCCGATTGTGAGATCTCGAGCGTGCGCTGCATCGCTTCCTTGAGCATCGCTGAGCCGAGGCCCTTCTTCCGGTGGCGCTCGTCAACCGCCAGGCGGCCGAGGATCATTACCGGCACTGGATTGGGAAGGTCGTGGCGGATCTTTCTGGGCATCTCGGAACGGCTCACGCCGCCTGTTGCCAGCGTGTAATAGCCAATGACGTCGCCTGCCTGGGGCCCGGTGTTCGCGATCACCACATAGGTCCGCGACGAGCGGCCCTCACTGTCGAGCGCGTGTGCCTTTAGCCAATCGGTAAGCCTTGATTTGCCGCAATCGAATGCTTCGATCCGATGTTCGGCTGTGAGCTGGACCGGAGCTGAGTAGGGTGTCGCAGCTTCGAAATCGACTACGCCCACGGGGCTGGCCGCTTCATTAGCGCCTTGAGCGCGTCATTAGGCTTAGGCGGATTGTCCAGCACGTCGGCGAAGGCGGCGCTCTGCTCTGCATCGAGCACGAAGACACGCTGGTCCAGAAGAACGTCGATGGCGTGGAGGCGAGCGCTTTCGAGCACGAACTCCGTGCGCGTCTTGCCCTCGACAGCTGCGGCGCTGTCGATCAGGTCGCGAGTACGCACTGGGATGCGCATTGTGATGGTCGCGTCAGCCTTGGGGCGTTCGGCGAGGGCAGTCATTCCACTCTCCTCATGCGTAGCGATGTGCGATCATGTAGTTACAATGTCAATACATCAATAATGCTAGGACAGGAGCCCTCAGAACGGGCGCATCGACGCTCGCACGGATATCGGATCGAATGCAGACACTAAGCTAACGTCCGATCGGCGTCGAAAACTGACCTGCTCCTAACGCCAGGAATGGGGGTCGGAAGCCGCCATCAGGCGGCGGCTGATACCTTCAGCGAATTGCCTAGCCTGCAAGACCGACGGATCCTGTCCTCAATCATGTCTCATGTATCGGCGATGTAGCGGACAAGGCGCTCCGCCGACGCAAATTGCGGGAATCCGCCGAAGTTCGGCGGAAAGCGTCTTACAACGACTTTGCGGCGTTCGGAGCAAACCCTGAAGCTAAGAAGTGCCGGTTTCTAGCCATTTCTGGGATGGTGGAGAGGGCTGGATTCGAACCAGCGTACGCTTGCGCGGGCAGATTTACAGTCTGCTGCCTTTAACCACTCGGCCACCTCTCCAGAGATGCAGGCAGGCGCGCCATGTGGCGGCGCGGCCCTGATGTGTCAACGCGAGTGAGTTGCGACGAGTGTCGCCACTCGCCAGCGCTTCTGCGGTCGAATCTCGAACCCAATTCTCGGCAGGGAGAGAAATTGGAGCGGGTGAAGGGAATCGAACCCTCGTCGTAAGCTTGGAAGGCTTCTGCTCTACCATTGAGCTACACCCGCTCGCCTCGCGAGCCATTGCCATCGGCGGACCAAAGGCGTCAACCACCAAGGGTGCTTGACCACGCGCAAGCCGCTGCCGTACCTAGCGATTCGGATGACGACCCTGAACGCCATCGCCGCTGCTCCGCACGCTCACTTCTGGTGGCGCGGCTGGACTCATGCGGCGCGATGGCGCGACTGATCGACTAGCGCCGATCATCGACTGCCCGCCCGCCAAACCGGCGGGCTTTTTTGTTTCAGGTGATTTCATGACTCAGATTCTGTCTTTTCCGCGCGAGGCCTGCGCCGAGCAGCGGCTTGCGGACGTGGCCGCGGAAACGGCGATCACGCGCTTGCTCGACGGCGGAGACCTCGACCGGGCTGCGGCGCGCGACCTATTCGGTCGCATTGTCGAGGGTTCGCTCAGTGAGCCGCTGATGGCGGCTGCTTTTGTCGCGCTTCGCGTTAAGGGCGAGACCGCCGAGGAGCTGACGGGCGCTGCGCTGGCACTGCGCGAGGCGGCTCGCCCGTTTCCCACTCCCTCTTATTGCTTCGCCGACAGTTGCGGCACGGGCGGCGATTTCTCCGGGTCAATCAACGTTTCGACGGCAGCTGGACTGGTAGCCGCTGCCTGCGGGCTTCCAGTCGTCAAGCATGGCAACCGCTCCTTTACGTCGAAGTGCGGATCGGCGGATGTCCTTGAGGCATTGGGCGCTCGGCTCGACCTCGATCCGCTCGAATCGCGTGAGATCCTCGATCGTACCGGCTTTTGCTTCCTGCTTGCGCCGCTCTACCATCCTGGGATTGCCCATGCCGGGCCAGTGCGCCGCGCGCTCAGGGTTCGTACGATCATGAACCTTCTGGGCCCCTGCCTGAACCCGGCCCGCCCCAAGGTGCAGCTACTCGGCGTTGCCGATCCGAGCCTGCTCATGCCGATCGCCCGGACGCTGCTGGCGCTAGGTGTCGAACGGGCACTTGTTGTTCACGGCTCGGGCCTCGACGAGGTGGCGCTGCACGGATTCACCCGCGCGATTTCCCTGCGAGACGGGAACCTGGAGGAGATCGAAATCGAGCCAGAGCAGGCGGGGCTCGAGCGCGTGGCGGTGGAGCAGATCACAGGCGGAACGCCGGTAGAGAACGCGGCGCGGCTGTCCGCCCTTCTTTCTGGCACTGGCAGGGAGGCAGATACGGCGATCGTGTCGCTCAACGCCGGCGCATTGTTGATGACGGCCGGCAAGGCGTCCAGCCTGCGCGAAGGCGTCGACATGGCGTTCGACGCCCTCCGCGACGGCCGAGCCAATGCCACCCTCGAGGCTTTCATCGGTTCGAGCCATGGCTGAAGGCGTCCTCGGCCAGATTGTCGCGGGTAAAAGCGAAGAACTGGCGCGGCGGTTCGACAGCGTGTCGCTCGATGCGCTTCGCTCGCGCGCAGAAGCGACAAAGCGGAGCCTTGCCGCGGTGCTGGTACGGGACGGTGCCCGCTTCATCCTCGAGATCAAGAAAGCGTCTCCTTCGGCCGGCGCAATCCGACCGAGTGCCGACGCAGAAGTGCTGGCGCGCGGTTATGCGGGTATCGCTGACGCGCTCAGCGTACTTTGCGACCGCGTGAATTTCGGCGGTTCGCTCGGCGACGTAGCTGCCGCTCGGAGGGGTTTCGACGGCCCCATCCTCGCCAAGGATTTCTTCCTCGATCTTCGCCAGGTCGCCGAGGCCCGCATCGCCGGAGCGGATGCAATCCTCGTCATGCTGTCGCTGCTGGACGATAAAGCTGCACGAGGCATGATTGCCGAGGCGCGGCGCTTCGGCATGGATGTGCTGGTCGAGGTCCACGACGAGGTGGAGATGCGGCGCGCGCTTGCGCTCGGCGCACCGCTGATCGGAATCAACAATCGCGACCTACGCGATCTCAGCGTCGACCTCGCGACGACCGAACGGCTCGCCAGTCTTGGATCTGACCGCCTGCTCGTCTCCGAGTCCGGCTTTTCGAAGAGGGGCGACATCGATCGAATTGCGACCGCTCGTCGATGCTTTCTTGATCGGCTCGTCGCTCATGCGCTCTGCCGACCCCGCCCAAGCAGCCCGCAAGCTCGTCTTCGGTCGAACCAAGCTGTGCGGCTTGAGCTGCGGCGCCGACGTGCGCGCCGCCCGGCCAGCGGCGTTCGCCGGCTTCGTCTTCGTGCCTGGCAGCCCCCGCCATGTCACGGCAGACCAGGCTGCGCCGCTGGCCGGTACTGCCCGCCGCTTCGGGGTGCGGACGGTGGGCGTGTTCCGCGACGCCCCCCTTGGAACCGGTCGGCGACGTCGCGACATTGCTCAATCTGCAGGCCGTGCAGCTGCACGGACGCGAGGACATGGAATATGTCCGGTCGCTGAGGCGCGAGCTTGCACCGTCCTGTGAGATCTGGACGGCGCTCAGCGTAGGCTCCGAGCCGCTGTCGAGCCGGGGCGGCGACCGGCTCCTCTTCGACAATGGCAACGGCGGTACCGGCCGAAGCTTCGATTGGGAATTGGTCGAAGATCATCCGGAGCTCGAGCGCTCCATCATCGCCGGGGGCATCGGTGCAACACAATGCGGCCTCGGCGAGGTCCTTGGGCGCTTATGCGATTGACGTCGGCTCAGCGGTCGGAGCCGGCACCCGGTCTCAAGTCGCCAGATAAGATTGCTGCGCTGTTCGAGCGACTGCGCGCACCAGCCCGGCGAAGGTCTCGCGCATGCGCTTAGACGGTCGCTTCGGCCGCTTCGGCGGCTGCCATGTCCCGGAAATTCTCGTTCCGGCGCTCGAGCAGCTCGAGGCCGCCTTCCTTGACGCACAGGATGATCGAGCCTTTGCGGCGGAGCTGAACGACCTCTTGTCTGAATTACGCAGGTCGGCCAACGCCGCTGACCGGCTGCCGCAACCTGCCGGCGAACATTTTTCTGAAGCGCGAGGACTTGCTCCACGGCGGCGCACACAAGACCAACCAAGTGCTCGGACAGGGTCTGCTTGCGAAGCGCATGGGCAAGACGCGCCTGATCGCTGAGACCGGCGCGGGGCAGCATGGCGTTGCGAGTGCCATCGTCGGCGCGCTGCTCGGCTTTGAAACCTTCGTGTACATGGGCGCCGAGGACATGGAGCGCCAGCGGCTCAACGTTTTTCGACTGGAACTGATGGGTGCCCGAGTGGTCCCAGTCGAAAGTGGCAGCCGAACCTTGAAGGATGCGATCAACGAGGCGCTCCGCGACTGGTCCGCCAGTTTCGAGACCACGCATTACCTCCTCGGCACCGCCGCCGGACCGCACCCGTTCCCGACGATGGTGCGGGAGTTCCAGCGCGTGATCGGCCGCGAAGCACGCGCGCAAATGCTCGAACAGCTTGGACGATTGCCGGAGGCGGTCGTCGCCTGCGTCGGTGGCGGTTCGAATGCGATCGGCCTGTTCGCCGATTTCCTGGACGATCCCGTGCGGCTGATCGGCGTCGAGGCAGCAGGCAAGGGCCTTGGCGGCAAGGAGCATGGCGCGACGCTGCTGCGCGGCACACGCGGGATTCTCCACGGCGCGGAAACATACGTTCTGCAGGACGAGGAGGGGCAGATTGCCGATACATGGTCAGTCTCGGCCGGCCTCGATTACCCGGCCGTCGGACCCGAGCACGCGCATCTGAAGGACAGCGGCCGCGCACAATATGTCGGCGCGACCGACGCCGAGGCGCTTGCCGCGTTCAAGGCTCTTGCGCAGAGCGAGGGCATCATTTGCGCCTTCGAATCCGCCCATGCACTCGCACACGCGCTAAAGCTTGCCGAGGAAGAACCGGGAAGCTTGATCCTCGTCGGCCTCTCAGGGCGCGGGGACAAGGACGTCGCTCAGGCGCAGGCGCTTCTTGCATGAGCCGCTACTCGGACATGTTCGATCGTCTTGCCTCGGAAGGTGCGTTCGGCGCCTTCCTGATGCTCGGCGATCCGGACCTTAAGACCAGCGCGAACCTGCTCGAGGCGGTTGTCGCGGCGGGCGCGGACATGATCGAGGTCGGCATTCCCTTCTCCGATCCCGTCGCCGACGGGCCTGTGATCCAGGCCGCGGCGCAGCGGGCACTCCTGGCAGGCGTCCGCGTCGGCGACTGCTTTGACCTGATTGCAGGTTTTCGCGCGCGGCATCCCGACGTACCCATCGGTATCCTGACCTACGCGAATATCGTGGTCGCGCGCGCCGGATTCATGCGCGGCGCGGCCGAAGCTGGCGCGGACAGCCTTCTCATCGCCGATGTCCCCGCGCTCGAAGCCGAACCCTTCGTTCGCGACATGGCTGAGGCGGGCATCGAACCGGTCCTCATCGCCGCGGCCAATACCCCGGACCGCACAATTGAGCAGATCGCCAAGTTTTCGAAAGCCTATACCTACTGCGTCAGCCGCGCCGGGATCACGGGCACTCACGCCGGCGGCCGATTTGATTCTCGCCTGATCGAGCGTCTTTTTGCAGCTGGAGCGCCTCCCCAATTGTACGGTTTTGGGATTTCCAGACCGGAACATGTCCGTGCTGCCCTCTCGGCAGGGGCGAAAGGAGTGATCTGCGGCTCAGCAATCGTCGAATCTGTCGCACTTGGCGAAGATGTTACGGTGCTGGTACGATCGCTAAAGGCGGCCACTCGGGAACAACTCGCGGTCGCAATGAATTGAATCGCTCCGCGAAGGAGATTGGGGTCATGGCTGCGCGTGCGATCTGGCGAGGACAAATCAGGCTGGCGCTGGTGTCGATTTCGGTCGAGCTGTATCCTGCAACCAAGAGTGGTGCGCAGATCCAGTTCCACCAGGTCCACGAGCCTAGCGGCAAGCGGATCAAGTATGAAAAGGTCGTCCCGGGCATCGGTCCCGTCGACCGTGACGAGATCGTCAAGGGGTACGAGGTCTCCAAGGGCCATTATGTCCTGCTCGACCCCGAGGAAATCGAGGGCGTCAAGCTGGAGAGCCGCAAGACGCTCGATCTCGTGCAATTCGTGGACGAGGGCGACATCGACCCGACCTATTTCGAGAAGCCCTATTACGTCGTGCCCGCAGACGATCTTGCGGAGGAAGCCTATGTCGTTCTTCGCGATGCGCTGAAGGCGGCAAAGAAGGTCGGCGTCGGCCAGCTCGCTATGCGCGGCCAGGAATATGTCGTCGCGTTAAAGCCGTGCGGCCGCGGGCTGCTGCTCGAAACCCTCCGCTATGCTGATGAGGTCCACAAATCCTCCGGCTTCTTCCGTGATATCGGCGACCACAAGCCCGACGCGGACCTGCTCGACATGGCCTCCATGCTGATCGAGCGCAAAGCGGGAGAGTTCGACCCGAAGGAGTTTCACAACCGCTATGTCGACGCCCTCCATCGCCTGATTGAGGAAAAGCAGAAGAAAAAGGGCGAGAAGATCATCGAGGACCCGGATGCCGACGCTCCGCCGCCGAAGGGATCCAATGTCATCGATCTCATGGCCGCGCTGAAGAAGAGTCTCGGCGACCAGAGGGGCGAGGGCGGCAAGTCAAAGAAGGCGGCTGCCAAAAAGGCTCTAGCGAAGCGTGCGTCGGCGAAGAAGGAAACGAAAGCGCCGGCTCGCAAACGGGCGTAACCTGTGCCGTCACGCAAGCTCGACATCGCGACCTACAATCGCAAGCGCGACTTCACGAAGACGAAGGAGCCGCGCGGGCGCAAGCTCAAGGGCAAGGGCGACAGCTTCGTCGTCCAGAAGCACGCCGCATCGCGGCTGCACTGGGATTTCCGGCTCGAGCTCGACGGCGTTCTGAAAAGCTGGGCCGTCCCCAAGGGGCCGAGCATCGATCCGCGCGAGAAGCGTCTGGCGATGCGGACTGAAGATCATCCGCTCGACTACGGCGCCTTCGAAGGCACGATCCCCGCCGGCGAATATGGCGGCGGTACTGTCATGCTTTGGGATGTCGGGCGCTGGATTCCGCACCCCGACAAGGATCCCAGCAAGACCATCGAGGAGGGACATCTTCATTTCACCCTCGAAGGTGAACGGATGAAGGGCGAGTGGGTGCTGTTCCGGCTCAATCCGCGTGAAGGCGAACGCGGCGAGCCCTGGATGCTCAAGAAGGTCACGGACGCATATGCTGATGAGGACAATGGCGACGAATTGGTCGACGATTGCGTGACCAGCGTTACGACCGGACGCACGATGGCCGAAATCGCCGCGGGAGAGGACGTGTGGCGTTCTAACCGCGGTGGCCAGGAGGGCGGCCGCGGAAAGAAGAAGCCGAGCAAAGCGCCGCCGCCGTTCCAGAAGCCGCAGCTCGCGACGCTCGTCGATGAGGTGCCGCCCGGCAACTCGTGGATCCACGAATATAAATATGACGGCTACCGGCTGCTGCTCGCAGTCGGCGATGGGGTTGCGACCGCCTGGACGCGCAACGGCAAGGACTGGAGTGACAAGTTCAAGGCGCTGGTGAAGGCGGCAACAAAGCTTCCGGCCGGCTGCCTGATCGACGGCGAGGCCGTCGCCCTCGACGAGAGCGGCAAGCCCAGCTTCCAGTTGCTGCAGTCGACCCTGAAGGACCAAAATGGCGCGAACCTCGTGTTCTACGCCTTCGACCTGCTCGTCGACCGCGGCGAGGACATCAAGAAGCTGCCCAATATCGTTCGCAAGGATCGGCTCGCGTCCCTCCTCGCGGGCGTGTCTCCGCCGATCATCTACGGCGACCATATCGTCGGCCGCGGCGAAGAGATGTTCAAGGAAGTCTGCAAGCTGGGCGGCGAGGGGATCGTCTCGAAAAAGGCAAGCGCCACCTACAGCGGAACGCGCACTCGAAACTGGCTCAAGATCAAATGCATCCAGCGGCAGGAATTCGTGATCGTCGGCTGGTCGGAAAGCGACAAGCGCATCGGCTTCCGATCGTTGCTGCTCGCTGCGAAGGAGAAGCGGAAGCTCACCTACGTCGGCAAGGTCGGCACGGGCTTCAACGCGAAGCTGATGGCCGAGCTCAGGGGGCGGATGGAGCTGCTCGAGGTCGACAAGGCTCCCCTCGAAGTGCCGCGGGCGGACCGGAAGGGAGCACATTGGATCAAGCCGAAGCTCGTCGCCGAAATCGCGTTCAGCGAGTTCACCGACGATGGCATCCTGAGGCATCCGAGTTTCATGGGTCTGCGCGAGGACAAGCCGGCGTCGCAGGTCGTGGTGGAAACGCCCAGGCACACGGAGGAAGTCACGAAGCAGTCGAAACCCAGGTCATCGCGGGCCAAGAAGAAGGGCGCAAGCGCAAGCGCCGAAGACTTCGGGATCACGATCTCCAGCCCCGACCGGGTCATTTTCCCCGAACTCGGGCTGACCAAGAAGGACCTCGCGGATTATTATGCGAGTGTCGAATCCTTGATCATGGTCGATGTTGCAATGCGGCCAATCACCCTTATCCGCTGCCCCGGCGGCCGCACCGGCGAATGCTTCTTCCAGAAGCACGACAAAGGCACGTTCGGGCCGCACGTGAAGCAGATCCCGATCGAGGAGAGTGACGGCTCGGTCGAAGATTATCTCTATTTCGACGACATCCGCGGCCTGCTCGCCTGCGTCCAGATGGGCACGATCGAGTTCCATGGCTGGGGCAGCAAGGTCGAGAAGGTCGAATATCCCGACCGCCTGGTGTTCGATCTCGACCCCGACGTGGGCCTCGACTTCAACAAAGTGAAGGCCTCCGCCGTGCGCCTGAAGGCGCTGCTCGAGGACCTCGGGCTCAAGAGCTTCCCGCTGCTGTCGGGCGGCAAGGGCATCCACGTCGTCGTGCCCCTCGACGCGTCGGAAGACTGGCCGACAGTGAAGAGCTTCGCCGAACGGTTCAGCCGCGCGATCTCTGAAGCCGAGCCGCAGACGTTCACGGCGAACATCCGCAAGGTGCAGCGCAAGGGGCGCATCTTCCTCGATTGGTTGCGCAACCAGCGCGGCGCGACGGCAGTGATGCCTTTTTCCGCACGAGCTCGGGAGGGTGCTCCGGTCGCCGCGCCCGTCGCGTGGAATGAGCTCGACCGCTTCGAGAGCGGCCACCACTTCAGCATCCGTGACGCGGATCAATTGCTCGAACGAGCTGCATCAAAGACGCTTGCAGGCTGGGGACAAGCCAAGCAAGCGTTGCCAGATGCGTAAGATAGCCGCGGCCGCCTTAACTCCGCTCCTTTTCCTCCTCACCGCCGCATCCCCGCCTGAGTTGGCCCGACTCCGCTCGGAGGCTTCGCGCGTGACGATCACACGCGACGACTGGGGCATTGCCCACGTCCATGGGGCGAGCGATGCAGATGCCGTTTTCGGCATGATCTACGCTCAGGCCGAGGACGACTTTCCGCGGATCGAAGCGAATTACCTGACCGCGCTTGGACGAACGGCCGAGGCGGAGGGGGAAAAGGCAATCTGGCAGGACCTTCGTGCGCGGCTCTACGTCAGTCAGCCGGAGCTCAAGGCCTGGTACGCCAAGAGCCCTTCGAACATGCAAGCGCTGATGAACGCCTGGGCCGATGGGCTGAACTACTTCCTGGCGACGCATCCGAGCGTCCACCCGCGGGTGCTGACGCGCTTCGAGCCGTGGATGGCGTTGAGCTTTACCGAAGGCAGCATCGGCGGCGACATCGAGCGGATCGACCTTGATGCGCTTCGCGACTTCTACTCGACCAGCCGCCATTCAGAGCTCGCTCCGGCCAAGACAATTCTCGCCAGTTCAGAACCGCACGCGTGGGTTTCGGACACTTTCCGGAACGACGACAACGAGCCGCGCGGCTCCAACGGAATTGCGATCGCGCCCGGGCTGACCAGCAATGGCCACGCGCTGCTACTCATTAATCCGCACACCAGCTTCTTCTTCAGATCGGAGCTCCAGATGTCGAGCGACGAGGGCCTCGACGCTTATGGCGCCGCGACCTGGGGGCAATTCTTCATCTATCAGGGTTTCAATCCTCACATCGGCTGGATGCACACGTCGAGCGGCGTCGACGTCGTCGATGAATTCGCAGAAAAGGTCGAGCGTCGTGGGAAGTCGCGCTGCTATCGCTACGGGGCCGCGTGCAACCCGATGGGCGTCCGGCCGGTTATGATCCGCTACCGGCTTCTCAACGGAAAGTACGGTTCACGCAGCTTCGACACCTATTTCACGCATCACGGGCCGATCGTCCGCTCCGAGGGCGAAAGCTGGATCGCCTTTGCAATGATGAACCGGCCGGTCGAAGCGCTTCAGCAGAGCTATATGCGGACCAAAGCGAGCGATCTCGCCTCGTTCATTCAGGTCGCGCAGCTCAAGGCCAACAGCTCGAACAACACCATCTTCGCCGACGACAAGGGCGAGATAGCCTATCTCCATCCCCAATTCGTGCCTCGAAGGGACAATCGTTTCGATTATACGAAACCGGTCGAGGGAAGCGACCCGGCAACGGACTGGGGATCGCTGCATTCCTTGCCTGAGCTGCCAAATGTCATGAACCCGCCCAATGGCTGGGTCGACAACAACAACAATGCGCCGTGGTCCGCTGCCGGACCCTTCAGCCCCAACCCGGCGAACTATCCGAAGTATATGGACATGCTCGGCGAGAATTTCCGTGGCCTGCATGCGATGAAGCTGCTGACTGGCAGCCGCGGCTGGACGCTCGAAAAACTCCAGGCTGCGGCATTTGATAACTACCAACCGGGTTTCGCCGTGCTGATCCCCTCGCTGCTCGAGGCCTATCACCAATTGCCTCAGCGCGATTCCCGCTACGATCGTCTGGCGGAGCCCATCGCCGTACTGCGCTCATGGAACTTCCGGGTGGAGCGGTGAGTTCCGTCGCTCAAACGCTGGCGATGTTCTGGGGCGACGCACTGCAGAAGGGTGAGCATGCTTCGGAGGATGAGCCTAGCAATAAGCGCATGATGCGCCTCGCGCGCGACACGACCCCGGAACAGAAGCTGGATGCGCTCGACGACGCCGTTTTGCGGTTGAGGCGTGAGTTCGGGCGCTGGCAGGTGCCTTGGGGCGAGGTGAACCGCTTCCAGCGGATCTCCCCAGCGATCGTCCCTCCATTCAATGACAGCGCGCCCAGCATCCCCGTTCCCTTTGCCAGCAGCGCCTATGGCTCGCTAGCGGCCTTCGGCGCTTCGCCCAAGCCGGGCACGGTCAGATGGTACGGGACATCTGGAAACAGCTTTGTCGCCGTGGTCGAGTTTGGGCCGCGCGTGCGTGCCCGAGCCGTCACCGCTGGCGGAGAGAGCGGCCATCTGGGCTCGCCGCACTTCAACGACGAGGCGCTCCGCTACGCGTCGGGAAACCTGCGCAGCGTCTATTTCTATCCCGACGAGCTCAAGAGCCACAGCGAGCGGGAATATCATCCGGGATAGTAGCGGCTGGCGCGCGGACACTTCGGTCCAAACCGAAATGTAAGCGCGGGACTTCGCCAAGATGGACGGGTAAATGACCCGTCATGACTGAAGGTCCTTATATTGCCGAAGCCGCGTCGCTGATCGGTGATCCGGCACGCGCGAACATCCTGGCGGCGCTTGTCTCTGGGCGCGCATTGACCGCGACCGAGCTGGGCCTTGCCGCCGGGGTGGCTCCTTCAACGACGAGCGGGCACCTCGCCAAGCTCCTCGAGGGTCGCCTCGTATCGGTGACCGCGGCCGGGCGACACCGCTATTTCCGCTTGGCATCCCCGGCGGTGGCCAGGGTGCTCGAGAGCCTGATGGCACTCGCCGGTGATGGTCCACCGCGTCATCGGCCAAGGTCGCGCTGCGATGAAGCCATGGGTCGTGCACGTACCTGTTATGACCATCTCGCAGGCCGGCTCGGGGTCGGGCTCGCCGACCGGCTCGCTGAGAAGAGCCACGTCGTGCTTACCGACGACGGCGGCGTGGTGACCGGCAGCGGCCGTGCCTTCCTGGGCGAGCTCGGTATTGAACTTACCGTTTCCATGCGGTCGCGCCGTACTTTCTGCCGGCCTTGTCTCGATTGGAGCGAGCGGCGCTGGCACATCGGCGGCCATGTCGGCGCGGCGATCGCCAACCGTTGCTTCGAGCTAGGCTGGACGCGGCGCCGGAAGGACGGCCGCGCGCTGACGATCACACCCGCCGGCGAGCGAGCTTTCGAACAATTGTTCGGAATTCGCGTCTAAAGTCCGGCGAACCTATCGGCCGCCCTGACCAGCCCATCGAGGACACCGGGCTCGCTGAACAGGTGTCCGCCGTCGGGGATGATGTTGAGCTCGACTTCGGGCCAGGCTCCCTTGAGCTTCCAGGCCGCGATCGGCGGCGTGCAGGTGTCGTGGCGACCCTGGACGATGACGCCGGGAATGTCCCTCAGTTTGCTCGCGCCGCGAAGCAGCTGGCCCTCCTCGAGCCAGCCGTGGTTCGCCATGTAATGGTTTTCGATCCGGGCCACCGCGACCGCCACCTCAGGCGAGGTGAAATGCTCGATCGTCGAAGGGCTCGGCAGGAGAGTGACGATGTCGCCCTCCCACTTGCTCCAGGCCTTGGCCGACCGGAGCTGCACCTCCTTGTCGCCGCTGGTTAGGCGCTTGCGATAGGCCTCGACCAGGTCGCCGCGTTCATCCGCGGGGATGGGCTCGAGAAACTCGTCGAACTTGTCAGGATAGATCTGCGAAGCGCCGCCGTCCTTGTACATCCAGTCGATCTCATATTGGTCGAACAGGAAGATGCCGCGAAGCACCAGTTCGGTAACGCGCTCGGGATGGGTTTCGGCATATGCAAGGGCGAGGGTCGAACCCCAGCTCCCGCCGAATACCTGCCACTTGTCGACCCTTGAAACTTGCGCGCGCAGTTTCTCAATGTCCTCGACCAGGTCCCAGGTCGTGTTGTTCTCGAGGCTCGCATAGGGCGTCGAACGCCCGCATCCGCGCTGGTCGAACACCAGGATCTTGTACTTGTCGGGATTGAACTGGCGCCGATGCTCGGGACTCGAACCGCCGCCAGGCCCGCCGTGGAGGAAGACGACCGGCTTGCCGTCCGGGTTACCCGACAGCTCCCAATAGAGGCTGTGCCCGTCGCCGACGTCGAGCATTCCGCTCTCATAGGGCTGGATCTCGGGATAAAGCGTGCGGCGGCTTTGCATCGGCATGTCCATTAGAAGCTGAATTCCTCGTAGATGTGGGACACATCGCCCTTCCACTCGCCATGAAAGCGCGCGAGCAGGCGATCGGCAGGTGTCATGCCCGTTGCGATCACGTCGCGCAATGGATCGAGAAATCCTCCCTCATTGTCGCCGGCGCTGTTGAGCTGCTTGCGCCGAGTGAGGCCGTCCGCCGCGATATCGAGCACTCGACCGGCAAAGTCACCGCATGCTCTCGCCATCGGGAGTAACCGCATCGAGAGCAAGCTTGGGCACGTCATGACGCAGCTTCTCGCGCTCCTCGATTGTCCAGTGCTTGACGAGGTCCCACGCCGCATCGAGCGCTCCGCTGTCATAGAGCAGCCCCACCCAGAGCGCTGGAAGTGCGCAAATGCGGCTCCATCGGCCGCCGTCGGCGCCGCGCATTTCGAGAAAGCTCTTGAGCCGCACTTCCGGGAATGCCGTCGAGAGGTGATCGGTCCAGTCGGACAGCTGCGGTTTCTCGCCCGGAAGCTGCGGCAGCTTTCCGTCGATGAAGGCGCGGAAGCTCTCGCCGGCGACGTCGAGGTACTTTCCGTCGCGGTAGACGAAGTACATCGGTACATCGAGCATGTAGTCGAGGTAGCGTTCGTACCCGAAATCCGTCCTCGAACACGAACGGCAGCATGCCCGTGCGGTCGGGATCGGTGTCCTCCCAGATATGGCTCCTAAAGCTCTTGAAGCCGTTCGGCTTGCTCTCGGTGAACGGCGAATTGGCAAAGAGCGCGGTCGCGACCGGCTGGAGCGCAAGGCCGACACGGAACTTCTTAACCATGTCGGTTTCTGATTTGTAGTCTAAATTAACCTGAATGGTACATGTGCGCAGCATCATGTCGAGGCCGAGGCTTCCAACCTTCGGCATGTAATTGAGCATGATCGCGTAGCGGCCCTTGGGCATGATCGGCAGCTCTGCCCGCGCCTTGTCCGGCCACATGCCAAGTCCAAGAAAACCAAGCCCGAGGCGCTCACCAACACTCTTGCATTGCTCGAGGTGGCGCGCCGCTTCCGAACAGGTCTGGTGAAGGTTCTTGAGCGCTGCACCGGACAGTTCGAACTGCCCCGCGGGCTCCAGGCTGACGTTCCCATCGCTGCCCTTGAGCGCGATCACATTGCCGTTCTCGACAACCGGCTCCCAGCCGAACTCGGTGAGCCCCATCAAGAGGTCGCGGATGCCGCCAGCCTCGCCGTAGGACGGGGCGCGATGGTCGGCAGTCCGGTACACGAACTTCTCGTGCTCGGTCCCGATCCGCCAATCCTCGGGAGGTTTTTCGCCGCGCTCGAACACCGAAAGCAGGTCGCCTCGGGATTCGATCGGGCGCGGATAGCTGTCTTCGGTGCGCGTAGTCATCGTCGCGCGCCCCTAGCCGCGCCCTCGTTACGAAGCCAGCGCCTTCCGACTTATCGGGTGAAAAGGCAAAGCCGGGGCGGGTCTCAGTCCCAGTCGCCGGTGAGAGCCATGAATGAAGCGAGCGCGGCCAAGGCCGCCGTTTCAGCGCGCAGGATGCGCGGTCCAAGCGAGATTGCGACGGCGTTCGCCGCGCTGCGGACGAGCGTGCGTTCTTCATCAGTGAAGCCGCCCTCAGGGCCAACGAGGATCAGCGCTGGGCCAGCCTTGAATGCGCTCGAGACGGCGTCCCCGCCATTCTCATCTGCAAAATAAAGGGTCCGCGAGGGCTCCTGGCTATTGATCAGCTGCTTGAGGCTGACCGGCTCTTCAATCTTTGGGAGCCGCGACCGCCCGCACTGCTCGGCTGCCTCGATCGCAATGCTTTCGAGCCGATCCAGCCTTACGCGTTCGGCAACCGTGCGCAGCGTCATCACCGGGATCAGCCGAGCGGCGCCGAGTTCGGTCGCTTTCTCGACCAGCCAGTCGGTCTGCGCGCGTTTCACCGGCGCAAAGGCAAGCCAAGCGTCGGAAATGACCTCAGGCTCACGCGTCTTGCGCTCGACCCTCAGCGTCATGCGTTTCTTGGCCAAGTCAGTGACACGGGCCAGCCATTCGCCCGAGTACCCGTCGAAAATAAGCAATTCTCGGCCGGCGCCGAGCCGAAGCACATTGCCAAGATAGTTCGCCTGTGCCGCGTCGAGTTCCACCGTAGCGCCAGGACCAAGCGCCTGGCGCACGAACAAGCGGGGCAGGCTCTTGGGCGGCCAGGCTGGCGTAGCGGGCATCCAGGCCGCTTAGCGGCTGGTGCGGGCCGGCGCCAACTGGCGGCTAGCCAAGGCCGTGGTTTCGGCTCCGCCGCCGCCCGAGCTCCCCTCGAGCCGCGCTTAGATGGGCTCTCCCTAAAGTCGCGGGCTCGCTGCTGGATCTGGCCGGCCCCGGCGGGATTGAGCTCGGCGGGACAATCCTGACCATCCCTGCTTCCGCGTCGGCGGCGACTGACGCTAAGAGAAGCAGGTGACCGCAACCGACATCGTCCCCGACAGCGAGAGGCGCGGCTTCATTGGCGCGCTTCCGCCGCTCCTGCGGCCGTTCGCGTCGCTGATGCGGCTCGACCGGCCAATTGGCACCTGGCTACTCTACTGGCCGTGCGCGTGGAGCGTCGCGCTCGCCGGGGTCAGCAACCGCTGGGACCTGTTCCTCTGGCTCGGCCTCGGCGCGTTCGCGATGCGCAGTGCGGGCTGCGTCTACAACGACATTGTCGATCGCGATCTCGACGCCCAAGTGGAGCGAACGCGCTTGAGGCCACTTGCGAGCGGTCGAGTGTCCCTCGAATCGGCCTGGCTGCTGATCGTCGCGCTCTGCCTGATCGGATTCGTCGTTCTCTTGCGCCTGAACCTCACCGCCGCGGCCATCGCGCTGATCAGCATCGCACCGGTTGCAGCCTATCCATTCATGAAACGCATCACCTGGTGGCCGCAGGCGTGGCTCGGCATCGTCTTCTCCTGGGGCGCGCTGGTCGGCTGGCCCGCAGTCACCGGGAAACTGTCATGGACGACTTTCCTCTTGTGGTTCGGATGCATCTCGTGGGTGATGGGCTACGACACGCTCTATGCGATCCAGGACATCGAGGATGACGCGCTCGTCGGCGTCAAATCCTCGGCCCGGCGGCTTGGAAACAAGGCGCCGATCGGCATCGGCCTCTTCTACCTCCTCGCCGTAATGCTGTGGTGCGCTGCGATCTGGACGGTAAGGCCCGACTGGCTGGCGCTCCTCGCATTGGTTCCCGCAGCGTTTCATCTCGCCAGCCAGGCGCTACGCGCCGACGCTGCCGACAGTAGACTGGCGCTGGCGTTGTTTCGATCGAACCGCACGTGCGGGTTGATCGTCTTCCTTGGGATGCTGGCGGTCGGTCTTTCCAGCCGCTAGGCGCCTGCGCATGCAATCGCCCGAACAAGCCCGCAAAATCGCCGAAGCGCTGGTCGAGCGCGGTATCGGCGCGGGCGCCAGCGCCGCCGATGCGCTTTATGTCGGCGAGCGCTCGTCGGGCGTGCAGGTTCGCCTCGGCGATACGGAAAGCGTCAGCCGAGCAGAAGGAGAGGAAATCGGCCTGAGGCTGTTCGTCGGCCGTCGCTCGGCGACCGTCGCTTCGTCTGACCTCTCACACGAAGCGCTCGCTACCCTTGTCGAGCGCTGCCTTGCGATGGCCAATGAAGCACCTGAGGATCCGTTTGCCGGCCTTGCGCCGTCGGAACTGCTCCAGCGCACCGAGCCGCCGTTTATCGACGAATATGACGGGCGTGAGCCTGATCCCACTAGGCTGCGCGAGCGCGCGCTTGAAGCGGAGACTGCGGCGCTGGCAGTGACTGGCGTCACCAACTCGAGCGGCGCGAGTGCCAGCGCCTCCGCTGCGACAATCGCCCTCGCGACGTCCGGCGGGTTCTCGGGTGCCTATCGCACCAGTGGGCACGGCTGTTCAGCGTCGGTTGTCGCGGGCGAAGGCGGCTCGATGCAGCGCGATCATTCGTGGCATAGCGCGCGGCACCTCGAAGATCTCGAAAGCGCAGTCGACATCGGCCGACGGGCCGGCGAGCGGGCGGTCGCCCGGTTGAATCCCAGCAGGCCGAAGCCGGCCAAATATCCGGTGATCTTCGACCCGCGAATCTCCGCGACCCTGCTCGGCCACCTCTCGGGTGCAATCAATGGGGCGTCCGTCGCACGCAAGACCAGCTTTCTTCGCGACAAGCTCGGGGATCAGGTCTTCGCGCCAGGGGTCACGATAGTCGACGATCCGCTGCGCCTGCGCGGCCTGAGGTCCCGCCCCTTCGATGCCGAAGGCGTGAAGGTATCGCGCCGAGAGTTGGTGTCGGGGGAAATCCTCAACCAGTGGATTGCGGACAGCGCTGCGGCCAGGCAGCTCGGGATCGAGCCGACCGGTCATGCCGCGCGCGGGGTAGGCGGGGCGCCGGGCGCTTCGCCGAGCAATCTTTACCTCGAGCCCGGCAAGCGCACCCGCGAGGAGTTGCTTGGAAGCGTTCCCGAAGCAGTGCTCATCATCGAGCTGATTGGACAAGGAGTGAACGGATTGACCGGCGACTACAGCCGGGGCGCGGCCGGATTCATGGTCCGCGGCGGCGAAATTGCCGAGCCGGTGGCCGAGATCACGGTCGCGGGAAATCTCATCGACATGTTCGCAACGCTGGAATGCGCGAGCGACCTCGAGTTCCGCCGCGGCGTTGATGCGCCGACGATCCTCATTCCGGAGATGACGGTGGCGGCCGCCTAGGCGTCGGCGACGATCTTGGGGACGCCCAGCCGCGGAATTTCGATGTGCGGGCAACGGTTCATCACGACCTTCAGACCGGCTGCCTCGGCCATCGCCGCGGCTTCCTCGTTGATCACGCCGATCTGCATCCAAACGGCCTTGGCGCCGACAAGGATGGCTTGCTCGACGGCTTCGGCAGCGGCCTCGGGACGTCGGAAGATATCGACGATATCGATCGGAATCCCGATCTGGGCGAGCTCGCGCCAGACGAATTCACCGAGCACATGCTCGCCGGTGATCTGCGGATTGACAGGAAGCACTCGATAACCCCAATCCTTGAGGAATCTCATGACGCCGTAAGACGGACGATCCGGCCGGTCCGACGCGCCGACGACCGCGATGGTTCGAGCGCTTCTAAGTAGCCCAGCAATATCCTCGTCGCGGGTCAGCGGCATCACGGCATCCTTTCGTTTGCGCTCAATGCGCCACTCCCTCCAACAGTTTCGCGGCGATGGCTTGGAATGCGTCGGCCACGGCGCCGTTCGAAGCGGCCGGCGGTCGTCCGGCGTCCGAGGCTTCCCGGATTGCGGAAGAGAGCGGCAGCCTGCCAAGAAAGTTCACGCCCATTTCATTTGCTGCCGCTTCGGCTCCGCCGCTGCCGAACGGATACGAAGTCTCGCCGCAATTCGGGCAGGCGTAGGCCGACATATTCTCGATGATCCCGAGCACAGGAACGCTCATCTTGTTGAACAGGTCGACCGCGCGGCGCGCATCGATGAGCGAAAGATCCTGCGGCGTCGAAACGATCACCGCTCCAGCCGGCCGCGACCGCTGGATGAGCGAGAGCTGTACGTCGCCGGTACCGGGCGGGAGATCGACGATCAGCAGCTCGCAGTCGCCCCAATCCGCCTCAATCAGCTTGGCCAGCGCGCCCGTCGCCATCGGGCCTCGCCAGGCGAGCGCATGGCCCGGCGAGACCAGCTGCCCTAATGATAGGAACCTAATGCCGTGGGCTCCGACGGGGATCAGCCGATCGCCTTCCGCCTTAGGTTTCTCATCACTGCCGAGGAGGGTCGGCTGCGACGGTCCATAAACGTCGGCGTCGATCAGGCCGACTTTCTTGCCCATCCGTGCAAGGGCGATCGCCAAGTTTGCCGAAACCGTCGATTTGCCCACACCGCCCTTGCCGCTGCCGATCGCGATCAGGGTCCTCAAAGGCTCCGCTGCCGTCATCGCAACGCGGACATCCTCGAACTCCCCTCTCGACAGGACGGCCGATCGAAATTCCTGCTCTATCGCGCCGCGCTCGGTTGCGGAGAGGCCGGTTGCCTCGACGATCAGGGTCGCGACGCCTCCGGCGAGCTTACGCGAGCGAATTCTCTCTTCGTGCGGAAGGTCGCTCAGCTGCTCGGAAACATCGGCCATGAGTGGCACATAGGAGGCACCTCGCGGCTTGCCACTGTTTTTCGGGAAAGCCGCTCTCTATATTCCGCGCCGATGAGCACTTTTCAGGGGTGGGGCGACCGCGTTCGCGGGTTGTTCGCCGATACGAAGGGTCCTTGGGGCCCGAGCGGGAGCGGTGGTGAGCCGTCCGGCGACGATGGCCACGGCGGTCCGTGGGGCGAGCCCTCGGGCGGCGGCCGCAGATCGCCGAGTGGCCGATCGGTTACGCCGCTTGACGAATTCCTCCGGCGGGGCCGCATGCGCTTCTCTGGTGGCGGAGGCGGTTTCCGCGGAAGGCCGGACCGTTCGCTAATCTTGTGGGTGATCCTCGCGCTGATCTGCATCTATTTGATTGGCACGAGCTTTCACGTCGTGGCTCCTGGCGAGCGCGGTGTCGTCACCCGACTCGGCCGCTACAGCTATACGTTAGGTCCGGGCGTGGGGCTGACGTTGCCGTCGCCGATTGACAGGGTCCAGAAGGTCAATGTCGAGAATATCCGAAGCGTCGATCTCGGCTCGCAAAGCAGCGAGGACTTGATGCTTACCGGCGACCAGAACCTCATCGACATCGCTTATTCGGTACGCTGGAACGTTCGCACGCCGGAATTGTATCTCTTCCAGCTCGCACAGCCGGACGAGACGATCCAGCAGGTCGCTGAAAGCACAATGCGCGCGGTCATTGCCCAGGTGACGCTCCAGCAGGCGATGGGCGACAAGCGCAGCGAGATCGAAACGCGGGTTACCGACGGCATGCAGCACGTCCTCGACGGCTACCACGCCGGGATCGATATTCAGGGCGTCGCGATCCAGCAGGCGGACCCGCCCGCGGAAGTCAATGACGCCTTCAAGGAAGTCACTGCCGCCCAGCAGGATGCCAAATCTTATGTCAATCAGGCCAATGCCTATGCGCTCCAATTGACAGCTAAGGCGCAAGGCGAAGACCAAGAAAAGCGAAAGCGGATCGATTAGGGACGACAAAAAAAGGCGTTAACTACATGAGTCAGCGCCTTTAGCTATATTATTTTTCATTTAAAAGTTCTTGTCCTTCTTCCATGTCGAGTAACCGTTTATAATAGGATTTTGAACGGACTAAGAAAAGAATAGATCCAACAAGAAAAATCGTTGTGGCCGTCATCATCATCATTAAATCCGTTTGATTTTTTTCCACGGATGGGATGATAACACCCAAATATAGGAATGCACTTATGGCAATCATCACTCTAGAAAATTGCTTATAGTCTATCATTTTTTCATAGTATTGTTTTGCCTTTTGCATTTAAATCACCCGCTTTTTTCATTTAGAGTAAGTCAGAGTCAGGAAAACGAATCTTCTTAACTACTAAACTACTGTAACATAAATGAAGGAAGTGCAGATGAAGTAAATCTTGGAAGTCCATTTTTTAAACAGTATGAATGGGAGAAAAACAACATTGTTCTCCTCCCCTTTTATCAAAGAATTCTATCGATTCTTTAATAAATTCACCATTATCATCACAAGATTAGTTGAATGGAGTGCGGCCTTCTCGAGAAACTGATCAAATGAAATATTTGACTCCTTACCAGCAATATCCGAGAGAGAACGGATTATAACAAAAGGAATTCCAAATTGATAAGCCACCTGTGCAATGGCTGCTGCTTCCATCTCTACTGCTTTTAAATCGGTAAATTTATCACGAATATAATCAACCCGAACAGGATCATTCATAAAAGTATCTCCTGTAGCAATTAACCCTTGAACAGTCTGAATATCACTAATTTCCTTTGCCCCTTCTGTTGCAACCTTAATCAATTCTTTATCTGCAAGGAAAGCAGGTGGAAGTTGCGGCACTTGACCATATTCATACCCAAACACGGTACAATCTACATCATGATGACGAACCTCTGTTGAAATGACAAGATCTCCAACATTTAGTTCGGGATCATAACCACCTGCAGATCCTGTATTAATCACATAATCAGGAGTGAATTTTTCAAGTAAAATAGACGTGGACATAGCCGCATTTACCTTTCCGATCCCTGAACGCAAGAGCACTACGTCCACCCCATCCATACGTCCTGTCGTAAATTCACAACCTGCGATTACCTGGACTGTTTTGTCATCCATTCGATCCCTTAGTCTTGTTACTTCTTCTTCCATTGCTCCGATTATTGCTATTTTCATGGTTATAAATACCTCTTTCTTAACTTTTATTCCTTCTATACTTTAAACCAAACATAACACCATTCCAAATGCTACACTAAATCTATTTTGATTTAAAATATCGCGGTAAAACTGGTATGGTTGTATAGCATTCACACAGACCAACACTATTTTACCATTACATAGTAATGAGGTTTCTATAGGAAGTCATCGCTTCTGCCTTTATACGATCATTATATTTATGAATGATTCCATCAGATTTTGTTCCTTTTAAAGCGAACTTGCCCTAAAATAAAAGGATCCAATATTCAGTACTGAGCCATTTATAACAAGCAGAGCTCATATAAAATAGAAAAAGAAAGGATGATTGAAAATGAATTTTCAATTCGATTTAATACAAGATAAAGTGGAATTTTTCGAGGCAACTAATATTAAAACATTAGAGAAAAAAATCAATGAACAGATCGAGATTAATAAAGCCATTCTTTTGACTGTTCACTCTGTTACTCATCAAATGCATATTGATGAAAATGGAAGAACCTTCTACTCTGCAGTTGTTCATTTTAAAGCAAAATAAATAAAAACTTGTTATAATCATGTGTATTTAATAAGTTCACTAGCAAAACCTAAACATAAAAAATATATCATTTCACATTATAGACCAAAAGATCAAAAACAGGTCTAAAATAAGTCTTATTATTAAGTTTCAATATTAGAAAGGCTGGCATAAACAAATGACGATAGTAATAAATCCCTTTCACAAAAACATTCAAAGTTTGGAGGAATTAGCAGATGTACTTGGTAAGCTACTGCAATCCCCAATAACCATTGAGGATGCCAACCATAAACTTCTTTCATATAGTACCCATCATGGCATTACAGATCCTATTAGAATTTCGACCATTATTGAACGACGCGTACCTGAAAAATTCATTAATCAACTTTGGAAAGAAGGTGTCATCCCCACTCTCTTATCAAGCAAAGAACCTGTCTATTTCAAGGCAATTGATGATGGAGACTTAGGAAATAGACTAGCTGTTTCCATTTGGAACCGCGATGAAGTAATTGGTTATATTTGGGCTATTGGAGTAAATAAATCCTTTACTAAGGAGGATTTTTTATTACTAAAACAAGCAGCAGAAGCAACAAAAAATATCTTTTTGAAAAATAAATTGAAAACAAATCAAAAAGAAGAATATTATCAAGAGTTCTTTTGGAAATTACTAACAAGCCATTATCAATCAAATGAACTCATTATTAAAAAGTTTCAAGAAAATAATCTTGAAACCCCTTCTAGGTATTCCATTATTATTTTTCGGTATTCACAAGAAATTACCGATGATATTGAACATAAAATAAACTATTTACTTAACACATTTCAAACACCTAAAATTTTACTTCATATATTCGAACACCAGAGGTTAATTTGCTTAACATCTTTAAATGAGAATGACTCATTAGAAATACTATATAAATTCAGCGATGAATTTATTGAAAAAATGAATGAACGTTATTCGATTACATCCATTACTCAAGGCATAAGCGAACTGCAAAATGACTTATTAAAAATTGAAAGTTCTTATCACGAAGCATTAACTGTCCTATCGATTAAGAAAAAGTTCCCTACCGAAGTAAACTGATTTTCATAGTTATCAAAAATTAGGTTTTTATCGATATCTTAATGTATTATTAGAAAGCAATAAATCATCATAGCTATGAAAACAAGTCATTAACGAAACTCAAAGAGTATGATCAAAAGTATCAGAACAATCTTGTTGAAACCCTCGAAGTATATTTAAACAAAGACTGTAACGTAAATATTGCTGCAAAAGTATTAAATATACATCCAAATACCCTTACTTACCGAATAAAGAGAATTTCAGAAATCGGAGAAATTGATTTAAAAAATGTAACGCAAAAATTGACCTTATTTATAGACCTTAAATTAGAAAAGTACTCAATCAGGTATAAACAATCAATTAAAAAGCTACTATCCATTTTTGAGGTAGTAGCTTTTTAAAATGGATATGATTCATTAGAAAAAGTAAATGAAAATTATGCTGTAACTTTTTCAGAATCAACAAGTTGTTCCGCTTTTTGAACACTTGCTTTATTAGGAATTAAGATAATAACGGATACAAGCGAAATTACTGCAAAAATAATATTTGCTAGTATTCCAGCATTCGCCGCTAAAGCTATACTTCCAACATTCCCTACCGCTCCGTATACAGAAAGAGTAATAGCTAAACCGAATGAGCCACCTAATGTACTAGTCATTTTGTAAATTCCTGTAGCTTCTCCAGCTTTCGCTTCAGGCACATTTTCTACTGCTGTATCTGTAGAAGGTGTTGAATAGATTCCAAGACCTACACCATATATAAGAAATCCAACAAATACTGCGATTGAATATAGCATATCTGGTAAGAACGTAAACATCATAATAACCATTCCAACAATGACTAATATACTTGCGATCACCATTGGCTTTTTAGGCACCCATTTTTTGTAGCATTTTTTCCCCGACAGGGATCATCGTTAATACACCAATCATATAACCGATGGATAAAAGCCCTGATTGAAACGAACTAAATCCTCTAGCCATTTGTACATAAGTATTAGCCACAATAAGCGCACCCGCTACAGCGTTTAACATAAAGTTCGAAGATGCAGCAGCTGAGAAATATCTATTTTTAAAAACGGACAAATCGATAAATCCATTTGACTTTCCTTTTACAATTTTAAAGAAAATAAAGAATCCTACAACTGGTTATTGCTAATAAGCTTAAAGTAGTAACACTTGTCCATCCAAAGTCTGCCCCACGTGTAATTCCAATATTTAATGCAAGCATCGTAATAATGAAAGCAACAAAACCTGCTAAGTCAAATTTCGATGATTGGCTTTGTATCAGCCTTGCTTTCTTGGATATCCTTCACTAGAAATGCACCAACTAAAGAAATTATGATAGAGAAAACAAATATGGATCTCCATCCCATAGAAGATGCTAATACCCCTCGCAATAAAGGAACTAAGTCCGGCACCACCCCATGCACCGTAATTCCAATATGTAACCGCACGTTGTCTGTCTGGCCCCTTAAAGTTTGCTTTAATTAACGCTAGCGTTGCAGGCAATAGACATGCTCCTGATAAACCTTGAGCAACACGACCGGCAATAAGTAATGTTGGATTTTGTCGCAAAAATAAGAGCCAGACAGCCAATAATATTTAAAATAAGACCGAAATACACCATTCTCTTTCTTCCCAATCGATCTGCTAGTCCCCCCATAACTACGATAGATAATCCTGCAATTAATGAAGTTAAACTAATTACCGTATTAAGTAACCCCAGTGAAATCCCCATATCCTCTTGAACCATTGGAACAACATTATATAAGGTTTGTGAAAACAACCAATATGTAAGAATACTAAATACAATCCCTGTTACCATTTTATTCGAGCTTTTAGACACTGTTGCCATTATAAAACCCTCCTCATACTTTTTACAATAGAAGCATAATAAAACTTTTTTCCCAGATAGATAACTAATTAGATAATCAAATAAAAACTATTTCTTTCCTTACTCTATTTCACTTCTTTACGAATTTCATAAAACCTCCCTAATTATTTTTGATAGCGCTTTCAAGATGATTAAAAAAATTTTTTTTGAGTTTTTAACTAACTTTTTATATTTTTATTCTAACATAATTTCAAAGTTTTTGTAGAAAAATATAATTTTTTTTTATTTTTTTGTTAAAAATCACAAACAGAAGACAAAAGCTATGTTAATATGGTTCTTAAGCTAGTGAAAAAACTAGTAGCCAAAACAAAGAGAAGCAAACTTAGTAATCGGTGCTGTAGACAGAGAATCAGTGACACACTAATCCGTTGCAACTGAAGATAAAAAAATCCCTCAAATCTTTACACTTGAGGGATTTTTTATCTAAATTAGGAAACAAAAATCTATGAAATAATATTTTTTATCGAACCACTTTCACCTATACAGATATGAGTGTAAAATTATTTTACATGAATAATCAACAATCATACTTATCAACAACAAACATTCAATCATAATGCATAACCAAGAGGTGGGAAATCATGAATCCAATCAGTTACCGGGACACATGGGCAGAAATATCCTTAGAAGCAATTAAATATAATACCAAACAATTTAAAAATTTTATAGATGATTCGGTTCAGTTAATGGCCGTTGTAAAAGCTGATGGATACGGTCATGGGGCGGTACAAGTGGCAGAAGCCGCCATACAAGCTGGAGCTGACTATTTAGCGGTTGCCTTATTAGACGAAGCTCTAGTACTAAGAAAGGCGGGTATTCTACATCCCATCCTTATATTAGGTTATATCCCTGATCGCTCTATTCATGATGCCATACAGCACGATATTGATCTAACCATTTTTACTCAAGAATCATTGGATGAAGTTATTTTTCAATCCAATCAACAACAAAAGAACGTTTCTATCCATATCAAGGTTGATACTGGGATGTCAAGAATAGGTGTCCAATCCAAGGAAGAAGCTCTAGCCATCGCAAAACAAACTCAAAGATTCCCCTTATGTTACTCTTAAAGGGGTTTTTACGCACTTTGCCAATGCAGATAGCGAGGACCCAACTTATACCTATTTGCAATTTGAACGTTTTCATTCAGTCACATCCTATTTAGAACAACACCAAATACAGGTACCACTCAAACATTGCTGTAACAGTGCTGCCACAATGAATTTCCCAAATATGCATTTAGATATGGTTCGTGTTGGAATCTCTCTCTACGGCCTATATCCTGATGATTCGTTAAAGGGACATTTCATCTCTCTACAGCAAGCGATGAGTCTTAAAACAAAAATAGCATGGATCAAAGACGTTCCAAGTTCTCAACCAATTAGTTATGGTTGTACCTATATTCCAACTCATGATTCAGTCATTGCAACACTTCCAATCGGTTATGCCGATGGACTTTCTCGCCTTCTGTCAAATAAAGGGCAATTTTTATTACATGACTGGAAGGTTCCGATTGTGGGACGAGTATGTATGGATCAATTGATGATCGATGTTACGAATGTTCCGCAATCCAAAGTTGGCGATATCGTAACGATCTTTGGAAATAGTGATTCTTCCTTTCAATCTGTTGATCAAATAGCTAAATTAATGGATACGATCAATTATGAAGTGGTATGCTTAATCGGAAAACGGGTGCCTAGAGTCTACAATGAGAATAAACTTTTTTGAATATGAAATAATAAGGGAGCCAAAATAGATGGAAAATCATCCATTTTGGCTCCCTATTTTATCAATTAATTAGCTAATTCTTCTACTTGAGTTGGTTTCCAGCCTTTTTCATCCACCCATTCGATATAAACACGAAATACCTGTTGTGTATCCTTTTGTTTGACCGTTCCAACTGATTTATCCGGTCCATTATTCCCTAAAAACACAACCGTCATATTACTAGGGTCAATTCCTGTTCCATACGATATCGCTTGGACCATTTCATCCCAATCTACACCGCCGTATTCATTAAAATGTTGACCCGTTTGTGACGTTCCCACAGGCTCCCAGGCCGGGTTTACGATTGTTTTCTTTACTTCTGGATCACTTCCACCCTCAGTCACAACTTCTTGGTCCTTAACGTCGTCCTCGTTGCCCAGCCCTTCTTCTTCCTTATCTTTATCTTTATCTTGCTCTTTTTCTACCTGAGCAGCAGTATCTTCTTTCTCTTGATCACTTTGACTTAAGGCACTAGCTGTTTCTGAATTTTTGTCCTTAACACTATTTTCGATTTTGTCACTATCCTTACTTGCAGTCTTATCCTCTCCGAAGAAAATATTAACGGTCACAACCACAATTAATAATAAGACAACAACAATTAAGGTATTTAAAACAATATTTGTCTTTCTCCTTTTTGCCCTCAAAAGAGAACGTGATTTTTCATTTAGGGATTGTTTATTGTTTTCCAAGCCAATTCTCCTCTCAAAAAAATAGCTGTTACAATTGAACAAGGGAATGAATCACACATCCAACCTCTGTAACCAAAGTTTTTGTCCCTATAAATTTTTGTCCCTATAATAGACTAAAATCTAAAAACGTCTAAACTATACCATATGATTAAACGAAAGAAAAGGTTCAAAGGTTTCAATCTTTATTCATTGTTTATATTTTGAACTACCCCTCCTTATCAAACCTTATGGTCCGATTGAAGAAGGAGATTCCTACGAACACCGAAGTATCCTTCAGTTATCTTAGTAGGCGATCCCTGTCGCACCGACAGTTAGCAGTACAAACGACTTAGATGTCTCCTGCTATCTTGCTATCCTTATACGGATACTGAAAGCAAACGAATCGCTTCCTTTTTCAGATTTTTTGCAGCGTTTTGATCACGATCATGATCGGTATGACACTCCGGACATTCCCATTCACGCAATCCGAGATGTTTTACTTCTCTGTTTTGATAGCCGCAGCAAGAACAAAGTTGACTGGATGGGAAATGTTTCGCCACCGTCACAACTTGTTTGCCATACCATTTGGCTTTGTATTCAATCATAGTCTTAAATTGTGACCAAGAGACTTCACTAATAGCTTTGGCTAGATAATGATTTTTTAACATATTAGATACCGACAAATCTTCCATTCCGATCATGTCGTGGTTTTTGACCATTTCGGTAGAGATTTTGTCTAAGTAATCTTTACGTGCATTCGCAATCTTTTCATGGATACGTGCTACTTTTATTTTAGCTTTGTACCAATTCGTTCCACCGACCGTTCGTCTACTCATGATTCGTTGTGCTTTTGCTAGTCTTTCTTCCAATGTGCGGAAAAACTTCGGATTCGAATAGACAGTGCCATCAGAAAGAATCGCAAAGTCTTTCAACCCAACATCCATTCCAACGGCTGAGTTTGTTTTCGGCATATCCGTTACTTCTGATTCAGTCGCTAAGGAAACGAAATATTTTCCAGACGGATTTCGTCTAATCGTTGCACTTATAATACGTCCATTGACTTCACGACTTTTGGCAAAGCGAACAAGACCTAGTATGGGCAATTTGATGCGATTCTCAATCACATCAATATTTCCGTTCGTATATTTCGTTGTATACGATTGAACAGGATTCTTTTTAGACTTGAAGCGTGGATATTTATTCTGCTTTTTGTAGTATCTAGTGTATGAGTCAGCTAGATTTTCTGCTGATTTCTGAAGAGCAATACTGTCCACTTCTTTCAAAAAGGGATACTGTTTTTTTAATTCTTTTACAGATTTAACCGTTTCATATTTATTTAAGCACTTACCTTTCCAATTATTCACTGGAAGCTGTCCGTTCTGCACCATTTCTTCACAGATATACCAGTAAGCATCTTTCTCTTTCTGCTTGCCTAAAAAAAAGTTAAAGACGAATCTTGAACAACCAATCGTTTTGTTAATCAGCTCAGTTTGTTTTTTGTTTGGATAGATACGAAATTTGTAGGCTTTATTCACCAGCATATATTTCACCTCACTAATAAGGAACATTTGTTCTCATTATAACACAGTAAGGTATGTTTTGGCTACCGCCAACCGACATTCATCTCCCACTTGACTCTGGCTACGCCCTTCACATTCCTTGAAGTGGGAGTCTGCTGTCGAGAAACGATAAAAAACCAATTTCCGATTCATTTGTATGAAATGGACTGTCGACATAACCTTTCGCTACACTTAAAGAGATCTATGTGGGTCGTAAAATCAACAACGCTAATCACAAAAAAACCTCTGTTGAAACAGAGATTTTCGATATCGTTTATTTCCCTTTAGTACATCATTCATATTTCAATAGTGAAATTTCCTCATGTTAATTTTCACCATCTGCATTTTGATCATTAAACACATAAAATACTTCTTTTCCTGTTTCTTTAACGCGAAACCAGACCCACTCAAATATTTCGTTTACTTCTTCAATATCCCCAGTTACTTTTCCTGCAGAGGCCATATATTTCTCACCGTTTATCACGGTCACATTTCCGTTTACTTTGCCTTCGATGATTAACTTTCCATTTCTCACCGTTACATCCCCATTAACTACTTCACCTTCTGGAATAATCACTGTGTCATTTTGTACAATTAGATTTGGCTGCTTGGAAACTGAAAATTGTTGATCCTGACTCCAAGTTGAAGCTATGCTGCCCACCATTAAAACAAGGAATAATGAAGCAGCTGTTAATAGCGGATGGTTCATTAACCATCTTCGCATTCCTACTTTTCGCTTTTCCTTTGGCAGTTTTGCCATAATATTAGCTGTAAAGTCTTTTGGAGCTTGTATATGTGACGTACTTTGCACGAGTGCAATCGTCTTTTTTAATTGATGAAAATGCGTTTTGCAATCTAAACAACTTTGAATATGATCTCTCAGTTCCCTTTCATGTTCAGTTGAGATCTCATCATCTAAATACTCATGCATGTAAACAACCATTTCGATTGGACATTTCATTGTTAACACCTCTATCACATATGTCTTAATTGTTTTCGCAAAGCTTCCCGTCCACGGTGTATTCTTGTTTTTACCGTTCCTAATGGCATCTCTAGAATGGAGCTTATTTCATTCAGTGACAATTCCTCTATATATTTTAATACAATAACTGAACGGTATTTTTCTGGAAGCTTTGAGATTTCTCGTTGTATTAAATCCTGAAGTTCTAGGCTTTCCACATCGTCCTCTGGCAAAGCCGTTTTAGAAGGGATTTGAGAATACATAGTTAATCCTTCTGTCCCTGCTACTTCAGCATCCAAAAAATAATCTGGTTTCTTTTTTCGAATCCTGTCAATACAAAGGTTCGTTGCGATTCGGTATAACCAAGTTGAAAACTTCAGGTTAATATTGAAACTTTCAATGTTAATATATGCTCTTATAAAAGCCTCTTGAGCAATATCTTCTGCCTCATGCCTATTTCCAAGCATGCGAAAGGCCAATTGAAAGACTTTATCCTTATAAATTTCTACTATTTCCCCAAACGCATTTTGGTCCCCTTTAATAACCTGTTTAATCCTTTTTTTTATGAGTGCTTCCATTCTATATACCTCGCTCTATGCGTCTATTCGATATTACGTATCGATATCAGAAAAGGTTTCATTAATCTCATTATATTTTATTGCTTGTTTTAATTAATTAATTAATGCTGAATTCGTTACAATATCTCTGATCATTTTTGACAGAGCTTTTATAAAAAAGCGGTAACTATCGATATTAGTTACCGCTTTTTACCTAATTATAATAGTTTTTCACTAAAATAATGAACCCATTTATGCAACTGCTTCGATTGCAGTTTTGGTTTCACTATCCAGAGTTAGATTGATTTCTACTATTGAAAGCTTTTCTAATATAATCTGACCCTTATTCTGTGTACTAAAATGAAGGAATCAATTTAAAAATGGAAACACAAAAAACTTAGGAGTATTTCCCTAAGTTTCTAATTTATGATGCCCGAACTAGAGCATTATGTATAAAGTAATGGCTGGGCTAGAAGGATTCGAACCTTCGCATGACGGAATCAAAATCCGTTGCCTTACCGCTTGGCTATAGCCCAATATTAAAATAATACTATATAGAAAAAATATTATGGTATCCAATATTTCACTTTAGATTTTTATAAATGGTGGAGGGGGGCGGGTTCGAACCGCCGAACCCTAAGGAACGGATTTACAGTCCGTCGCGTTTAGCCACTTCGCTACCCCTCCATATGAATGGTGCCGGCCAGAGGACTTGAACCCCCAACCTACTGATTACAAGTCAGTTGCTCTACCAATTGAGCTAGGCCGGCAATGTTATTAATTGATTTTCTAATCAAAATGGTGGAGGATGACGGGATCGAACCGCCGACCCTCTGCTTGTAAGGCAGATGCTCTCCCAGCTGAGCTAATCCTCCGAAATCTAAATGGTGACCCCTACGGGATTCGAACCCGTGTTACCGCCGTGAAAGGGCGGTGTCTTAACCGCTTGACCAAGGGGCCATAAGTATTAATGACCAATTATAAGCTCCCAATCGGATTCGAACCGACGACCTCTTCCTTACCATGGAAGTGCTCTACCTACTGAGCTATGGAAGCACTAGCTCATATCACTATATTATATAGGATAATAATATACATGGCTCCGCAGGTAGGACTCGAACCTACGACCGATCGGTTAACAGCCGATTGCTCTACCACTGAGCTACTGCGGAATATTTAGAAGTCAAATTAAGAGTTACAGCTTGGCGACGTCCTACTCTCACAGGGGGAGAACCCCCAACTACCATCGGCGCTGAGAAGCTTAACTTCCGTGTTCGGTATGGGAACGGGTGTGACCTTCTCGCTATCGTCACCAGACTATTTTTTTCTGAAAGGAATTATTCCCTCAAAACTAGATAAGCAGAAGAAGTAATGAATAACGTTGTAATCAACTTCATTTTGGTTAAGTCCTCGACCGATTAGTATTTGTCAGCTCCACGTGTCACCACGCTTCCACCCCAAACCTATCAACCTGATCATCTTTCAGGGGTCTTACTAGCTTGCGCTATGGGAAATCTCATCTCGAGGGGGGCTTCATGCTTAGATGCTTTCAGCACTTATCCCTTCCGCACATAGCTACCCAGCGATGCTCTTGGCAGAACAACTGGTACACCAGCGGTGCGTCCATCCCGGTCCTCTCGTACTAAGGACAGCTCCTCTCAAATTTCCTGCGCCCACGACGGATAGGGACCGAACTGTCTCACGACGTTCTGAACCCAGCTCGCGTACCGCTTTAATGGGCGAACAGCCCAACCCTTGGGACCGACTACAGCCCCAGGATGCGATGAGCCGACATCGAGGTGCCAAACCTCCCCGTCGATGTGGACTCTTGGGGGAGATAAGCCTGTTATCCCCAGGGTAGCTTTTATCCGTTGAGCGATGGCCCTTCCATGCGGAACCACCGGATCACTAAGCCCGACTTTCGTCCCTGCTCGACTTGTAGGTCTCGCAGTCAAGCTCCCTTATGCCTTTACACTCTGCGAATGATTTCCAACCATTCTGAGGGAACCTTTGGGCGCCTCCGTTACTCTTTAGGAGGCGACCGCCCCAGTCAAACTGCCCACCTGACACTGTCTCCCACCCCGATAAGGGGTGCGGGTTAGAATGTCAATACAACCAGGGTAGTATCCCACCAATGCCTCCACCTAAGCTGGCGCTCACGCTTCCTAGGCTCCTACCTATCCTGTACAAGCTGTACCAAAATTCAATATCAGGCTACAGTAAAGCTCCATGGGGTCTTTCCGTCCTGTCGCGGGTAACCTGCATCTTCACAGGTACTATAATTTCACCGAGTCTCTCGTTGAGACAGTGCCCAGATCGTTACGCCTTTCGTGCGGGTCGGAACTTACCCGACAAGGAATTTCGCTACCTTAGGACCGTTATAGTTACGGCCGCCGTTTACTGGGGCTTCAATTCAAAGCTTCGCGTTGCCGCTAACCTCTCCTCTTAACCTTCCAGCACCGGGCAGGCGTCAGCCCCTATACTTCGCCTTGCGGCTTCGCAGAGACCTGTGTTTTTGCTAAACAGTCGCCTGGGCCTATTCACTGCGGCTCTTCAGGGCTATTCACCCTAAAGAGCACCCCTTCTCCCGAAGTTACGGGGTCATTTTGCCGAGTTCCTTAACGAGAGTTCTCTCGCACACCTTAGGATTCTCTCCTCGCCTACCTGTGTCGGTTTGCGGTACGGGCACCTTACTTCCTCGCTAGAGGCTTTTCTAGACAGTGTGGAATCAGGAACTTCGGTACTATAATTTCCCTCGCCATCACAGCTCCGCCTATTGCCAGTGGGATTTGCCTCACTGACGGCCTAACTGCTTGGACGCGCATATCCAACAGCGCGCTTACCCTATCCTCCTGTGTCCCCCCATTGCTCAAACGGAAGTAAGGTGGTACAGGAATATCAACCTGTTATCCATCGCCTACGCTTTTCAGCCTCGGCTTAGGCCCCGACTAACCCTGAGCGGACGAGCCTTCCTCAGGAAACCTTAGGCATTCGGTGGATGGGATTCTCACCCATCTTTCGCTACTCATACCGGCATTCTCACTTCTAAGCGCTCCACCAGTCCTTACGGTCTAGCTTCAACGCCCTTAGAACGCTCTCCTACCACGGACATCCTAAGATGTCCATCCACAGCTTCGGTGATACGTTTAGCCCCGGTACATTTTCGGCGCGGAGTCACTCGACCAGTGAGCTATTACGCACTCTTTAAATGGTGGCTGCTTCTGAGCCAACATCCTGGTTGTCTAAGCAACTCCACATCCTTTTCCACTTAACGTATACTTTGGGACCTTAGCTGGTGGTCTGGGCTGTTTCCCTTTTGACTACGGATCTTATCACTCGCAGTCTGACTCCCATGGATAAATCTTTGGCATTCGGAGTTTGTCTGAATTCGGTAACCCGATGGGGGCCCCTAGTCCAAACAGTGCTCTACCTCCAAGATTCTTTCTACATGAGGCTAGCCCTAAAGCTATTTCGGAGAGAACCAGCTATCTCCAAGTTCGATTGGAATTTCTCCGCTACCCACACCTCATCCCCGCACTTTTCAACGTGCGTGGGTTCGGGCCTCCATCCAGTGTTACCTGGACTTCACCCTGGACATGGGTAGATCACCTGGTTTCGGGTCTACAACCACATACTCAAATCGCCCTATTCAGACTCGCTTTCGCTGCGGCTCCGTCTTTTCAACTTAACCTTGCATGTAATCGTAACTCGCCGGTTCATTCTACAAAAGGCACGCCATTACCCATTAACGGGCTTTGACTACTTGTAGGCACACGGTTTCAGGAACTATTTCACTCCCCTTCCGGGGTGCTTTTCACCTTTCCCTCACGGTACTGGTTCACTATCGGTCACTAGGTAGTATTTAGCCTTGGGAGATGGTCCTCCCTGCTTCCGACGGGATTTCTCGTGTCCCGCCGTACTCAGGATCCACTCAGGAGGGAACGAAGTTTCAACTACAGGGTTTTTACCTTCTACGACTGGCCTTTCCAGACCGATTCATTTACCCCGTTCCTTTGTAACTCCATGTTGAGTGTCCTACAACCCCAAGAGGCAAGCCTCTTGGTTTGGGCTAATCCCGTTTCGCTCGCCGCTACTCAGGGAATCGCATTTGCTTTCTCTTCCTCCGGGTACTTAGATGTTTCAGTTCCCCGGGTCTGCCTTCAATACCCTATGTATTCAGGTAAAGATCCTATCCTATTAAAGATAGGGGGTTTCCCCATTCGGAAATCTCCGGATCAAAGCTTACTTACAGCTCCCCGAAGCATATCGGTGTTAGTCCCGTCCTTCATCGGCTCCTAGTGCCAAGGCATTCACCGTGCGCCCTTTCTAACTTAACCATGTCGTGTAAATATAAGCGGCGCATCTCTGCGTCAGCTCGGTCGTTCGCTACTCACGTACCAACTACGTACGCTCCGTTGCTCACTCCTGTCGCTTCCTTGATCTGCTTGCTTCTATTTCACTCCGGTTTGTGCTCTCTACTTACTTTTAAATAAATTTAAAAATAAGTAAAGAATCATATAGAGAGAACTTACTGGTTTTATTGATGTCTTGTTCATTTGTTATCTAGTTTTCAAGGAACAATGTTTTTTGAGAGATTATTCTCTCAAAACTAAACAAATACAGAAGCGTCAACTTGTTTTAGAATCTGGCATAAACGAAGATTTTCCGTTAATATCCTTAGAAAGGAGGTGATCCAGCCGCACCTTCCGATACGGCTACCTTGTTACGACTTCACCCCAATCATCTGTCCCACCTTAGGCGGCTGGCTCCTTACGGTTACCCCACCGACTTTGGGTGTTACAAACTTTCGTGGTGTGACGGGCGGTGTGTACAAGACCCGGGAACGTATTCACCGTGGCATGCTGATCCACGATTACTAGCGATTCCAGCTTCATGTAGGCGAGTTGCAGCCTACAATCCGAACTGAGAATGGTTTTATGGGATTGGCTCGACCTCGCGGTTTTGCAGCCCTTTGTACCATCCATTGTAGCACGTGTGTAGCCCAGGTCATAAGGGGCATGATGATTTGACGTCATCCCCACCTTCCTCCGGTTTGTCACCGGCAGTCACCTTAGAGTGCCCAACTGAATGCTGGCAACTAAGATCAAGGGTTGCGCTCGTTGCGGGACTTAACCCAACATCTCACGACACGAGCTGACGACAACCATGCACCACCTGTCACTCTGTCCCCCGAAGGGGAACGTCCTATCTCTAGGAGTGTCAGAGGATGTCAAGACCTGGTAAGGTTCTTCGCGTTGCTTCGAATTAAACCACATGCTCCACCGCTTGTGCGGGTCCCCGTCAATTCCTTTGAGTTTCAGCCTTGCGGCCGTACTCCCCAGGCGGAGTGCTTAATGCGTTAGCTGCAGCACTAAAGGGCGGAAACCCTCTAACACTTAGCACTCATCGTTTACAGCGTGGACTACCAGGGTATCTAATCCTGTTTGCTCCCCACGCTTTCGCGCCTCAGCGTCAGTTACAGACCAAAGAGTCGCCTTCGCCACTGGTGTTCCTCCACATCTCTACGCATTTCACCGCTACACGTGGAATTCCACTCTTCTCTTCTGTACTCAAGTCCCCCAGTTTCCAATGACCCTCCACGGTTGAGCCGTGGGCTTTCACATCAGACTTAAAGGACCGCCTGCGCGCGCTTTACGCCCAATAATTCCGGACAACGCTTGCCACCTACGTATTACCGCGGCTGCTGGCACGTAGTTAGCCGTGGCTTTCTGGTTAGGTACCGTCAAGGTACGAGCAGTTACTCTCGTACTTGTTCTTCCCTAACAACAGAGTTTTACGATCCGAAAACCTTCATCACTCACGCGGCGTTGCTCCGTCAGACTTTCGTCCATTGCGGAAGATTCCCTACTGCTGCCTCCCGTAGGAGTCTGGGCCGTGTCTCAGTCCCAGTGTGGCCGATCACCCTCTCAGGTCGGCTACGCATCGTTGCCTTGGTGAGCCGTTACCTCACCAACTAGCTAATGCGCCGCGGGCCCATCTATAAGTGACAGCGTAAACCGTCTTTCAGCCTTTCCTACATGAGAGGAAAGGAATTATCCGGTATTAGCTCCGGTTTCCCGAAGTTATCCCAGTCTTATAGGCAGGTTGCCCACGTGTTACTCACCCGTCCGCCGCTAATATCAGGGAGCAAGCTCCCATCAATTCGCTCGACTTGCATGTATTAGGCACGCCGCCAGCGTTCGTCCTGAGCCAGGATCAAACTCTCCAATAAGATTGTTTGACTTGCTCATTGTTGTCTTTTTAAAAAAGACTAAAATTTAAAACGTTGACGTTTCTGCTTTGTTTAGTTTTCAAA
>CAVYAH010000040.1:0-8847 GCA_963766415.1 uncultured Alphaproteobacteria bacterium | reverse complement strand
ATTCGCTCCGATCGGCGTCCTGCTTCTCGTAGCCTGCCTCATCGCGATGCTCACGCGGCGCCTCGGGCTGCCCTATATCGTCGGCCTGCTCGCGGCAGGGTTCTCATCTCGCTCCTGCCCAACAGTCCCAATCTTCCGCTGTCGCGCCAGCTGATCTTCAACGTGTCTTCTTCCGCCACTGGTCTTCGAGGCAGCGCTTCAGCTCGACTGGCGCCGATTCCGGCACGAACTTCCACTCACACTGACCCTCGCCTTTGCCGGCGTCGTGATCGCGGCGATCGTCGTCGCTTCGGGCATGCACTGGATCATTGGGTGGAGCTTGATGGGATCGGCCTTGTTCGGTGTTCTCATCGCAGCCACGGATCCGGTCTCCGTAATCGCCGCCTTCCGCGAGATGGGCTGCTTGCCGCGAGTATCGATGGTGGTCGAGGCCGAAAGCCTGCTCAACGACGGCGCCGCGGCCGTCGGGTTTGCCGTGCTCTCAGCTATTGCCGTGGGCATGACGCCGAGCGTGACAAGCATGGAGGTGGGGTTCCTTTGGACGCTATTCGGCGGCCTGGCCATCGGGCTTGTGATCAGCGGCGCAATTTTGCTGGTCGTCGGCCGTACCGATGATCCCTTGGTCGAGATTACGTTGACGACGATCGCCGCCTACGCCTCTTTCCTCATTGCCGAGCGGCTTTACGCATCGGGCATCATCAGCGTTCTTGCGGCAGGACTGATGATCGGCAGCGCGGGCACGCGGTTCCTCTCGCGCGCGGGCCGCGACCGGGTGCGCTGGACGTGGGAATATTTTGCTTTCCTCGCCAACAGCTTCGTATTCATCCTGATCGGCATGAATGTCGCAAACCAGCCTCTGCAGCGGCTCGGTTCGGCGGCGGCAGCTACAGCTATTCTCCTGATCCTCGTTGGCCGCGCGGTTTCGGTCTATCCGCTGGCGGCCCTGTTCAACTGGTCGCGTGGCGGCTGCAACCGGCACTACAGCACACCTTGTTCTGGGGCGGCCTGCGCGGAGCCCTGGCGCTAGCGCTCGCCCTTGCCGTGCCGACGACCGTTCCTGAACGTAACGCGATCATCGCGACGGCATTCGTGGTCGTCGCCTTCTCGATCCTCGTCCAGGGACTGACGATGCCGTGGCTGATCAAATGGTTTGACCTCGGCAGGAAACAGGGGGCGGAGCCGGTTGTCGCTCCCGCTGCGTCTGCTAGTCGCGGCGAGTGAGCTTGCTCCCCGAACCGCTTCGAATTTCCCAGTTCCGCTACTTCTGGTTCGCCAGACTGACCTGGACCATCGGAAGCCTGGCAATGGTGATCGTCATCGGCTGGCAGGTCTACGACATTGCCCGCCACACGATGGGACTGAAGGAAGCTGCCTTCCGGCTTGGGCTCATTGGCTTGGTCCAGTTCGTGCCGCTGTTCCTCCTCACCCTTGTCAGCGGCTGGACCGCAGATCGGCTAGACCGGCGCTGGATCGCCCGGGTTGCGGTGGCGCTCGAGCTCGGATGCGCCGGAGCGCTCGGGTGGCTTGCCTTGACGCACACCACCACGCTGCTCTCCCTGTACATCGTGGCCGCGTTGCTCGGCGTCGGCCGGGCCTTCGCCGGCCCCGCACTTGGTGCGCTCGCGCCCAATCTCGTCCCGCGCGAAATCCTTCCGCGCGCAATCGCGCTGTCATCGATCGCGTGGCAGAGCGGCGCGATCCTGGGGCCCGCACTGGGCGGGTACCTGTACGCCTTTGCGCCATACGCGCCATACGCGGCTAGCGGGGCCTTGTTCGCCATTGCTTTCGTCTGCCTGCTCGCGATCGGGCCAGTCCCGCGCGCCGGGCTGGCACGCGGGCCAAACCCGTGGGAGCAAATGGTCGAGGGTTTGAAGTACGTCCGACACAACCGCCTCGTGCTCGGAGCAATCAGTCTCGACCTGTTTGCGGTTCTCCTCGGCGGAGCGACGGCGATGCTCCCGGTCTTTGCCCGGGACGTGCTCCACGCGGGTCCGGAGGGCCTTGGTCATCTGCGCGCCGCACCAGCCGTCGGAGCGACCCTCACCGCAGCGTTCTTTTCGGCGCGGCCGCTCAAGCACAATGTGGGCTTGAAGATGCTGAGCGCGGTCGCGTTGTTCGGGATCGCGACGATCATTTTCGGTTTCTCGAGGTCGATGCCACTCTCGCTTGCCTGTCTCGCGCTGCTCGGTGCAGCCGACATGTTCTCGGTCTATGTGCGGCAGTCGCTTATCCAGCTGTACACCCCCGACGCGATGCGAGGTCGGGTCGGCGCGGTGTCGCAACTGTTCATCTCGGCGTCGAACGAGCTCGGCGAGGCAGAATCGGGCTTCCTCGGCGCGATAATCGGACCGGTGCCCGCCGTAATCGCAGGTGGAATCGGCGCGATCGGAGTTGTTCGCTCTGGTCCTGGTGGTTCCCGGACCTTCGCCTTGCAAAGAGCTTCGACGCACCCGATTTGCGCGAGGCACAATCAGAGGAGCCCGTTTGATGAAGGCCGCCAACGTCCTCGAGACCATCGGCAATACGCCGCACATCCGCATCAACCGACTGTTCGGCGATCGCGCGGAAGTCTGGACGAAGTCGGAGCGATCAAATCCTGGCGGCTCGATCAAGGATCGTATCGCGCTTTCGATGATCGAGGAAGCGGAGCGGTCGGGCAAGCTCAAGCCCGGCGGCACCATCATCGAGCCGACCTCGGGCAACACCGGCATCGGACTTGCGATGGTCGCGGCGGTGAAGGGCTACAAGCTGGTCCTCGTCATGCCGGAAAGCATGAGCCTCGAGCGGCGCCGCCTCATGCTCGCTTATGGCGCGACGTTCGACCTCACTCCCAAGGAAAAGGGCATGTCGGGAGCAATCGATCGCGCGCAGGAACTGATCGACCAAACTCCCGATAGCTGGATGCCCCAGCAGTTCGATAATCCGGCAAACGTCGATGTGCATAGGCGCACAACGGCGCAGGAAATCCTCCGCGACTTCGCCGATAACCCGCTTGATGCGATCATCACCGGAGTCGGCACCGGCGGACATATCACCGCCTGCGCCGAGGTGCTGAAGCCCGTCTGGCCGAACCTCAAGGTGTTCGCCGTCGAACCGGCGCTTTCGCCAATCCTGAGCGGCGGCAAGCCGGGTCCGCATCCGATTCAGGGTCTCGGCGCGAACTTCGTGCCAAGCATCCTCAATACCGAAATCCTTGACGGGGTGATCGACGTCGACGCCAATGAAGCGAAGGAGATGGCGCGTCGAGCCGCCCGCGAGGAAGGATTGTTGATCGGTATTTCTTCTGGCGCGGCGCTCGCCGGCGTTGCCCAGAAGCTCCCGGAGCTTGGAGACCGGCCACGCGTCCTGACCTTCAACTACGACACCGGTGAGCGATACCTGTCGGTGCCCGACTTCCTGCCCGAGTAGAAAGCTTAAGCGGACGCTAACCGCGTTCGTTCGGGCGGAGATTAACTGCTCTGGACTAATGGTCCACAACAAGGCCCGCATCTTGTGCGGGCCGGTGGGGAACCATGCGTCGGTCACGTTTTGCCATTGCTTTTGAAACGAACGATGAGCTTCTCGCCCGCTCGTCCGTGCGAGATGCGTTGAGCTTCGACCTGCACAGCCCGGACAGCAGCGACGAATTTTCACTTGCCGAGTGGCGCCTTGCAGGCCTGGACTTGATCGCGATTCTCCTCGGCTTCACGCACCTCATTTTCGTCGCCGCCTATGTATTGCTGGCATCGAAGGTTCCGATCTCTCCGACGCTCGACAATCCGCTGGTCCCCTCCCTTCTGGCTATCGCCCTCGACGGCGTCGCGGGCGCCGGCAATGCTGATGCGCCGCCGGATCGATCTCGCCCCCCACAGAGCCATTCGTGCGCTTTGCGTTTACGTTGCGCTCAGCGGCCTGCTCTGGACCTGGTTTGGCGAGACTGTGCAGGACGATGCATTCACAGTGCCGATCGCGGCGGCGCAGATCATCCTTTGCGCGGGAATCTCAATGGGCACGATCGTGTCCATCAACTCACCACCGCTTGCCCTCGTCAACGCGGTCGTCGCGACTTTTGCAGCGGCCATGCTGGCCAATTCGCCGCTCATCCCGGGGGGCGTCGCTCTACTGTCGCTCGCGCTCGTCGCCTACAGCATCGCGGGAACAAGGCAGGTGATCGCGACGGGACGCATTCGACTGAAGTTGGAGGCGCAGGCGCGAAAAGCACTGCATTTCGTCGACGAGTTCGAAAATAGTGGCCGCGGCTGGTTTTGGGAGACCGACTCGCAAGGCACCCTCTCCTATGTCTCGCAGCAGCTTGCCGACGATTTCCAGAGCGACCCCGAAGCCCTTCTTGGCCGCCAATTCACCGATCTCCTGTCGGTCGACTATGCCTCGGAATTCGTCCGAGGAGCGCAAGACACTCGGCTTCCATCTTTCGGCCCGCTTCCCCTTCTCCGATGTCGTGGTGCGGCCCGCGAGCGAAGAGGATGTCCACTGGTCGCTCTCGGGGAACCCGATCTTTGACGAACGCGGACGGTTCCTCGGCTTCCGCGGAATCGGCACCGATCTTACCGAGCAACGCAAGTCGGAACGGGAGATTTCGCGCCTCGCCCGCTTCGACTTGCTCACGGCCCTGCCGAACCGGGCAATGATGCGGCAGACGCTCGAGGAAGCGCTCCGCAACTCCGCGCACCGGCAGAAGGGCTGCGCGCTCTTCATGATCGACCTCGATCGATTCAAGAACGTGAACGATACGCTCGGCCACCCGATCGGCGATGCGCTGCTGCGTCAGGTCTCGGAGCGTCTGAAGTCGGTCATGGGCAACCATGGCCAGGTCGGCCGCCTCGGCGGCGACGAATTCCAAGCGGTGCTTCCCGGCACGGTCGACATCGGCCTGCTTGAGCCGCTCGCCAGGACCCTCATTGAACAGGCCTCCCGGCCTTACGTCATCGAAGGCCACAGAGTGGCGATCGGCGCCTCGGTGGGCATCGCAATCGGCGATCCGGGCCGCGCGAGCGCCGATGCGCTCGTGCGCAATGCTGATCTTGCGCTTTATGCCGCCAAGGCGGCCGGACGGGGCAAGCATCGATTCTACGAACCTTCGATGCACAGCGAGGCGGCCGAGCGCCAACTGCTCGAAAACGACCTTCGCCAGGCAATCGAACGCGGCGAACTGGCAGTGCATTACCAGCCAATCGTCCGTGCAGCAGGAGAAGAAATCTCCGGGTTCGAGGCGCTCGTCCGGTGGCAACATCCGACCCGCGGCGCCGTGCCGCCCTCCAAATTCATACCGCTTGCAGAAGAAGCTGGCCTGATCGGCAGGATCGGCGAATGGGTGCTCCAGACCGCACTTGAGGAAGCGGCACATTGGCCAGACACGGTGCGCGTGGCGGTCAACCTCTCACCGCTCCAATTCAATGATCCTGACGTCGTTCCAATGATCACGAAGCACCTCAGGGAGACCGGCGTTCGCCCGGAGCGGCTGGAACTCGAGATTACCGAGGGAGTGTTCCTGGCGGAGGGCGATTCCACTGACGAAACGTTCGCCAAGCTGAAGAAGCTGGGCGTCCGCCTCTCGCTCGATGATTTTGGGACCGGCTACAGCTCGCTTGGCTATTTGAAGAAAGCGCCGTTCGACAAGATCAAGATTGACCAGAGCTTCGTCCGGGGCGCGGCCTCCGCAACCAACCGCAACGCGGCGATCATCCGCGCAATCGTCACGCTCGCGGAGACACTCGGGATGGACACCTGCGCCGAGGGCGTCGAGACACACGACGACCTCCAGCTGATCCGCGAGCTCGGCGTCAGCATGGTTCAAGGCTACATCTTTGGGAAGCCGAGCGAATCCTCCGTTGCGCGCGAGCTGGCAAACAATGTCACGCTCGAGGCTGACGGCTTCGCTTGCAGCCGTGAGCCTCGCCACCGGCTGATGCGGCGCGCGGTGACCTGCATCGGCGGCGTGATGGTCGAGGTGAAGCTGCGCAACATCTCGGCCATGGGATCGCTGGTCGATTGCCAGATCCCCGTTGCGCCAGGTACGAACCTTGCCATCGACATCGTCGGCGTCGGTCCCGTCCGCGGCATCGTGCGCTGGGCCCAGTCAGGGAAGTTCGGGGTTCAATTCGAGAACCAGTTCGACCTTGGCCGGCTCGCTCCGAAAAAGGAGTCGCGAAACGACGTTCAGATGCTCACTCCTTCCTACCTTCGGCAGGGGCAAGGGGGCTAGAGTCTAGAACAGCCCTGCGAAGCGCCGCGTCTCGGACCGATCCTTCCCGTAAAAATCATCGAAATAGACGATCGACGTCCCGCTCGGCACGGCAGTCAGATAGGTTATGTACACCGGAATTGGCTGGGGAAGGTTCACCTTCTGCTCGGGCCTCGCCCCTTTCCAACTCGGAGGGCGACCGTCGAACAGCCAGCGCTCGAGACGCGGCGCATCCTCGAGCCGGACGCAGCCGTTGCTCTGGAGCCGCGCCGCCTCATCGATCTTTTCCTTCTCCGGCGTATCATGGAGCCAGATTTCCTGCGGATTCGGGAACATGAACTTCATCCGGCCCATCGAGTTCGCAGGTCCAGGCTTCTGGCGCATCCGGATCGGCCTGCCGGCGGCAACGGCATGCCAGTCAACCGACATTGGATCGATGACGTGCGCCTGGTCGGACCAATCCGACAAGACCTCGTACCCATGCGAGTTGAGGTAGGTGCGCCCGCCCTTGATCACGCGAGGAGCAAGCAATTTCGACGTGAGATCGGCCGGCGAGTTCCAGTAGGGGTTGAGGGCGACGTATCGGATGAATGCGTTCATCATTGGGGTCTGCGCCACCGGATCGGGCCGCCCGGCGACCACCCGCATCGAGTCCACGACCCGGCCATCGTCGTACATATAGAGGCGTGCGGCGGGCGGATTCACGATCACATAACGGCCGTCCCCTCCCGGGAGCGCCCGTGACCGCTCGAGATTGAGCTCGAGCAGGCGCCGCTCGCTATCGTTGCGGTAGAGCCGGCTCGCGATCGCGGCCCTGAGCTTGGCGTAAATGGGGTTCATCCAGCCCATATTCTGGACATAGTCAGATAGGGACGGCTCATGTGCCGCCGAATTCAGCAACTCAGCCACCGAACTGGGTGCCGGTCGCAGCTGTTGATCAACGTAAATAACCCCGCCCGGGTCATGCCTTTGGTCGCGTGCATAAGCGACGAAAGCGGCGCTCAGCATCGCGTCGGCGCGCTGCACCGATGCTGGGTCGCCACCCCGAGCACTGTCGACCGCTCGGCTGAGGCCCTTCACATTGTAACGTCTCGGGCTGAGATGGTCGGCCTGGGCAGTTTCAAGCAGCGAAATGAGCTGCGGCGCCGCAGGTCCCGCATTCGGCGAGAGCCAGAGCGGTGCGCCGCCGCGTCCACGATAGAATGCGGCGATCTCGCCGGCTTGGGATGAACTTGCCGAAGCGCGCGCCAAGGCCGGCGTTCCGCCTGCGAGCGGCACAGCGATCAAACCCGCTGCGAACGCTAGGACAAGAGACCCATTCAGCGGCCAGGCGCCGCGCAGAAGCTTTCTCATCTACCAATTTCTCTTGTTCGTGAACGCGACACGGCGCCGCCAGCGGTGAACGCACAATTGCTGCAAAGGGTTTATCCGCACAGGGCATGAACCTGCAATGTCCGAATAAGAACAGATTTTCCATGATCTTAGCGTGAGATCTAAAAAAGAAGCGCCGGCGAACGCCGGCGCTTCTCCTTGCGAAATGCGAACCACTTAGTAACGGCGGTTGATGTCAACGCTGCGGACGTAACCGCGGTAATCGACGTCACACCTCCACGACAGGTCAGCGGCATTATTATAGCCATAACCGAGCGCGCCGTAGGCGCCGGAACCATATGGGCCATAGTTATTGTAAGCATAGCGGCCGCTGCTTGCGACACCGCGGATCCGCATGCCATTACGCGTCGGCGTGCTCGACGTGATGGCGGTCACCCGGCCGGAGCTGTTCGCCGGCATTCCAACGAGCGAGCCCAGGATCGACCCAAGGCTGGTACGGTTATAGAGACGGCTCTGCACGGCTGCCGTGCACTGCTGCGCGGCGAAATTGGAGTTCACGCCGGCGCCATAGGCGCCGTAGCCGCCGTAGCCGCCGTAGCCGCTATATCCATGAGGATAATATTGGGCTGCCGCGGGCGCTGCCGCCGCGACAGTCGCAATGCCGGCTGCACCGGCAAGCATTTTGATCATCGTACGCATGGCTCTTTCCTCCTTCCACACGGTTGGAGCCTTCGCCATAAGAACGATTTACAAGAGGGGATGGGTCTACGGCTGTCGCGCCAGCGGGGCGGACCGTCGCGCAAAGCTGAACGGCAGTTGAACGCGGGTGTTGCGCCATTGCCATCCACCGGGCTTAAGTTACTAAGTCGTCATGATTTCACATCGCGATTGGGACAATGTCATGTTATCTTCCCCCTCGGGAGCAAAGGGGAGGTTCTCATGGAAAGCACGTTTGGAAATTGGCGTAGCGCGGTGCTCGGGCTGAGCCTTACGGCCGTCATTGTCGGCGCAGGGCTGGCGTTCGCCTTCTCGTGAAAAATTAGAGCGGCCCGAATAGGGTTCGGGCCGCTCTATGATTTTCGGCAAATGGCAACTCGGTTGCGAACGTTGCCGCGGGGCGGCTCTTTCACGACGACTGGATCGCGTGAGGCAAATCTCATTCAAGCCGAAACTCGTCAAAGGCAGCGCGCCTGCCAGTCATCTGTGGAGCGATCCGTCTGCGGAGGGGGGCAATGGCGGACCGCTCCACAGGCGTCTTCCCGGGGGATGGGAAGATGCGCGGCGCCAACAATGCGCCGCGCATTCGGTTCCACAACCTGATCGACATTAGTGAT
>CAVYAH010000039.1:0-15512 GCA_963766415.1 uncultured Alphaproteobacteria bacterium | reverse complement strand
GCGGCGCGTTCCGCGGTCGGGACGTAGTGCGACTTCAGGGCGAACCCGGCCAGTCCCACGTCCCAGCAGCGGCGGGCCAGCTGCAGGTCGGTGACCTGGCGGCGGAATTCCATGTCGGGCTCCACGTGCACGTGCAGGTCATACGCGCCGCGCACCAGCCGGCGGGGCCCACTCGCTGGGCTTGGTGGAGTTCAGCACGGCGCGGATGTCCCCCGGGCTGCTCTGGCTGCCAATCCGCGGCGACGACTGCGAGGGCGGTGCCGCCCCAGCGGATCACCGGAGCTGGTGTGCATCTCTCGTCCGTCCACGCGCGCCCCCGGCTTCATGGCCCGTCGTGCGCCGCCAATTTTGGCGACAATTTCTCCCGCAACCTGGCCACCATAAGGGTGGTGATGTCCGGGGTCAAGAGGATCCGGGCAGGGCCGCCGGGGAAGCCGCTCCATCACGAGCGGGTCAGGCGCTGAGCTGGATCTGGCGGAGGAACTCGGCGTTGGACGCGGTGTCGCGGGTGCGGTCCAGCAGCAGCTGGATGGCCTGCTGCGCGTCGAGTTCGGCGAGAACCCGGCGCAGCTTGGCGGTCACGTCGTGCTCCTCCGCGGTCATGAGCAGATCGTCGCGCCGGGTGCTGGACGGCCCGACGTCGATCGCGGGGAAGATGCGCTTCTCGGCCAGATCACGGCGCAGCCGCAGTTCCATGTTCCCGGTGCCCTTGAACTCCTCGAAGAAGACGTCGTCCATGCGGGAGCCGGTGTCCACCAGGGCCGTGCACAGCAGCGTCAGCGAGCCGCCGTCCTCGACGTTGCGCGCGGCGCCGAGGAACTTCCGCGGCGGGTACAGGGCACCGACGGCCACGCCGCCTTGCAGAATGCGGCTGCTGGACGGCGCGGCGAAGGACGGGACGACGGCCTCCGCGACGGTCTCGCGAAGGATGTGGATGCTTTCGGCCTCGAGCCGGTCGAGATGCGTGAGTGAGCGCACGCTTGAGATGAGTCCCCGCTTCAGGTCTTCGGCGCGCCCCTTAGCACGCGCGCCGCGCCCGTCGAATGGTCAGGCGTTCTCTTTGACCTTGGCCTTGCCCTTCGGCTTCGGAGCTTCCTTCTCGGCCTTGCCGCCGATCGCTTCGACCAGCGGCTGCAGCCCTGCACCATATTTCTTCCAGCGCTGCACTGACGTCTTGTAGATCGGCTTGCGACCTGGGCGACGCTGGCGGTCTTCACCGGTCGGTCGGACTTGTGGAAATCGACGCATTTTTCGTTCCAGGGCAGGCCCAGGAACTCGATCAGTCGCCTGGCTTCTTTCTCGGTGTCGGCAACCACGTCCTCATAGACGACCGTGGTCAGGACGCCTTCCGGAAGCACTTCCTCCCAATGCTCCATCAGCTCGCGATACTTGCCGTAGTAGCGACCGAGCTCTGAGAGATCGTAGCTGTGCGGCATGTCATCCTTGAACAGCTTGGTGAAGCCGCTCAGGCAGGTACCGACGGGATCGCGCCTTGTGTGGATGACCTTAGCCTTCGGGAACATGAGGTTGATCAGCCCCACGAAGAAATAGTTGGTCAGCAGTTTGTCGGTGATCCGCTTCGAATCGGCTGCACCTGGCCGAGCGCCTGCTGATAATTCTTCGCGACGATGTCGGTTTGGGCGGGCGTGATCTTCGCCATCATCTCCGGATATTTTGGCAGCGACGGGAAGCGGTCGCGCAGCTGACCGAGAGCGCGCGCAAGATACTTGACCTCGCCGGCGCCATAGACGTCCGGATGGCTCGAGAGGATCTGCTCGACGAGCGTCGAACCCGAGCGCGGCATGCCCACGATGAAGACCGGGCGCTCTTCGTCAAGGCCCTCGAACCTGCGGTTCTCGAAGACCTCCTTCGGAAAGGCGGCGCGGATGGAATTGAAGAAACCGTGAGTATCCGCTTCCTTATAGTCGAGCTGTGCCCGCTTCATGCGGCCGCCCGTGATGTAATGCTCTAGCGCCTTCTCGTGCTGGCCGCGGTCGTCGAGCGCCTTCGCGTAAGCGAAATGCAGTGCGAGAAACTGGTCGGCCTCCGGATCCTGCACGAACTCGAAAATCGCGTCCATGCGATTGAACAGCTCCTCGCCGACCCCTTCTGAGAAATCGACGAGATCGTTCAAGTTGGCGTAGGCGCCATACATCGATCGTTGAGTTTCAACGCCTTGAGAATGTACTCGCGCGCCTCCTCTAGGCGGCCGACTGACTTCAGAGCGACGCCATAGAAGTTCAGCGCTTCCGGGCTGTCGGGCGCCTTCTTGAGGGCACGATCGAGCACCTCGATCGCTTCGTCATAGCGATCCGTCTCGTGAAGGACCTGCCCAAGCAGCGTCAGCGCCTCGGGATTCTCGGCCTCCTCGTTGAGAGCGAGCCGCGCGGCTTGTTCGGCCGCCTGGAGATTGGCGCGCTTGAGCTGGATCTTCGCAGTGAGCAGCAGCGTCTGTACATTCTTCGGCGCGAACTTCAGCGCCTCGCCAAGGATGCGCAGCGCTTCGACCTCGTTCTTTTGGCCGAACAGGAGCGAGGCGAGATTGTTATGCGCCTCGATGTAGCGCGGATTTTGCTGAAATGCCTTGCGCAACGCATGCTCGGCTTCCTCCAACTTGCGGTCCTGCTGCAGGAGCGTTCCGAGGTTGTTGTAGACCTCCGGGTAAACCGCGCGCTGCGTCAGCGCTTCCTGATAGGCGTGAAGCGCACCGTCGATGTCGCCGGTCATGCGCGAGGCGTTGCCAAGGTTGTTCAGCGCCTCGGGCATGTTCGGATTGGCTTCGAGCGCCCGGTGATAGGATTCGACCGACTTTGAGAATTGCTTCTTCTCGACTGAATGATGCCAAGGTTGTTCAGCGCCTGCGCGTTGTTCGGGTCGAGCTTGATCGCCGTCTCGAGCGCCTCGGCCGCTTCGTCGAGCCTGCCCGCCTGGCGAAGAATCCCGCCGAGGTTGGCATGATAGCTTGGTGCCTGCGCGTTGATCTTGATCGCGCGCTTCAACTCGGCCACCGCGTCCTTGTCGTTGCCGAGCGCTGCAAGCGAAACGCCCAGGATGTTGTGGGCATCGGCATTCCCGGGCCTGGCACCGATGATCTGGCGGCAAACCCGTTCCGCCTGCGCATACTGGCGCCGCGAGTAGAGCTGGCCTGCCATTTCAATGGCCTTGGCCGGGGTCACGTTGACGCGCCCGTGCTGGGCCTTGGAGATCGCCTCGTCGACCGTGCTCGGGCGGCGTTGCGATTGCTGCTGCGGATTGCCCGCGGCGCCCTGTTCTGCGGTGGGACGATTCGCGCCGGCGGTCGGCGCAGCCTTCTGGTTGCGGCCTTGGGCGCGCTGCTGGTCTTGCTGTTGCTCATGGCAATTCTTTTACCCGTAAGTTCCGGTAGTTAAAGGGCCAAGGCCCAAAAATCTTCGGTGTTCCCGAAATAGAAAGAAGAGGGAATTTCTTCCCTCTTCTCCCTTATTCGACTTTGGCCGCTTCGTGGAGGGGTGGGATTTCGATCCCACCCCCATCACGTCGCTTACTGTCCGCGCTCAGGCGCCGGCGGCGGCGGCGGAGGCGGCGGCGGCGGTACCGGACAGGCGTCCGTCGCCAGGATCACCGACCCATCCGCGCAGGTCTGCGTCGCTGGAGGCGGCGGAGGCGGCGGAGGCGGCGGCGGCGGCGGAGGCGGCGGAGCCGCCTTGTGGCCACCCAGCGGCAGTACGATCTTGAAGTTGCCGCTGTGGCTCGTCACGTCGCCGTTGAACTCGCCCTCGTAGCCGATCCTCAAATCAACCGGACCAATCTTCCCGCCGACGCTCAGGCCAGCGAGGAAGGTTCCCCGCTTGTTCGCCGCCGAGATGATGTCGAAGTCGTTCTCCGGATCCGGCGTGAAGTAGCCATGGAAGCTCGAACGCTGGTCGCCGAAGCGGTAGCGGTAGCCAAGGTTGACCTCCGGAACCACGCCGCCCATCTGCGTCGCCCACTTGACGCCGCCGGTGAAGAAGCTGTGGTTGGAGCTCGAGTTGGTGACCGTCAGTTCTGCGCCGTTGCCGTTGCTCTCGCTGAACCCTTCGAGCTTCGCGTTGATGTAGTCGTAGTTGAGGTACGGCGTGAGCACCGAATTCGCGCTCAGCGAGAACCTCGCGCCGCCATGCAGACCGAAGGTCCACATTTTGACGTCCGGATTGCCATGCGGTTGCGCAGAGAACGACGCACCCGGCGCGAGGCCCGTGAAGTCGATGTGACGCGTCGCGCTGCCGTTCAGCGAGCTGTAGGTCCCCACACCCTTCACGAACCACTGACCCGGGTCGTAGACCCCGTAAGCGCCAGCGATCCAGCCATCGCCCTTGGCGGTATCGCCGAACTGGTGATCGCGGAAGCTGTTGCTGAGGTAACCCGCCTCGATGCCCACGATACCAGCGCCGCTGACGTTCGTGTCGATCCCCATCAGGCCCGTGAACCGCTTCGACCGGCTGTCGCCCGCCTCGACGTCGCCGTCCGCCTTCCTGGTCTGGTAGTCGAGCTGACCCCAGACGTGGATCGAGCGGACGCACGGCACTCGAGCACCGAGCCGGCAAGTGCCGGGATCTCGCAGTTCGTCGCATGGTCGGTAAGGTCGTTCTCGTGAACACCCAGGCTCGGGTATGAGTTCAGGTAGTTCGCGTAGACCGAACCCGACAGCATGTTCAGCGCGATGTTGTAGTTCACCGCATTGTTGAACCGGAACAGATCCGCGAACATGTGCGCAGCTCCGCCCGTCAGGTTGACGTTGAAGTAGCTGTCGAGACCAGTCGCGACCGACTTACCGTTCTGGTTGAGCCCCGGCGGGCGATTCGAACGGTGCGCGGTTAACGCCAATGTCGACGTTCGCCGCATTGTCGTAGATGCAGCCGGCGCTGATCAGGAGCGACCCAGTCGGGATGCCGTTGATCGTGCAGGTCGCGAACGTGCCGTTGCGGGTCACCGCGTCGATCACGTTCTGGTACGTCGTCGTATCCCACAGCCCATTGGCCGGCGCCGTGATGTTCGCAACGATCGTGCCATTGAGGTTGGCCGTATCCACGAACACCTGCGGATAGGTTCCGATCGGCTCGTTATGCCCGCCGCCGACAGGCGCCGGAAGGTCGAACGTGATCGTTCCGTCGGCGCCCATGTTGAGCGTGTCCATGAACACATAGGACGGACCATCAGCGGCGACGTTCAGCAGGTGCAGGTTGCCGCCGGTGTTGATGTTGAGCGTACCAACACCGCAGTCGTTCTGCGCCGCACTGTCGAGAACCAGGTGAGTTCGGGCCGCCGGCTGCCATGCAGCCCGAGTTGACGACACCATTGAAACTTGGTCTCGCCCGCCTGGACGTTGATGACGTCAGCATCGCTCTGCAGCTCGATATTGCCGTAGATGTTCGCCGCAACCCCGGCCGCATGACCAAGTAGGTTGATGACCGAGCGGTTCGGAGCATCCGACCACGTCGATCGCCGTAACCGCGCTGGAACGTCGTCCCGCCGTCCGTCGAGATCCGGGCGATGATGTCACCCGAATTGTTGATCGTGACAACGTCCAGCAGAACCCGGCGAAGTCTCGCCGTTGCTGGGTCACGCGGATACCGTAGGCCGTTGGCAACGGCCACCGTTGGAGGTCACCGCATACCACGTGGATCGACCCGGAGTTCGTGATCGTCATATTGTTGACGCCGCTATTCGTCCGGATGCCGGTAGCTTGTGCGCTCGAGTGCGGATGGGTCGTGACGACCGTGGTCGTTCCACCAGTTGTGGTGTTGGTGACCGTTGTTGCCGTCGTGCCCACACCGATGCGATCGCCACTACGTTCAGCGTACCGCTGTTGGTGATCGAGCCGCTGAGACCCTGACCGTTGACGTGCACCGCAGTCGGCGTTCCCGAGACAGTGGTCGTCGCGGCATTGGTAACGGCGATCCCCTGGGCGTTCGCATATGCGGATACCCCGGCCGCGCTCGCACTGACGTTCATCGCGCCGGAGTTGGAGACCGTTGCGGTTTCCGTCCCGCCACCAAACGCCGACCCATGGTACCCGATAGCCGTCGCCGTCGCCGCTCCCGTCGAACCGATCGCGTTAGCCACCGCGTTGACGTTGAGCGCGCCGCTGTTGCTGAAGTTCATCGGGATCGGATCAACCGACTGCCACACACCAACGGCGCTCGCGAATGCGTTCGCAGAGGTGCCGACCGCCGTCGCGTGCGCGCCGACGTTCAGAGTGCCGCTGTTCGAGACGCTCGCAGAGCCGTTGGTCGCCGAGGCGATCTGACCGAAGCCGAGCGCCGTCGCCGAAGCCCTGGCCGCGCCGGCCGGAGTTCGTCGTAGCCGCCGTGCCGGTACCGGTCAACCGTGACCGCATTGGCAACCGCGTTGGCGGTGACCGTAACATGACCGCTGTTCACGATGCTGAGGTTCGCGGTGGTGGCGCTGGCGAACTGGCCGACGCCGACCGCACCCGCAGCTGCGAATGCCGAGGTGCCTCCGGTCGCGTTCGCATCAGCAGCAACAGTGATGGTGCCGCTGTTGTCCACGCTTTCCGTCACCACCGTGCCGGTGCCGCCTTGCGGACACGCCGAGACCGAAGGCGAGGGCGCTCGCGAAGGTTCCGGCGTTTGCGTTTGCAACCGCGCTCACGTCCAGCAGCCCACTGTTGTTCACGGTCAGATTGACCGGCCCAACATTGGTGAGGCTCGTCGCCGTCGCTGTGGGGATGAGCGTCGTGTAAGTGAACGGATGTCCAAAGAACGTCGTTCCCGTCACCGATCCGGCGACCGAGTTGATCGTCGCGTGGAATGCAACCGCGTTCCCGTGCTGGAGATGCCCGTGGCCGTGGCAAACGCCGCCGCGGACGTGACGCCGCCCGACGCTGCCGCGCCGGCCGAGACGCTGATCGTGCCGCTGTTGTCGGCCGTGATGTCCACCGACGAACCCCTGGCGCCCTGGCCAACACCCAGCGCGGTCGCCCACGCGAACGCAGGAGAGGTGAAAGTCGCGCCGACCGCCGGACCACCTAGCGTGTTCACTGCACTGGCGTTCGCCGAGACGTCGATCGCGCCGCTGTTATCCAGGGACACAGTCGCCGGACCCGAGGGGGCGAAGGTGAAGGTCCGCGTCGCGGCCGTCGCCGTTCCACCAAAGATGGTCGTGCCGGCCGTCGTCTTGTGAATGTCCGCAGTGCCATGGACCACCGTCTGGAAGTGCGACGTGGAAGCAAACGCACCCTGGGCGACACCGAGGGCATGCGCGATCGCCAGAGCGCCGTTCTCGCCGGAGGCAGCAGCCGAAGCCGCGGCGGTGATGTGCGCGCCGAGCGCGTTCGTCACCGAGTTCTGACGCGCTGCTGCCCGCGGCCGATTGTTGAACCGCGGCGGCGTTCGCGAAGGCGAGTGCGCCAGGTTGGCCAACCGCGGCCGCGTTCGCGATCACGCTGATCGTTCCCGAGTTCGTCAAGTTCGCCGATGCCGGACCGGTCGGGTTGACTCCGAAGATCGAACCGGTGCGGGTCGCAGTGAACCGAGCCGTGGCCGTGTTAGACGTCACCGCCCCGGCGGTGAAGCCGGTAGTCAGGTTCGTCGTGATCGACGTTCCCGGATTGGTGTTGGCGATGGCCGTCTGCTGGATGCCCGTCGCGGTCGCCGCTGCGAATGCATAGGATCCCCGGTGTGCTGCATTGCCCACCGTGACATTAGCCGAAGCGCCGACGCTGATCACGTCCGTATTGGACACGTTCGCGCTCGCTCCGGCAGCGCCGGTGGCGATTTGGTGAACGCCCGAGGCCGACGCGAGCGCCGTACCTTCGCCGCCGCCAAGTGCGCTCGCGATCGCCGAGACCGTCAGCGGACCATGGTTGACGAACGAGGCGTTACCCGTGCCCGATCCGCCATTGGCGTGCTGGAAGATGCCGTTGTCGACAAAGGCGCTGGCGAAAACATCCTCTCCGCCAACCGCGTTCGCAGAAGCGGCGATGTTGATCGTTCCACTGTTGGTGAACGACGCTGAGGCATCACCGGACGTTCCGGTGGCATTCGCCGACTGCCAGACGACCGTGTCGATTCCGCCAACCGCCGAAGCGCCTTCGTCACCCGAAGCGCTCGCCGCCGCCAGGACGTTGATCGTCCCGTTGTTGACAATCGACACATTCGCCGCCGCGGACGCTTCTGCCCACTGCCAGAAAGCGGTGTCGATGGTCGCGTAAGCGCCGGCGTTTCCTTCGCGGCCCGCGAACGCATTGGCGCTGGCGGCGATCGTGATCACGCCGTTGTTGGTCAGCGTGTCCGTCGCGGATCCGCCGACGCCGGTCGCGCTCGCATCCTGCGAGATGCCGGTATCGACGTAGGCCGAGCCAGGGCACCGCCCTGACCGGACGCGTTCGCCATCGCCGCGATCGAGATGTTCGCTCCCGTCGCGTTGGACAGCGAAGCGGAAGCGTGATCGACGCCCCGGGCAGTCTGCCAGATGCCGGTATTGACGGTCGCAAAGGCGAAGGCGGTATTGTTCGTCGCAACCGCGTTCGCGCTTGCCGCGATCGTGATGTTGCCGGTGTTGGTGAGAACCGCCGTAGCGCTGCCCGCCGTTCCGCTCGCATAGGCGCTCTGGAAGATCGCATGATCGGTGATCGATGCGATTGCCTGGGCTCCCGATCCGCTCGCATTCGCAGCGGCGCCGATGACGATCGTGTTGCTGTTCGTCAGGGCGACGTCGGCATTGGCCGGACCACTCTTGGCGTGAGCCGTCGCATACTGGCTGATACCCGTGTCGACGATGGCATGGGCACGCGCAAAATCGGTCGCCGTGGCGTTCGCGAGCGCCATGACGCTCATCGTGCCGCTGTTGGTCACCGATGCATTGGCGTCGGCGCCCGTCACACCGTTCGCTTCCGCCCCCTGCTCCATCAGATAGTCCACCGAAGCATAAGCGGACGCGTCTCCGCCATTGGCTTTGGCGCTCGCCATGACGGCGATCGTGCCCGTGTTGGTCAACGATGCGGACGCGTCCGCATTCGCCGGCGCTAGCGCCGTCGTGGTGGTTGCCGCGAACGTGACGGTCTTTAGCGTGCTGCCGTTGGCAATGGCGAGCTGCTCAATCCCGCTTTCAACCAGTGCCGTGGCATATGCATTGCCGTTCACCGCGGTACCATGGATGAAGGTACCGTGCGCCGTCGCCGAGGCTGCAGCGCCGACCGTGATCGTGCCGTCGTTCGTCAGCGAGACGCTGGCATCAGCCGTTCCACTCGCGACGGACGCGTAGGCGCTCTGCGCGATACCATCGCCGACCGTCGCATAGGCGCCGCCATTGGTGGAACCGTGCGCGGTCGCCGCGGCGACGACGCTGATCGACCCGCCAAGCGCATTCGAGAGCGAGTCGGTCGCGTGCGCGGCGGTTCCGCCAGTTGCATAGACGTTCTGGATGATGCCGTCTTCGACACCGGCGCGCGCGGTCGCGTCGGCGGCCGTCGCTACCGCGCCTGCACCGACCAGGATGCTGCCGCTGTTGGTCAGCGTCGCCGAGGCGTTCGCGCTTCCCGCGAAATGGGCAACGAACGTTACGGTGGCCCCGGTGTTTTGGGTCGAGACGGTGCTCGTCCGCGAGACGCCGTTGGCGCCTGCCGACTGGTCGATGCCGTAGGAGACGAAGGCGTTCGCGTGCGCATCCGGCCAAGTCACGCCCGTGCTCGAGAAAGTGCCCGTCGAGATAACGGTGGCCTTCGGTGCGTGCGCGGTTGCCGCCGCGACGACTGCGATGCTTCCCGCGTTGGTGATGAGGTCAGCTGCGGTCGCTGTATCGATCGCGGAAGCATGCGCGAACTGACCGATGCCCCCGTTCACGGCTGCGATCGCAACCGCGTCGGTGACGCCGGTGGCGAGCGCACCCGCATGGATGTTGATGCTGTCCTGCGACAGGACCGCGTTAGCCGCGCCGCTGGTCGCGTGTCGCATTTTGCGAGATCGCGTTGGTGATCGTCGCATAAGCCTGGGCGAACGCAGTTCCGCCGCCGTCCGCAAGAGCATGCGCCACCGCACCGATGTCGATCGAGCCGGTGCCCGTCAGGCTGACGGTCGCGTTGCCACTGGTCGCATTCGCGCGCTGCACGATGCCGGAGTCGACGCCCGCGCTCGCAGTTGCGGTGCCATTGATCACCGTGTCGTGCGCAACCGCGCTCGCTTCGATGTTGATGGCGCCGTTGTTGACCATCGTAACGGTCGCGTCCGCTCCAGTCGAGGTTGCCAGAGGCACCAGAGCCGCCTGGGCGCCAGAAGCGTAGCCGCTCGCATATCCAGCGGCCGCGAACTGGCCGATGCCGCCATCGATCTGAGCGACCGCGTGGGCATCGCCGGTCGCATGGGCGACGGCCATGATATCAATTGTTCCGTCGTTGGTGATCGACGAGATCGCATCGCCGCTCTTGGCGGCGGCTTGCTGGGCGATCCCCGACGTCACGCCCGCCGACGCAAAGGCCGGACCGCCGTTGGCGTTGGCCGCGGCCCCGATGCTGATCGTTGCGCCGGCAGCGTTGCTCAGGCTGGCGCTGGCCGTGCTAGCGGCCGCGCCCGACTTGACTGCGGCATTCTGGCGGATCCCGCCATCGATATTAGCAACGGCACGCGCATTGCCGAGCACCGTACCCGTCGCCGTTGCGAGGGCCGCCGTCGCATTCGCGATCGCGGCGATGTTGATCGTTCCGCTGTTGGTCAGGCTGGCGGCCGCATTGGCGCCGGACTTGCCGGTCGCATATTGCGAAATACCGGTATTGATGTTCGCATTCGCGATGGCGCCGACGCTGCCGGTGCCGGCGCCGTGCGCCGTCGCTGCGAAATGTTCGCTGATGATCGCGCCTGCGCCGTTATTGATGCTGACCGACGCGACATTGGCCGTTGTCGTCGAGGTCTGGTGCGCGGAAGCGAACTGACGGATGAGGTTGTTGCCGGTCGCCGTAGCGGACGCCGCGGTGGACCCTTGGCTTCCTGTCGCAAGGGCGTGGCCCGATATCGCAATCGTTCCCGTATTGGTCAGATCGGCAGTCGCATTTCCGCCGCCGAAGATTGCGCTTCCCGCGGTCGCATTTTGCGAAATGGCATCGGTGACGTTAACCACGGCGTCGACGGCCGTCGTCCCGAACCCATGGGCGTTCGCGGCGATGCTGATCGTGCCGCCATTGGTGATGTTCGCACTTGCCGCGCCGGTCGACGCGGATGCGTTCTGGACGATCGCGTCGCTGACCGTCGCGCGGGCATTGGCGTTGCTGCCATTGGCATGCGCACTAGCGACAATGTTGATTGCGCCGCCGGCGCTGTTGGTCAGGTTCGCGGCTGCTGCAGTGCTGCCGGCGACATTCTGCACGATGCCATTATCAACGACCGCTGTCGCCGTATTGAATACGTCGGTCTGCGCGCCCGTTGCGGGGGTCGCCCCGTTCGCCGTCGCATTGGCGGTAATGTTCAGAGTGCCGCTGTTTGTAAGGTTCGCTACTGCAGACCCACCGCTCACATTCTGAACGATTGCCGCTCCAACCGTGGCCGACGCATCCGCGCCCGACGAACCGAGCGCGGAGGCAATTGCGTGCGCGTCGATGTTGATCGTTCCGGCATTGGTGAGGTTGGCAGCTGCTACCGTGCCGCTCGCCGTTTGCATGATCGCGGCGCTGTCAGAAGTCGGTCGCGCCGATCTGGGCATGCGCGTTTGCACTGCCGTTCGCGGTCGACGCAGACGCAGATGCGTTGGCACTGATGTTGATCACACCGCCGGCCGCATTGTCGAGAGTGGCTGTTCCCGCCGACGAAGCGTTGGCCACCTGGTGGATTCCATTGCCGATCGTTGCGTTAGCATTTGCCACGCTGCCGCCGCTGGCGATGGCGATGGCGGCAATATTCACTGTGCCGCTATTCGTAAGCTTGACACTCGCATTGGAGCCGGTGGCGGACTGGAGAACGACATCAGTCGGGTAGATACCGCCCGTCCCCAGGTTCGCATTCGCTGATGCGCTGCTCGGAGCAACCGCGTGTGCGACAGCCGCGAACGTCATGGTTCCCGTATTGTCGATGGCGAGCGCCGCGTTGCTGGTGACGTGCGCTACCTGATGCAGCCCGGCATTCAGATGCGCGTTGGCAAGAGCGCTACCCGTAAGTCCGGTGGCCGCCGCGAACGCCGAAGCGTCGATCAGCAAGCGCCCCGTGTTATTGATCGCGTAGTCAGCACTCGTCGTGACGCCGAACTGGAACAGAACACCAGTGGCATTGGCTGTTGCCGTCGCGTTGCCGGCGCCGCTCTTCGGCCTGAGCAACGGCGCCGAATTCGGCGCTTCCGCCGTTATTCATCGTCGCGGTGCCCGGGACGAAATTTTGGCCGCCCTGGCCAGTGGGGAATGAATTCAAATTGGCCGTTGACGTCGCGCCCGTCGTGTCGATCACACCGAAGAAACAGGGGCTTCCCGGAGGCGTTGCCAGGTCGCAGATCTCGATCGTATTGGCCGCTGTAGAAAAGCCCGGATAGGTTCCATCCGCGAGATTACTATGCGGAGCCGTAGTTCCTGGCGCAGCGTAAGCCGGCACCGCCGTTACGAGGGTGGCGAGCGAGGCGCCCGTAAGAAGAGCGATACGCCGTTGCGTCGTCGTCATTTTGTATTCCCCTGTTAAAACCGCGGCCGCGGCTCGTTTACTCCCAGGACCACCCCCTCTGGGGAGCCGCGCAAGTTGGCACGCGCGCAGCCCCGCCCCCAAATTGAGACGGTCCTCTGACTGTGACTTATCGCTGATGATCGCGAAAAGCAAAGCGGAAAAGTTGATCCGAATTGAGATTTCCCCCGCTTTGGCGGGTCTGTTGTGTCTCTGCTGCAACAGCCATCGGCGCTCGCGCGCGCGCGTAAGAGACAAAAGTCCAGTAGGTTCCGCGCTTTCATGAGGGGTTCACTTCAGGGCAAGGTTCGCGGGTTGACAGAGCTGCTGTCGACGCCGCCCGGACGAATCGCTACGGGTGCGCGCGCAAATTCCAACCGCTCCAAAATTTCAGGGGGAGAAATAAGTGACTAAAGTTTACCTCACGCTCGCAGCGACGATTGCAGTGGCGGCCACGTCGCCCGTATTTGCAAGCGCCGTCGCTCCTGCGGCGGCGGCACCCAAGGCCGCTGCGCCGGCCCAGCAGCCGCTGACCCGCGCCGGCCTAACCAAGAACCTCGACAGCACTTTCAAGGCGATCGACACCAACGGCGATGGAACGCTGAGCACGGCGGAAATCAGCGCGGCCGAGATGAAGGTGCTTCAGAACCGCGCCGGCGCAGTCCGCTCGCGGCTTGAGGCCGAGTTCAACAAGCTCGACACAAACAAGGACGGGAGCCTCAGCAAGGCCGAGTTCATGGCCGCCGCGCCCGCCGGGCCGACGACCGCACCTAACGGCGCGCCCGCGCTTGCGCAGCTCGACAAGAACAAGGACGGCAAGGTCAGCCCGGACGAGTATCGCGCGCCGCAGCTTGCGACGTTCGACAAGCTCGATACGAATCACGACGGCACGATCAGTGCGGCTGAGCGCCAGGCGGCACAGGCCGCCGCCCGCCGCAAGTAAGCCTGAAGGAGGGCCGGGCGGGACACCGTCCGGCCCTCCATTTCAAGCGCGGACCCCGTGGCAAATTACCAGAACATCGCCCGGCTTCGTCCAGAAGTTCGCGAGTTCATCCGAAACCGCCGCTGGGTCCACCGCGGCGACGTCATAACTTACGGCCCCAATATCCGTTGCAGTTCCTTCTCGACCGACGGCGCTGGGTTCCGACACAGCGTCTTCAATGGCGAGACCCTGTCGCTCGGCGATTGCCTCCAGCGCGATCGCTACGGGCTCGTCCTGGGTCCGAGCAGCGTTTATGGCTTCGGCCTGCCGGGGAACGAGAACACGATGCCGTCGGTGCTTGCCGAACGCTTCGGATTTCCGTTCGCCAACATCGGCCTCCCAGAGGGTAACAGCCGCAACCTTCACGCGATGCTGCTCGCGATCGTCGCCCGGGCGTCACACCGCCCCGCGGCGGTGCTTCACATTAGCGGCGGCGACTATACGAACTTCTGCTACACTTCGATGGCCGACCCCGTTTTTGGCTCGCCCAATCTCAGGCAGATCGAGATGGCGGTGAAGGAGCGCGGTGGCCGCCCGCCAGCCGAGCGTCAGATCGCCTCGCTGCTCAGCTTCACCTCGCTCTGGATCCGATCCATCGCCGACGTCTGCCGCCGGCTCGAAGATTCCGCTTGTGCTCGCAGATGACACCACTTTCTTCGAGAAGCGCGAGCCCACCGAGATCGAGCGCGAATCCGGGCTCGGGCAGGCGACCAGCCCCGTTCAGGAGCGGCAGTTCGAGACGCACAAGAAGTTCGTCGATGACTATCATTCGCGGCGCCGAACGGTGGCTGAGAAGCTCCGCGTCCCGCTGGCCGGGCCGGGGAGGACTAACGACATCGGCTTCATCGACGAGTTTCACTACGATCGCGAAGGCACGCGTGCCCTTTGCGACGATTTCTCGAAGGCTTTCGAGCCCCTTCTCTGATCTAGCGCCGGCGTCGCCGCGCGCCTAAGGACGAGTCTCCCTGGGGAGCCGCTGGCGCGCGGCTGAGATGGACGCAGCAGCGCCAGACCCGTCGAACCTGATCCGGTTAGCACCGGTGTAGGGAGGAGAGTCCAATGGGTGATGCACCCGCTCGTACCGAACTCAAAGTCACCACCGGGCCGATCCGCGGATCGCGCAAGATCTATATCGGCAAGCGCAAGGTCGCGATGCGCGCGGTCGACCTCGAGCCATCGAGCGGCGAGCCGCCCGTCGTCCTCTATGACACCAGCGGCCCTTATACCGACCCGAAACAGCGCATCGACATCTTGGCCGGCCTTCCCGAGCTCCGCAGTGACTGGATCCGCGGCCGCGGCGATGTCGAGGAAGTCTCCCAGCGCGAAGTTCGCCCGGAAGACAATGGCCAGCTCGGCCCCGACCGGAGCGGCGGCGTCCAAGCCTTCCCGAACGTCCGCAAGCGGGTCCTTCGCGCCCGACCCGGCGCCAACGTCACCCAGATGCACTATGCGAGGCGCGGCATCGTCACCCCCGAGATGGAATATGTAGCCATCCGGGAGAACCTCGCCCGCGAGGAAGTGCTGATCACGACCCGGGACGGCCAGGACTTCGGCGCCTCCATCCCCGACTTCACCACCCCCGAGTTCGTCCGCGACGAGGTCGCCCGCGGACGCGCCATCATCCCCAACAACATCAACCACCCGGAATCAGAGCCGATGGCGATCGGCCGCAACTTCCTGGTCAAGATCAACGCCAATATCGGGAACAGCGCCGTCGCCTCCGACGTCGCATCGGAAGTCGACAAGATGGTGTGGGCGATCCGCTGGGGCGCAGACACCGTCATGGACCTGTCGACCGGCCGCAACATCCACGACACGCGCGAATGGATCGTCCGCAACTCGCCCGTGCCGATCGGTACTGTCCCGATCTACCAGGCGCTGGAGAAGGTGGGCGGAGTTGCCGAAGACCTCACCTGGGAGATCTA
>CAVYAH010000038.1:0-5270 GCA_963766415.1 uncultured Alphaproteobacteria bacterium | reverse complement strand
GTGTCCTGGAAGTCCTTGCGGAGCAGCCCAGCCATGGCGAAGCTTTCGCCGTCGCGGATCTCAACCACCGTTTTTGCGCGGCGTGTCTGGAGGCCTGGGATCACGAGATTGTTGATCGTGATCGAGGCAGACGGATCGATCGCGCTCACCTCCGGCTCAACCACCAGGTTTATGACGCCGTCCGCAAGCACGGTCGGAGTGAAGGCGAGACTGACGCCGAACGGCTTCCACTGGACGGTGATCGCCGTGCTACCATTCCCGTTGCCGCCATTTCCTTGGGACACGGGCACCGGGAATTCGCCGCCGGCCAGGAAATTCGCTGTCTCGCCGGAGAGAGCGACCAGCGTCGGCTCGGCAAGTGTCGTAACTGCGCCTTTCGTCTCGAGCGCGTCGAGCGTCACGTTGAAATCCGCGCCGAATGCCCGGAACGTGCGCGAGACGATCGCGAAGCTGTCGATGATCGATCCGAGCCTCTTCACCGGGTCGCCTTGATCGGTGATAACCGATGTCGAGCCGTCCGGATTGGTTACCGTCGTCGTGACGGTCCGTCCCGGCAACTGGCTCGAGCCGTTCCCGATCACGCCGTCCGTCTTGCTGCCGTTTATGCCCCAGCTGAGGCCGATCTGGCTGAGAGCGGAACGCTTCACCTCCGCGAAGCGAACATCCAGCATGACCTGCTGTGCAGAACCGAGCGCAAGCAAGTTCACGACCTTCCCTGGCGCATAGGTTTCGGCGATCTGCACCGCCTGGTCGGCGTCGACCGCATTGCGAACCATTCCGTCCAGCACGACCGAGTCATTCGAGATGCTCGCGGAAATCTGGTCGCCGGGAATCATGCTGGCGAGCTGCTTTTTCAGCCCCGAGATGTCCGGACCCACTACCACGTCGACCACTGCAATCAGGTGGTCATGGGCGCCATACAGCGTCAGGCTGGTTGTGCCGGTCTTCTTGCCCAGCACATACACGGACGTGTCGTTGATCGGAACGATGTCCGCGATGTCCGGGTTGCCGATCAGCGCCTTGGTGTAAGGCCGGTCGGACCGGAGCACCTGGCTCTTGTTGATCGGCACATCGAGCTCGCCCGCGCCAACGCCGGTAGCGACGCTGACCTGGGCGAGCGCGGGATGCGCGGCGAGCAGCGCCCCGCCTGCCGCCGCGCAAAGCGAAAAGCGCTTGAAGATTTTAGCGGCCATATCCCCCCACCTTTACTTGGTCGCTCTTGGTCCCCCGATAGACCTCGATCTGTTTTCCGGTATCCGCCGGCCGGCTTAGCCTTAACGCCGGTCCGCGGCGCGTCGGCCGCGGAGTCGCTGAGGCCGCGATCTCGGCCGCGCTCTTCTGCATCGCACCCGCCATGGCTCCCCCGAGCCCGCCGCCGTACGCGCCGACAACCGCCGGCGCCGGATAACGCGCCCCGCCGTACATGTTGTACCGAAGGTCGTTCATGCTGACGGTCTCGACGACCGGATTGCTCGCCTCGCCGGGCTTGCGAAGGACCAGGCTCAGGCTCCCCGCGGCCTCGCCGAGCGCAAGCTTCTGTGCGTCGATCGGCGCAACCTCCAGCGTAGCGGTCCTCGCTTGAATTGGCTTGCCGTTCGACATCCTTCGCGTTGCTCACCCATCGCGATGATGCGGACATTCTGCAGGAGGACATCCGTAATCTCGGTATTGCCACCGCCTGTTGACCTCGTGATCAGCACGTCGACATGGTCGTTCGGCTGAATGAAGCCGGCGACGCCTGAGACGTCGTTGATGCGAACCGTCGCGGCACGCATGCCGTCGGGGAGCAGCGCCGAGATCGACGCGCCCTGCCCTTGGCCAGGAAATCTTGTCCTTCAGGATCGGCTCGTTGACCGAGATCGGCACCAGCGCGACGCGCCGCTTGCCTGCGGGCATCAGCTGCTGTGCGTTGGTGAATGCACCCGGCGGAATGCTGGTGTTCGGATAATCGACGAACCGGACCTTGTCTGGGCGTGATGTTCGTCCCATAGGCCAGGGGCGCACGTGAGCCACCGCGATCTTGGTCGTGCCAGCAGCGTAGGCTGCCGCGTTGCGCGCGATTGAGATAGGAGTTCGCGATGAACACCGCGACGAGTCCCAGAACGATCGCGCCTGCGAGAGCGATCAACGTTTGTCGTGACATCATAGTCCGACCCCCCGGACGCGGATACTAAACTAAGTTCGACTCCCGCGTAAGCCGCTGATTAACAAGGCGCCCGTCGGGCCGCCGAAAGAAGAAGGGCCGCCCCGAAGAGCGGCCCTCCGACGATTAGTTCAGCTCCGGAGTGTTGATGCAGTTCGACGCGTTATTCATCGCGCCCGAAACTGCATTGCCAAGAGCCATCGCCGCAAGCGCAATCGCCGTACCGACGATTGCCAGGATCAGCGCATATTCGGCGGCCGAAGCGCCTGACTCGTCCTTCAGCATACGAATGAAGGTTGTCATGTTACTATTCCTTCCACATGCACCCATGCCCCCCCGTGGGCACGGATTTCACGCTGCGCGTGGATCGGAGGAATGACGCCGAACTCTCGCCACGAACCCGGTTGGAACCGAGTAAAAACAGGCTCGCGGCTATTGCCCCCCGAGCGCTCAGCTGTCCAAGGGCTGCGACTCAGTTAACGCATTGTCAACCGTGCATTTTTGATTCTCGTTAAGAAATGGGTCTTACCAGAAATTGGTTAACGTGTTGAAAACATTGCAAACTACTTTGCCGCTCTGGAAGACATTTCGTTAAATTTCGGTTCGTCCCATTTTCGGACGCGATGTCGCCGCCTGGCCACAATATCCACAGGCCAACGAACGGAATTCGTTACTGTTTTGCTACGGAAACGAATCGGCATTCGCTCGCCGGGACCGCTTAAACTTCGAGCTTCGTGTTACAAAGCGCTCGGAGGACCATCACATCCCGCGCAGACCGTCCTTTGTTTTCTGGCCGTCATTCGTCGGCGTCGGCGCAGCTGTCCCCCGATCGCATTCATCGGCGCTGACCTGCTTTTCCCCCGTGCGACGCGTCTGCTCGGCAGGGACTTCGCTGATTCTGGGCGGCAGGGGCACTTGGCGGCAACTGGCCGCGCGGGCGCCGCCTACAACTCCACCACTATAACCGCCACCCTGCTGCCACTTCGCGTCAGGATCGTCAGCCTTTCACATATCCCCCACCGGCGCTCGTGCTCCTCGCGCCTTTCGGGCTGCTTCCCTACTGGCCCGCCCTCCTGGCTTGGAGCCTTGTCGGCGCGTTCCTGTTTTGCTTCGGGCAGCCAAACCGTTCGTCCCGTTCCACGCAAGTCTTTGCAATTCTGACGCCCGCTGCATTGCTGAACGTTTGGGACGGGCGAGTCTCGGTTCTCTCTTCGGCGCATTGTGGTTGTGCGGCTTCCGCTTTCGGCCAGCCTTGGCGGGGTTGGCCGCGGGGCTCGCTGCCTTCAAGCCTCACCTTGCAGTTATGCTCTTGCCGTGGTTGATCCGGTCGCCGCGAGCGCTAGCGGTCGCGGCGATCGTCTTCAAGTTCGGTAGCCGTGACGTTCACATTGTGGCCCCTTTTCATATCGGCGGCGCGGCAGCACATTGCATTCGTCTCGACTGCCAAAAGCTTGCCTCGTTCTTCCTGCGCATGATGCAGCGGGACCCTTCGAGGAGGCTACGGGCAGAGCTGGGCGGCCCAGACGGCCTTCGCAATCGCGGCCAGTGCGATCCTCGTCCGCTATCGATCCTTCAACGCTTTCTTGCACTCGCGACCGCAACATTTCTCATTGTCCCTTACACCCACGACTACAACATAACGGTCGAGTACCTCGGCTGTATGGCGGCACTTTGAGGCCGAGGGACAATACGTCGGCAATCGAACGCGCCGTACTTGGGCGGCGGCTACTTCGCTCCAGTGCTCACGTTCCTAATACCCTATGCATTACCACCAATCCTCCTGGCGACCCTCTATGTTCAGGCTGCTCAAAATCCCGTGTTTGCGCCCGTTCCGACGCAGGCGCACTAAGCCGGGACGCGATGACGGTAGGTGACGTTTACGCGGGTCGAGAGAAGAAGATATGGCAGCCAAAGCGCCATGCTGATCAGCACCTTCTTCACATTGCCGATCAGCAAGGGCTGAAGGGCGACCGCGACGTTGCCTGGTACATAGGTCGATGCAACCATCTGTGCAGTCGGGAGCTGCATAGCGAGATCGGCGAGCCAAATCGCGAGGAGCAAGCGCGGAAATAACGGAACGCGCCGCAGCGCAGCAACGAACGCGATCATGTACAGGCTTGTGAAGACGACGACGTCGACGGTCATCGCGAAGTGCAAAGCGGCGAGCCATTGCGGGGCGCTGCCGCCGGAATCGGCGGCATCGCGGCAAGATACTCCGCCGCTCGGATAGGAACATTCAGCATCACCCCTACGATCAGAGAGACCATGATCCCAGTTGTACCGTAGAGTGGATGCTGTTCCGCCGTCGTTGCGGCTAACGCGCAGCCATCGGCCGCAGCGAGCCAGCCTCGTCGCTGGCTGAGGCTGCAAATGGCCGTCCGAAAACCATCGCAGCGCCAGCAGGGTCGACGCGAACGGCGCAACGACCAAGAGCATGTAGGAGGCGAATATCGAAAAGCCCGCGAGGGGAACCCTGTGCGGTGCCGAAGCGATGCGCGCGGCAGACGCAAGGCCCGCGACTAGAAGCCAATACTTCAGGATAACGTCGAACCGATTGTCGATCGTCAGCAGCAAGGCCGCCGATCTAGATCGCATTCTGTCGCTCAATCGGTCGAACATCGGGCGGCGAGCCTCTTCCAGTCTCCGGCGCCCTACCCCACGCGGTATTGCGATATGGTAAATGCGGGGCGGCTCTGAAAGGTTCCGCGATCCACTCTCTTGCGGTGATCGGCTACGTGGTTAAACTGCATTAGGTGGGGTCGGGAGGGGACCGTGGGAGGGCGAGGATACGCTCCGATATTAGTTGTCGCCGCGATTTACCTGCCGCTGACCCTGTTTCCCGCTCCCGACCTTCGCCTTTTCGCATACCATTGGCTTGAGCACATCCGGGCCGCGGGACCGGTGGATGCCTTCAGGGTGCCGTTCAGCAAGCACACTCCGCCGTACCTTTATCTGCTAGCAGCTGCTTCGCTACTTCACCTGACCAACCTGCTCACGGTGAAGTTCATTTCAATTCTTGGAGCATGCTGGCTTGCGCTCTGCGTGGGTCGTTTCTGTGACCGCCTCGGCAGTAATACTAGTCGGGGTCCAGCGGACGCTCATTCTTCCGACTGTGATTATGAACGCC
>CAVYAH010000037.1:0-28339 GCA_963766415.1 uncultured Alphaproteobacteria bacterium | reverse complement strand
GAGGCCCTGGCTTTGCGATCGAAGCTCCGCCTCGAGGCCCGAGAGCTCGGCCTCGGGAGTCAGCGCGTCGTCCGGTCCCAGCCAGCCCAGCCGTCGCGCGGTCCCATGCCGAGCATCTGGCCGCGCCGGCCGGCAATTGCCGAGGTGATCCGGCTCGCCGCGCTCGACGGGCAAACGACCGTGAGCTTGTGCATGGGCTCCAAAAGGTGCGGATGCGCATTGGCGAGCGCTTCCTGCATCGCGATCCTGCCGGCGAGGCGAAAAGCGAGTTTCCGAGCTGTCGACGCTGTGACATCTGCCGTCGACCAAGGTGACCGAACCAATCGACCACCTGGAAACCGAGCGGGCCTTTCCCCATCGCTTCGCGTACCCCGTCCTCGACCGCCGGAATCCATTGCTTGGGCACCGATCCGCCATGGATCCGCTCCTCGAAGACGAAGCCGGAGCCGCGGGGCAGGGGCTTCAATTCGATGATCACGTCGCCGAACTGGCCGTGTCCCCCGGATTGTTTTTTGTGCCGACCCTTCTGGGTCACGGGTTTGCGAATGGATTCGCGGTAGCCGACCGTTGGCTCGTGGCTCGTCACTTCTACGCCGAAGCGCCGTTTGAGGCGCGCGAGAACGGTGTTGAGGTGCTCGTCATTGACTCCGCGAAGCCGGATTTCATGGTTGGCGTCATCATGCTCGATGACGAGCGCCGCATCCTCCTCGCCGAGCCGCTGCAAGGCGCCGGACAGCTTGACGTCATCCTTGCGGTCGGCAGGTTCGATGGCGATTGCGCAGTTCCGTGCCGGATAGTCGATGTCGACCGGCAGCGGGACCTTTCCTTGAGAGAGCCACTGGCCGGCCCTCACCGTATCGATCTTGGCGACCGCGACGACATCGCCGTCGTGCGCTTCGCCGACCTTCTGAGTCTTCTCCCCTTGCACCTTGAAGAGCGACCCGACGCGCGCATGGTCCACGTCAGGGGTCTTGATGTCCGAACCCTCCACGATCTTCCCGCCGAGGACCCGGGCCATTGCGAGGCGCCCGATCGAACCGTGGACGATCTTGAAGACGTACATGGCGGGATCGCTGACATCGAGACGCTTCGCCGCTGAGTCAGCTGCGGGAGCTTCGTGGCGCATGGCCTTCAAGAGCCGGCGCACGCCCCACGAACTGCTCGCCGAACCAAAGAGGACGGAAACGCCGAGGCTCTCGCCGGTTTCGCGGGCGAGGTCCTGGAGGACTTTCTCGCGCGTTGGAGCCTCGTCCATCAGGAGCTGCTCGAGGAGCTCATCGTCATGATCGGCTAGCCGTTCGAGCATTTGCGTCCGCGCCTCGTGCTCGCGGTCCTGAAGATCGGAAGGGATGTCGATCCGCTCGGATGGCTGGCCGGCGCGATATTTGAACGCATATTCGAGCGCGAGGTCGACGAAGCCGCCAATCTTCTCGCCGTCCCAGATCGGAATCTGACGCGCGATCAAGGGTGACACGCTCATCGGCTGGAGCGCGGACAGGAGGTCGCGGATACGGCCGTGGGCCTGGTCGATGCGGTTGACGAAGACGACGTGCGGGATCCCGAGCTCGTCGAGCGCGCGAAGCGCCGGGGCGGCCAGCGGCGCCCGCGCGGGATCGGGGTCGACGACCACGATCGCGACGTCCGCGATCGCGAGGGCCTTCGCGCCATCGGCGGAAAAGCCGACCGAACCGGGGCAATCGAGAAGCGCGAACGAATCGCCGAGATAATCGAAATTATAGAGGTTGATCTCGGTCGAGCCGCCGCGCTGGCGCGCTTCAGGGCTTGAGTCTCCGGTGCTGGAGCCGTTGGCCGTCGACCCCAGGCGGTCGGTGGCGCCGGCTGCAAACAGCATCGCTTCGGCAAGGCTGGTCTTTCCTGCGCCGGCGGGTCCACCAGCGCGATCACTCGAGTGCCTTTTGAAGATTCTCCGGCCATGCGACTCTCCCTTCGTCCGGTTCACGGGCGGCCGAGTTGCTGAAGGCGCCCCGACGCGCTCTTCGTTGAAATATTCACCGTCCGACTGTTTTCGATCGTTGGCAAGAGCCATCGTTACGGATGCGGCGCTTTGTCGCGGAAGGGCGTCGATTGAACCGAGGTTTCCCTCTTCATGGTTGATCGCAAGGGACATCAGGCGAGCTCGCCTGCCGAAATGCCGCTGTGGGCGTGGAAGGACATCCTCGCGCGCACGTACAAGCGCACGTGGGACGATAATGTCGCGCTCGTTTCCGCGGGCGTCGCTTTCTACGGCTTCTTCGCCTTGCTCTCGCTCCTGGGATTGATCGTGCTCGTCTACGGCTTCGTCGCCGACCCGCATTCGGTCATCGAGCATATGCGGGCGCTGACGGCCGTTCTTCCAAAGGATGTCGCGATCCTCATTGGCGACCAGCTGATGATCGCCGTGAAATCCTCCGAAAGCACCAAGGGCTTCGCGCTTCTCCTGGCGGCGCTGGTCGCAATCTACGGCGGGACGAACGGCGCCGTTTCGGTGATTACTGCCCTCAACATCGCCTATGAGGAGAAGGAGAAGCGCAGCATCTTGCGTTTCTATCTGCTTGCGCTCTGCATGACGGTCGGCGCGCTCGTCGCCGCCCTCCTTGCCCTCGCCGCAACCGCAGCCGTCGGATACATAGACAACCTTCTCCCCGAGGCTTCGCCCGCGGCAGTCCTTGCGGGCAAGCTCGCCGGCTATTTTTGATACTCGCATTTGCCGCCGCGCTCGTCGCTTCAATCCTGTATCGCTTCGGTCCGTCGCGAGAGGAGGCGAAGTGGAAATGGATCACGCCTGGAACGGCGTTTGCCGCCATAGCGTGGCTGCTCCTCACCCTCGCATTCGGCTTCTACGTCAGCAATTTCACCAACTATGATGCGAGCTACGGCTCGCTCGCCGATGTCGTCGCGCTCCTCACCTGGATGTACCTTTGCGCTTACGCCTTGGTGTTCGGCGCCGAATTGAACAGCGAGATCGAGCACCAGACGGCGAAGGACTTGACAACCGGAGCGCCCGAGCCGATCGGCGCCCGCGGAGCCTGGGCCGCCGACAATGTCGCGACCGACGATGAGGTCCAGGATCGTCCGGAAGAGCAGCGCGAGGGCCAGCGGCTGACCAAGGCCGCGCCTAAAATCGCGGAGGAGAAGGGCTAGGCCGCGGGAAGCAGCCGGCGCTCGCCGGCGAGCCGTAGCAGCGCCGCCTGCAGCTTCTCGAAGGCGCGCACCTCGATCTGGCGGATACGCTCGCGGCTGACGCCGTAGACCTGGCTAAGCTCTTCGAGCGTCTTCGGCTCATCGGCGAGGCGGCGCTCCATCAGGATGTGCTTCTCGCGGTCGTTCAAAGACTCCATGGCCGACATCAAGAGGTCGTGGCGGACGCGCGTTTCCTCGTCCTCGGCAATCTGCTCGTCCTGGAGAGGTCCTGAATCGACGAGAAAGTCCTGCCATTGCCCTTCACCGCCTTCATCGCCCTTCAAGGGAGCGTTGAGACTGGTGTCGCCGCCCATGCCCATGCGGCGGTTCATGGAGACGACTTCTTCCTCGCTCACCCCGAGGTCGGTCGCGATCTTCGTCACGTCCTGGGGCTTAAGGTCGCCTTCCTCGAACGCGTCGATCTGGTTCTTCATCCGCCTCAGGTTGAAGAAAAGCTTCTTCTGGGCCGCGGTGGTGCCCATCTTCACGAGGCTCCACGACCTCAGGATGAATTCCTGGATCGAGGCGCGGATCCACCACATGGCGTAGGTTGCAAGCCTGAAACCCCGGTCCGGCTCGAACTTCTTCACGCCCTGCATCAGGCCGATATTGCCCTCGCTGATCAGCTCGCTCACGGGCAAGCCGTAGCCGCGGTAGCCCATGGCAATCTTCGCCACGAGCCTCAGGTGGGAATTGACGAGCTTCGCCGCCGCCTCGGTGTCGCCATGCTCACGCCAGCGCTTGGCGAGCATATATTCTTCCTCCGGCGAGAGGATCGGGAATTTCTTGATCTCCGCGAGATAGCGGTTGAGTTCGGCCTCCCCACCGGACGCGGGGAGCGAGACGATCCCTTTTGCTTCAGCCATATACTCGTCTTCTCCCTTTATTCGGGGCGTTGCAGCCCTAGACGGTTAAACTTCATACACCAAGCGCCCGCTTCAGTTCCTGAATGTCGGGCGGCAACGGACTTGAAAACGACAATTTGTTCTTCGTCACCGGGTGAGTGAAACCGAGCTCAGCCGCATGCAGCGCCTGGCGGTCAAACCCAAGTTCCTTCAGCACCTTGCCGTGCGTTTTCCCGGCACGGCCGTAGACCGGGTCGCCGAGCAGCGCATGGCCGATCGAGGCCATGTGCACCCGGACCTGGTGAGTGCGGCCTGTTTCGAGACGGCATTCGATAAGGGCCGCGCCATTGAGGACTTCGAGCCGCTTCCAGTGAGTGACGGCCCGCTTGCCGCGGTGTCCTTCGACGATGGCGATCTTCTTCCTGTTCGTGGCTGACCGGGCGAGCGGGGCGTCGATGGTTCCCCCGCCTGTCTTCGGAACACCGCTGACGATCGCCAGATAGCGCCGATCGATCGAATGCGCCGCGAACTGCTTTGCCAGGCCCTCATGCGCCACATCGGTCTTGGCGACGACGAGCAGCCCGGAGGTGTCCTTGTCGATCCTATGTACGATACCCGGCCGCGCGACCCCGCCGATGCCCGACAGATTGCCCGCGCAATGGTGCAGCAGCGCGTTGACGAGCGTCCCGTCGAGATTGCCTGCCGCGGGATGGACAACGAGGCCGGCGGGCTTGTCGACTACCAGGAGATGCTCGTCCTCGAACAGGATCCGGAGCGGAATGTCCTGCGGCTCGTTGTGCGCGGGCCTTGGCTCGGGGACGACGAGGCGAAGCGCTTCGCCGCCTTTGACCTTGAGCGCGGGATCCCGGACGGCCGAACCCTTGGATTCGACGGCGCCGCTTCTGATCAATACCTTCAGCCGCTCCCGCGAAAGCGTCGGTACAGCATCGGCGAGCGCGCGGTCGAGCCGCCAGCCCGCATGGGCGGCCGCAAGGCGCACGTCGATCGTCTCAATTCCCCCCATCTTCCTTGAAAGAATATGGGAATCCGGACGCCTCCGTTCAATGGCGCCAGCTTGCTTCAGATTAAACTTCGGCTCATTGCCCGTCCGATGAATGCGCTAGACCTCGCAAGCCTCCTTTGCTCGCGCCTGTGTCATGATCTGATGTCGCCCGTGGGCGCGCTCAATAACGGGATCGAGCTTCTCGCCGACGAAACCGATCCGGAAATGCGCGAGAAATGCCTGGAGCTCCTGGGCGACAGCGCGCGGGCGACCGCCAACAAGCTCAAATTCTTCCGTCTCGCGTTCGGCGCCGGTGGCGGTTTCGGCGACGAGATCGACGCGGCGGAAGCTCGGACAGCGCTCGAGGGACTGTTTGGGTCGGAGGGCAAGATCGAGCTCGGCTGGGTCGTCGAGGACGAGAAGCTGCCCAAGGGCGCCATCCGCCTCCTCCTCAACCTTGCGCTGCTTGCCGGCGACGCGCTGGTGCGGGAGGGCAGCTCGATGTCGGCGCCGAGCGTACCGGCAGCGGAATTGAGATTGCGGTGCGGGCGGAAGGTCCGCGGATCCTCCTTGACCCCGTGCTTCGCGAGACCCTGGCATCAGGGGGCGGCGAAGCTGTCGAACCGCGCGCGGCGGGCGCGTGGCTTGCGCACCGCCTCGCCGCTGAAGGCGGCGGGGCGCTGAGGCTGTCCGACCCTTCGAGCGACGTTCTGATGATCGGGGCGACAATCCCGTCCTCCTGATCGGCGGCCTGACGGTGGCGCGAGCAGCAATTCAACGTTAGCCTTCCGCCGATGCTCCAGGCACAATTGAACGGGTTTATTCCCTCCGATTTCGCTGGCCCTTCGCCAACCATCGACTTGCGCAGCCCGCCGAGCCGGCCGCCTGCACAATTTCCCGCCATCGAAATCCATAACGGCCGGATGCTGCAGGCAGGCGCCAGGTCAGAGGCCGAGTTCTTCGAAGCCAACGGTTTCGTGCTTCTGAAACATCGGACGAGCGTCGAGGACTGGGACGACGTCGCGCCGGCCTTTGCAGAGGAAATCGAGGAAATCATTACCAAGCGCCTCTTTCCGGGCCGGCGCGTCGAGATCCAGCAGCGCCCCGCTCCGATGCGGCGGGGCCGGGGAACCGACACTCCGCAATATGGCGAGGGCGTACATTCGGACGGTCCGCTCACGGCCGAGCTCTATGCGGCAAACGTCGGCGCATTCGCCGGGCCGCAGGCAGAAGCCTGGTGGCTCGAGCGTTACCGGAGCAGCGATGTCGCAGGTTTCGTGTCCATCGACTTCTGGCGCACCACGAACATGAAGGGCCCGCTTCGACACATGCCGCTCGCCGTCTGTGCACCCAGCAGTCTGCAGCCGGCGGACATCCTGCCGATGGACTTCATCGGGATCGCGCCGGACGGGCGGACGAGCCATCATCTGGCGCTCCGCTTCAATCCGGCGCAGCGCTGGCATTTCTATCCGGAAATGACCAGGAACGAACTACTCGCGTTCAAGCTCTGCGAGTTCCGGAGGGATGGTCCGCAAGCGCCTCCCCAGAACTGCTTTCACTCGGCTTTCGTCGATCCCGACACTCCCCCAGATGCCGAGGAACGCCAGAGCTGCGAGCACCGGGTTGGGGTTCTACTCCTTCGCGATTAGGCAATAAGAAGCGACGCTCTGTTATACTTAATGTCCCCGGGGTCGATAAAGCAGGGGCTTGGGTTCGAAAGCGACGAGCGCGATCCGCCACCTGAGATGAATGAGACAGGGATAACGGCGCGTTAACTCCTGCCCTTCATAAGCGCCCTTCTAAAGCAGCGCTGAGGGCGGCCGTAGCCGATGGATGACCTGATTGCCGATTTCGTAGCTGAATGCCGCGAAATGCTCGAAGCCCTAGGCGGCGAGATCGTCGCCTGGGAATCCGAGCCTGACGACCGCGCACGCCTCGATAGCATCTTCCGTTTCGTCCACACCGTTAAGGGCAATTGCGGCTTCTTCGACTTCCCGCGCCTCGAAGCACTCAGCCACGCGGCCGAGGACGCGCTTGCCGACGTTCGCGCCGGGCGCCGCCAGGCTGATGCCCAGCTCGTCAGCGCAGTGCTCGCGATCATCGATCGCATCGGCGAGATGATTGCCGCGATCGAGGCGGGCGAAGAGATGCCGGGCGGTGATGACAGCGCTCTTATTCATGCATTGGCGCCCGGCGCAGATGGGCCCGCCGTGCCTCTCGCAGCGCCGCACGCCGAAGGGCAGCCCCGCGCAAGCTCGGCGCCGCGCACGATCCGGCTTTCGGTCGAATTGCTCGACCGGGTGATGAGCACCGTCTCCGACATGGTGCTGGCCCGCAACGAGCTTGCCCGCCGGCTTCGAGAGAATTCGACCGACGTCGCGGTCGACGGCGCTTTCGAGCGCCTGTCAGCGATCATCGCCGACATGCGTGATGCGATCACACGGACGCGCATGCAGCGGATCGAAAATCTCTTCATCGGCTTGCCGCGGATGGTTCGCGACCTTTCGGCCGAGCTCGGCAAACAGGTGCTGGTCGATATCGAAGGCGGCGACGTCGAGCTCGATCGCGAAATGATCGAGATGATCCGCGATCCCCTGACCCACATCATCCGCAATGCGGTCGACCACGGCATCGAAAAGCCGGCGGATCGCCTCAAAGCCGGCAAGCGCGAGATCGGCATCCTCTCGGTTTGCGCGCGCCAGTCCGGCAACCAGATCCTGATCGATATCCACGACGACGGGCGCGGGATCGACGGCAAGAAGCTGGTTGCGAAGGCTCTCGACACGGGCTTCCTCGAAAGGGACGAAGCCGCAAAGCTCACCCATCGCGAGCAACTCGCTTTGATCTTCGAGGCCGGCCTGTCGACGGCCAAGGAAGTGACGTCCATCTCGGGCCGCGGCGTCGGCATGGATGTCGTCCGCTCGAACATCGAACGGATCGGGGGCGTTGTCGAAGTTGGCAGCAAGCTCGGCCAGGGGACGCGAATGACCCTGCGCGTGCCGCTCACGCTCACGATCATTCCAGCGCTGACCGTTTCAATTGCGGACCAGAATTTCGCGATTCCGCGCTCTGCCATCGAAGAAATCGTGCGTGCCAACGGCGAGAGTGTCACGCTCGAGCATCTCGGCGGCGCCGGCGTCGCGACCATCCGCGGCCGGCGCGTACCCGAAGTGTCCCTCGCCGAAATCCTCGGCATCGAGAGCAGCGTCGGAGAGAAGGACCGCACGCTCATCGTGCTGCGCCCGGCCGGAGCTGATCTCTATGCGCTCTCGGTCGACCGGATCCACGACCATGAGGAACTGGTCGTGAAGCCGGCTGCGCCCGCGGTGATGGCGACGGGACTTTACGCCGGAACGACGCTCGCCGACGATGGCAGCCCGATCCTGCTGTTCGACCCGGCCGGCGTGGCCCAGGTCGGTGGAATCAAGCTGGAGCAGCAGGAGCGCTCCACGCGGATCGCTGAAGCACCTTCGGCCACCGCGTCGAAATCCGCTGCGGTTCTCTTGTTCCGGGCGCTTGATGGAAGTCGGCGCGCGCTTCGCCTGGCGGTCGTGGACCGGATTGAGGAAGTCCCTTCGAGCGCGGTCAAACAAGCGGCCGGGCAGCTCCGGGTGCAGGTCGCCGAAACCATTCTCCCTCTGGCGGGAGCAGCCGGCGCCGAGCTTGGCGAGGGCAAAGTGCGCCTGTTCCGCTTGAACGACGGGGTCCACGAGATCGGCTACGCCTTCGCCGAAGTCATCGACTTCGCGACCATCGAGAGCGACATCATCCACTCCGACCGGCCGGGCGAGGTCAGCGGCGTTTCGCTGGTGAACGGCGAGCCTGCGGAACTGGTTGACGCGCACTGGCTATTCGCGAACCACGTCGGGGCTCAAGCGCGCGTGACCGAGAAGCTCATCTGCCGCCTTCCTGGCGATGATCCGTGGATGCAGAACATGCTGCGGCCGATCGTCGAAGCCGCGGGCTATCTCGTCATCGGCGACGAGACTGACGCCGACGCCGATCTCGTCATCGCAGCTCAGGGCGCCAAGGTTCCTGGCGAAGCAGCTTCGAAGACGATCTGGCTTCGGACCGAAGCTGAAGCATCGGGCAAGAAGGACGAGAGCATTTATCGCTACGATCGCGCCGGGCTGCTGATGGCGCTGAAAACCGCTGGCGCCGGGAGAGGCAAATGAACGAGCTGCTGCTGGTCGTGACCATCGACGGCGAGCGCGTCGCCTTGCCCGCAGCCGCCGTTGAGGCGGTGGTCGAGCTCGATACCTTAATCCCGGTGCCCCGGGCAGCACCGCACGTCGCGGGCCTCTCTGCTCTTCGCAGCCGGGTCCTCACCGTCATCGACTGCAAGCGCTCGCTCGAGCTTGGAACGAGCGATTGCTCCCAAGGCATACGCGAAGCGGCGGTCGTCGAGTTCGACGGACACCATTATGCGCTCATCGTCGATCTCGTCGAAGACGTGGTCGAGGCCTTGTCGGAGCCCACGCCGGTGCGCGCGGCAATGGGCGATGGCTGGGAGCGGGTCTCCCAGGGCATGATCGATACTGAGACGGGAGCCTTGCTCCTCGTGGACGTCGCGGCGCTCATCGCCGGCACCAGCGAGGCGAAAGCCGCTTAAGGTCTTCGTTACCCTTAACGTTTAGTAGAACCGTAGTTGGAAGCGGGAAGCTTGAGAATGAAGAGCTGTTTGATCGTCGATGACTCGAAGGTGATCCGCAAGGTCGCGCGTCACATCCTTGAGACCCTCGAATTCGAGGTCGAAGAGGCGGGGGACGGCCAGGAAGCGCTTTCCCGCTGCGAAACCAAGATGCCTGACGTCGTCCTCCTCGACTGGAATATGCCGGTCATGAGCGGGATGGAGTTTTTGCGTTTGCTACGTCAGCGCGGCCACGGCGATCAGCCGAAGGTCGTCTTCTGCACCACCGAGAACGACATGGCGCATATTCGCGCGGCCCTCGAAGCGGGCGCCGACGAATATGTGATGAAGCCGTTCGATCGGGAAACGCTCCACATCAAGCTTCAGCTCGTCGGCGTCGCCTGAGGTCCCGAGGTGGAGCGGGCGCTCGCCAGATCGCGGGACCGCCTGCCGGGGCCGCCGCCAACGAGGCGCCGGATCCGGCTGATGATCGTCGACGATTCGACGGTCGCCCGGGCGGTTCTCTCGCGCATGATCGAAAGCGATCCGGCCTTCGAGATCACGGCTGTCGCCGGAACCGCAGAGGATTCGATTGAAGCGCTCGGCCAATGCCGCGTCGACGTCGTCATCCTCGACCTTGAAATGCCGGGTGCCGGGGGCCTCAAGTCCATTCCGAGGATCATCGCTGCTGCCGCCGGCGCGAAGGTCATGATCGTCTCGTCGCTCGCCGAGGACGGGGCGGAGCAGACGGTCGCAGCGCTCGCGCTCGGCGCGGCCGACACGATGCCGAAGCCCGGCACCGGCCGCTTCAACGGAAAATTCTCCGAGATCCTGCTCAGCAAGCTCAAGGCGCTTGGCTATGCAGCGCCCGCCGCGGTGAGCGCCGGTTATGCGCCGCAGCCCAAAGGAGAGCAGGCGGCGCTCCGCGCAATGCCGACCGATCCGATCGACGTTCTTGCGATCGGCGCGTCGACGGGCGGAATCCACGCGCTTGGAGTTCCTGTTTCATGCACTGCCGAAGCGGATCGGTGTTCCGATCCTTCTGACGCAGCACCTTCCGATGCCGTTCATGCCGGTTTTCGCTCGCCAGCTCGGCGTGATCGCTCACCGGACCTGCGTCGTTGCCGAAGAGGGAATGGAGCTCGAGGCCGACCATATCTTTCTCGCGCCAGGGGACGCGCACCTGACCCTGGGGCCCGGCAAGAACGGCCCGGCCGTGCAGCTTAGCCGCGGCGCCGCGAGTAGCGGCTGCATGCCTTCCCTGGATCCGATGCTCGCCTCGGTGGGCGCGATCTATGGGCCTGGCGCGCTCGGCGTGGTCCTCACCGGAATGGGCCGGGACGGCGTGGAGGGCGCCTCCACCCTGGTCTCGCGCGGAGGCTCGATCATCGCGCAGGACGAAGCGAGCTGCGCCGTCTGGGGCATGCCGCGCGCCGTTCTCGAGGCGGGACTGGCCTGCGCCGTGCTGCCTCCCGACAAGATTGCCCGCCGGATCGCTTCGCGGACGGAGGAGCAGCGCGAGTGCAAATAAGCGATAGTTCCACGCGTATCCTCGCTGGCCTCCTGGAAGCGCGCACCGGCCAGCAACTGACGATGAGCAGGCGGTGGCGGATCGAGACGGCGCTCTCGAGCTTGCTGCGCGAGCGAGGGATCTCAACTCTCGACGAGCTCATCACCATCCTCGTCATGGGCAGGGAGCCGAGCTTGTCCCAGATGGTCGTCGAAGCCTTGCTCAACAACGAAACCTATTTCTTCCGCGACCGCGCGCCGTTCGACGTGCTCCAGCGCTGTGCGCTGCCCGCACTTTTTCAGAGCCGCGCGAAGACGAAGCGTCTTCGGATCTGGTCCGCGGGCTGCTCGACCGGGCAGGAAGCCTATTCCCTCTCGATGCTCTTTGCCGAAGAGCCGGAGAAATGGCGCGGGTGGACGATCGACATCCTCGGCACCGATGTCTCGACGAGCTGTGTCGAGCGCGCCCGGAACGGGACCTACACGCAGTTCGAGGTCCAGCGCGGCCTTGGCATCAACCAGATGATCAAATGGTTCGAGGAGTGCCCTGACGGTTGGCGCGCAGTCGAAGGCCTTCGGCGCCCGCTTCGCTTCCAGGTGCACAACATATTGGAGCAGCCCCCGCATCCGGGCGGCTTCGACATCGTCCTGTGCCGAAACGTCCTCCTCTATCTCAGCCCCGAGAAGAAGACGCTGAGCTTCGAGCGTCTTTCTAGCGCAATGGCGGAGGACGGCTTTCTGATGCTGGGCGCTGGCGAGACGGTGATCGGCCAGTCGAGCAAGCTTGGCGCCGACCTCAACGCGCGCGGACTTTACCGGCTCACCGGCGACGGCAGCCGCGTCGAGAAGCGAACTGGAGATCGAAGGTCCGCGAGGGCTTGACCCGATAGCTAATGCTGTGCGCCATTGTGCGCGTGGAGCTCGATTTCATCGAACGGCCATCGCCGAATTTCGACGAGCGGCAGCTGCCGGTCTCGATGATCGTGCTTCATTACACAGGGATGCCCGACATGCAGTCGGCGCTCGACCGGCTGACCTCGCCCGACGCGCGGGTTTCGTCGCACTATCTCGTCGACGAAGATGGGGCGATCTACCGGCTGGTCGATGAATTGAAACGGGCGTGGCACGCCGGAAAGTCGCGCTGGCGCGGTGTTACGGACGTCAACTCGGCGAGCGTTGGGATCGAGATCGTCAATCCCGGCCATGAATTCGGATACCGGGCATTCCCGGACGAGCAGATGGCATCGGTCATTCCGCTCGTTGCCGACATCAAGGAACGCCACGGCATCGGCCGCGGCGACGTCGTTGGGCATTCCGACGTCGCGCCGGCTCGGAAGGAAGATCCGGGGAGCTCTTTCCGTGGACGGCCCTGGCGAAACGGCGTCTCGCACTCCCAAGCCCGATCCGCGACCTCATTGACCCTTATTGGACCGACGCCGGATTCCTGCTCGCGCTCGAGCGCTTCGGCTATGACGTAACCGAGGAGCAGAAAGCGATCATCGCCTTTCAGCGCCGCTTCCGACCCGACCTCATCGACGGGGTCGTCGACGGCGAATGCCGGGCCAAATTGCTCGCCTTGTTGCTGCCTCGGCCCCAATAGCCCATATTGGTCTCGCCAGAGGGCTGGGCGGCCGCGGGGGAGCTTTGCTCCAACGAGGAAAGTCCGGGCTCCATGGAACTACGGTGCCGGGTAACGCCCGGCGGGTCGCCATTAGCTTCGTTGCGAAGGCGGCTCAGGGATAGTGCCACAGAAAGGACACCGCCCGCCTTCGGACGGGTAAGGTCGAAAGGGTGCGGCAAGAGCGCACCGCGGTCCTGGCAACAGGGCCGGCACGGTAAACCCCACCGGGTGCAAGACCGAATAGGGGTGGCAGATGGGCCTGGTTCCGGCTCGCCGCCCGGGTTGGTTGCTTGAGCCCCGATGCAAGTCGGGGCCTAGAGGAATGGTCGCCCAGTCACGCCTTGCAAGGGCGCGGCGGACAGAACCCGGCTTATAGGTCCTCTGGCGCATTTTCCTTAAGGCGGCTCGAAACTGCCGCAATAGCTGGCTAGTTGGAGACGCATGGCTCGGCAGAAGAGATCGGACGACTGGGGATTTCCGCGCTGGCGCTCCTATGGCGACAAGGGGCGCTCGGCGGCAAGGCTGCGCCTGTGCGACCGCGAGGGCTGCAACGAGATCGGCGACCGGCCTGCCCCAAAGGCGCCTAACAGTCGCGACCGCTGGTATTTCTGCGAGACCCATGCCGCCGAATATAACAGGAACTGGAACTATTTCGCTGGGCTCAGCCCCGAAGAAGCCGCGCGGCGCGCTGCCGAGGAAGAGAAGGGCAATTCAGGCTTTCGCCAGTCCGCCCAGTGGAAATGGGCAGGGCCGGGGGACGGAAGCCGGAGCCGCGACGAAATGCGGGCGTTGGACGCGCTCGAGCTCGACAGTGACGCGGATTTCCAGGCCGTGAAGGCAGCGCATCGGCGCCTGGTCAAGGAAACGCATCCGGATGCCAACCCCGGAGACGAGGAGGCTGCCCGGCGTTTCAAGCAGGTCCAGGCGGCCTATGATGTTTTGAGGAAAGCCGAAGAACGGAAGAATGGGAAAGTAGCCTAGTCTAGGCAAAGATTTCGCGGCTCCATTTTCTCGCTGGTGCATTGTTCGGGTACATGAGACGAATGACGCCTATGAACTTCGACAGCTTCTTCATGGCCGGGTTCGAGTGCTCGTCGCACCGACGCCGCGACGGAGTGCGTCTCGACTTGATCCGGGCGACGGGTCATGATCGGCACGCCTTCAACGATTATCGTTTGTGCAAGAAGCTGGGTTTCAAGACCTTGCGCGACGGCCTTCGCTGGCACCTCATCGAGAAGGCGCCGGGCAAGTATGATTGGTCGAGCTGGATGCCGATGCTCGAGGCAGCGGAAAAGGCCTCGGTCGAGGTGATCTGGGACCTGTTCCATTACGGCTCCCCCGATTGCGTCGACCAGGCGGGTCCCGATTTCCCCGACCGTTTTGCGGACTTCGCACTTGCTGCCCTCGAAGTGCGGCAATCGGTCAGCGACCGGCCGCCGCTCGTCTGCCCCCTCAATGAGATCAATTTCCTCTCCTGGGCGGTGGACGATGGCTATTTTCCGAGCGTCGGCTCGCACGAGCAGGGCTGGTTCAAGCACCAGCTCGTGAAGGCCGGGATCACGGCATCGAAGGTGATCAAGCATCGCTGGCCCGAGGCAAGGATCATCTGGGCCGAGCCTTTGATCCACATCGCCCCGCACGATCGTCGTCGCCCGACGGTGCGCGGTGCCGAGCGGAACCTTCGAGGGATGTACGAGGCCTATGACTGGCTCATGGGCAAGGCCAAGCCCGAGCTTGGAGGAGATCCGTCGCTGGTCGACCTCATCGGCCTCAACTTCTACCCGCACAACCAATGGTACTGGAATGGCCCGACCATACCCATGGGCCATCACGAATATCGGCCGCTCTCCGACATGCTCGTCGAAATGGCAGAGCGCTACGAAAAGCCGCTTCTCCTGTCCGAAACCGGCGCGGAAGGGACGGGCAAGCCGTCCTGGCTCCATTATGTGTGCAGCGAGGTGCGCAATGCCATGAGCCGCGGCGTCGATGTCCGCGGTATCTGCTGGTACCCGATCACATCCTATCCCGGCTGGGACAATTCACGCCACGCGGAAACGGGGCTTCTTTCATCGGTGGTCGCGGACGGCAGCCGGCACGTCGACGAGCACCTCCTCGCGGAGTTCGAGGCGCAGCGGGAACAGTTCTCGACCATGGAAGCTGAGCGCACGCGGCCCCGTATCGTCGCTGGCGGACGAAGCTAGACGACTGGAGCTGTGCGCGGCTCCTCCGAAGGCGTGCCGACCCACGGCCAGCCGTCATGCCATTCGACGCGGTCAATCAAGAGGATGCGCCGGCTGTTGATCTCATCGTCCTGGGCTTGCCGAGGCCGGTTCACGTCGATGGCGTGATATAAGATCCAGTGCTCGCCCGCCTCGTCGATCGCGATGCAATTGTGTCCGGGCGCCAGCCACCTCTCGTTCTTGAAGAGGATGAGGCTGTGGGGAACGCCCTTGGCCTCCTCGAGCGTCTCGAACGGGCCGGTGGCGTGATCCGAACGGGCAACCATCACGCCATAGTCGGCGTCTGGTCCGCAGCAATTGTCGCCCGAGTAGAAGAGATAATAATAGTTGTCGTGACGGATCACCCACGCCGCCTCGACGAGCCGCGGGAAGCTGCCTTTCTCCCCGTTCGGCCAAACGAGGTCGATCGGCGCGCTGTCGGGAGCGAACGACAGCCGGTCATGGCTTAGTTCCTGGACCTTGATCGGCTGGAAGCCCGAGCCCCAGTAGAGCAGGTGCTTGCCCGTGACCGGATCGTCGAAGGCATGGGGGTCGATAAATTCGAAGCCGGCGCCGAGTAGCAGCGGCATGCCCATGTCGACGAATGGGCCGGCCGGCGCCGATGCAGTTGCAACGGCAAGCGCATGTCCACGCTCATGACGGTGGCAAACGTCCGGCGTAGCTGAATAATAGAGGAAATAGGTCGAGCCGTCGTAGATAACGCTCGGCGCCCAGAAATCCTGGGTGGTCCTCGCCCAGTCGGGTTTTTGGGGAAGGGCCTCGCCCAGATGCTCCCAGTGGACGAGGTCGGGAGAGCGCGCGACCTGGATATTGATCCACTCGCCGTCGCACAGCGTCTGGGTCGCGTAGGCGTAATAAAATCCGTCCGGAGCCAGGATTACGGCAGGATCGGGGAAATCGGCATCAAGGATTGGATTGACGTAGGAGCCTGGCAGTTCGCTGTTCGGAAGGGCCACGGTGCTGCCCCCCTCCAGTTCATCGGAATCGAGTGAGCTACGCATTGAGCGCACATATGGCGCGTCTTGTCATTGCGAAAGCGGATTGGAGCGCCGCCTCGTGAGAATCTCTAGGCGGCCGCCGCATAGCGTTCCGCAGTCTGCTTCACGAGCTCGATCATGTTCGGAACGCCCTGCGTGCGGTTCGCGCTCAGATGTTTCCTGAGCTCGAAGGGTGCAAGTGCTTCGTTGATATCCAATTGGGCAACTTCTGCGGCAGGCTTGTCCTGGACCGCTGAGAGGATCAGCGCGACGATGCCCTTGGTGATCGCGGCATTGCTCTCGGCGAGGAAGTGAAGTCGCCCTTCATTTGCCGTCGGATAGACCCAGACCGATGCCGAGCAGCCGCGGACCCTTGTCGCATCGGTCTTGAGCGCGTCGGGCATGGGCTCGAGCTGCCGCCCGAGATCGATCAGAAGCCGGTAACGGTCCTCCGCATCGACCAGCTGATATTCTTCGAGGATGTCGGAGAGAAAGGGCAGGCCGGCCATGTCCGCGCCCTACCGCCTTATCGGTCGCGGAGCGACTCGATTTCCTTGGCGAGGCTGTTCTCTTTGTCGACCGCGATCCGTTCGAGGACCTTGATGCGCTCCTTGAGTTCCGACACCTCCTCGCGCAAGCGATGGTTCTCGACCTGGGCCTGCCCACTGTTGCCGACGAAATTGTCGTGACGGCGATATGGTCCGCGCAGCCTCGCGCGGAAGATCGAAGCGATCATCACGATGGCGACGATCAAGACGGCAGTAAGCTGCCCGCTATCCATCAGGCCTTGTCCTCTTCTTCAATTCGGTCGTGGTCGCGAAGCGCCTCGATTTGAGCCGCGGTCTCGGCGCCCCGGTCGGTGACGATCCGCTCGAGGACTTTGATGCGCTCCTGGAGCTGCTGCACCTGGCCGCGAAGACGCTGGTTCTCGCCGTCATTGGCGGGGGGATCGCCCCGCATCTCGCGCATCGAACGGACTGGAATGCCAAGCTTGTGCCTGATGATGGTGAAGGCGAACACCATGAACAGGACGGCAATAACGAACTCGAACGGGTTCATTGCGGCCTCGGCACCTTTCGTCCCGCGATGTATCTTAGATGTATCATGTCGTGATGTGTATTAGTCAATTCAAGCGGCTGTGTCGCCGGTCACTGCGGCGGACCTGCCGCTCAGGCGGCCCGGCGGCCGAAGCGCCTCGATCTGCGCTGCGGTCTGCACGCCCCCGTCTGTGACAATCTCCTCCAGAACCCGGAGGCGCGCCTCGATGCGCTCGACGTGGGCCGCATATTGCGCGGCCTTTTCGGCTGTCTCGTTGGCGATGAGCTGGCTCATCTTTTCCTTGTGCTGAAGCCAGCGCTGGAACGCACTCATGCTGACTCCCCCGATTACGGGGATGCCGACGACGATCATGAAGAAAATCAGCATCGAGGGTTCCACGACCGTCTCCTTAACTAGCCCAGCTGGTTAGCCCAGGGGCTCCTGTTCAGCCTTTCGAGCGTCCGCCGCCAGTGCCGGCGGAACGGCTCGAAGCGCTTCGATCTGCGCCGCCGTCTGCGCGCCGCCATCGGTGACGATCTGCTCCAGGACCCGCACGCGGTGCTCCAGTTCATTGCTCCGCGACGCATATTGCGCTGCCTTCTCAGCAGCCATCGAGGCCTCGACCTCGAGCTTCTTCTCTCGCAGGCGGAAATAACGATTGGCGATGATCATGAGCAGCATGACCGGCAGGCCGACAATGATCAGCGCAAGGAAGACATCGCCCGGACCCATTATGCATTTCCTCCCTTGTCGATTGCGAGAGCGTCAATGTCGCGCGCGAGCCTTGAAGGCTGGTCGGTAGCAATCCGCTCCAGCGTTTCGAGACGGTCCTTGACGGACCCGAGCTCGGCGCGAAGCTGGGCGTTCTCGGATGTCAGCAGCCTGACGCGCTCGAGTGTCTCGCCATCCTTCTTCGGATGGAGCGGCATCCCCCAGCTATTCGAGAGCGGATAGCCGTTCTTGATCTTAAGCCAGTTGTTGAGCAGCGAACCGACGACGCTCACGACGACGATGATCGCGATGAACGGGAACAGCCGAAGAACGAAGTTGAAAACCTCGGTTACCTCAGGATCCATCATCACCATTCCCCCTTTGCTGTCAGCCTAACGCAATTGCTCGATTTCCCGGTGAGATGCGCTCGGGCGGTTCCGTAGCGATCCGCTCGAGGATTCGTTGATGATCCACGGAAGGTTGGGCGCGATGATCTGTTCACCAAGATCCGGCTGCATTTAGATACTTCCTTTTTAGCGGAGCTGCTCGATTTCGCGGGCGAGCGAGCGATTTTCCGTCGTCACATAGCTTTCGATGTCGGCGAGGCGGCGGTCGATGTCCTTGAAGCGCGACCGAATGTCGCGAGCTGCGCGCGTCGGCGAGGCTCGAACGCCCTGCCAGAACTCCCGGTCCTCGGTGCCGCGATATTCCAGTTCGCGCGGCTTATTGGGAGCAATCCAGCCGGCGATGAAGTAGAAGGGCAGGACCGATCCGCCGCTCATGAATACCGCGGCGAGGAAGCAGATCCTGACCAGCGCGACGTCGAAGCCCGTATAGTCCGCGATCCCGGCGCAGACCCCCATGAGCTTGCCGTTCTCCTTGTCGCGATAAAAGCGCGTGCGGCTTGCCGGCTGGCCATAGCGCTGCCGCTCGCTCACATATTGCGGCTGGTTGCTGACAATTTGCGGCTGGTTCGAGCGGTGCTCGCGCGTCGGATAGCGATCGTAGGCCATCTTACTCGCCCTCAGCCAGGAGCCGGCGCATTTCATCGCGCTCGCGGCCGGGCAGGCACTGCTGGCGCCAGTCGGGGTTCTCAGCGGTCATGATCCGCTCGATCGTGCAGAGCCGGTCATCGAGGCGCCGGGCGGCGTCATGAAGCTCATCGAGCAGCTTCTCGTCGCCGCTCGTGAGCGTCGCTGCGGTTTTCCACTTCGTGACATAGTGGAAGATCAGCCACGGAAGACCGACAAAGATCGAAACGATCGCAATCGCCCCGACGACATAACCCAGGACATCTTCCATCGATTACTTCCCCCTGGCCTTCAGTGCGGCCTTCATGGCTTCCAGCTCCTTGTCGACCAATTCGGCGGCCTTGAGCTCTGCGATTTCTTCCTCGAGGCTCTTGGGCCCCGTCATTCCCAAAGCGTCGGCACGTCCTTCGGCGAAGTCCGCGCGGCGCTCAAGCAACTCGAACTTCGAGAACGCATCCTCAGTGCGATTGCCGTTCAGAAGCTCGCGGGCGCGGGCGCGGGTGATCGCGCTCTCGAACCTTGCAGCGATCGCGTTCTGACGCGCGCGAGCTTCGCGCAGCTTGCCCTGGAGCTTGGCGATGTCCGCCTCATAGCCCTTCAGCGTATCCTCGATGACCTTGATTTCCTCGCGGAGGCCCTCGCTCATGTCGGTTGCCTTCTGGCGCTCGAGGAGAGCAGCCTTGGCCAGATCCTCGCGTGCTTTCGAGAGCGCCAGTTCCGCCTTCTCGGTCCAGTTCCTCTGAAGCTCGTCGAGGCGTGAAAGTGCGCGGCGCATTTCCTTTCCGTCGGCGATGCAGCGCGCGGCCGAGGCGCGGACCTCGACCAATGTTTCCTCCATCTCGAGGATCACCATGCGGATCATCTTCGCCGGGTCTTCCGACCGGTCGAGCATCTCGGTGATGTTCGCAGCAAAGATATCCCGTGTTCGGGAAAAGATGCTCATTCAGTCACTCCGAATTCCAAATCATAGGGCCCTAAACCTGCTTCTATACATACAAGAGGCGTGCCATATTTTTGGAAACGGCAGAGATTTAGGAAAAGTGCGGTTTCGCTCCTGAAAACAAGGCGAAAATCCTTGCCAAATGGTGGGATTTGCCACCAACAGTCGGTCGGATTTCGGAACGAAATGAGACATGGAGCGCGCTGAACAATTCATCGGGCAGAGCCTCGCCTTTCTCGACGCGGTCGAGCGGGCGAGCCGTGCTGCGGCGCTCAATCGTCCCGTCCTCGTCGTCGGCGAGCGGGGTACGGGCAAGGAGCTGATTGCGGAGCGTCTTCACCACCTCTCCACGCGCTGGGCCGGGCCGCTCATTATCATGAACTGCGCAGCGCTACCTGAGAACCTCATCGAGGCCGAGCTGTTCGGCCACGAAGCGGGAAGCTTCACCGGCGCTGCCAAGACGCGTCACGGGAGGTTCGAGGAAGCGGACAGCGGGACCTTGTTCCTCGATGAATTAGGGACGCTCTCGATGCCTGCGCAGGACCGGCTGCTGCGGGCTGTCGAATATGGCGAGATCACCCGTATCGGCGCATCCAGGCCGATCAGCGTCGATGTTCGCATCGTCGCCGCCACCAACGAGAGTCTTCCTTCGCAGGTCGACAAGGGAAGGTTTCGGGCCGACCTCCTCGACCGGCTGTCGTTCGAGGTAATTACGCTGCCGCCGCTTCGCGCCCGCGAAGGCGATATCCCGCTGCTGTCCGAGCATTTCGGCCGGCGCATGTCGGCCGAGCTCGAGTGGCCCAATTGGCCGGGCTTTACGCCGCGTGCCCTCGCCCAGCTTGAGGCCTATCCGTGGCCCGGCAACGTTCGCGAGCTGAGGAACGTCACCGAACGCGCGGTCTACCGGCATGAGGACCCCGAACGCCCTATCGACGAGATCGTCTTCGATCCCTTCCATTCGCCCTGGGCGCCGACAGCGTCGAGGGGCGTTTCGCACGCCGCCGTGCCGTTTGCCCCGACCAACGAGGAAGGCGAACCGGGCCTGGTTGCATCAGTCACGCAAGTCGCAGCGCCGCCAGCCTCCACCAGCGACTTCAGGTCGGCTGTTTCGGATTATGAGCGGCAGCTCCTCGAGGAGGCGCTGCGCCGCAACCGCTTCAACCAGCGCGCAACGGCCGCTGCCTTGAACCTCAGCTACGATCAGCTGCGCCATGCTCTGAAGCGGCACAAGCTGCAGGACAGCGCCGCGTGACGACGTTTTCTTAATTCCGTTGTTGTTGCGCCGCCTCACCTTCAGGTTACTCGCTGCGCTCATTGTCGCTGCGCTTGCGGTTATCGCCCTCGGTTACAGGAACGCGACTGCGACGCCGGTCGTTCGAAGGTTGGGTTTGACGGTGCCGAACTACCCCGCCGGTGCGGAGCCAATCCATATCGTGCTCTTCTCCGACGTCCATGTTCACGGACCGGACATGCCCCCCCAGCGCGTCAAAAACATCGTCGACCAAATTAATGCCCTACGACCAGACATTGACGTCGCGGCTGGAGATTTCGTCGGCGACAATTGGATCGGTAAACAATACCCTGACCCCGAGGCGATTGCGCCGCTGGCCGGACTGAAAGCCAGGTTAGGTGTCTATGCCGTACTAGGAAATAACGACTATCAGGGCCGCGCGGGCGAGATAATGCGGGCCCTCGCGAACGCGGGCATCCAAGTGCTCGTCGACCAGGCAACTCAAATCGGACCAATCGCTCTAGGCGGAATGGACGGTCGCGTGTTTCGCGGACGTGATCCGTTAGAAGCCGCTAGAGAGGAGACCTACGGCGCACTCGACCATACACGCGGCATCAAGATCCTGGTGGCGCACCGGCCGGACGAGGTCGTTACCGCGCCGGATTTCGTTACGCTCGTGCTCGCCGGCCATACGCATTGCGGGCAAATCGTTCTGCCAATAGTGGGAGCGTTGCAGACCGGATCGGACTATGGCCGAAAATATTTCTGTGGGATCGTCAAGGATGGGCCAAAGTTGCTTGTCGTCACGGCGGGGCTTGGGACCAGCCATGTGCCGCTGAGAATCGGCGCGCCGCCGATATTTGGTTGATTTCGATTGGGGGACCGAGCGCCAGATCGGCGAACCAGCGTTGAAGAAGAAGAATTCCTCGTAGCCTCAATCCAGGGGGATCGAACTCTCGAAAGGGCTCACTCCACCGGCTGAGGCAAGGATGTCACTCGCTTGCGCGGCAGCACGCGGCCATTCAGAAGTCAATTGTCCGAGAATGGTTGATGCGATCGAGATAGGCGTTCCCTGTGATCGAATTTGTGCCGATGTAAATGCCATCCGGTCCGGAAGGCTGTGACGAGTGCTGAGTCATGACGCAATCAGAATAGATCGTGCTGCGTGCCGAGAGGGGGAGGACGCCTTTGGCAACCATACGGAAGCGGCAATGGCTGAACAAGACGTTCGGACCGGTAAGGACGATCGCAATCCAGTTTCCCGGACCCGCGAGGTAGACCGCGCGCGTCGGGCTAAGCGCGGGGTCGTCGGTGAATGTGCATTCGATGAAACGCGCTGCGCGTGCTGGATCGGCGCCGCCACAAGCGTGATTGATCGAACCGACGAAAAGGCAACGCTCGAAACGCATCCGGGCCTGTCTGGCCAGGCCGAGTAATTCGTAGTGCCGACGAACTTGCATTCATCCGAACCGTATCCGTGCTGAATTCCCCGTGCCGGCAACCAGCCCGAACCCAACATTGTCCGAGAACTCGCACTGCGAGAAGCTAACGTTCCGGATCGGCCAGTTCTCCGCCTCGACGTCGACTCCTGCGCCAGGCGAAGCACCAAGCCCGGCCCTGCCTGTGCGGCGGAACCTGCACCGATCGAACACAAGGTTGCGGCCACCAGTCACGCTGCAGCCCTGGCGGCCGTTATATTCGGAGATCACGTCAGTGACCCACGTGGAGCCCTTTCGATCCATCGTCGGCGCAAGCATCATTCCATCGACGGCATGATGGTGAGCATAGATCCCCGACAGGCGTTCCGGGCCAGTGTTGCTGTACATTCGAAGCCCTACGGCGCCTGCCTCCCAGCCGCCGGGGAATCCCTTCCCGCCGACGACCAGTTGCTGGAGATTTCCGTCGAGCTCGAGGCCACTGATCTCGATACCGCCCGAGCAATGCTCGATCCAGACCATGCCGGTGTAGGGCGGCGCTCTATTCGTGAGGTCCAGCTCGCCGGCATCAGGTAAAGCAACACCAGAGTGTGGGTCGAACCGGCCGTACCTGAGGCCCGGAGCGCAGCGCAGTCTCGCGCCGTTTCCGCGGATGGCGATCGGGCGCGAACAACCGGCGAGATGGATGATATCGGATCCGGCGAACGAGGGCTGCATTCACCGGCCGCGGGGGTTTGACTGCCTACGATATAGGTGACGGGCCTCAGGACGATTGTGCCGCCTCCCCGGTTGTTGATGTGCCTCGACATCGCGGCGAAGGCTTGCGTGTCGTTCGTTCGCCCGTCGCCCTTCGCCCCGAATATTTCGGGCGTCACGACATCCGGTTCCTGACCGTTCGATGTGGACCGAGCGCCTGACGCGATCGCCGCGGCCCCAAAAATCGATGAACTGCCGTTTCGTCACGCTCGGTTGCGAGGCGTGGTGCCGTGGGATCGACGAGTTCATTCGATAGCACGCTTGCAGGGATCGCGAGAGAACGCAGCCTTCAGCCGATCTGGGAAGCCGCGTGCGCCTGACACCATGCGGATAGCCCCGTGCCTTGAGTTTATTGACCGGCTGCTACACGTGTTGCGCGACCTTTCGAAAAGCTCCAACGGGTTCTGCTCGATCATGCGAGTCCTTCATGTCATTAATGGCCTCGAGACTGGCGGCGCGGAGACAGTCTTATACCGGCTCACGACATATCGATCGGATGTCCAGCACGAAGTCATCTCGCTCGAAGATCGAGGCACTTTCAGCGACCGCCTCGAGAATGACGGCGTGGTGGTTAACCATCTAAATTGGAAATCACCGCTATCATCAATATCAGGTTTCATCCGCCTGTACCGACTGCTGAGGCGTAGCCGAGCAGAAGTCGTGCAGGCGTGGATGTACCGGGCGAATCTTCTGGCTGGGATTGCAGGCAAGCTGGCTGGCATCCCTGTTGTCTGGAATATCCGTTCTTCGACGCTCGATCCGCTCCGCTTGCAGACACGCATCCTGGCGCGACTTGCAGGAAGACTTCGCATCGTCCCTGTCTGCATCGGTAATCAACTGCTCCTCCCGTTCCGCTGAGCTGCACGCGCGATTTGGCTACGGTGCTGCGAAGGGGTTCGTCATAGCTAATGGTGATGATTCTCAAGTGTTCGCACCTGACGATGAGGCGCGAAACCGCACGAGGAACGAGTTCGGCATCAGCTCAGGATCCTTTTTAATCGGTACAGTGCGCGGTGGCACCGCGAAGGGCTATCCTGTCTTGGCGGGCGTCTTGAGATAGCCCGCAGCTCGAGGCGTACCCGATGACGCGCTCTTTTCCATCGGGCGGGGGCATCGACGGAAGCAGTCCCGAGATGAGGAGGCTGACCGCGTGTCCCGCTTAACAAGATAGTGTTCAGCTCCTCGGTGAACGAGCAGACATACCCGACATTGCGCGTGCGCTCGATGTCCGACGGCGTTTTCGAGCATCGGAAGTGAGGGTCTCCGCCACGACGTCGCTGATGACGAGCCTCTCGGGGAGGACTGAAGTGTCGTAACCGACGCTGGGCGAACCGAGCTCATCGTCGAGGACAGCGGTTGATCGTACCAATTGGAGATCCGGAGCGGCCAGCTACCGCGATCGAGCAGGCTTAGCCACGGAATGGTCCGGATTCCCGCTCAAGTGGCAGCAACGCCGACAACGCGCACGCAAGCTCGAGGTTGTCGAAAACTTCAGTCTTGATGCTATGGTCCAGGCCTACGAAAAAAGTTTGGAAGGAAATCGCAAGTTAACACCCGCCGCGAGATCTGCGGACAAAGCTTTTTCAGGAATGAGGTGCTTTTAGGCTTGGTTCCTGCCACAGCTCTTGCGCCATGTGCGGGTTTGCAGGATTCCTCGGCTGGGACGGGTTGAGCCGAAACCGGGTCACGGGGATTTGCCCATATGAACCGGAGCATTGCCCACCGTGGCCAGACTGCTCCGATATTTGGCTGGATTTCGATGCTCGCATCGGGTTCGCCCGATACCCGCTTCGGCCGTCCTTTACCTTTCGGCCGCAGGCAACCAGCCGATGATCTCGCCGAGCGGACGCTACGTTACTGTGTACACGGTGAGATCTACAATCATCTGAAGGTTCGGGACGAGCTCGTCGAAGCGGGGCTTGCGCCGAAGTGGAAGGGTCACTCCGACACCGAGACCCTGCTCGCCGCCATTGATGCCTGGGGAATCCGCCGTGCGCTCGAGTGCTCGACTGGCATGTTCGCGTTCGCGCTCTGGGACAAGGCTGAACGAAAGCGACGCTTGTGCGTGATCGGCTTGGGGAGAAGCCGCTCTACCACGGTCGCCAGCGCGCGGACGGACCGTTCCTGTTCGGTTCGGAGCTGAAGGCGCTTGTCGTGCATCCCCTGTTCCGACGAGAGGTGCGCATCGTCGCGCGATCACCCCTTTCCGCTTCGCGACATCATATCCCGGCACCGTTCTCGAGCACCAACTGGCACAGAGCTCGCGCCCGGAACCATCCTGACGCTCGGGGAAGGCGGTGCCGCCCCAGCCCGTCCTTGAGAATTATTGGTCGGGGCGCGTCAATCGCCGAGAGGGCATAGAAGAACCCGCTCGAGATCGGTGTCGACCAGGTGCTCGATGACGCTCCAGCGGTGGCTTGAGCACGATATCTTGGCAGAGACGATCGCGGACGTGCCGCTTGGCGCTTTCCTGTCCGGCGGGATCGACTCCTCGACGGTCGTCGCGCTGATGCAAAAACTTTCGCGCGGCCGGTGAAGACGTTCACGATCGGATTCCACGAGGGCGGCTATAATGAAGCAAAGCAGGCCAAGGCCGTCGCCAGGCACCTCGGCACCGATCATAACGAGCTCTATGTAACGCCCTCGGAGGGTGGGCATGTCATCCCGCACTCCCACGATCCTTCAGACGAGCCATTCGCCGATTGATCCGCAAATCCCGACGCACTTGGTCTCGGCACTTGCGCGCGAGCAGGTGACCGTGTCGCTCTCCGGCGGCGACGGCGGCGACGAGCTGTTCGGTGGGGTACGACCGCTATTCGTTTACGTCCGAACTGCGGTGGAAGATGTCGATCGTCCCCGAAGCGGCTGAGAGTCGCCGCAGGGCGGGCGGGACGCCTCCTGCCGTCCGCGGGCGATGCTCGGCGAGACTCGGCCCCAATCCTTCCAAGGCTCGCCCGGACGGAGCGGCTTGGCGACAAGCTGTACAAGCGCGCGCCCTTGCTCTCCAGCGGGTCGCTGGAAGGAACTCTATGCCGTATCCTGACGCTTTGGCGTGACGTTGCTGACTCGGTTGTCATCGGCGCGGGGAGTCGCAGACCGACACTCGATCGAAACCCGGAGCTCGGCAATCTCGCAGGCATTGAGCACTGATGGCGTTGGATATGCTCCGATAGCCCTTCCGATGATATCCGGCGAAGTCGATCGGGCGGCGATGGCGGTCTCGCTCGAGACGCGAGTGCCGCCATTCCTCGACCACCATCTAGTCGAATTTGCATGGCGATTGCCGTTTGGCTTCAAAGTGCGTGGGGGCGAGACGAAGTGGATCCTGCGTCAGCTGCTCCATCGCTACGTCCCGAAACCGCTCGTCGAACGGCCCAAGATGGGGTTCGGCGTTCCCGTCGGGGAATGGCTTCGAGGGCCGCTTCGCGAATGGGCGGAGGCGCTGCTGGATCAACGACGCCTCAACCGCAAGGCTATTTCCATCCGGAGCCGATCGTCCGGATGACGGTGGGCTCACCTCGGCGGGAGTGTGAACGAGCAGTTCCGCCTTTGGGGAATATTGATGTTCCAGAGCTGGCTTGAGCGAACGGGAGCGCGCGGCTCATGCCCGAGCCGGCGATGGAGACCTTTGCCGTTGATGGCGGGGTCACGCATTCATTCTTCACCGGGACAATCGGTGGTGCAACGCCCACGCCAATCACAAAAGGATTGCCTTGGAGCGCTCGACAATCGGAGGCGCTCGCAGACGTTCGTTACAAAGGTATTCGTCGCTGGCCGGGAGATCGCGATCGCCTGGCGGTACGGAATTAGCGGCACAGTCGATGCCTACGAGTTGGCAGTTACAATCGTACCTGGGTACCGAGGCTCTCCACTGGGATCATGGCAGTCGTGCTCGTGCCGCGGTTCGAGGCCTCGATCGCCGCAAGCAGGATCGGCGGGACGTTCATCGCCGAGGCCTATGCGTGACTTTTTGGCGGTTGGCGCCGGCGTCCCACCGCCGACTTTCTGAGCGCGCCTCTCTCCGCACGCCTGATGGCATCTCGCTTGGATCCAGCGACGGTCCAGCTGACAACCAGGCCGCGAGGTGGCCTTCGTCCGGTCGCGCTGTTCATCATCGTTGCCGGTTACTTCACTGCCAGGCTGCAGGCCAGGGAGCGGTTTGGCTACACCGCGACGGAAGCTGTGCCCGCTCTCATGATTGCAATCTTCGTAGCGGGGCGCATTTCTTGCTGCACGGGGCCACTCCACTCATTCTCGGAGCGGCGGGGGGAGATCTCGCACAGGTGCTGCGACTCGCCCGGTTCGTCGCTTCGAGCGATCCGCCCGTTGGAAGGGTAACGATCCCGGTATCGTTCGAAGAATGGCGGACGTTCTACCGTCTGAATCCTGGTATGCGCTGTCGGCCAGCTTGCGCTTACTGCCGCGACCCCGATCGACCAGGCCTTCGCCGGAGCGTCGGAGCGGGCGCTGTCGCTGAAACGCTTGGAAAACGCGACCCTTATCGTCGCCTTGTTCCCGGCCTTGCGACCGTGATGATTGGCAGGGCCTTGCTCCCCGCATTGTCCGCCGCTGCCGCTGACGGCGAGATCGATCTGGGGCGTCGCCAGGTCCTTCAATGGGCATGGCGAATGTTCGGGGCGGACGCACCCAGCCTCGGCGTTCTTGCGGACTGTCACGCCGCTGTAGCTGGTCAGGCTCCTCTTCCAGGTGGTGTTTTCGAGGCGAGCGTCACGGTAGCCGTTCTCAAAGATCCTGCAATACGGCCTTCTCCAGTTCCCCTTCGACGGCGGATCTGCTTCATCCAGTGGATTGCAGCGACGGCTGCTACAGCGACATCTCGTTGATTACTGCTTCAGCTCTTGTAGTCAAAGTTGCATTGAACATTATCCTGGTTCCTGGCTTGGGGCTTCCCGGAGGTCGATGCTCGGCACCGCAGCGATGTATCTCGTGACCTTCGGGATGCTGTTCGCTGAAGGTCAGCCGTGGCTATCTGCCCCTTTCGCGACACAAACTGGAGCTTGAACGGAGCCGCATGGACCAGCGGCCATTTGGGATCACTTCCAGAACGAAGGCGTGAGGCTTCCACGGCGGCCCGGCCCGCGACTGGAGTTTCGTCCTAAGCTCAAGCGCGGCGAGCGGGTTTCGAATATTGCGGTATCAGGCGTTGTCGCCCATCGCAAGGGTGTGGAGA
>CAVYAH010000036.1:0-11541 GCA_963766415.1 uncultured Alphaproteobacteria bacterium | reverse complement strand
CGTTCTTATCCCAGGCCGACAAATCAATGCACTGGATCTGCCGGAATCCGAGCGGCGGTTTGACGGAACCAAGAACGGCGGGGATGAGCCGGGCTAAATCACGGCCTTCCGCGGCTTCATCCTGAACCCACGCGGAGGCGATGGAGGTCGCACTCCACAGAACCATCACCACTTCGGCATTTTTTAGCTCGCGGTCGATTTCGCTGCTGAAGTTCGCGCCGCCGTGAAGGTGGCGGTCCCACCAGACGGTCTGTCCTGCCTCGCTCAAAAGGGCGGCAAGTTTCCGCGCCGTTTCGACGTCGTCGCGCGCATAGCTAAGGAACACTCGCGCCATGTCAGTCTGCCCCGCTGATCGATTAACTCTGTGCTTAACACATGATCACTTCAAGGGTCGCGCCCGGAATGTCCGTCTTCAATCCTTGCTGCATTGACTGGCGCGCTGCTCCTCGCCGCCGGGCCAATCCAGCAAGCGGCGAGCCTGCTCCTTAATCTCGGATTGGACGGGTCGGCCGGTCTTCTGTTGAATGGCGATCGCGCGCCGTCGCAGCGCGCCAGCCACCACGATGAAGCGCGGCCGTAGTGAAACCACGTCCCAGCATCTGAGCCTGCTATCCAAGGAGATGTCGAACGACGCCAGGCCTCGAAGGCGACGCTCAATCTGAAGGCGCACTCGGATTGCCAAGCGGCATGCGCCGAAGTGGAAGCTTGGCCCCCATTATCAATTGAGGCCATCGGTTCATGGATCGCTCATAGCTAGAAGCGACAATCAACCCGCGAATAGCAGGAATGGATAGGTCGAATGCCACCTGTTTGATCTCAATAGGCAGTGCGTTCTTTGGTGAAGGCGGTAACGACCTCGCCGGGCAGCATTACGGCCGAATGACCGGTAATCCACATCGACCCGAGCAAGGCTCCGACCGTATTGCCCTTTCCTTCCTGCCGGTGAATCCCGCTCAAGGCGAAGGTGGCACCGTTTGCGGTTACGCTTTCGAAAGTGACATCGAACTTTCCGGACTTGCCGACAATCCCGCGGCCAGTTTGCTTCGTGATAACACCGATCGCGTTCGAGCCGCGCGGTATCACAACGCCGCCGTTATCGACGACGTCGTTCACAACGATGAATTGATAGCGCTCGCCTTCCTTGATGTGCTTGCTGCTGAGTTCCTCAAGAGGCGTCAAACTGACCAAGGTGCCTGCGGGAAGGAACCGCGCCACCAAACTGGTCTGCGGAGCGATCGCCGGCGCCGCCTGTGTCTGGGCGGCCACGGCCGGTGCCGGCCGGGCTGTTGGCGCTTGGGCCGCTTGCAGCGGCTGCCACTTTACGCCTGACTGAGGCACAGAGTCTGCGCCGCGGCAGCGGCGAGCGCGATAATCGGATACGCCATTTGACCCCCCGTTCTTCGACTGAGTCCCCCGAGAATGGGTTCGAAGCCCAAAGTAGCCAAGCTGCCAAATTATCCTAGAGCGATAAAGAGTTAGCGCGCCACACCGCTCGAAAAAGGACTTGGAACTATGAAATGTCCGCAGCGGGGTGGGGTGGGAAGCGGACATTTAGAGCCCTGCTTGTCGGGCGTAGTCCTCTGAATTGAAACTGCCGCAGGATCGCCCGATCAGGCCTGTTTGGTCCATGTCCCATTCTTCCCAGCCGCTCACAGTCAGCTCGCGCTTGGTTGTCGCGTGAGTTCCCGTGAACGTCCACAAATAGACCGCATGGTTGCCAGATGCTCGGACGTCGTCACAGACGAGGCGCAAGTCTGGCACATCGGCGAAAAAACCAGCAGCCATGTTCGCCACGCCTTCAATGCCTCGCCAAGGTTCTCCGCCGTTGATGGAGATGGTCCCATCGGGACTGAAGAATGCAGCAACCGACTCCGGCTGACCGCTGTTCCAAGCCTCGGTGTAGCTTGCTGCGATCGAACGCAGGCGATCCAAAGTCATGGTCATGACGGCGCTCCTACGAGCTCGTGGCTAGCACATCGCAAACGTCTGCAAACGGCAGTAGAAATCGGACATTGCAGGACGGTGCATCGCGCAATACCGTCCGCCAGATGAAAGCGTGCAGGCGCCTCACTGGATGACCACCGCCAACGCTGACCTCGCCGCGCTTATCCGCACCATCCCGGATTTCCCCAAGCCCGGCATCCAGTTCCGCGATATCACCACTTTGCTGCTCGACGCCAAGGGCTTCCACGCCTCGATCGAGTGGCTGGCGGCTTCAGCACCCGCTGGGATCGATCTGGTCGCGGGCATCGAGGCACGGGGTTTCATCTTCTCCTCGGCCGCCGCGACACAGCTTGGCAAGGGCCTCCTCCTGATCCGCAAGGACGGCAAGCTGCCCGGTGCCACGATCGGCGTCGACTATGCGCTAGAATACGGCACTGACCGCGTAGTGATGCACGAAGATGCCTGCGTGCCCGGTCAGAAGGTGCTGCTGGTCGACGACCTCATCGCCACCGGCGGCACCGCGCTCGCCTCCGTGCGCCTCCTCCGCCAAGCCGGCGCCGTGGTGGTCGGCGCGAGCTTCGTGATCGATCTGCCGGACCTCGGCGGCGCCGAGAAGCTGCGAGCGGCGGGCGTGCCGGTGGCGACGCTTTTGAGCTTCGAGGGGGATTAGCGTAGCGACGAGTGCCAGACGAACTCTGCAAGTCCCTGATGTCGGGCCGCGGCAAGGAAATGGCCGAGCGCAAGCGCTTTACGCTGACGACCGATGTTGCGGTCTACTATTTCGATCCGCAGTGCGCGTGGCAGCGCGGCTCGACGAGAACCCCAATGGCCTGCTGCTCCAGTACACCCCCAAGTGCACCAACCTTGCGGTCCACTTGCGGAAGCGCTTGGACGAGATCGCGCGGCAGTAATCAGCGGCCGCGCGACGGAAACGGCCGCGGAAATCTGACATTCGGCGATCGGAACTCGGCGGCTATCCTCCCGTTATTTTGCCCACCATGTCCGATGATGAACGCATGATACGCGACTTGGTCGATAGATGGATGGCCGCGAGCAAAGCTGGCGATCTCGTTACCGTTCTGGGGCTAATGAATGACGACGTGATGTTCATGACGCCAAGCCGTGAACCGTTCGGCAAGGACGAATTCCGCGCGACCTTTGAAGCCATGAAGGGAACGAAGGTCGATGGGCGGTCTGCGATCCAGGAAATCGAGGTTGTTGGAGACTGGGCTTGGCTCAGAAACCATATCGATCTGGACGTCACACCGACAGGAGGTCCGACCCTCCATCGATCGGGCTATACGTTGACTGTTCTTCGCAAAGGCGGCGATGGGTGCTGGCGGCTATTTCGCGATGCGAATCTCGTGAGCTGAGCTACCCTTCACTCACTCGGCGCTCATGCGTGACCTAAGGTTTGCTCCGAAAGCTGCCGTCTGGGTTTGGTGGAACGCGCGGACGCCGCAGGACCAAACCTAGGTTAGAGAAAGCATTGTAAATGCTAACTATTTAGCGATTCGTTCACCATCGGGGGTGTTCGTGCATGGCTAATTATCGGCTCTACCGTCTGGACAGCTCGGGCCACATCGACCTAGCGGAGTGGATCGAAGCTTCTGACGACCATGACGCGCTGCGCCAAGCGAGTGATCTGACAAAGGACGCGAGGAAAAGCGAGGTGTGGGAAGGCAGGCGCCTGGTCGCGGCCCTCGATCACCGCTTGACCGGCTAATCCGGCTTCGCCTTAGCCACCTTCTTCAGCCGATCTTCCGAGCGGCCTTCATGTTCGTACACTTCAAGCTCGCGAGCGTTCCTCACTTTGTCTGCAATAGGGGCCGAAAGCTGCCATCAGGTCCGATGACGAAGTGCCTCGACAAGTAGCGCGAAGGCCGGCGATTGCTGGCGGCGGCTGGGATAATAGAGGTGGTAGCCGGGGAACGGCGGCGTCCAGTCTTCGAGCACACGTATCAGGCCGCCCGCCTCGAGCTCTGCCCGCACATTATCTTCCGGAAGGTAGGCGACGCCCAGGCCGTCGAGCGCTGCCTGCAAGGCCAGCGCGGAGTCATTTACGATCAGCTGCCCTTCGACCCGAACGTTCAGCGCGCGTCCGCTTTTTTCAAACTCCCAGGCATAGAGTCCTCCCAAGGTAGGGAAGCGCAGGTTGATGCAATTGTGCATGGCCAGATCGTTCGGCGTTCGCGGCGGCTTGCGGGCGGCGAAATATGAGGGCGAGGCGACGGCAGTCATCCGTATGTCCGGACCGATCCGAACGGCGACCATGTCCTGCGCGATTGTCTCGCCAAGTCGCACCCCGGCGTCGAACCGCTCCGCCACGATGTCGACGAACCCGGAGTTCACGCTGATCTCGACCTGAATGTCCGGATAATCAGCGAGGAGTCGGGCGAGCGCGGGCCAAAGGATCGTCTGTGCCGCGTGCATCCCCGTGGTGATACGGATCGTCCCGGCGGGCTTGTCGCGAAGCTCGCTCAATGCGGCAAGTTCGGTCTCGATCTCGTCAAAGCGCGGACCGATGGCAGCGAGCAATCGTTCCCCTGCATGTGTTGGAGCGACGCTGCGCGTCGTGCGGGTCAGGAGCCGAATGCCGAGCCGCTCCTCGAGGCCGCGGATCGTGTGGCTGAGCGCCGATGGCGAGACCCCAATCTGTGCTGCTGCGCGAGTGAAGCTCCGCTCGCGGGCGACAGCCCGGAAGGCGAGCAGGTCATTGACGTTGCGGCGCGGCATTATTGAACTGAGTTCACAGGTTCATGCCGGTTGTCCGGTCTAATCGCAAGCATCTCCAAGCCCTAGATCGGCGCCAACCGCACTCGAAAGGACCCAACATGCAAACGCGTAAACTCGGAACTCTTGAAGTCTCGGCACTCGGCTATGGCTGCATGGGGCTCGAAGGGACCTATGGGCAGCCTGTCCCGCGTCCCGAGGCGATCGACCTGATCCATGCGGCGTTCGATCGCGGCGTCACCCACTTCGACACCGCCGAAATCTATGGGCCCTGGACGAACGAACAAGTGGTTGGCCAAGCCTTAAAGCCGATTCGCGACCGGGTCAGCATCGCCACCAAGTTCGGTTTCCGGGTAAATCCGGACGGCACCCGCGCCGGCGGGCTCGATAGCCGGCCGGAGCATATTCGCGAGGTGGTCGACGCGAGCCTCAAGCGGCTGCAGACCGACACAATCGACTTGCTCTACCAACATCGCGTCGATCCCGCCGTGCCGATCGAGGACGTCGCGGGCACGCTCAAGGAACTGATCGGCGAGGGCAAGGTCCGGCACTATGGCCTGTCCGAAGCGAGCGCCCGGACCATTCGCCGCGCCCAGGCTGTCCATCCGGTTACTGCCGTCCAGAGCGAATATTCGCTTTGGACCCGTGACGTCGAGAAGAATGGGGTTCTTGCTGCCTGCGAGGAGCTCGGCATTGGCTTCGTTCCCTGGAGTCCGCTCGGCGCCGGTTTCCTCACCGGGAAGATCGATGCGAACACGCAAATCGCCGCGACAGACTTCCGCGCCGCGTCGCCGCGTTTCACGCCGGAGGCTCGCGATCACAATCTCGCGTTGGTTGACCTGGTGCGCAGGGTAGCCGACCGGAAGCAGGCGACCCCGGCGCAGGTCGCCCTCGCCTGGTTGCTCGCGCAAAAGCCGTGGATCGTTCCCATCCCCGGCACAACCAAGCTGCACCGGCTCGAGGAAAATCTCGGTGCCGTCAAAGTGCAGCTCACCAGTGACGACCTGCGCGAACTCGATGAAGGGTCGGCGCGGATCGAGATCCAGGGCGAAAGGTTGCCCGAGGGGATCATGGCATTGTCGGAAACCGAATGAGCGGCGTTGCCGCACTGCGTTGAAAGGACCCATCATGCAGACACGCAAACTCGGCACTCTTGAAGTTTCGGCCATCGGCCTTGGCTGCATGGGGATCAGCTTCAGTTATGGTACCCAATTGTCGAACGACGACGGTGTCTCCCTGATCCGAGCTGCCGTTCGAGCGCGGCGTCACCTTCTTCGACACGGCGGAAGTCTATGGCCCCTTCACCAACGAAGAGGTCGTCGGCGAGGCGCTCCGCCCGATCCGTGACCAGGTGGTGATCGCGACCAAGTTCGGCTTCGACATCGATCCCAAGACCCGCGAGAACCGCGGCGTCAGCAGCAGGCCGGAGCGCATCCGCCAGGCGGTAGAGGGCTCGATAAGCGCCTCGGCGTCGAGACCATCGACCTTCTTTACCAGCACCGCGTCGATCCTGACGTGCCAATCGAGGACGTCGCAGGGCACCGTCAAGAGCTGGTCGCGCAAGGCAAGGTCAGGCATTTCGGCATGTCCGAGCCGGGCGTGCAGACGCTGCGCCGTGCGCACGCGGTCCAGCCCGTCACCGCAGTTCAGAACGAATATTCGCTGTGGTGGCGCGCGCCCGAAACCAACGGAATCCTCGAGGCGTGCGACGAGCTGGGCATCGGCTTCGTGCCCTACAGCCCGCTCGGCAAGGGCTTCCTGACCGGCGCAATGAACAAGGACACCGAGCTGGCACAGAACGATTTCCGACGCCACATCCCACGCTTCTCGCCCGAAGCGATGGAAAAGAACCTGGCGTTCGTCGACCTGCTGAAACGGGTCGCCCGCGAGAAGGGTGCGACTCCTGCGCAGGTCGCTTGGCCTGGCTGCTCGCGCAGCGGCCGTACATCGTGCCCATCCCCGGAACCACCAAGCTCCATCGGCTCGAGGAGAATATCGGCGCCGCCGAAGTGAAATTGCTTCAAGCCGACTTGCATGAAATCGACGAGTCCACCTCGCGCATCCAGGCCGAGGGCGACCGCTACGCACCGCCGCAAATGGCGATGGTCGGCCGCGAGGCTCCCCCGGTCGGCACGGATGCCTGATCTGCGTGCAACCTTGTGTCCGCTTGAGTCGGTTTCGGCCGGAGTGGGGGGGCAGCGGACATTCCTGCTACGAGGACGGTTCCGCTAACGGGAGCCCGGAATGCCACTCGAGCAAGCAGCATATTTGAGCCAGGTCGTAGCCGCCTTGGGCGTCTTGGCCTCACTCATCTTCGTCGGAGTTCAAGTTCGTCAGAATACGCGATCACAGAAGGTCGTCGCCGTTAATTCCCTGGCCGCCGCGATCGCCGCGATCAACGTTCCTGCTATGGAAACTCCAGCGATTGGCGAAGCGCTCTCGAAAGCGCTTGAGGATTGGGGATCGGCGACCCGCGAACAGCGGATCATCGCGCACTTCTTCCTGTTCTCTTTCTTCAAGCTCCACGAAAGCGCATGGTACCAGAGACGGAACGAGGTGCTCGACGCGGCTCAGTGGACCGGATGGGACACCCTGCTGCTAGCCTACTACCATAGCAACGGCGTCAAAGCGGGATGGTGGCCGCGCCGGCAATATGCGTATTCGCCAGAATTTCAGGCGTACCTCACACAGTCACATGCACCAGCCGCCCGCGTTGGAACGCTCAATGATCTCTTCGACAATATAGCGTCGATTTCTAGCTAGGATGCAGCGGGGCGGATGTCCGCAATGGGGTGGTTAGACGACAGTCCGCTTATCGTGACTTGGATCGGATAGCGGATTTTCGGCCTAGGCTGACCTGGTACGCAGCCGACCTTCGTAATCGCGCTTCCCAAGCGGCACGCCTCGCGAGCGCAGGATGTCGTAGGCGGTAACAGCGTGAAAATAGAAATTCGGCAGTGAAAACGAGAGAGTCAGGGTTTCCGACGTGAAAGCGTGCCTCCGCGGGCCGATCTGAAGGTTGAGCTCCTTGCCCTCCCATGAGTTGACCTCGTCGGGTGTGAACGTCTCCAGCGTCGTTTTCGCCTTGCCGATCATGGCCTGCAGGTCGGCAAAGGGAACTGGTCCGACTAGAGCCGGAGGGGCGAACATGCCGGTTTTCGCGGCCTCCAGCCCCCACACGGCATGATGCCAAGTCGCCTCGATCTGAAAATGAAACGGTGCCATGTCGTCAAAAAGGCGCGCGTTCACGAAGTAGTCGGGATCAGCGGCCGTCTCCGCGCAGTGGGTTGCCGCACGATCAAGGAAGCCTCCGACGGCCCTCACGGTTTGCAGGAAGGTTGGCACACTAAGATCGTAGAGTGATGTCACCATCCGCTTCCCTTTGCTTGAGAGCGGCTCGCATTTCCGCTCTCAAGCATGTTAGCCAAAGGCGGCAAGGGCACCAGCCGAGCGTTTTGAAGCATGTGTTGCGATGACCCATTGAAACGGCAGTCCACAGATTGAAAAATGGACATCAGCCGTCTTACAAAATCGCCGTCTGAAGGGGGCAAAACAATGACCGATCGCGTTCAAACGGTGCAGCAACTCTATTCGGCATTTGCTGAGGGAGACGCGTCGCGCTTGGGCGAGCTGCTCGCCGACACACGCAGTGGATCGAAGCAGAGGGGATGCCCTACCGGGGGCACCTATCGCGGCTTTGGCGAGATCGCAGCCAACGTGTTCGGTCCGATTACGAGCGATGTTCAAGGGTTCACTGCCAAGCCTGACGAGATCATCACGGCGGGCGAGGATCGAGTGTTGGCGCTGGGAACCTATCGAGGCAACGGATCGGCTGGCGAAGTCGCAACTCCCTTTGCTCATCTTTGGACGGTCAGGGACGACCGCGTCACGAACTTCGTTCAGTATGCTGACACCTACCTCTTTCGGCAGGCGGTCGGAGCATGATCGAACGAGCAGCTCCGCTGAGTTGATGATGCTTCTGAGATAAACAACTGTCCGCAGTGGGGGAAAGATGCCTTTGGTGCGCTAGCGGTCCTTCGGGGGGCCCGTACTGTCGTTTCGGAACTACAATCCCAACAACAAGCACAGGGCCGAGCCGTTGTTTCCTTTGCGGGGCAATCCCCCCGCTTCAAAAGGAGATTCGCAATGGTGGCTGGAGCAAACATCAGCCAGTTCCGCAGCTTGCTTAATGAGGCTACACCTGATGACCTCGTGACGATAGCACCGCTGCTGCTGAGCCGCATCGGAACGCTCGACCAGAGTAAGCAGGAGCAGTTCATCCAGCAGGTTAAGAGCGACCCGCAGGCCAAGACCGTCTTCGAAAAAATGAAGACCTTTACTCACTAAGCTCGCCTACACTTCAAGCGTGATCGCGCGGGCCGGGAGACTGGCCCGCGCTTTTCATTTGTCGCACTTCCGTCTCGCATGCCTTTCCCGTTCGGCAGCAGGGGCTTGGCCCAGCGAATTAAAACTTTCTTAACCATCGTGCGACAGAACTCCTGGTCGCGACCGAGAACGCAAGACTCCCGGCTCGTCGGCGGGAGCGGCCCGCCCCGAATGGGTCGCTCCCCCGCACATTCAAATCAGGAGGCAGAAATGATCGAGCAATTTATTGCCCGTCCGTACGTGCCACCATTCCTGACCGCGATCGTGATTAGCGCCGGATTCGTTCTCGCATTCTGGTGACGGAATTGAAGCGCAGCGCTGCTGAAGGTGACACAAGGGCGCCGAGACGATCAGCAGCGCTAGTGCCCGCGATTGGCCGGAGTGGGTCGAAAAGGACTCTTGATTAGTCTCGGCGGTTTTTGGTTGCCCTCGCTCTCGCGAGCAACTCTTCGACCCTGAACACAAGCTCGTCCGGATCGAACGGCTTCTTCATGTAGTCATTGGCGCCTTGGTAGTAGGCCAGGTCGACGTCGCGCGAGCTTTGCCGACCAGTGAGCACAAGGACGGGCGTATCGTACAGTTGGGCGGAATTGCGAATCTCGCGCAGCACCAGTAGGCCGTTGAGCTCCGGCATGTTGCAGTCGAGGATGACGAGATCCGGAGCCTTCGCCTTAATCGCGCGAAGCGCGTCGGCTCCATTGTCGGCCTCGCCGACGAAATGGCCGGCGCTGGTGAGCGCATTACGGACGATGTCGCGAACGATCTCATCATCTTCGGCTATGATAATTCGTGCCATTTCGCTGCTCGCTCAAGCCGCGCGTTTGATCGCGGCTGCGCCCGTTCGGATCTTCGTCTTCCGCTCGCCGGCCGTCCAGCGGCTAATTCCATCTTCCAGCTTGCGCGCCTCGTCGCCAAGCTCCGCGTCTCCGAACATGGCAGCCGTTCCAGCGAGCTTGTGGAGCAGGTCGGCTACATTAGCGATCTCCCGATTCGAGAAATGCCCGCGCCGGATCATCTCATCGAGCGTTCTTAGCGCCTCAGCTTTACGCTGCTCGTAGCGCGCACGCACCGAACTCGGAAGCCTTGGTTTGGCCAACCATGTTTGGAGCAGACGCAGACCATTTGGCCAAAGTGCGCGCCAGCTCGCCCATTTGCACCGGCTTGACGAGATGCCCCTGGCTTCCGGCCGCAAAGCAAGCGTCGACATCGCATTCATAAGCCAATGCAGTGAGCGCGAGGATCGGAAGCCGCTCGCCCCCGATGCCGCATTCGCGAATGCGGCGCGTTGCCTCGAGCCCGTCCATGACCGGCATCCGCGTATCCATCAGCACCATGCTGTAGGGCTCGCCCGCCTGTTCCGCTTCCTCGACCATCCGGATAGCCTCTGCGCCATTGGCCGCGAGGTCTGCATTCCATCCCAGCTGCCCGAGCATGCTCATGAACAATTGCTGGTTCACGTCATGATCTTCGGCAAGGAGGATCCGGCGGTTGGTTGGAGGAGACACCTCGGGCTCGGGCGGCGTCGGCGGAGGGGCGGCCTCGGTGTTCGCAGCGCGTTGGATCGGCAGCGCGACGCGGAATGTGGATCCTCTGCCGGGTTCGCTTTCGAGCTCGATCGTGCCTTCCATAAGCCGGACGAGCTGCATGGTAATCGAAAGGCCAAGACCGGTGCCGCCGAAGCGCAATGCGATGGCGCTGTCGGCCTGGACGAACTCCTCGAAGATGACCTGCTGCCGATCCCCGTCGATGCCGACACCCGTGTCGTTCACTTCGAGCTTGAGGGTGGCGGCAGCGAAATCGTAATTCGCGCGCAAACCAATTGACCCTTTCTCAGTGAACTTGACTGCATTTCCGAGGAGGTTGAGCACGATCTGACGGAGGCGGAGCGCGTCGCCGACCACCGTCGCGGGCAGCGTTGGCGACAGCTCGGCACTTAAGGTCAGCGACTTATGCGCCGCAGCGGGAGAGACAAGCTTGATGCACGTTTCGAGCGCCTCTCCTAGATCGAATGGCTGATGGTTGATGCGCATCTGGCCCGCCTCGATCTTCGAGAAGTCCAGGATGTCGTTCAAAAGGCTCATCATCGCGCGGCCCGAGTTGTCGATGAGCTCGGCGCGCTTGCGCTGCTCGGGCGCAAGCTCGTTCGCCAATAGGAGTTCGGCGAATCCGAGCACGCCGTTCATTGGCGTTCGGATCTCATGGCTCATGTTTGCGAGGAAGGAACGTTTCGCCTGGACGGCGGCCTCGAGCTCCTTCTTGGCCACACAAAGGGCGCGGATCCGCTCGCGCCGCTCGGGGAAGATGAAAGCGGTGAAAACCAGCGCCAGGAACATGCTGGCCGCCAGTGCCCATGAGGCGAGCTTCTCAATCAATGCGGAACGACGAGTCCGCGCCTTGAGCAGACTGACTTCTGTGGCCCTAACCTCGTCCATCTCACGCTTTGCGCGATCGATCCCAGACTGCATCCGAGGTGCGGCG
>CAVYAH010000035.1:0-83256 GCA_963766415.1 uncultured Alphaproteobacteria bacterium | reverse complement strand
AACTCCGGATTGTCGGCGTGGCGCTCGGCGTTGCGCGAGAGACAGCGACAGCTGGCTGACCAGGTTTTTCACGTCATGGAGGATGAAGGCGAAGCGGCGGTTGAATTCCTCGAATCGCTGGGCGTCGGCCAGCGCGTCTCTGGACTCAGCGCTTCGGCAAGCGAACTGCGCTGCCTGGTTCCGGCCGTGCGGAGCAGGTCGAAATCCTCCCAGTCGAGCGGCCGTCGATATTCGGGCGCGGCTAGCACCGACCATCCCGATCAGCCGCTCGTTGTGGATCAGCGGGATTACCGGCCCACGCATGCTCTTCCGTGCGACCATACATGGCGGGACCGGGATGCTCTTGTCCTCGGCCCTGGCCCAGCCGCGAACGCCTGCAGCTCGAGATCTTCCGCTGTGTTCGAGGGCGCTCCAGAACTCACCGAAGTCCTGCAGCTGATGTCGGCGGGGGATTTCCCGCGGGCCAGTTCCAGGTCGCGGCGACAGCAAGGGCGCGCGCGCTGTCGCTCACCGCAGCAGTCCAGCGGGCGCGTCGACGACGTCGGCGAAGGCCTTGACGATGCGTTCGTGAGCGAGCAGCGTCGGGCCCGGCGCGGCCCAGGGTCTCGGTGAAGCGCGGCCATTCGGTACGATAGTCGTAGCGGTGCTCAACAGATGCTTGCGACCTTGACCTTGAGCAGCCGCGCGCGCGGGCGTGGAAGGACGCCATCAGCCCGACGGTCATCATCGCCGACACGCCGATCGTCAGGCTGGCCGACCAGTCAACTCCCGACCCTTTGAGTACGGTCGCGACGATCGCCATCAGCGCGAAGTAAGCGCAGATCGCGAGCAGCGAGAGCGACTGGAATGTCGCCGCGCGCGACAGCCGGATCCCATCCTTCGTCGCTGCGCGCACCGAACGCGAACAACGGCGCCGTGAGCCGACCGGCCAGCCCGCGCCATTCGTCGAGGCCCGTGCGCAGTCGAGGAGCCGAGGTAGGCCGTCGTGTAGAGATTAGATCATAGCCCCACATCCACGCGAGGCCGAGCATTGCCGAGGCGAATGTGCGTTCGGCTCGCCGGGGCGGCCTGGCCGTAGATGTTGTGGACCAGACCAGCGCGCCCGCCGCCATGGTGATCCGCAGGATCAGGCTGGTCTGCACGATCGCTCCGCTGACGGCTGGACGAGGTCGAGCGAATCCGAACGAGCTGCATGCCGATGGCCGCGGCCACCGCGCCGTAGACCAGCTAGCCCATGCTGCCGCTCGTCGCTCGCCGCCGAGAGGCTGTAGAGCAGTGCCGATCCACACCAGGTTGCGCGCGCTTTCGGCAGAGCCGACCAGCGGGTCGCCGGTGGCACCGCGGACAGCCATGACCAGCACGCCGTCAGCGCGAACGCCGCAAGCAGCAGCCGCTGGCCCGGCTGGCGCGACAGCTTCGCCCAGCCGCCAGATGAGCAAGGCCACGAACATGCTCGCCGCGAGCGCATGGCTCCAGAAGGCGATCAGCGCGCTCATGCCTCTCGCGAGTGTCAAATAGCCGACATGTGCGGAGGTGTCGCTAAACTTTACAAAGAAGCGGCGAAAACGCGGGCCTAAGGTCCGCGGAACCGTTCACGGCAAGAACCAGCTCCATCACGTCGAGCTCGGATTTTGAAGTGCGGCTTGGGCATGATGAAGCCGCCAGCGGCCCGGGTCCGACCCGCTCGAGATAAGCCGGCGAGGTCGCGCAGCTGGTCCTGCCCATGTTGCAGCGCGCGCGTCTCATCGCCGAGGACGAGCGTGCCGAGAAAGACCTGATGCACTGCATCGCCGGGAAAGATGAGGCCGACATAACGCTGAGCCGCCGAGCTTGTTGAAACGCTGCAAACCACGTCTGCCTTCACGCGGCAATAGAAGGACGGATAGGCCACATAGGGAAGATTGCTGTCCTCCGGCTTGGCCGAGCTTGATGATCCGGAGCGGAATAGCGCCGAGGAATTCGTGGCGGAGCATGGCCGAATCGAGTACATGTGCGCGATCGGCTCCGTGTCCGGCCTTCGTTGCTGCACTCGACGGCGCTGTGCTCAAGGTCGCGCGCCAGTCCGCGAGGCGCTGCCGGTCGTCCTCGGTCACGACCTCTTTCCATGCGGTTGTCCATCTTGGGATGAGCCCCGCTGATCGATCACACCTGCAGGACGAGCAGGCCAGGAGGGCGGCAAGGATGAATCCGGCGCGCATCGGACCAGGAGCCTAGGCGGCGGTCCATCCCCGTCCACTAGGTTTGCTCCAGTGATCGAGGCAGGCTCGTCGCGGCACAAGAAGAGCGCAAGCGCGGCGACCTGCTCCTCGGGCGTGACGGAGGCGCCGCCGCGACAGAACGTCGTTCATCACCTGCTCCCGGGTCAGGCCGCGCGTCTTCATCGTGTTCTGGGATCTCTGATGCTCGACGAGCGGGGTCCAGACGTAGCCAGGCGAGATGCAGTTCACCGTTATGCCGCACGTCGCCACCTCGGAGCGCGACCGTCTTTGCCGAGGCCGGCAATGCCTGTGCTTCTCGTGCCAGATGGCGCTCATTGGGGAAGCGACGAGGCTATGCGCGCTCGCCGTGTTGAATGTACTTCTCACTGCCGGCTCCCGCGGCGACGACCGCGATTTCGACCCTCATTATCGCAGCTGGCGCGATCGGCACATGAGCGATCTCGACCGCGACTATGACGACTATCGTCGCGAGAACCAGTCGCGCTTCGAGAACGACTTCACGGGCTGGCGCGAGAAACGGCAGCACAAGCGCGGCCTGCTCGGCCACGTCCGTGAGCATATGGAAGTCGTTGGCAACGACGATCAGCATGTCGGAACCGTCGATCGCACCGCAGGAGATCGGATCATCCTCACGAAGTCCGACCCAGATAGCGGCGGCGCTCATCATTCGCTCCTCTGCTCGGAGATCGACCGGATCGAGGGCGAAAAGGTCATCCTTGACTGCACGGCGGACGAGGCGAAGAACCGCTGGCGCGACGAAAGCCGCAACCGCGCGTTGTTCGAGCGCGAGGACCAGGGCGAGATGGGCCCGCGGACACTCAACCGAAGCTTCGAGGGCACCTATCGCTAGTGCGATAGAGAGCTGAGCCTCCGCAGTGGGAGGCTTTACCGACCCGGCCAGGCCGTCCCCTTCCTGGCCGGGTCTTTCTTGTCCGCGCGGCGCCGCTTATGCGCGAAGCGGATAGGAGAATTGCACATGCCCCGCGCCTGGCACCTGACAAGCCGCCCGCAAGGAATGCCGACCGCCGAAAATTTCGAGCTGAAGGAGATCGATCTGCCGCCGGTCGGCGACGGCATGATACGCGTCCGCAATCAGTGGCTCACAGTCGACCCTTACATGCGCGGACGGATGAATGACGTGAAGAGCTACGTCCCGCCATTCGAGCTCGATCAGCCGATGGAAGGGGGTGCGATCGGCGAAGTGGTCGAAAGCAATGCGGAAGGCTTCGCGCCGGGCGACCTGGTGTTACATTTCGGCGGCTGGCGCGACGAGGCGGTGGTCCCGGGGCGGACCGCGACCAAGCTTCCCGAGTTGGGCGCAGCGCCGCAGCAGTTCCTCGGCATTCTCGGAACGACTGGCGCCACTGCTTATTTCGGCCTCCTCGACGCAGCGTCGGCGAAGGAAGGCGACATCGTGTTCGTGTCGGCTGCGGCGGGTGCGGTTGGCTCCGCGGTGGTCCAGATCGCCAAAGCGAAGGGCATGATCGTGATCGGCTCGGCTGGCGGCAAGGACAAATGCGATTTCGTCCGCTCGCTCGGTGCCGATCAGGTGATCGACTATCGCGCGGGCCCGATCCTCAAGAGCCTCCGCGCGGCGGCAGGCGAAGGCATCGACGTCTATTTCGACAATGTCGGTGGCAGTCATCTCGACGCGGCCCTCGCGGTTGCCCGGAACAACGCCCGATTCGCGATTTGCGGGATGATCGAGGGCTACAATCAGACCGAACCTACCAGCCTGCGCTACATCGCGCGGATCATCGCGGCGCGCATCCGCCTCCAGGGCTTCTTGGTCTTCGACTACCACTCGCGCATGGACGAATTCTACCGCGACATGGGCGGCTGGCTGAAGAGCGGCGCAGTGACGGCGCGAGAGACGGTCGTCGACGGGCTGGAACAAACTCCGGACGCATTCCTCGGGCTGTTCAAGGGCGAGAACGTCGGGAAGATGCTCGTCCGCCTCTAAAGCGACTTGCAGGCCGCAGGATCGCCGCTCTGGTAGCCGGTCCGAAGCGCATTCACCCGCTGGGCGGAGGTGCCGTGGGTGAAGCTGTCGGGCACCACTACGCCTTGCGACTGTTTCTGGAGCGTGTCGTCGCCGATCGCTTCGGCAGCGCGCATACCTTCCTCTATGTCGCCTTGCTGCATGATCGAGCCCTGCGCGTCCTTGGCATTCGCAGCCCAGACGCCGGCATAGCAATCGGCCTGAAGCTCGATCTTGACCTGGATGGCGTTGCCCTCGGTCTCGCTCGCGCGCGCCTGCATGCTGTGCGCCTGGTTGAGCGTCCCTTCGAGGTCCTGGACATGGTGGCCGACCTCGTGCGCGATCACATAGGCCTGGGCAAAGTCGCCCGGCGCGCCGAACCGCCGGGACAGCTCGTTGAAGAACTCAGGGTCGAGATAGATGCTGTTGTCGTTGGGGCAGTAGAAGGGGCCCATCGCTGCCTGGCCGGAGCCGCAGGCGGTCCGAGTTCCGCCTGTGTAGGCGACTAGCTTCGTCGGCTGGTAGCGGCTGCCGGATTTGGCGAAGAGCTCGCCCCAGGTCTGCTCGGTCGAGCCAAGGACGCGCAGCAGGAACTCCTTGGTCTGGGGGCTGAGCGTCGACTGGCTCGAGGTCGCTGCCTGTTGCGGGCCGCTGCTTGGGAGCATTCCGCCGCCACCTCCGCCAAGCCCGCCAAGCGAGCTCAACAGGAAATAGCCGATTACCAGGACGATGACGCCGCCGATCCCGAAACGGCTCGCGACCAGTGGCAGCAGGCAGCCAAGGCCCCCGCCGCCAAGGCCACCCCCGCCAAAACCTCCAGACTGACCGGTCCGATCTTCGAAATTACTGCTTTCGGGTTCGCCGCCCAGCCGCATCACTCGCCTCCTAATCCAGCAGCCGTAATGCGCGGCTCCTACCACCGGTTGCATTTGAATGCGCGCCCCGCGAGGAGCGGCCTCGAGGAGGACTTCATGATTCTCGAAGGTAAAGTCGCGCTCGTCACAGGATCGACGTCGGGGATCGGCCTGGCGATAGCGAAGGCGCTCGCTCAAGAAGGCGCCAAGCTGATGATCAACGGTTTTGGCGATCCGTCCGAAATCGAGCAAGAGTGCGGCGAGCTCGGTGCGATCCATGACGGCGCCGACATGTCGAAACCTGCCGAGATCGAACGGATGATGAAGCGCTGCGCCGACGAGCTCGGCGGCCCGGACATCCTCGTCAACAATGCCGGCATCCAGCATGTCTCGCCGGTCGATGATTTCCCGCCGGAACGATGGGACGCAATCATCGCCATCAACCTGTCCTCCGCATTCCACACAATGCGCCTGGCGGTACCCGGAATGAAGGCGAAGAAGTGGGGAAGAATCATCAACACGGCGAGCGCGCATAGCCTCGTCGCTTCCCCCAATAAGAGCGCCTATGTCGCAGCGAAGCACGGCATTGCCGGCCTCGCAAAGACGGTCGCGCTCGAGGTGGCGACGTGCGGCATAACGGTGAACTGCATCTCGCCTGGCTACGTCTGGACCCCGCTCGTCGAGCGTCAGATCCCGGACACGATGAAGACGCGCGGCCTGACCCGGGAGCAGGTGATGAACGACGTTCTGCTCGCAGCACAGCCAACCAAACAGTTCGTCACGCCCGAGCAGGTCGCCGCGCTTGCGCTCTTCCTGTGCCGCGACGAGGCCTCCTCGATCACTGGAGCAAACCTCAGCATGGACGGGGGATGGACCGCCGCCTAGGCTCCTGGTCGATGCGCGCCGGATTTATCCTTGCCGCCCTCCTGGCCTGCTCGTCCTGCAGCGTGATCGAGCAACCAGCGGGGCTCATCCCAAGATGGACAACCGCATGGAAAGAGGTCGTGACCGAGGACGACCGGCAGCGCCTCGCGGACTGGCGCGCGACCTTCGTCAGCGCCGTCGATGCAGCAACGAAGGCCGGACACGGAGCCGAGATCGCGCACGAAGGCGCCTTGCTGCAACCCGACGCGGCGCTCGGAGCGCCCGCGATTCCTGACGGGCTGTTCCGCTGCCGGATCATCAAGCTCGGTCCAAAGGCGGACAGCAATCTTCCCTATGTGGCCTATCCGTCCTTCTATTGCCGCGTGAAGGCAGAGCGTGGTTTGCAGCGTTTCAACAAGTTCGGCGGCTCGCAGCGTTATGTCGGCCTCATCTTTCCCGGCGATGCAGTGCATCAGGTCTTTCTCGGCACGCTCGTCCTCGGCGATGAGACGCGCGCGCTGCAATATGGGCAGGACCAGCTGCGCGACCTCGCCGGCTATCTCGAGCGGATCGGACCGGGCCGCTGGCGGCTCATCATGCCCAAGCCGCACTTCGAATCCGAGCTCGACGTGATGGAGCTGGTTCCCGTGAACGGTACAGCGACCTAGGCCGGCGTTCACCACTTCTTTGTAAAGTTTAGCGACACCTTGCGCGCTATGTCGGCACAATTGACATCGAGCCCCAGCGAGGCGGCGGCGTGGAAACGCTGATCGCCTTCTGGAGCCATGCGCTCGCGGCGGCCCTGTTCCTGGCGCTTACGCTCTGGCGCCTGGGCGATGCTGCGCGCCAACCGGCGCGGCGCCTTCTGGCGGGCGCGTTTGCAATGACGGCGTGCTGGGCATGGCTGGCCGCAGTAACGCCCGGCGAAGCGATCGTCGGATATGCCGAAAGCGCGCGCAATCTTTTGTGGATCAGCATGCTTTACAGCCTTTCAGGCGCAAGCGAGCGGGAACATGGGCTGAAGCTCGTGTACGGCGCGGTTGCAGGCGTCATCGGGCTGCAGTTGATCGGCGCGACTTTCGAGCTGATGTCGCCCAACGGCGCCCTCGCGCAGACGGCTCTGGTCTTAAGGATCACCACCGCGGCGGGCGCGCTGGTCCTCGTCCATAACGTCTACGGTCAGGCGGCCCCCGCAAGCCGATCGCATATTCGTCTCGCAATGCTCGGCCTCGCCCTTATCTGGACCTACGATCTGAACATCTACACGATTGCCTATCTCGGCTCGGCGATGGCGCATCGCTGGGTCGAATGGGGCGGGCTTCCAGTCGCGCTCGCGGCACCGATGTTTGCGCTTGCCAGCCGCGACGAGAGCGGATGGCGCTTTCGCCTGTCGCGCGCGGCAACGTTCCAGTCGCTCTCGCTGCTCGCGATCTGCGCATATTTCGCGCTGATGGCGATCGTCGCGACCGCATTGCGAGGGTCGGGTTTCGACTGGTCCGCGGCGCTTCTGATCGCCGTCCTCGCCGTCATGACGGTCGGGGCAATGGTGCTGCTGCCGAGCGCCCGCGCGCGCGGCTGGGTCAAGGTCAAGCTTGCGAAGCATCTTTTCGAGCACCGCTACGATTATCGAACGGAGTGGCTGCGCTTTACCGAAACACTCGGCCGTGCCGGCCCTGATGCGCCGCCGCTGACGGACCGGCTCGTGAAGGCCTTCGCGGATATCGTCGATGCTCGCGGCGGTCTCTTATTGGTCGGGGAACGAAACGGGTCGGTCGAGCTCGCCGGCAGCTGGAACTGGGGCTGCGAAATGCCATCGGCGGACGGCCTCGCCGAATGCGCAAGCGCTTGGGGCGAAATCGAGGAAAGCGGACGGATCGTCGAGTTCGAAGCGCTTCGCCAAAGCTGGGCAAGTGCACGCCACGGGATACTATACGGTGCCCGAGTGGATGCTCGATGATCCTTCGATCTGGGCGGGTGTTCCGCTCCTTCACCAGCAGCGGCTGGTCGGATTTGTCGTCCTCGCCGCGCCCGAATACCGCCGCCCACTCGACTGGGAGGACTTCGACCTGCTCCGCACCGCCGGCAACCAGGCGGCAAGTTCGCTTGCCGAAGCGGTGGGGCAGGAAGCGCTCGCCAATGCCCAGCGGTTCGAGGAGTTCAACCGCCGCTTTGCGTTCATCCTGCACGACATCAAGAATCTCGTCAGCCAGCTCTCGCTGCTAGCCCGCAACGCCGAGCGTCACGCCGACAATCCCGAGTTTCGCGCCGACATGGTCGCGACGCTGCAATCCTCGGTGGGCAAGATGAACGACCTGCTCGCGCGTCTTTCGCCGCAGTCGTCGTCGCGCGTGCAGCGCATCGAGGCGCAGCCGCTTCGGCCAATCCTCACCCAGGCGATCGCGACCAGGCGCCGTGACCGCGAGGTCCAGTTGCTCGGCGAGGCCGGGCTTTGCGCACTGGTCGACCCTGACGCGCTCGAGCAGGCCGTCAGCCACTTGCTCCAGAACGCAATCGACGCGAGCAGTGGAACGCCGGTGAGCGTTCGCGTCGACAGAGATGGAGACAGCGTCGCCGTGACGATCGCGGACAAGGGCGTTGGCATGGATGGGGACTTCGTTCGTAACCGCCTGTTTCATCCCTTCGCCTCGACCAAGCCCGGCGGCTTCGGCATCGGCGCGTTCGAGGCGCGCTCTTTGATCAATGCCATGGGCGGACGGATCAGCGTCGACAGCCGCCCGGGGCACGGCACTACCTTCACCATCACCCTGCGCGCTGTCGAAGCAGCGAGCGAACCAGAACGGAAGATCGCATGAGCGACGAAATGAAAGTGCTGCTCATCGTCGAGGACGACGAGGGCCTGCAGCGGCAGCTGAAATGGGCCTATGACGGTTATGAGGTCGTCTGCGCCGGCGATCGCCGAAGTGCGATCGATGCGCTTCGAGCGCATGAGCCCGCGGTCGTCACGCTGGACCTTGGCCTTCCACCCGATCCGGACGGCACCGACGAGGGTTTTGCAACGCTGGCCGAGATTCTCCGGCTGAAGCCCGACACCAAGGTGATTGTTGCGAGCGGCCATGGCGCACGCGAAAGCGCTCTCAAAGCGATCGCCATGGGCGCCTATGATTTCTACAAGAAGCCGGTCGACATCGACGAACTCGGCCTGATCGTAGGACGCGCCTTCCACGTCCATGAGATCGAGCAGGAGAATCAGCGCCTCGAGAGCGGAAGCGCCGGGACCGTTTTGGGCTCGATCATCACCGCAGCGCCCGAAATGCTGAAGGTCGCCCGCACCATCGAGCGCGTCGCCAATGCAGACGTCTCCGTGATGCTGCTGGGCGCAAGCGGCACCGGCAAGGAGCTACTCGCCCGGGCGGTGCACGAGATGAGCGGGCGAAAAGGCGAGTTCGTTGCGATCAATTGCGCGGCAATCCCCGAAAACCTGCTCGAGGCCGAGCTCTTCGGCTACGAGCGCGGCGCGTTCACTGGTGCCGTCAAGTCGAACATCGGCAAGATCGAATTGGCCCAGGGCGGGACCCTGTTCCTCGACGAAGTCGGCGACATCCCGCTTTCACTCCAGGTCAAGTTGCTGCGCTTCCTCCAGGAACGCGTGATCGAACGCATCGGCGGACGCCAGCCAATTGCGGTCGACACCCGGATCGTCTGTGCGACGCACCAGGACCTCGATGCGATGACGACGGACGGCCGTTTCCGCGAGGATCTTTATTACCGTCTCGCTGAGATCGTGGTGAGGATTCCATCACTGGCCGAACGCTCCGGCGACGCGGTCCTCCTGGCACGGCATTTCGTCAACCGCTTCAGCCGCGAGCTCAATCCGGGGGTCCAGGCGCTCAGTCCCGACGCGATCGATGCGATCGATGCCCATGGCTGGCCGGGCAACGTCCGCGAGCTCGAGAACCGCATCAAGCGCGCGGTGATCATGGCGGAGGGAAAGACCGTGACTGCCGGCGATCTCGACCTTCAGGCCGGGGTTGTTCCAAGTGACGATGTACTGCCCATAAATCTGCGCGCCGCCCGCGAGGTCACTGACCGCAAGGCGATCCGGCAGGCGATGAGCCGTACCGACAACAATATCTCGGGCGCCGCGAAGCTGCTCGGGGTCAGCAGGCCAACCCTCTACGATTTGCTGAAGCAGTACCGCCTGTCGGCCTGAGTGCCGACGAACGCACGGCTGGTTTCGACGAAGGTGATTGCAGCTGGGAACGGCGGCGCTAGGTTCGCTCCCTTCCTCCTCGAAATCACGGGATTGCCGATGGACCGCCGTTCGTTTCTCCGCACCAGCGCAACGCTCGCGCTGCTGCCGCTCGCCGAAATTCCAGCCGTTGCCGCAGTGACGAAAGCGAAAAGCGGCGACGCAAGGCTCGATGCACTGTTCGAGGACATTTTCCAGGAGCGGGTGCGCAATGCTCCCGAGCTCGCCTCCTCGCTCGGCCTCGACAAGGGGCCAAACGCCGCGCTCAAGTCGAAGCTCGACACGCGTCCTGCGCCCGTTGCGCGCAAGGAAGACCTGGCGCGCAACCGCCGCGCGATTGCTGGGCTCAACGCGATTGCGGCCTCGGGCCTCTCCGAGCCCGCGAAGCTCAACCGCGAGGTCGTGCTCTATTCGCTCGACACCGCGACCCAGGCACCAGCTCGCTGGGACATTGATTTGGCGCAGCGGCCCTATCCGATCACGCAGCAGGGCGGCGCCTATTTCTCGACCCCCGACTTCCTCAACACCGCGCACACGATCAACGACGCGGCTGACGGCGAAGCCTATCTGTCGCGGCTCAGCCAGTTTGCAACTCTGCTCGACAACGACACCGCCGACCAGCGCGCGCAGGCCGCCCGCGGCTTCCTCGCCCCGGCCTGGTCGATCGATCTTGCGCTCGGCCAGATGCGCAAGCTTCGCGTGGTTGCGCCCGAGCAGAATTCGATGGTGCAGTCGCTGGTGAAACGTGCCGGCGCGAAGGGCATCGCAGGCGATTGGCAAGCGCGTGCTTCCTCGATCGTCGCCAAGAGTGTCTTTCCCGCGCTCGACCGACAGATGGCAATGATGCAGCAGCTGAAGCCGACGACGCGTCCGGGCGACGGCGCGTGGCGCCTGACCGAGGGCGAAGCGATCTACGCGGAGGCATTGCGCCAGGCGACCACCACCAACTTCACTCCGGCCGAGGTCCACCAGATGGGCCTCGACCAGGTCGCCGACATCACGAGCCAGCTCGACCAGATCCTGAAAAGCCAGGGCTATACGCAGGGCAGCGTCGGCGAGCGGCTTACTGCCGTCAGCAAGAATCCTCCTCAGCTATTTGCTGACAGCGACGCCGGCCGTGCCGAGCTGCTCGACTATCTCAACCAGGTGATCAAGGACATGTACGGCCGCCTTCCGCGCGATTTCGAAACGCTGCCGAACCAGCCGCTCGAGATCCGCCGCGTGCCGCCGGAAATCCAGGATGGCGCTTCGAACGGCTACTACAACCGGGCGGCGCTCGACGGCTCGCGGCCGGCGATCTATTTCATCAACCTCAAGGACCTTGGCGACTGGCCCAAGTTCACCCTTCCGACGCTCTGCTATCACGAGGGCGTTCCCGGGCATCACCTGCAGATCAGCATCTCGCAGCAATCGACCGACATACCAACGATCAGGAAACTCGGCTTCTTCTCCGCTTATTCGGAAGGCTGGGCCCTCTATGCCGAGCAGCTGGCGGACGAGCTTGGCGTCTATGCCAACGACCCGCTCGGGCGCGCCGGTTTCCTCCAGTCCTTCCTGTTCCGCGCAGCGCGGCTCGTTGTCGACACCGGGATCCATTCGAACAAGTGGAGCCGCGAGCAGGCCACCGACTATATGGTTCAAACAACCGGCTACGCCCGTCCGCGCTCGCAGCGTGAGGTCGAACGCTATTGCACGATGATCGGCCAGGCCTGCAGCTACAAGGTTGGCCACACAGCCTGGACGCGCGCTCGCGCCGAAGCTCAAAAAACCCTCGGGCCGACGTTCGACATCAAGCAGTTCCACGAAATCCTGCGTGAGGGCGCGATGCCGCTGTCGATCCTCGAGCGGCGCATCAGGGAGCGGACTGCCGCGCTCGCGGGAGCAACGAGGGCAGTGGTTGCGCCCGAGCGGGGTTGATCAGAAAATCAGCGGGATATTCGCGCGCGTCGGGCCCGACGCGGACGGAAAACGAAGCCCGCTGATCCTGTTCCTGACTGCGATGCGGACAAACTCGAGATCCTCGTTTGTCGGGCTGACCAGCCGGTCGAGAAGTGGCCTTATCCGCTGCACTGCGCCGTCCTCGCCGATTTGAATGCAATAGACGAGCGGCCCGTGCGCGCCCTTCGCAGGGCCGCTCCGCAATTCCTGGAGCGCGGCGATCATCGGCTCGCGGACGGCGTCGGGGTGGAGCGCACCCTGCGCCGCGATTCCCAATTCGCTGATGTGCCCGTGTAGGACGAAGCGGCCTTCCAGCGGATCCATCGAGCCGTCCACGCGCTGGACGGCGTGCGGCACGCGGTCGTCGAACAGGGTCAGGCGATTGAAGCGCGGCTCCACAAGGTCAAAGATCGCGCTGCCCGCCGCAGGCCGATCGAGATTGGACCGGAACAGGTCGCGGTCCTGGAACACGATCGTCTCACCGCCGAACGTCTTTCGTGAGTTGCGGGTCAGCGAGAAGACGTAGCCAAGGCGTCCATTGACCGAATCGTTGTGCACGCCCTGCGAGCAGCCGGGGACGTACATGCTGAGGAATGGCCAGGTGACATGGCCGAACCCGAGATTGATAGCGCCCCAGCTACGGAGCGCCTGGACGAACGCTTCGACCTTATCGCGGGCGATTACCCTTTCCGGCACCGTCTTCAGGTAAGTGTAGGTGTCGCTGTAGCGCTGCTGGTCAGGCCTTCAAAGCCTCAGCCATCTCAGCCACTTCCAGCCAGCGGACCTCCGCCGCCTCGATGTCGGCCCGATGCCGCGCAATGCGCTCGGTGAGCTCGGCAAAGCGTTTCGGGTCACGCGAATAAAGGTCGGGGTCGGACAAGGATTCCTCGTCGGCCACGACCTTTGCCTCCAGCCGCTCGATCTCGCCGGGAAGACGGTCATAGTCGCGCTGGTCCTTGTAGGAGAGCTTGGCGCCAGCTGCCGAAGGACGGGGTCCAGAAGCGCCGGATGGCGCTGCCTTCCGGGCCTGCCCCTTCGCGGGCGAGCGATGCTCCTGATACCGCTTCCGGACCCAATCCTCGTACCCACCAGCGACGATGTCGACTTTGCCGGAACCATCAAGTCCGAGCGTGATGGTCACCGTTCGGTCCAAGAAGTCCCGGTCGTGGCTGACAATGAGGACCGTTCCCTCGTAATCGGCGATCACTTCCTGCAGCAAGTCGAGGGTCTCGAGATCGAGGTCGTTGGTGGGCTCGTCGAGCACCAGCAGGTTCGCCTCGCGCGCAAACTCCCGCGCGAGCAGCAGCCGCGACCGCTCGCCGCCGGACAGGGATCCGATCGGCGCGTCCGCAATTCCCGGATCGAATAGAAATTCCTTGAGATAGCCATTGATGTGCTTCTTGCTCCCGCGGACCTCGATCCAGTCGCCGCCATTGGCAAGCACGTCCTTCACTCGCCGCTGCGGCTCCATCAGCTTGCGCTGCTGATCGATGACGATACCGGAGAGCGTTTTTGCAAGCGTCACGGTGCCCGTATCGGGCCGGAGTTCGCCGGTCAGGAGCTTGAGCAATGTCGTCTTTCCCGCTCCGTTGGGGCCGACGACGCCGATCCGATCGCCGCGCTGGATACGGAGCGTGAAGTCGCGCACGATCAGGCGATCGCCGAACGATTTACTGACCTGGTCCGCTTCGATCACGGTCTTGGAGCGCACATCGTCCTTGACCAGCGCAAGCTTGGCCGTTCCCGTTGATCCGAGCATCGCCGCGCGCTGGGCGCGCATCTCGTGGAGCTTTGCCAGCCGGCCCTGGTTGCGACGGCGGCGGGCGGTGACTCCGCGTTGCAACCAATGAAGCTCGATCTTGAGCTTCGCGTCGAGCTTCTCGGCTGCCCGGGCCTCCTCATCGTAGACGCGCTCGGTCCACATCTCGAAGCCGCCGAAGCCGATCTCGGCGCGCCTCAACTGGCCTCGATCGAGCCAGATGCAGCTGCGCGTCAGGCGCGTGAGGAAAGTGCGATCGTGGCTGATGACGATGAAAGCGCCAGTGAACCGCTTGAGCCAGTCCTCGAGCCACTCGATGGCGTGGAGGTCGAGATGGTTCGTGGGCTCGTCGAGCAGGAGGACGTCGGGATTTTGCGCAAGCGCTCGGGTAATTGCCGCCCGGCGCCGCTCGCCGCCGCTCGCTGTCGAGGCCGGGCGCGAGAGGTCTATGCCGAGCTGGTCGGCGATGGCTGCAGCCTCATGGACCTCGGGAGCATCCGGGCCGTGAACCACCCAGTCCTGCAGCGTCTCGAAGCCGTCCATCTTCGGATCCTGCTCGAGGAGGACGACGTGGGTGCCCGGAACGATTGTTCGCTTGCCGCGGTCGGGGTCGATCAAGCCGGTGAGGCACTTGAGCAAGGTCGTCTTGCCCGCCCCGTTGCGGCCGATGAGCGCCAGCCGGTCGCGCCCGCCGACGTAGAGGTCGAGGTCCTGGAATAGCCAGCCCTCGCCCTGAACTAGTCCCAGGTTTTCGTAAGAGAGGATTGGTGCGGCCATCTTGCGGCCCTAGCCAAGGAAACCGGCTGTCTAAACCCCTTGGGGTCGTCTTGTTGCTGCTTTGCAACGGACTGTGACCCTGAACGTCCGTGGTCACTTGCGTTCATAGCCAATTCAATGGCCGATGTTAGAAGTGACACCCGACGAGAGAGTTCGAGTTATGAACCTTCTGCGTACCCTCCTCCTTGCCGGGCTCGTTGCAACCGGCCTTACCAGCGCTCCCGCGCTGGCCGATCCCCCGCGCGATTCGCAGCGGGCATTCCAGGGCCGCAGCGAAGGACGCTCGATGCCCCTTCCTCAGCTGGAACGCCGGGTGATGCCGTTCATGGGGCCGAACGCCGACTATCTCGGGCCTGAGCTCAACAATGGTACTTATCGCATGAAGTTCATCCAGGATGGACGCGTGATCTGGGTCGACGTTGATCCTCAGACCGGGCGTATCATCCGCCGCTCACGGCCCCAGTGACCGTTTTAAGGCGCGGATTGACTTTTTTCCGCTCCTCCCCAGTTGTTCCGGATAAGCAACCTCTCGCCGCAACGCGGGTTGACGGCGGGAAGATGAACAGCTCCGGGGAGCATTGATGCGCGTTCTAATCGTCGAAGACGAACCCAATCTCGGCCGCCAGCTGCGTTCCACGCTGGAGGGCGCAGGCTATGCCGTCGATCTCGCCACTGACGGTGAGGACGGTCACTATCTTGGGTCGACCGAGAGCTATGACGCCGTGATCCTCGACCTCGGCCTCCCTGAGGTCGACGGCCTCACCGTGCTCGATCGCTGGCGCAAGGAGGGCAGGAAGATGCCCGTCCTCGTGCTCACGGCACGCGACAGCTGGTCGGACAAGGTCGCCGGGCTCGACGCCGGCGCCGACGACTATCTCGCCAAGCCCTTCCAGACCGAGGAGCTGATCGCCCGGCTCCGGGCCCTCATCCGCCGCTCGTCCGGCAACGCTTCATCGGAGCTCATCGCCGGCGACATCCGGCTCGACACGCGCTCGGGCAAGGTGACCAAGGCCGGCGAGCCTGTGAAGCTCACCGCGCAGGAATATAAGCTCCTCTCCTACCTCATGCACCACAAAGGCAAGGTCGTCAGCCGGACCGAGCTTATCGAGCATATTTACGACCAGGATTTCGATCGCGATTCAAACACCATCGAGGTGTTCGTGACGCGCATCAGGAAGAAGCTCGGCGCTGACGTCATCACCACCATCCGCGGCCTCGGCTACAGCCTCGAGGAGCCGGTGGAGGCACGGACGGTTTGAACAGGCAGGCCGCCACCGTCGCGGCGGCGTCCGACCTTCCCTCCGCCGCCAGCCGAAGGGCCCATCGTCGCCGCACCGGCTCGCTCACCCGGCGCATGATCGGCGTCGCGGCGCTGTGGATCGCCGCGCTCCTGCTCATCGGAGGCTTTGCGCTTGACCGGGTCCTGTCGCGCTCGATCATCGATAGCTTCGACAACCAGCTCGTCTTCGTCCTCAATTCGATGGTTGCCTCGTCGGAAATCGGCCCCGACGGCGAAGTGCGCTTCAACCGGCCGCCCGCTGACCAGCGGTTCGTCGAGCCTTATTCGGGACTCTATTTCCAGATCAGCGGCGCCGGCGCCGACACCTTTCCGTCGCGCTCTTTATGGGACCGTCGTCTTCGCGACGTCACTGCGCACCGCGACGTCAAGCCGCACCTTTATGACAGCAACGAATTTTCCACGGCTGATCACAACGAGCCGCTTGCGCATCGCCGAACGCGACGTGCAGCTCCCCGGATCGAACGTCTGGTGGCGCTTCCAGGTCGCGCAATCGCGCGAGACGCTCGACCAGCAAATCCACCATTACCGTTTGATCCTCTTCTGGAGTTTCCTTGCACTCGGAATTGGGTTGCTCGTCCTTGCAACACTTCAGACCTTCTACGGCCTCTGGCCGCTTCGGCAGGTGAGGCAGCGAGGTCGCCTCCATCCGCTCGGGCGAAAAGACCCGGGTCGGCAGGGATTTCCCCGCCGAGATCAGGCCGCTGACGGAAGAGATCAACCAGCTCCTCGCGCATAGCGAGGCGCAAGCCGAGGAGGCCCGGCGTCATGCCGGCAATCTTGCGCACGCGCTCAAGACCCCGCTCACCGTCATCACCAATGCGGCGACAGCGCATTCGGCCGATCTTGCGCGACACGGTCTGCCGCGAGGCGACCGTCATGCGGCGCCAGGTAGATCACCACCTCGCCCGCGCTCGAGCGATCGGTCGCCGGGCGTCCGCCCAAGCCCGCGCCCGCGTCTGGGACAGCCTTGAAGCGGTCCAGCGCGCAGTCGATCGCCTCTACGAAGGCGTGACGATCGACATCGCGGGCGACCACGGAGCGCAGGTGCGGGTCGAGCGGCAGGACCTCGACGAAATGCTCGGCAACCTCGTCGAGAACGCTGCGAAATATGGCGGAGGGCGGCGTCTTCGTGACGGTCGAACAGAACGGCGAAATGGTCGATATCCTCGTCGAGGATGATGGACCCGGGATTCCTGAGGAGCTGCGCGCCGAGATGTTCACTCGTGGAGCACGGCTCGACACAACCGGAAAGCCGGGCACCGGCCTCGGGCTCGCCATCGTCCGCGACGTGGCCGAAATCTACGAGGGCCGCGTCTCGCTCGAAGAGAGCGAGGATCTTGGGGGCCTGCTTGCCAGGCTGACGCTTCCGACCGGTTAGTCCATCGCCGCAAGCGGTCCATTCGTCGAAAATCCTTGCCAAATATCAGCCACTTGCGGCATTTGCGCCTCCGATTCTCCGGAGGGGTGATTAATCCATGAATTTCAAAATCTTGTCGCTCGCAACCGCGAGCTTGATGGCAATCGCAGTTCCCGCGTCCGCACAGCCCGCAAAGCCGGTCTACGGCGGCTGGGGCTACGATTCAGCGGCGATGGACACGTCGGTGAAGCCCGGCGACGATTTCTGGGAATATGTCAACGGCACCTGGGACAAGAACACCCCGATCGCTGCCGACCGCGCCTCGGCTGGCCCGTTCGTCGCTCTGTCGGACAAGGCGGAGAAGGACGTCCACGAAATCGTCGAGCAGCTCGGCACGAACCCCAAGGGCGATCGTCTCAGCCAGCAGATCGGCGACTATTATTCGAGCTTTGTGGATACGGCCGCGATCGAGGCCGCGGGCACAGCGCCGCTGAAGCCATATATCGCCGAGATTAGCGCGGCGAAGACCCGCGCTCAGCTGGTCTCGCTCTTCATCAAACCGGGATTCGCGAGCCCGGTTGACGTCGGCATTGCCCCGAACTTCAAGGACCCGGACGTCTACGCCGTGTTCGCCGGGCAGGCGACGCTCGGAATGCCGAGCCGCGAATATTATCTTGAAGACAATGCGAAGATGAAGGCGCACCGCGCCGCCTATCGCGATTACATCATCGCGATCCAGAAGCTTGCTGGCCTGCCCGGGGGGGATGCTGCTGCCGACCGCATCATCGCTCTCGAAACCGAGCTTTCGAAGGTCCAGTGGCCCGCCGCCGATCGGCGCGACATCGACAAGATCTACAACCCCATGACCCGCGCGCAGCTCATCAAGCTGGCGCCTCAGTTCGAATGGGATGCATCGCTCACGAAGGCCGGCCTCGGCAACTCCAGGACGATCGTCGTGACGGAGCCGTCGGCGATCGCCGGCGCGGGCAAGATCCTCGCCTCGACGCCGCTTTCCACGTGGAAGGAATGGCTCGCATTCCGCTTTGTCTCCGACCACGCGAATGTGCTTCCCAAGGCGTTCGACGACGCTCGCTTCGCTTTCTATTCGAAGGAACTCTCGGGCGTTCAGGAGCAGCGTGAACGCTGGAAGCGCGGCGTCGCTGCAGTCAATGGCGCGCTTGGTGAGGGCGTCGGCGAAATTTACGTGAAGACGCACTTCCCGCCGGACGCCGAGGCTCAGATGAAGGAGCTGATCGGCAACCTCGAGCAAGCCTATCGCGAGCGGATCACCAACAACCAGTGGATGGACGAGGCCACGCGCAAGGCTGCGCTCGAGAAGCTCGCCGCGTTCGACCCGCGCATCGGCCATCCGGTCAAGTACATCGACTATTCGTCGATGAAGGTCATCAAGGGCGCGCCTCTCGCGAATGCCATGGCGTCCTCGGACTTCGACTGGAAGCTTGAGCTGAAGCGCTTCCCGAAGCCGGTCGATCGCACCCTGTGGGGCATGTATCCGCAGACGATCAACGCTTATTACAATCCGCTGGCGAACCAGATCACCTTCCCGGCAGCGATCCTGCAACCGCCGTTCTTCGATCCGAATGCCGACCCGGCCGCGAACTATGGCGCGATCGGCGCCGTCATCGGCCATGAAATGGGCCATGCCTTCGACAACGAGGGCCGCAAGTTCGACCCTAAGGGCAAGCTGCGCGACTGGTGGAGCCCGGAGGCTGCAAAGTCGTTCACGACGCGCACCGACGCGCTCGTCGCGCAATATAGCGGCTTCAAGCCGTTCTCGGATCTCGCCCTCAACGGCAAGTTGACGCTGGGCGAGAATATCGGCGACCTGTCGGGGGTCGAGGCGGCCTATGCGGCATACAAGAAGTACACCGCGCAGCACGGCGAACCACCTGTGATCGACGGCCTCACCGGCGATCAGCGCTTCTTCATCGCCTACGCCCAGGCGTGGCAGGAGAAGCAGCGCGAGGATGCCGAGCGCCAGCAAGTCATCACCAACGAGCACAGCCCGGGCAAGTATCGGGTCAACGGCGTCGTTCGTAACGTCGACGCTTGGTACAAGGCGTTCAACGTCCAACCGGGCGACAAGCTCTACCTGCCGCCGGAGCAGCGGGTTCACATCTGGTAATCGTCAAGAACTCGATCTCGGGGGAGGTTGGAATGAAACTTCGGCAAATTCTCTTGGTCGCGAGCGCAACGCTTCTGATCGCCTCCCCTGCCCTTTCGGCGGACAAGCCCGTGTTCGGCGACTGGGGCTACGATGCCTCGGCGATGGACAGCTCGGTGAAGCCGGGCGACGACTTCTTCTCATATGTGAACGGCGCCTGGGACAAGCGCACGCAGATCGCCTCGGACCGCACGTTCGCGGGCATCGATTCCATCCTCAATGACCAGATCGAAAAGGACGTCCGGGGCATTGTCGAGGACATGGCCAGGGACTCGAGCTCGGGCGGGCGCCTCGGCCAGCAGATCGGCGATCTCTACGCGAGCTGGATGGACCAGGACCGCGTCGAGCAGCTCGGCACGGGGCCGCTGAAACCCTGGCTCGCGAAGATAGACGCTGCGAAAACCCGAGGCGATCTCGTCGACCTGTTCGCCTCTCCGGGCTTCGATTCCCCGGTCGGCCTCTTCATCATCCCGGATTTGAAGAATCCGACGAAATACGCGGTTTATGCGTCGCAGGGCGGCCTCGGCATGCCCAACCGCGATTATTATCTCTTGAAGGGCGATAAGTACGACGCCTACCGCAAGGCGTACCGCGGCTATATCGTCGATCTCTTGGCTCAGGCGGGCTTCAGCGATCCTGGCGCGCGCGCCGACCGAATCATCGCGCTCGAGACGGACATCGCGAAGATTCACTGGACGCCGGAACAGAGCCGCGACGTCGACAAGGTTTACAACCCGATGTATCGCGCCGAGCTGCGAACCTTTGCGCCGCAGCTCGAATGGGACCGTGCGCTGACCAAGCTCGGCCTTCCCAAGGCCGACAAGATAGTCATCGCCGAGAAGAGCGCGATCGCGGCCGAAGGAAAGCTGTTCGCCTCAGTGCCGCTCCAGACATGGAAGGACTGGACAGCCTTCCATTTCATCAGCGGCAACGCCCAGTATCTGCCGAAGGCGTTCGACGAGGCGAAGTTCAACTTCTACTCGAAGACACTGCGCGACGTTCCAGCGCAGCGCGCGCGCTGGAAGCGCGGCGTTGATTTCGTCAACGGAGCAGTCGGCGAGGGCGTCGGCCAGATCTACGTCCAGCGCCATTTCCCCGCCCAGAGCGAGCAGCAGATGCACGAGCTCATCGGCAACATCTTAGCTGCGCTCAAGGACAAGATCGAAGGCAACAGCTGGATGGACGCGCAAACGAAGAAGCGCGCGCTCGACAAGCTCGCAACCTTCGATCCGCGTATCGGGCACCCGGTCAAATATATCGACTATTCCTCGCTCGAGGTGAAACGCGACGATTTGCTCGGCAATGCGCTCCGCTCCGACAAGTTCGACTGGGACCTGCTGCTTTCACGCTTTCCAAAGCCGGTCGATCGGACCTTGTGGGACATGCTCCCGCAGACCAACAACGCTTATTACGACCCGACGCAGAACCAGATCACCTTCCCTGCCGCGATCCTGCAGCCACCCTATTTCGATCCCGGAGCCGATGCAGCGTCGAACTATGGCAGCATCGGCGCGACGATCGGGCACGAGATCGGGCACGGCTTCGACGACCAGGGCCGCAAGTTCGACGCGCATGGCAAGCTCACCGACTGGTGGACGCCGGCGACCGCGAAGCTCTACACCGCCCACGCCGACAAGCTCGTCGCCCAGTACAACCGCTACGAGCCTATCCCGGGCGTGCACATCAAGGGTCAACTGACGCTCGGCGAGAATCTCGGCGATCTCGGGGGCCTCGAAGTCGCTTATGCTGCCTATCGCAAATATGTTGCGCAGCACGGCGAGCCACCGGTGATCGATGGCCTGACCGGCGATCAACGCTTCTTCATCGCCTACGGTTACAGCTGGGAGACAAAGTACCGCGAAGGGGCGCTGCGGGCACAATTGCTTACCAACGAGCACAGTCCCGCGAAGTACCGCGTCAACGGCGTCGTCCGGAATGTCGATGCCTGGTACAAGGCTTTCAACGTGCAGCCCGGCGACAAGATGTACCTGCCGCCCGAACAGCGCGTCCACGTCTGGTAGGCGGCTAGGAAAAACGGCGCCGGGCCGCTAGGGCGGCGCCGTGGCCGCAACCATCCATAATCTTGTTGGCGTGCGCGAGCCTTCGCTCGACCCGCTGATCGCGCTCGTCGCCAGCGATATGAACGGCGTCAATGCCGTGATCCTCGAGCGGATGCAAAGCAAGGTCGCGCTGATACCGGAGCTTGCCGGGCACCTTATCGCGGGCGGCGGCAAGCGCATGCGGCCGATGCTGACCATCGCCAGCGGCGCCCTGCTCGGCTATCCCGGCACGCGCCACCACAAGCTCGCTGCCGCGGTTGAGTTCATCCACACCGCGACCCTCCTCCACGACGACGTTGTCGACGGGTCCGGCATGCGCCGCGGCAAGCGCACCGCGAACCTCATCTGGGGCAACCCAGCGAGCGTGCTCGTTGGCGATTTCCTCTTCAGCCGCGCCTTCGAGCTCATGGTCGAGGACGGCAGCCTCAAGGTTCTTCGGATCCTCAGTCACGCTTCGGCGGTGATCGCCGAGGGCGAAGTCGAACAGCTCACCGCGCAGCGGCAGCTCGACACGGATGAAGACCATTATCTCGAGATCATCAGCGCCAAGACTGCCGCGCTGTTCGCCGCTGCGTGCCGGGTTTCCCCCGTCGTCGCCGAGGCGAGCGAAGACGCGGAGCGCGCGCTCGAATGCTACGGCAGGAATCTCGGCATCGCCTTCCAGCTGACCGACGACGTCATCGACTATGCATCTGACGCGGCGACCATGGGCAAGGGCGTCGGTGACGATTTTCGCGACGGCAAGATGACGCTGCCCGTGATCCTGGCCTACGCAAGGGGCACGCAAAAGGACCGCGAATTCTGGCGCAAGGCGATTGGCGGGGAACGTGTGTCGGACGAGGACCTTGTGCATGCGATCGCGCTTCTGAAGTCGACAGATGCGCTCGCCGACACGATCGAACGGGCACGCCAATATGGACGTCGCGCCGTCGACGCACTCGCCATGTTCCCGGTGAGCAAAGCGAAATCTGCACTCACCGAAGCCGCCGAATTCGCGGTCGCGCGCGCTTACTGAGCCGACTGCAGGCGTGCGAACATGATCGTGATGAAAATCACGACCCCGACCGCCATCGCCGGCGCGAGCATCTCATGTACCCTTGGCCTTTTGAATATGAGCCCGAGCAGCGCCATCGCCGTGAAGAATGCGAAAAATCCGAGCGTGACCCCATGGAACGGGTCGCTGAGCAGCCATAGTTTCAAGAAGCCCACGAGCAGGAACAACAGGCCGAACGCGAAGAAAGGCGCGCGTTCTTTGTAATAATGCGCGCGAAGATCGATCGCACTTGGACCGCCGTGTGGAAGTACGAGCGCGGCACCCATGAACAGCATGATGGTCTGCAGCAAGACCGCGCTAAACGCAGCGAAGCTCCAATTCTGCCTCCCTGCGAGGCCGAAGCTTGCCCACCAGAAATGGGTCGCGAGGATGAGGATCATCACCGACCAGATCAGCGGCGGCGCATAGAGCTTCACACTCGAGCGCGATCGCAGGAGAACTCCATAGCCCTGCAGGATCTCGGCGATGGCGAGGCCCAGGACGATCGAAAGCAGGACAGAAAGATAGGCGAATGCGTCGCTCATCAACCCCCCGGCAATGGTCATAGAGGTCTCACATCTGCCATGCAGCCGCAATGACCGAGCCGGCTAAGACTCCCGATCGACGACGTACTTGCCGGCCTGCTCGCGGCCTTGCGCGCAGGGAGCCGGGCGCTGCTGATTGCGCCGCCAGGAGCTGGCAAGACCACGAAGGTCGCGCCGGCGTTAGTGGCGGAGCCGTGGTGTGGCGGCCAGGTCCTGCTGCTGGTGCCGCGGCGGCTCGCAGCGCGCGCGGCAGCGGAGTTCATGGCTTCGGCGGTCGGCCAGAAACCGGGCGAGACGATTGGATATGCGACCCGCCTCGACAGCAAGGTCGGCAAGGGGACGCGAGTAATTGTCATGACCCACGGCGTGTTCCTTGCCCGGATCGAAGCGGACCCCGAGCTGGCAGGCGTTTCTGCGGTGCTGTTCGACGAGGTACACGAGCGCAGCCTCGACAATGATCTGGCCTTGGCGCTCGCGCTCGACGCCGCCGAAGCGCTGCGGCCCGACCTCAGGCTGGTCGCCATGTCGGCAACTCTCGACGTGGACCGCTTCAAGAGCCTCCTCGCCGACCCCCCGACGATCGTCAGCGAAGGGAAGAGCTTCCCGCTCGACGTTCGCTACATCGGCCGCGAACTCGGCGGCGCGGATTGAGCCCCAAATGGCTTCCGCAATCCGCGCGGCGCTCGCCGCGCATGCGGGATCGCTGCTGGCATTCCTCCCAGGTGTGGCGGAAATCGAGCGCACCACCCAAGCGTTGGCCTCGCTTCCAGCCGGCGTCGAGCTTCACAAATTGCATGGCGGGATCGAGCCCGCCGCACAGCGTGCCGCTTTGGCCGCACCTTCTGCCGGGAAACGCAAGCTCGTCCTTGCGACAAGCATCGCCGAGACCAGCGTCACGCTCGAGGACGTTCGCATCGTGGTCGACAGCGGACTGGCGCGGCGTCCGCGATACGACCGCGGCGCAGGGCTGACCCGCCTCGTCACCGAGCGTGCGAGCCGGGCCGCCGCCACCCAGCGCGCCGGGCGCGCCGCGCGCCAGGCGCCGGGTGTCGCAATCCGCCTGTGGGAAGAAGCGGCGACGGCCTCACTCCTGGCCCACGATCCGCCCGAAATCCTGGAAGCCGATCTGTCGAGCCTGTTACTGAGTTCATTGTTGTGGGGCGAACCCGAGCCGACGCGGTTGCCCTTCCTCGATCCCCCGCCCGCTGCGGCAATCGACGAAGCGCGAAAGAGGCTCCTTACCCTCGGCGCAATCGATCCTGAAGGACGAGTGACGGACCACGGCCGTGCCATCGCGGCGCTGCCGCTCGAACCCCGGCTCGCGCACATGCTGATCGATGCGAAAGGTCGCGGCTTTGCGGCTGCTGCGGCCGATGTCGCGGTGCTGCTGACCGAGCGCGGTCTTGGCGGCAGCGATCCCGACCTTGAGGTGCGCATGAGGCGTTGGCGGATGGATCGCTCGGCGCGAGCACAAGCCGCACGAGGAATGGCCGAAAATTGGCGGCGGCGACTCGGCATCCGCGACCAATCGGCAAGGGACGAGCAGCTTGGCCAGGCGCTTGCCCTGGCCTTTCCCGACCGCGTCTCCCGCCGCCGCGACTCCTCCGGCGAGAATTGGCAATCAATCGGCGGGCGCGGCTTCCGGCTAGATCCCGCTTCATCGCTCGCCGGGAGCGAATGGCTCGCAGTCGGTGAAGTCGCGGGCCATGCTTCTGGTGCACGCATCCTGTCGGCGGCACCGATCGGCGAGCGCGACGTCATCGAGCTATTCGCGGATCGCATCGAGATACGGCACGACGGGGACTTCGATCCGACTACCGGGGCAGTAACTCCGACGCGCAGCCGGCGACTGGGCTCGATCAAACTCTCAAGCGGTCCGGACCCGGCGCCAGACCAGGCTGCGATCGAAGAGGCGCTGCTGGAGGGCGTTCGCGAACATGGCCTGGCCCTCATTCCATGGGACGAACGCAGCTTGCAGCTGCGGCACCGCGCAGCGTTCGCACATCTATTCGATCCCGAGATTGCTGCACTCGACGATCCGATGTTGATCGATCGGCTCGACGAATGGCTCGCGCCGCTCCTCCTCAAGAAGCGCCGCCTCGGCGATGTTCCGGCGGCCGCAATTGGCTCTGCCCTGCAGCAGCTGCTCGGCTATGACGCCTCTCGCAAGCTCGATCGCCTCGCTCCAGCTCTCTTCACGAGCCCTGCCGGCAGCAGCCATGGCATCGACTATTTGGCCGACGGCGGTCCGACGGTCGAAGTCCGCGCCCAGGCGCTGTTCGGCTTGTCCCGCCACCCGACAGTCGCGAACGGCGCCGTGCCGCTCACCCTCGCCATTACATCGCCCGCAGGAAGGCCGATCCAGACCACGAAGGATCTCCCGGGGTTCTGGGCGGGAACCTGGCGCGATGTCGCGAAGGACATGCGCGGCCGCTATCCCAAGCACCCGTGGCCTAACGATCCTGCGTCGGCTGTGCCGACCCTCAAAACCAAGCGCGCTTCCTAGGAAGCCTTGCCGATCGGGACCATCAGATGCGCGTAGGGCGTACCGGCCCACATCACATAAGGTGCTGACGTGTCAGGCTTGGCGCCGGACGGATAGCCGGCGAGGACCTCCTTCGAGCCCACGACCATCACATGCGGTCCGGTCTTGATCCAGTCATTCTGCGCGGTCGGCTTGGTCGCATAAGGATCGGTGTTGCTGGCATCCGTCCCGCCTTCGAGCATGTACATCACGCCCACGCTGCCTTCGGGCGGCGGCTTGTGATGGATCCATGCGTCCGCCCATTTCATCGCGTTGGCGTCTGCGCACATCGGATCCGGGCCGGGGGTTGCAGGGCTGTCCGGAATGCAGGTCCAGCCGTTTGTTCCCTTCCTGACAGTCGTCGCATTGCCGCTGGCGTCCATGGTCATGATCGATGCCGCATGCGCGATCGAGGCAGGCGCGGCGGACTCGGCGCTTTGCACCGGATCGCTATTGGCCGCGCCGCTATTATTCGCGGCAGCCGCGACATTGTCCGAAGCCTCGCTCTTCTCGCTGGTATTGGCCGCCTTGTTGCAGCCGATCAGCGCAAGCATTGCCGCGCCGATAAGCAGCGGTCGGAAGATTCTCGATGTCATGGATCCCTCCTTCAAAGCCAGGAAGGACGCGCGGCTTACCACAATTCGGCAACAGCGAACATTAGCTTCCATGCGCTTGATTTGCGGCCCGCTCTTTGCCACCTCCTCACGGATGACCATTGCCCGCATCATCGAGCAGGAACGCAAGACCACGCAGTCCGGAAAGGCGAATTCCGGCAAGTGGACGCTTGAATTCGAACGCCAGCAGGCGCACCGCCCGGACCCGCTGACGGGCTGGAACGGATCGGGCGATACCAACACGCAGGTGCGCATCGCCTTCGCTTCCAAGGACGCGGCGATCGCTTACTGCCAGAAGCACGGCCTCGACTATCATGTCATCCCTGCCGCGCCAGTGCGGCTCAAGATCCAGGCCTACGCCGACAATTTTCGTTGATTTTTTCGCTCCGCCGAGGCTGCCGCGCCTCGCGACCTCGGGCCGTCTCTCGAGGAACAGCCCCGATAGAAGGACGCTGGTCCCCGCCAGCGCTTGCGGCGGCGAGGGTGTATCACCACATCAATACGCATGCTCACCAGGCGGCAATGGCAGCGGTTCATCAACAAGCCGATCATCGAATGGTCTTTGCTCGCCCTGGGCGTTGCGCTTCTCATCGTCTCACCGCTGGTCGGGGCGATCCCCGGGCCTGGCGGCATCATCGTCGCCGGGATTGGGCTCGCGCTTGTCCTAAAGGCCAGCATGTGGGCCAAGCGGCGTTATGTGAGGTTCAAGCGCTGGCAGCCGAAGGCTGGGCGATGGACCGATCTTGCGCTGCGTCGTCGTAGCGCAAAGCGTCGAGATGAGCTCCGAAAGGCCGCCGGGAGCGGCTCCGGGAATTGACTTGTCCGCTCGGCTCTACTATCGGCGCGCACGACAGCGGCTGCCTCTTGGGCGGCCCTTTTTCTTTCGAATTTAGAGGCATGAGCGATGAAGCGCACCTTCCAGCCGAGCAATCTCGTCCGCAAGCGGCGTCACGGGTTCCGCGCCCGCATGGCGACGGTGGGCGGTCGCAAGGTGCTGAACTCCCGGCGGGCGCGCGGCCGCAAGAAGCTCAGCGCCTAGTCACAATAAGCAAGCGCGCGGATTTCCTTGCCGCGAACGGCGGCATGCGCGCGACTACACCCGGCTTCGTCCTGCTCGTCCGCGACCGCAAGGATTTCGACTCGTCGATGCGCGTCGGTTTCACCGTCACCAAGAAGATCGGCGGCTCTGTCGTCCGGAACCGCATGAAGCGGCGATTGCGCGCGCTTGCCCGCGAGATCGTTCCGGCCAATGGCTTTCCTGGCGCCGACCACGTGATAATCGGCCGGGGCAAGGGCATTGAGCGGGACTTCTGCCTCCTTCGTTCCGAGCTCGCGGGTGCGCTCGATAGGTTGCGCAGGCAATGATCGACCGGCTCATGATTCTGGCGCCAGGGCCTGGCAGAAGGGCCCGTCGCAAATCCTGCCGCCGAGCTGCCGCTACCAGCCGAGCTGCTCGGCCTATGCGATCACCGCAATCGAGCGCTATGGGGCGGCTCGTGGGGGCTGGATGGCGCTGAAGCGAATTCTGCCGCTGCCACCCCTGGGGCGGCCAGGGCTATGACCCCGTACCTTGAGGATTGAGATTTGAGCGACAACAAGAACCTGATCCTCGCGGTGGTGCTGAGCATGCTCGTCCTGCTCGGCTGGACGTGGGCGGCGAACAAATATTTCCCGACGGCCAATCCGCCGAGCACCAAGGTGGTCAACGGCCAGCAGCAGCCGGTGCAGCAGTCGCAATCGGAGCCGAGCGCTCCTGCCAGTCCCAAGGCGCTGCAGTCGGTTTCCGCTGCGCTCGCTTCATCCCCTCGCGTGGCAATCCGTACGCCCTCGCTCATGGGGTCGATCAATCTCAAGGGGGCGCAGATCGACGACCTTCTGCTTGTCAACGAGAAGCAGACGATCGCTGCAAATTCGCCGCCGGTGCGGCTGTTGTCGCCGCTCGGGGCGAGTGGCGCATATATCGCCGAGTTCGGCTGGACCGCAAACGGCGCCCAGGCACCAACGCTCGAGACGATGTGGACTGCGGACGGCCAGGAACTCGCGCCAGGTCACCCGGTAACCTTGAGCACGCAAATGCCCGACGGGAACTCGCTACCAGCTGAGGTTCGCGGTCGACGAGAACTTCCTTTTCACCGTCGAGCAGAGCGTCTCGAACGGCTCCGGGCGAGCGATCATGGTGCGCCCAACGGGCCTCGTCAGCCGAGCCACGAAATCACAGGATATTGACAGCTGGACCAACCAGGTTGGGCCGATCGGAGTCTTCGACGGCAAGCCCAATTACGACGTGAATTGGAAGGATCTCGACGAGGGCAAGACCGAGACTTTCAGCAACGTTCCGGGGTGGCTGGGCTTCACGGACAAATATTGGCTGACTGCCCTTGCTCCTGAAGGCGCGATGACGGGCGAATTCCAGAAGGGTCGCGAACGGCGGCTACCAGGCCGACTATTCGCTTGCGGCTGCTACCCTCGCACCAGGCCAATCCCTCACGTCACAGGCCAGATTCTTCGCCGGCGCGAAGGCAAAGCCGTTGCTGAACCGATATGAGCAAGCCGGCATTCCGAAGTTCAGCTACGCGATCGATTGGGGCTGGTTCCACTGGTTCATGATCCCGATCTTCGACCTCTTGCTCTTCCTCTTTAAAACGTTCGGAAACTTCGGCCTCGCGATCATCGGCCTCACCTTGATCGTCCGGGCGATCATGTTCCCGGTCGCGCACAAGCAGTTCCAGTCGATGGCTGCGATGCGCAAGCTCCAGCCGAAGATGAAAGCCATCCAGGAGCGCTTCAAGGAGGACAAGCAGCGGCAACAGCAGGAGATCCTGAAGCTCTACCAGGAGGAAAAGGTGAACCCTGCAGCGGGATGCCTTCCGATCCTCCTCCAGATCCCGGTCTTTTACGCGCTCTACAAGGTGCTGCTGGTAAGCGTCGAAATGCGCCACCAGCCCTTCGTCGCCGTGGATCAAGGACCTCTCCGCTCCCGACCCGCTGACGCCGGTCAACCTCTTCGGGCTGCTCCACTTCACCCCGCCGACGATGCTTGCGATCGGCGTGCTTCCGATCCTCGTCGGCGCGACGCAGTGGCTGTCCATGAAGCTCAATCCCCAGCCGATGGATCCAGCGCAGGCACAGGTCTTCGCGATCATGCCCTGGTTCCTGGTGTTCATCATGGCGCCGTTCGCGGCTGGCCTTCAGCTCTACTGGATGACCAACAATTTGCTGACGATCGCGCAGCAATGGTTCCTGTACCGCAAATATGGGCTGCACCTTCGCGACACTCACCCGGTGCACACATGAGCGATGAAGCGGACCAGGAACGGACGGAACGGGCGCGGAAGCTCTTCGCCGGGCCCGATCGAGTTCCTGAAGTCTGCGCCGGAGCTCAAGTTCCTGCCTGACCCGATGTGCCGGAGATTGCGTTCGCCGGCCGGTCCGAACGTCGGCAAGAGCTCGCTCCTGAACGCGCTGGCGAACCGCAATGGGCTTGCGCGGACGTCCAACACGCCGGGCCGGACGCAGGAGCTGAATTTCTTCGACGTCGGCGAACCCCTGCGGATGCAGGCTCGTCGACATGCCGGGATACGGGTTCGCCGAAGCGCCCAAGGACCTCGTCAAGCGCTGGCGGCTTCCTGGTGAACGACTATCTGCGGGGACGGGCCGTACTGAAGCGGGCCCTGGTGCTGGTCGATTCGCGCCACGGCCTCAAGGAAGTCGACCGCGAGATGATGCGCATGCTCGACGACGCGGCGGTCAGCTATCATCTCGTCCTCACCAAGGGCGACAAGGTGAAGCCCTCGGCGCTCGGCGCGCTCTACGAAAGCGACGATGATCGAGGCCGCGAAACATCCCGCCGCTCATCCCGTCCATCTTCACGACCTCGAGCGAAACCGGTAGCGGCATCGCCGAGTTACGAACCGCGATCCTCGAAGCGGCGACGTCCTAGGAGAGCGGCTTGCTCAAGCTGATCATCGGTAATCGGGCTTATTCGAGCTGGTCCATGCGCGGATGGCTCGCCGCAAGCAGTGCGGCGAGGAGTTCGAGGAATTTGTCGTTCCGCTGTTCGATGCCGAGTGGGAAAAGCGCCGCGAAGGTGACGAGTTCGCGCCCATCGCTCGGCAAGGTGCCGATCCTGTGGGACGGCGACATCGTCGTGTGGGACAGCCTGGCGATCATCGAGTTCCTCGCCGACCGCTACGGGACGCAGCTCTACTGGCCTGAGGACGAAGGCGCCCGAGGCGTGGCGCGTTCGATGGCTGCCGAAATGCACTCGGGCTTCGCGAATCTACGGCGCGAGTTGCCGATGAACGTCCGCAAGAGCTTCCCGCCCAAGACGCTCAGCGAGCCGTGCGCGAAGAGATCGACCGTGTCCTGCAGCTATGGGCGCAGGCCCGGGCCCGCTGCGGCGGGACCGGCGACTTCCTGTTCGGCGACTGGTGCGCAGCCGACATGATGTACGCACCGGTCGTCACTCGCTTCATCACCCATGGCGTCAAGGTGCCGCAGTTTCGCCGGTGCCTATATGAAGTGCGTGCTGTCGCATCCTGCATGTCGCCGAATGGATCGACAAGGCCCAGGACGAACCCTGGGTGATCGAGCAGTGCGAGGCGGCCTGCTAGGCGGGCGCCTCGCCTCAAGGATAAGGCGTGCCGTCCTTGTGGACATATTTGCCCTCAGGAGTGAACATGAGGTCGATGTCCGAATAGCCCCCGCCCGTGTTCGTCCCGCCGCCAACGACGACGAACCGGCAATCGCCTTCGCTCTCGTTGATCAGGTGATGGCCATTGGTGCTGCCCTTGGGCCAGGCGGCGCAGTCACCGATGCGAAGGACCGTGCGGCCACCATCTTCAATGAGCACCGCCTCTCCCTCCAGCATGACGAGGAACTCGTCCTCCCCATTGTGCCAATGCCGCTGAGACGACCAGGCGCCGGGCTTCAACGTCACATGGCTGGCTCCGAAATCGGTGAGCCCGGCCGCAGGCGCTAGCCGGCGGTACCAGCGCCCCTGAACGTCCTCATCGAACGGTGACGGGTAGCCCGTGCGGTTGCTCTGTTCGATGGAATCGAGATCGATCCTGGGCATTCCTTTTGCTCCGCTGCCATAAACGCGCCTGATGGGCGCCGCCTCGACTTCTATTGGAATTCGGCGGCCCCAACCAACAAGATCAACGAATGGACAAGCCAGCACATCCCGCGCCGCCGGTTTCCGTCGACCCGCTGCGGATAAGCCGCAGCATCAATGATGCTTATCACAACCAGCGTATTGCGTCGGTCAACGATCATGAGATCCGGATGAGCGTCATGACGAGCGCTTTTCCCTGGCACCGGCACCCCGATTCCGACGAAACCTTCTTCTGCGTCGAGGGGAAGCTCGTGATCGAGCTGGAGAATCGTAAGGTCACACTCCGCCCCGGCGAGTTCCTGACCGTGCCCAAGGGCGTTCGCCATCGCACGCGCCCGGGGGGAAGCCGGTGTGTCAATCTCACCTTCGAGAAGCTCGAACTCCGACACATTGTTCGACTGAGCCGACCCTGGACGTACTTCACCCAAGACGGTGACGATTGGATCGACCAGCTTTGCTTGCCTCGACCAGCATGGTTGCTACGGCAGCTTCAATGTCGATCGATCCCGTGGAGCTTGCCGCCCAGCTGATTCGCTGTCCGAGCGTCACACCCGCGCGGGGACAAGTGTTCGACGTGCTCGAAGCGGCGCTGAAGCCGCTCGGGTTCACCATGCATCGCTGGGTCATGGGCGAGGCGCCCGACGGGCCCACTGAGAACATGGTCGCGATCCGCGGTGAGGGCTCTCCGCATTTTGGCTTTGCCGGCCACCTCGACGTAGTGCCGCCGGGCGAAGGCTGGAGCGCCGACCCCTTCGGCGCCGAAATCCGGGACGGACTGCTGATCGGCCGCGGCGCCAATGACATGAAGAGCGCCATCGCCGCCTTTGCCGCCGCGATTTCACGTGTCGACCAGACCGGCGGGACGGTCTCGTTCCTCATCACCGGCGACGAGGAAGGCTATTCCCTCTACGGCACGCCGCGGATCATCGATTGGCTGAAGCGAGCGGCAGATCAAGCCCGACATGGTCCTGATCGGCGAGCCCACGTCGGTCGATCGCCTCGGCGACACCGTGAAAATCGGCCGCCGCGGCTCAGTCAACATGTGGATCGAGGTGCCCGGCGTTCAGGGCCATGTCGCCTATCCGCACCGGGCGCAAGAACCCAATCGCGCCCCTCGCCCGGGTAGTCGCGGCGCTGGATTCCCTGCACCTCGACGATGGCACCGAGCAATTCCCGCCCTCGAACCTCGAGTTCACGTCCATCTCGACGCCGACCAACGCCAGCAACGTCATTCCCGGCTCGGCAACCGCGCAGCTCAACATACGCTTCAACAACCTTCAGCGAGGCGCCGACCTCGTCAAGCTGGTCGAGGAGATCGCCGAGCGCGAGGCGCCAGGTGCGGCGGTCAGAGCCCGCATCTCGGGCGAAGCCTTCCTTACCCCGCCAGGCAAGCTCTACGACGTGGTGGTCGAGGCGATCCACGAAGAAACCGGAATCGCGCCGGAGCTGTCGACCAGCGGCGGCACGTCCGACGGGCGCTTCCTTATCCAGCTTTGCCCGGTCGTCGACTTCGGTCTTCCAAACGCGACCATGCACAAGGTCGGCGAATGCGCCGCGATCGACGACATTCGCGTCCTCTCGAGCATCTACGAACGAATTGTGCACAAGGTGCTGGGCTAAGCGACGGACTTGTCGGCCTCGCGGGTGCTCGCGGTCCAGGCGAGGAATTCGTGCTCGAACATGGCGGGAGCGAAGATGAAACCCTGGACGGTGTCGCAGCCCATTGCGCGCAGGATGTCCGCCTGTGCGACCGTCTCCACGGCCTCCGCGACCACCTCGCAGCCGACGCCCTTGATCAGTTGGATCACCGCCTGGACGACCACGCGCGCCGTCTCGTCCGTTTCGATGTCGGCGATCAGCGAGGGGTCGAGCTTCACTCGGTCGAGCGGCATGGAGCGAAGCCGGGCGATGTTCGAATAGCCGGTACCGAAATCGTCAATGGCGATGCGGGCTCCGTCACTGCGGAAGCTGGCTATCTCCTCGATCACCGCCGAGCTGACCTCCATGGCCGCGCTTTCGGTGAACTCGAGCTCGACCATCGACAGCGGCACATCGGCATCGCCGAAGGTCTGACGGAGCCTCAGGAAGAAGTCCGGCCTGTCGGCCTGGCGCGGACTGATGTTGAACGAGACGCGGCCGGTGAAGCCATTGGCGCGCCAACTACCGAGCGTCGCTGCGACCTCGCCAATGACCCATTCGCCGATGTCGGAGATCAGGCCGGTCCGCTCTGCGACCGGAATGAAGGTCGATGGAAGCCTCAGGCCTTCGCGCGGGTGGTTCCAGCGAAGCAGCGCTTCCGCGCCGCACGAGCTCGCCGGTCACCAGGCTCATCTGCGGTTGGAAGGCGAGCACGAACTCGTCGCGCTGCATGGCCTCCGTCAGTGCCTTTTCGGTGTCGATCCGCTCCTGGTGTTCCGAGGCGAGAGCGGCATTGAACAAGCAGTGCTGGCCGCCGCCGACCGACTTCGCGCGGTACATGGCAATGTCCGCCGCTCGCATCAGAGCTTCGATGCTCGTGCCATGCTCCGGCGACGAAGCGACACCGACTGAAGCTCCGATGTCGACGCTATGCGAGCAAAGTTCGAACGATTCCGAAATTGCAAGGACGATACGGCGCGAGATCCGGTCGATCTCCTCACTTGACCCGATCTCCGGGAAGAACAATCGTGAACTCGTCGCCGGCCAGGCGAGCGAGCAGCGGCCGGGCACGCGAGTTGCCGGTGAACTCGGCGTTGACGACTACGCGAAGGCGGTTCGCGACCATGATCAGGAGCTGGTCGCCGCGCGCATGTCCGAGGCTGTCGTTGACCATCTTGAAGCGGTCGAGATCGACGAACAGCATCGCCGAGCTCATTCCGTCTGTAGCCTCAGAGAGCAGCTTGTCGGCTTCGGAACGGAAATGAAGCCGGTTCGGAAGCGAAGTCACGGGATCGTACATGCCGAGCGCGTGCGCATTTTCGATCGACGCACGGACCTCCGCGAAGAGCGTATCCACGGCGGCAGCGAGCTTCGGCATGTTCTTCGGACCAGAATCCGGAGCCGGCGAAACGAGATCGCCCTCCTCAACCGCCAGAAGCCGGTCGCCGAGCGCGGCAAGGGCGCGGGCACTCTCGCTGTTCGGCCTTTCTGCCGCGACGTAGCTGATCAGTAGGCAGAACATGCCGGCGAGCGAGCGCTGCCAGCATCTTCTGATCGAACTCCGTCAGATAGAGGAGCGCTCCCAGGGAGAAGACGAAGGAGGCGAAGCCAGCGGCGCACGACAGAATCGCGTTGCTGATCTTCTGGGCCGTGCCTGCTTTCATCTCAGTCGTTGCGCCCCGAGCGAGCGGCGATGCCCGCCCATGCACACGCGCTACCGGTGTAGGGTTAAGAAAGCGTCAGCGGCCGCGAATTTTCCTCCGGATGACGATGTAGAGGCTTCCGCCTCCGCCGTGTCGTCGATGGGCGCCGCGGACCGCCGCAATATCGCCGCGCGTGGCGCGAGGCCGCGAGCCAGTCATGGACGGCCGCACGGATCGCGCCGCGGCGGATCGGTGGCTCGCCGGATCGCTGATGACCGGTAATGAGCAGCACGAGGCGTTCGCCGCGCGCGAGCGCCTGGTCGAGCGCCCGGTCGATCGCGCGCCATGCGCCGTCGAGGTTCATGCCGTGAAGATCGAACGATCCGGTCAGGCTCGAGCAGCGCCGCTTGCCAGCCGACGATCCCAGCTGCCGTCGAGCGTTGCACCGGGCGTTCGCCGTTCTTGGGGCCGCGCGGCCGAAGCTGCGGCACGAGGCTGCGCACGACTTTGCGGCGTCACCTTCTGTTGAGGTGTTACATTCGACAGCTGCCCCATCGTGCCTGTCGCGCGACAGCGGCCGGATCGTCGCCGTAACGCGGGCCCAGAGCGCCGTCTCCTCAGGGCTGAGCGACCGCACGTGCCGCGGCGCCCTTGGGGAGCAGGAATCAGCGACTCGCCGTTCGCCGCCATGCCGCCGGCGAGTCTGCGTCGGCCTCGGACGCCGGCGCCCCAGAAGGTATCGAACCGGTTGGGTCCCTTGATCGCGCCGCCGATGTCCTGCGCGACCCACAGGCCGTAGGCCTCGGGCCGGTCGAGGGCGAGATAGACCGGCGCGCCAAGCGGCACGAACTTGGGATCGGCGGCGACCGTGCCGTGCGGCGTGACCGGAACGTCGAGCGCAGCCGAGCGGCCCAGGCCCGGTCAGCTCGCTTGAAGAAAATGTAAGACAGATTCTCGCGCATCAGCTCCCGGCCCTGGTCGGGATTGGCGCGAATCCAGTCCTTGATCGCCTGCATGCTGGCGCCCCCGGCGGGAGGATCCCGCGGTCGCGAAGCAGCTTCCCGATGGCGACGTATCGGACGCCCGTTCTGATCGGCGTAAGCAAGGCGCATGCTCGTCCCGTCCGGGAAGGTGACGCGGCCGGACCCCTGGATTTCAACGAAGAACAGATCGATCGGATCGGCGGCCCAGGCGATCTCGAGGCTTCTCGTTCGCAAGCGCCCCGTCCTCGATTTGCGCACGAGTGAAATAAGAGGTGCAGGTCCCCGTCTCATCGAGCCTGCCACGCCCGTTGGTGCCGTCTGGACGAGTGCAGCGGACGAGATCGCCAGGCACCATGTAGATCGGCGCGTAGCCGGGCTGCGGAATGCGCGAGCCTTGAATTTCCGGCTCGTAATAGCCGGTCGCGAAGGCCTTTCCGTTGCCGACCCGCACCCAGTCGAAACGGTCTTTGAAGAAAGCGGCCGCTTGCTCCGGAGTGAGGCTCGCTGCCTCGGCGCAAAGCGGCGCCCAATCCTGGCCTTGCGCGAGGCCCGACTGGTCCTCCCGGCGAACAAGGGCCGGACAAGAGGTCCTGAATGCCGTCAGCGCGCGCTGGGCCCATTCGTCGTAGATCGTGGCTGCCGGCGGAACCAGGGCAATTCCCGCAGCAAGGGCGTTGGCGGGTGGTGGCGGTGGAACCGGCACGGGCGTTGGTGTCGGCGCCGGCGGAGGAGTAACGGCGGGCGGCGGCTGGACGGCGCAGGCCGCGAGCAGCAAGGCTGAAGCGAACGCGAACTCGCGCCGAGCGACGTGCCTCAACCCAAAGCTCACGCTTCCTCGTCGGTCTCGACCAGCACCCAGTTCGGATCGCGCGAGGCAAGGTCGCGCCGGAACGTCCAAAGGTCGCGCGTCTGAACTGCATCGCTGAGCGAGCCTGCGACCACCTGCCCATCGGAATTGCGCGTGATAGCCGCGATGTCGGCCTCGAAGCGGACCGTGAGCATCGCCACGGAGCGCTCGACCGCGGCTTCGGAAATCACCGCCTGCTCGATCGTCACGAGGCGGTTGTCGAGCGTGAGGCCGTCCTTCTTGCGCTGCGCTACGGCATCCGCAAATGTTTCATAGACGTGCGCATCGACGTGGGGCTTCAGCGTGTCAACGTCGCCCTTCCAGAAGAATTCGAGGATCAGCCGGTAGGCCGCCTTTGCGCCCTCAAGGAAGCGGGCGACGTCAAAGCTCGGGTCGGCCGCGAGGATTGCGCGAACGCCGGGGCCGGCAAGCGGCACATATGAAAGGTCTCCGCTATTGTCACTCGTGGGAGGCGTGACCGGCGGCTGAGCGACGGGCGGATGAACCCGCGCGTCCTGGTCTGCCGGTTTCAGGATCGGCTGCTGCTCATGGCCGGTACGCTCGCCGAGCACGCTGTAGAGGCGCAGCCCGATGAACAAGGCGACCAGGGCGAGGATGACAATGACCGTCAAGCTCAGAATCCTATTTGTCTCAACGCCCCAACATAGTGTGCAGCGCGTAAATATTCCAACACCGTGCAACGCACGAACGCGGCATTGCGCCCCATAAACGCGGCTGCTAGGCGCAGCTTCCGAACGTGCCGCCCTTAAGCGGCGGCCCCCAACACTACGCAACAGCTTGCAAGGACGCATTAATGGCGGACCAGGAACCGGCCTCGAGTGGCAACGGCTCGGGCGAAAACAGCGACGAACCGCAGGTTTCGATCCTCGCCCAATATATCAAGGATCTCTCGGTCGAAAATCCGAGCGCTCCGCAGGTCTTTTCCTGGCAGGTCCAGCCCGGTCTCGAGGTGCAGTTCAATATCGCCGTCAATCCGGCCGGCGATTTCGTCCATGAAGTCACGCTGAAGATCGAAGTGACGGCGCGCTCGGACAACGGCGTCCATTTCGTCGTCGACCTAACCTATGCGGGCCTGTTCGGTCTTCGCAACGTGCCGGATGAAGCGCTACAGCCGTTCCTCCTCATCGAGGCTCCGCGGCTCCTTTTCCCGTTCGCTCGCCAGGTGATCGCGGAGGCGGTTTCGAACACCGGCTTTCCGCCGCTGCTGCTCGACCCGATCGACTTCACCGCCGCCTACGTGTCGCAGCTCCAGGCGCAGCAGGGCCAGTCCGTACCAGCGCCGGACGGTTCCGCGCAAAGCGAGCCGGCCGACGAAGGCTCCGGCGAGGGCTGATCTTTAAAGCCTCTCGCGCGGGCTCCCAGCCAATGAACCTCGCCCGTTCGCTTGGATCTATCCGGCGGGCTTACCCTCGCAAGCCGCGTGCTTGGCCTCGTCCGCGACATGCTGTTCGCCCAGTTCGTCGGCGCGAACTTCGCCTCCGACGCCTTCACCGTCGCTTGGCGAATGCCGAACATGTTCCGGGCGCTCTTCGCCGAGGGCGCCTTCTCGGCTGCGTTCATCCCGATGTTCAACAAGAAGGTCGCCGACAAGGATGGCGCCGGCCTTCCGCGACGGCATCGAGTTCGCCGAGGACGCACTGTCGGTGCTGCTGCCGGCGCTTGTCGTCATGACGCTGCTGTTGCTGGAGTCTTCGCCTGGCCGGCGACCTACCTCATCTCGGGCGGCTTCCACGGCGTCAGCGCCGACAGTTCGCCTTCGCGGTGATGCTGTCGCAGACTCACCTTCCCCTATCTGATGCTGATCTCGCTCGCCTCGCTCGCTCGGCGGAATCCTCAACTCGCTGCACAAATTCTGGGTCGCGGCGGCGGCGCCAATCCTGCTCAACGTAGCGCAGATCGTCGCGCTGCTCTTCTTTCATGCCCATGAGCCGCTGATGACGGCTGAGAACCAGGCGATAGCAGTCACGATCGGCGGCGCGCTTCAGCTCGCGTGGCTGATCCAGGCCTGCTGGACGAACGGCATCTACCTCAAGATCAAGATGCCGCGCTTCGGTCCCGACGTGAAGCGGCTGATGAAGCTCATCGGCCCGGCGGCAGCTGGAGCCGGGGCGGTTCAGTTCAATCTTCTCGTCTCGAGTGCGCTCGCGACCGGGCTGCTGCCGCACGGCTCGGTTTCGTACATCTATTATGCGGACCGGCTGAACCAGCTGCCGCTCGGGCTGATCGGCATCGGGCTCGGCACCGTTCTCCTCCCGACCATCTCGCACCAGCTCGGCCGCGGCGCCGACGATGAAGCCATGATCACCCAGAACCGCGGGCTCGAGCTTGCGCTCTTCTTCACGCTGCCCGCCACCGTCGCCCTGGTGATCTGCGGCGTGCCGATCATCACCGGGCTGTTCCAGCACGGCCGGTTCGACGCGATGGATGCGCTAAAGACAGGACAGGCCCTTGCCGCTTTCTCAATCGGCCTGCCCTCGTACATCCTCGTGAAGGTGCTGACCCCCGGCTATTACGCGCGCCACGATACGAAGACGCCGATGCGGTTCGCGATGATCTCGATTGCGATCAATCTCGCCCTCAACATCGCGCTCATCCTGCCCTTGAAGCATGTCGGACCGCCGCTCGCGACCGCGCTCGCGTCAACCGTCAACGTCTGGATGCTCTACCATACGCTGAAGAAGCGCGGTCATTTCGTGGCCGACAAGCGCCTGCGCCGGCGCGTGCCGCGCCTCGCGCTCGCATCCGTCTTGATGGGCGCTGCGCTTTTCTTTGTCACACCCCTCATCAGCCCTTACCTCAGCGGCTCGATCCTCCATCGTGCAGGCGGCCTCCTGGCGCTCGTCACGGCCGGCGCGGTCGTCTACGGCATCGCCTGCTTCGTGACCGGCGCTTTCGTGCTCGAAGACGTGAAACTTCTGACCAGGCGTAGCCGCGAATCATGACAAACGAGCCCCACACCCGTGTCGTTTCCGGCATTCAACCGACCGGAAACCTCCACCTTGGCAACCTGCTTGGGGCGATCTTGCGCTGGGTGAGGATGCAGGACGAGACCGAGTGTCTCTACTTCCTCGCCGACCTTCATGCGCTGACGGTCGACATCGACCCCGCCGAGCTTCACTCGAACGTTCGCGAGATGGCTGCCGCCCTCATCGCCAGCGGCATCGATCCTGCAAAGTCGATCCTCTTCCGGCAGAGCGCCGTCCCGGCGCACTCGGAGCTGACGTGGATCCTCAATGGAACCGCCCGCATGGGCTGGCTCAACCGCATGACCCAGTGGAAGGACAAGGCCGGCAAGAATCGCGAAGGGGCATCGGTTGCCCTTTTCGATTATCCGGTGCTGCAGGCCGCGGACATCCTCCTCTACCAGGCTACCCACGTTCCCGTGGGCGAGGATCAGAAGCAGCATGTCGAGCTGACGCGGGACATCGCGATCAAGTTCAACAACGATTTTGACGTCGATCTCTTCGTGGTGCCGGAGCCGTTCATCGGCGGAGGAACGACGGCGCGCATCATGTCGCTGCGCGACGGGTTGGTGAAGATGTCGAAATCGGATCCGTCGGAGATGAGCCGGGTCCACCTCACCGACAGCGACGACACGATCGCGCAGAAGATCCGCAAGGCGAAGACCGACCCGGAACCGCTTCCGGACAATGCCGAGGCGCTCGAGGGACGGCCCGAAGCGCGTAACCTGGTTGGAATCTACGCGGCCGTGACCGACGAGAGCATCGAGGAGGTGCTCGCGCGCTTCGCCGGACAGGGTTTCGGGGCATTCAAGCCCGCGCTGGCCGATGTGCTGGTGGCACTGATCGCGCCGATCCGCGAGCGCCTCGATGAGCTTCGCCGCGACCCCGCCGAGCTCGACCGGATCCTTGCCGACGGAGCGGCGCGCGCGGCCGAGCTCGGAGCTCCGGTGCTCGCCAGTGCGAAGTCCGCTGTCGGTCTCATTCAATAAGCGGGCATTTGCACCTTGGAGACCACCGACCAGCACAGTCACTCGCGGCCGCTCGCACTTTCCCAGCGGCTCGCCCAGATCATTGCCGAGGATGGTCCGGACCGGTTGACCTTCTCGGAGCTCGCAGCTCAGCTCCATGCCCGGGCCTGGGGCGGCCTCCTTTTCATCTTCGCCGCCATCAACGTGCTGCCGCTGCCTCCGGGCACGAGCGCCTTCTTCGCGCTGCCGATCCTGATCGTTTCGGCACAAATGGTATTCGGTCGCGCGGCGCCCTGGTTCCCGGCGCGCATCAACCGCCGGGGCGTCAAGAAGCGGGAGCTGGAACGGCTCATTTCGAAAATGGGCTGGCTTGAGGCCCGCGTCGAACAAATATTCAAGCCGCGACTTCCGAGCCTGACCGGACCGACGGCGACACGGGTGGTCGGCCTTGTCTGCTTCCTCCTCGCGCTGGTCGCGGCGATCCCGGTGCCGCTGTTCCACGTTGCGCCGGCGGCAGCGATCGTGCTGTTCGGCCTCGCACTCATCTACCGCGACGGAGCTCTGATCATCGTCGCTGCGATCGCTGGAGCGCTGAGCCTCGTCGTCGATGCACTAATCATCGGCTCCGGCGTCGTCGCGCTCAAATATTTGACATCGCTGCTGTTTTAATCCGCTCGAATGAAAGCGGGCCCGCCGGAATTGCTCCGGCGGGCCCTTTCCTTCCCGGCGTTTCGGGGCGACCGGAAAGGCCACCTCCCCTCTGATCGCCTGCGGCACTTCCGTGGACGTGCCGCGAGCGGTCAGCCCTCCAGCTGTCTCGTCAACAACCGGATGTCCGCGTCGAGCTCTGCATCGCTCGCGCGCAATTTCTCGATCTGGCGCACAGCATGGATCACCGTCGTGTGATCGCGTCCGCCGAAGCGCCGCCCGATATCGGGCAACGACTTGGGCGTCAGCTGCTTGGACAGGTACATTGCAACCTGGCGTGGCCGCGCAACTTCACGCGCGCGACGCGCCGACGTCATCTCCGCTTTGCGGATTCGGTAATGTTCGGCGACCTGCGTCTGGATCTCGTCGATCGAGATGCGGCGCTGGTTCGCGCGAAGCACGTTTGCGAGCACTTCCTCGACAAAAGCGATGTCGATCGCCCGGCCGGTCATCATCGCATAAGCGCCGATCCGGTTGAGGGCGCCTTCGAGCTCGCGGATCGAGGAAGTCACACGGCGGGCGAGGAAATCGATCACCGGACGCGGCATCTCGACGCCCGGCAGCGCCTCCAGCTTGGCGCAGATGATATTGAAGCGGAGCTCGTAATCCGCGGCATTGATGTCCGCGACCAGCCCCCAGGACAGGCGCGAGAGGATACGCGGAGCGATCCCGTCCAGGTCCTGAGGCGCGCGATCGGACGTGATCACCAGCCGCCGGCCGGCCGTGATGATCTCGTTCATCGTGTGGAAGAATTCTTCCTGCGTCGAATCCTTGCCCGCAATGAACTGGACATCGTCGATCAAAAGCAAGTCGGCGTTCCTCAGCCGCTGCTTGAAGCCGATCGTATCGTTTTCCTTCAGCGCGCGGATGAACTCGACCATGAACTTCTCGGCCGACATCGACACGACCCGCGAGCCGCGGTTGTGCGCCAGGAACGCATGACCGATCGCGTGCAGGAGGTGGGTTTTCCCGCGACCCGTTCCGCCGTGAATGAAAAGCGGGTTGAAGCCGACCGTCGGAGAGGTTGCGAGCGTCCGCGCCGCTGTCGCCGCGACCTCATTGGCCTTTCCGACCACGAACGTCTCGAAACGATACCGGGGATCGAAATTGGGCGCGTTCGGGTCGCGTTCGGCGGGCGGCGGGGTTTCTTCGAGGATCAGCAGCGGCGCGGGCCGCGGCGCGTCTGCGGCCGCGATCACGCGCACGTCGCGAACGATCGGAAGCACCGTCTTCCAGGCGAGAGTGAGGCGTTCGCCGAAATGCGACCGAACCCAGTCCGCCATGAACTGGCTCGGCATCACAAGATCGAGTGTGCCGCTGTCAGGCTCGAAAGCCCCGAGCTCGGCCGGTTTCAGCCAGCCGTCGAAGGTGCGCGCTCCAAGGTCGCGGCGAAGGCCGTTTCGGATAGACTCCCAAGCCGCTTCCAATGGCGCCGAAACCGGCGCCTCAGTTAGCTCAGCCGATGAATTGGCCCCTCCAGCCTGCACTTCTCCGCGCCTCCCTCGTGTCGCCCCCATTCACCGGCAAAAGAATTCCATTGCGCGTGACACGAGTTCGCGCGCGCTAAGCTTCTTTTCTCTCTTGCCCCCGGCGCGGATTCGCGCCCGGAAAGACCTTTGTGAGAACTCTCTCGGACAGCTTGCAAGTGCCGTTTTTTCATCGAAGTGCAATAAAAGGCCTTGACATAGGAAACAGGCCGAAACTGTGATGAAATGGCTGAAAACAGCCATTTTTAGGATTAGCATAGCGTTAACGAATCCCGCGAATTGCGGGAATTGCTGCATTTTTTTTACCGTTCTGAAACACAAAGGCCGCCGGTTTCCCGGCGGCCTTTAACCCAGTTTCAGAAAGCTGTTTTCAACCGAGCGACGCAACCCGCTTTGACAGCCTGGAAATCTTCCGGGAGGCGGTGTTCTTGTGGATAACGCCGCGAGCGACGCCGCGCGCCATTTCCGGCTGCACATTCTTCAACGCTTCCGCTGCGTCAGCCTTCTTGCCCGACGCGATTGCCGACTCGACCTGCTTGATAAAGGTCCGGATCCGGCTGATTTGCGAGTGGTTGATCTCGGAGCGGTTCGCATTGCGGCGGATGCGCTTCTTGGCCTGCGGCGTGTTCGCCATTTCGTTCCTCTAGCTCAATGAAAAACGGCGCGGCCCACAGGCTCGCACCGAAGTGGCGGCTCCCCTACCCTCAACGGGCCTTCAGGTCAACGCTGACACTTCGGGCAAAAGAAGGTCGAGCGCCCTCCCTGGACGATGCGCTTCACCGTTCCCCCGCACGCGCAGGGTCGGCCCTCGCGGTCGTAGACGGCGAAGCTCTTTGGAAAATAGCCGAGCTCGCCGTCCGGTGAGGCGAAGTCGCGCAACGTCGATCCGCCGGCGGCGATCGCCTCGGCAAGCACGTCGTGGATTGCTGGAACGAGCCGCCGCAATCGTTCGAGCGAAATACTGCCTCCGGCGCGCCGTGGGTGGATACCGGCACGGTACAATGCCTCGCAGACATAGATATTGCCGAGCCCGGCGATGATGCCTTGGTCGAGAAGTAGCAGCTTGATCGGGGCTGTCCTGCCCGCAAGACGCCGCTTCAGCTCGCCAGCCTCAATGTCGATTGGCTCCGGCCCGAGTGCCTTCAGAGGCGGCCAATCGTGAAGCTCGGCTGTTCGAACGAGATCGAGCGATCCGAAGCGCCGTGCGTCGTTGAGGGCGAGCCTTCGTCCCTCGTCGGTCTCAATGATGAAGTGGTCGTGCTTGCCGATCTCGCTCGGGTCGACGCGCCAGTGGCCAGACATGCCGAGGTGAAAGACCAGCGTGTCCCCGCGATCCGTATCGATCAGGCCGTACTTGGCGCGTCGTCCAAGTCCTGTCACTCGCGCACCGGTAAGGCGCTGACCAAGATCCTCCGGCAGCGCGCGCCTCAAGTCCGGCCGCCGCGCTTCGACACGCTCGATGCGTCGGCCCTTGAGGACTCTCGACAGGCCGCGGACCGTCGTCTCGACTTCGGGAAGTTCGGGCATGCCAGTGTCGATATGGCGAAGGGCGTTCAACGCCGCTAGAGGCGCGGAGCCCATGAGCGATAAAGTAAAATTCGGCGACGAGCTGGTTAGCCCAGAAGAGAAGACGCGGCGCGTCGGCGCGGTCTTCAGCTCGGTCGCCCGCCGCTACGACATCATGAACGATCTGATGTCCGGCGGCATGCATCGGCTGTGGAAGGACCGCTTCGTCAGCCGGGTGAAGCCGCGTTCGGGGGAAGCCATACTCGACATGGCCGGCGGCACCGGCGACGTCGCCTTTCGCATGGCCCAGCGCGGCGCAAAGGTGATTGTTGCCGACATCAACGCCGACATGCTGAAGGTCGGCAAAGAGCGGGCGGCGAAGCGCGAACTCCAGGGCCTGTCGTGGAAGGTGGAGAATGCCGAGACGCTGAGCTTCGCCGACGCGAGCTTCGATGCTTACACCATCGTCTTTGGCATAAGGAACGTAACCGACATTCCGGCGGCGCTTCGCGAGGCGCATCGGGTCCTCAAGCGCGGCGGGCGTTTTTACTGCATGGAATTTTCGTCGAGCGACTGGCCGGGCTTCTCCAATCTTTACGATGCATGGGCGTCGAACGTGATCCCACGCATCGGGAAGGCGATCGCAGATGATGAGGATAGCTACCGCTACCTCGTCGAGAGCATCCGGCGCTTTCCGCAGCCCAGCGCCTTCAAGGCGATGGTTGCCGACGCAGGCTTCGTTCGCGCCGCGGCTGAACCGATGCTGGGCGGCCTCGTCACCATTCACAGCGGCTGGAAGATTTGACCACCAGCGTCACCCACCTGTGGCGTTTGCTGAAGTGGGGCCGGACACTCGCCCGGCACGGCGCCCTGCGCGGTATCGAGCGTGACCCGGCAACCCCTGCGGCCGTGCGCCGGCTGGCGCGGATCGCCCGCTTCGGCACGCGCACACCCGAAAAACCACAATATGCGGACGCCCTCGTCGCCATTGGCCCGCCAGCGGTGAAGCTCGGTCAGGCGCTTTCGACCCGTCCCGACCTCGTCGGCAAGGAAGCTGCCGAGAATCTCTCGCAGCTTCAGGACGATCTGCCGCCAGCGCCGTTCGCGCTGATCAAGCAGACGATCGAGCGTTCCTTCAACGCGCCGCTCGAAAGCCTCTTCTTAGAGTTCGACGAAAGGCCCGTCGGCGCAGCCTCGATCGCCCAGGTCCATCGGGCGATCACGACGGAGGGCCGCGAGGTCGCGGTCAAGGTCCTCCGCCCGGGGATCGAGGGCGAGTTCGCCAAGGCGATCGAGACGTACGAGTGGGCAGCCGCCCAGGTCGAACGCTATGGCGGGGAGATCGAGCGCCTGCGCCCCCGCCGCGTGGTTGCGCAGTTTCGCCAATGGACGGCGCGCGAGCTCGACCTGCAGCGCGAAGCTGCGTCAGGATCCGAACTCAGGGAGAATATGGTCGCAGAGCCCGGCTATCACGTGCCGGAGATCGACTGGCGGCGGACCGCCCGGCGCGTGCTCACCCTCGAATGGCTCGACGGCATCAAGCTCAGCGACCGCGAGGCGCTGATCGAGGCCGGGCAGGATTGCAAGGCACTTGCGGGCACGCTCGTCCGTGCCTTCCTCCGCCAGGCGGTGGTCGATGGCTTCTTCCACGCCGATTTGCACCATGGGAACCTGTTTGCCCTCCCCGACGGGCGCATCGCCGCGATCGATTTCGGGATCATGGGGCGGATCGATCGCCGCGCCCGGATCTGGCTCGCCGAAATCCTCTACGGTCTCATCACCGGCAATTACCGGCGCGTCGCCGAGATCCACTTCGAGGCCCAATATGTTCCTGCGCACCACAGCGTCGAAGAGTTCGCTACAGCCCTTCGCGCTGCCGGCGAACCGATCCGCGGCCTGCCTGTAAAAGACATTTCGGTCGGGCGGATGCTCGAAAGCCTGTTCTCGATCACTCGCGATTTCGACATGCCGACGCAGCCGCATCTGTTGCTGCTCCAGAAATCGATGGTGATGAATGAGGGCGTCGCTTCCGCGCTCGATCCCGACATCAACATGTGGGAGACGGCCGAACCCTTCATCGGCGAATGGATTCGTTCCGAGCTCGGTCCCGAGGCCTATTACGCCGACCGGATCATCGAGCTCGTTCGCGCCTTCAAGAAAATCCCGAAGCTGATCGAGCGGCTCGACGAATATTACCCGCCAAGGGGCGCGGCCCCGCCCTCGCCTCCGCTGCCGGAAATCGCGGTGATCAAGGAGCCCGCCTGGTGGGGCTATGCGCTTGCGGGAATGATGGGCGCGGCATTGGCCGCAGGGTTATTCCTGGTTTTTCGCTAGGGCCGCGACCGGAGAAATCCCAGCAAGCGAACGTCCCGCTTCGGCGAGTGCTATTTCCCGTTCTGAACCGTTCATTTCCATCGCGAACTAACCCGCCACCAAGCCGGCGTCTTTGGTCACCCTCTCTCGACTCAGAAGGTGAGCAGATGCAAAGCGACATCCATGGCACGCATTCTCCTCATCGTCGGCGGAGGGATCGCGGCCTACAAGTCGTTGGAGCTCGTCCGGCTGCTAAGGAAAGCAGGACACGAGCTGACCCCTGTCCTGACGAAAGGCGGCGAGCATTTCGTGACCGCGATGAGTCTCGGCACGCTTGCCGAGGCCGAGGTCCACACGTCGCTTTGGGAGCTGAAGGACGAGATCGAGATTGGCCATATCGAGCTCAGCCGAGCTTCCGATTTCGCCCTCGTGTGCCCGGCGACGGCCGACCTCCTGGCAAAGATGGCGGCCGGGATCGCGGACGATCTCGCGACGACCTTGTTGCTGGCGACTGACAAGCCGGTCGTGGTCGCCCCGGCAATGAACGTACGCATGTGGCTGCACGCCGCGACCCGCAGGAACGTCCAGCAGCTGGTCGAGGACGGCGTGCAGGTGATCGAACCTGCCGAAGGCGAGATGGCGTGCGGCGAACATGGTCCGGGACGGCTGCCGGAGCCTCAGGCAATCATGGACTGGCTCAGCCAGAACGGGTTCCTCGGCGGCAAGTGACGCTCGCGGGCAAGCACATTCTCGTTACAGCGGGGCCGACGCATGAGCCGATCGATCCCGTTCGGGTGATCGCCAACCGCTCGTCGGGCAGGCAAGGGTTCGCGATCGCGGCTGCGGCTGCGCGAGCAGGAGCGCGAGTGACCTTGGTGGCGGGTCCGGTCAGCCTGCAAACGCCCGAGCGCGTCGAGCGCCTCGACGTCGAAACGGCCGAAGAGATGGCGGACGCCACCTTTTCCGCATTACCCGCCGATGCGGCAATTCTTGTCGCAGCGGTCGCGGACTGGCGGGTCGAGCCCTCGCCGAGGAAGCTCAAAAAGGGTGAAGGACCGCCAAAGCTGAAATTCGTGCCGACGCGCGACATCCTCGCCGAGCTTGGCGCGAGCGACCAGCGCCCGTCCCTGCTGATCGGCTTCGCTGCGGAAACCGAGAGCGTCGTTGAGCATGCGATTGCGAAGCAGATCGCCAAGCGGGCTGACTGGATCGTCGCAAATGACGTCTCGCGCGGCGTGATGGGTGGTCACCGCAACCGCGTTCATCTCGTCACCGAAAATGGTGTCGAGGACTGGCCCGAGGCGACCAAGGATGAGGTCGCGCGCAAGCTGATAGCGCGCGTGGCGGAAGCTCTAGACTAACGCCATCGCTTCCAAGAGCGGTTTGAGCGGGTCGGCAAAAACGTAGCATCCCGTTAGAAATTCAGCGAACGCGACGCGCCAGTCGGAAGTGTTTTCGAACATCGCATCCGCACCGCCACTAATAGCGGATACGCTTCATGCTAAGGCGATCATGCTCTAGGCTGATCCGCAGGAACGGCAGGCGGGATCCGCGGGAATGCGGATTGCTCGAAAAGTCAGCGCCTCTGCGTCAAACACATGCACTTTGCCGGCCTGGTCGGCACCGACGCCGACGATGAAGTTAATAGCGAGCAGCGCTGCGAAACTGCCAACCGTCGCCGTCAGCGCGCCAAGCACGCCGAGCTCAGCGCAATTGTCGCAATCGTCGCGATCGAATGCGTCGCCAACGAAGCAGCGGTAGCATGGCCGACCCCTAAAATAGGCCGACCTGCCCCTGGAACTGCACCGCAGCGGCCGAGAGGAGCGGAATGGAGAGTGCGGCGCAGGTGTCGCTTACCGCGAGCCGGGTCGCGAAATTGTCACTGCCGTCGATCACGAGGTCGCTTGAAGCGAGGAGCTCGGCCGCATTCTTGGGCCCGATCCGCACCTCCTTTGGATCGACCGTGACGAAATGGTTGAGCTTATTGACGAATTCGGCCGCGAGCTTGGCCTTTGACCGGCCCTCGTCCGCCTCCCCGAACAATGGCTGCCGGTGAAGATTGGCGACCTCCACCACGTCGGAATCGACGATTGTGAGGCGGCCAACTCCCGCCCCGGCAAGGGCCGGGATGATAGCGCATCCGATGCCCCCCGCACCGACAACCGCGACACTTGCCGAGCTGAGCTTGCGCTGGCCGATGCCTCCGACCTGCGGAAGGACGATGTGCCGCGCGTAGCGCTCGAGTTCTTCGTCGGAGAGGCTCACCGGCCGCCAATCATCGACCAGTGCTGCCGAAGCCCCCTGCACCGCGGCTGGTCTCGCTGAGCTCCGCGACTTCGCGAAATGCGGCCTTCGTCACGGGCGCGGGTACCAGCTGCGCGATGCGCTCGCCGCGCCGGATATCGAACGGCTCATTGCCGAGATTGGCGAGGATCACCCTAACCTCGCCGCGGTAGTCGTGATCGATCGTGCCCGGCGTATTGAGGCAGGTGATGCCGTGCCTCAGCGCGAGCCCGGAACGCGGACGCACCTGCACCTCATAACCTTCGGGTATGGCGATGGCGAAGCCGGTCGCCACGGCATGGCGCTGCCCCGGCGCGAGGGTGAGGTCCTCAGCGGCGACAACGTCCAGCCCTGCGGCTCCGTCGGTGGCATAGGTTGGTGCCGGTAGGCCTTCGCCATGGGGCAGGCGCTGAAGCTCTATGTCGATCATTTGGCTTTCTTCCGGCTCGCCTTGCGGCCGCCCTTCCTCGCCGGTGCGTTTGCCGCCCGGTCATCGATCAGGCGCACCGCTTCGTCCAGCGTTATCGCCTTCGGGTCCGTAGCCTTTGGCAAGGTCGCGTTGGTCGCTCCGTCAGTGACGTAGGGGCCGTAGCGGCCGGCCATCACCCTGATTTCGCCGCCGTTCACCGGATGCTTGCCAAGCACCGCCACCGGCTCGCGCGACGCCGAGGCGCTGTCGTCCGCCTCCGAGGCCGCGTCGGCAAGCTTGGCGACCGCTGCGTTCATGCCGGTTTCGAACACTTCTGCCGTCGAGCCGAGCTTCGCATATTTGCCGTCGTGAGCGAGGTAGGGCCCATAGCGGCCGATCGATGCGGTGATCGGCTTGCCGGTCCCGGGATGTGGACCGATCTCACGCGGCAGCAACAGCAGCTTCTCGGCGAATTCGGCGGTCAGGTCCTCCAGCGGGACATCCTTTGAAATCGAGGCGCGCTTGTCGCCCCGCTCCACGTAAGGACCGAAGCGGCCTGTCTTGAGCATGATGTCATTGCCAAGCTCCTGGGGTCCTTCGCTTTGCGCCTGGTCGCCGCCTTGGCCAAACTTCTGCGTATATTTGCAGTCGGGATAATTCGAGCAGGCGACGAATGCGCCGAAGCGGCCGCCCCGCAGGGAAAGCCGCCCGGTGCCGCACTGCGGACAGACCCGCGGATCGCTGCCGTCCTCGCGCGGCGGGTAAAGCCAGGGCTCGAGAAACTCATCGATGGCCTGCGTGATCTCGCTCGGCTTCTGGTCCATGACCTCGCCGGCCTTCGGCTTGAAGTCGCGCCAGAAGTCATCAAGAAGCTTCTGCCAGTCGAGCCGGCCACCAGAGACGTCGTCCAGTTCCTCCTCGAGCTCGGCTGTGTAATCGTAGCTTACGTAGCGCTCGAAAAAGCGCTCCAGGAACGCTGTCACAAGGCGGCCGCTCTCTTCGGGAACGAAGCGGCTCTTGTCGACGCGGACATATTCGCGGTCCTTCAGCGTCTGGAGGATCGAAGCGTAAGTCGAGGGCCGCCCGATGCCGAGTTCTTCGAGGCGCTTCACCAGGCTTGCCTCGGAATAACGCGGCGGCGGCTGCGTGAAATGCTGCGTCGCCTCGACGCCGGTCTTGAGCGGCGCATCGCCCTCGCGCAGTGCCGGCATGCGAGCGCCCTCTTCGTCGTCGGCCTTCTCGTCCCGGCCTTCCTCGTAGAGCGCGAGGTAGCCGGGGAAGAGTACGACCTGGCCGGTAGCACGCAGCACCACCCTGCCCGCCCCGTCACCCAGCTCGACCGTCGTGCGCTCCAGCCGCGCGGAGGCCATCTGGCTTGCCAGCGCCCGATTATAGACCAGCTCGTACAAGCGGCCATGATCGCCCGAAGCGGCGCGCGGCCGATCGAAATCGGTCGGCCGGATCGCTTCATGCGCCTCCTGCGCATTCTTGATCTTGCTGGTGTACTGGCGCGGCCGGTCGGGAACGAAACCGGCATCGTAGCGCGAAGCGATCGCTCGCCGCGCTGCGCTTAAGGCCTCCGGCGCCATGTCTATGCCGTCGGTCCGCATGTAGGTAATGAGCCCGTCTTCGTAGAGCGACTGGGCCACGCGCATCGTATGGCTCGCCGAGAAGCCGAGCTTGCGCGCGGCCTCCTGCTGAAGCGTCGAGGTGGTGAACGGCGGCGGAGGGTTCCTGGCGAAGGGTTTGGTCTCGACCGACGCGACCGTAAACCTTCCCGCCTCGACTGCCGCCTTCGCCGCGCCCGCCTCGCCGCGGTTGCCGATCGTCAGCCGTTCGATCTTCCTGTCGTCGAACTGCGCCAACCGCGCGGTAAAGCTCTGGCCGTCCTTCTCGAAAGTGGCGCTGACCGCCCAATATTCCTGCGGCTTGAAGACCTCGATCTCGCGCTCGCGGTCGACGATCAGCCGAAGCGCGACAGATTGCACGCGGCCCGCGGACTTCGCTCCGGGAAGCTTGCGCCACAGGATCGGCGAAAGCGTGAAACCGACCAGGTAATCGAGCGCTCGTCGCGCCCTGTAGGCGTCGATCAAATCCTCATCGAGCGTCCGCGGCTTCTTCATCGCCTCCGTCACGGCGGCATTGGTGATCGCGTTGAAGGTGACGCGCTCGACCCTCGCCGGGAGCGCCTTCTTCTGCCGGAGCACCTCCTGCACATGCCAGCTGATCGCTTCGCCTTCGCGGTCGGGGTCGGTCGCAAGGATCAAGACGTCGGCGTTCCTCGCCTCGTCAGTGATGGCGCGAAGCTGCTTCGAGCGGTCCGGCGAGACCTGCCACTGCATCTCAAAGCCTTGCTCGGGATCGACCGAACCATCCTTGGGGGGCAAGTCGCGCACGTGTCCGAAGGAGGCAAGCACGCGGTGCCCGCTTCCCAGATACTTCTCGATGGTCTTCGCCTTTGCAGGCAATTCAACGACAACCAGTTTCAATGATCAGCCATTTCCTTGCGTACGTACGCGTGATGGTGACGAGCGGCGATTGGCCGTCAAGCGCCTCCATCTGGTGTCGATTCAAGACGAGTGCCATAGCCAGGGAGTGCAAATTCTCGACCAGTCCTTCGCCCAGGCAATGGACTTCGCAAGGGCCGGACGCGCCATCGAGGCGGTGCAGCTTTTCCGGCAACTCGCCGAGGCCGGACATCCAGGCGCTTTGTTCACGCTCGGAGATTGCTACTGGCGTGGAGCCGGTGTCGTGCAGGACCTCGCGCGCGGCCGGGAGCTGTTCAAGGCCGCGTCCGGCGCTGGGCATCCGATGGCGGTGCGGGCTTGGACCAATCTCCTTTCGAGCGGCATCGCCGGTGAGCGCAGGTGGCCCGAAGCGCTGGCGCGGCTCGAAAATGAAGCCATCGTCGACGGTCTTCGCTCAAGAATGTTCGACGTCATCGGAGCGATGGACCTCGATTCTAATGGCGATCCCGTTCGAGTGCCGCCGGCGGAGCGGATCAGCGACCTGCCGGACGTCCGGCTGTTCCGCGGCGCGTTCACGGCGGCGGAATGCGACTTTCTCATCCTGTTGGCGGAACCGACGTACAAGCGCTCGGTGGTGAGCCTCGACGGGGAGAGCATTCCGGACCCGGTCCGCACCTCGGATGGTTCGACGATCCACTGGCTCATCGAAGATCCGGCGAGCCATGCGATCAATCGCCGTCTTGCCGTTCTTTCAGGAACTTTGATCGAACAGGGCGAGCCGCTGCAGATCCTTCGCTACCGACCCGGCCAGGAATATCGTCCGCACGTCGACTGGCTCGAAGGCGAGAACCGTCGGATCGTGACTGCGCTCATCTACCTCAACGATGAGTATGAAGGCGGCGAGACCGAGTTCGTGAAGACCTCTCTCAAGGTGCGAGGCCGCAAGGGCGACGCGCTGGTCTTTCGAAGTGTCGGGCCCGACAATCAATTCGACCCACTCTCGGAGCATGCCGGACTTCCGGTGAGAAACGGCACGAAATATGTCGCCAGCCGCTGGATCCGCGAAGCCCGCCACACCCCATAAGCTGCTTCTAGGTGCCGGTTGCCCCTCAGTCTGCCGACGAGGTCTTCGATCCCAATCTTGGCTCGGTTCCCTTTCTCAGCCGACGGATATTCTCGCGGTGCTTCCAAAGGACGAGCAAAGCGAAACCGAGCAGCAACGGGGCGTAGGACGAGTTTAGCCCGTAGGCGACGATGGGCGCAGTGACGGCGGCGGTCATTCCTGCCAGCGACGAGATCCTGAGCGTCAGCAGCAGGAAGATCCAGACGGCGGCGTAAACGAGCGCGGCGGGCCACAGCAGCGCGATGAGGATTCCAAGCAGGGTCGCCACACCCTTGCCGCCATGAAAGCTGAGCCAGACCGGATAGAGGTGCCCAATCAGCGCGCCGGAGGCAGCGAAGGCGCCCGTCACGGGACCGAAGAGCAATTGTGAGATTAGGATGGCGGCCGTCGCCTTCAGGCAGTCGAGGACCAGCGTCAGCGCGGCGAGCGCCTTGCTGCCGGTCCTCAGAACGTTGGTCGCACCGATATTGCCGGAGCCGATCTCGCGCACGTCGCCCTTGCCGGCGATCCGAGTGACCAACAGGCCAAAGGGAATCGATCCGAGGAGGTAGCCGAGCACCAAAGCGAAGATCATCTCGCGGGTCATCGCGTGGGGCTTGGTAGCAAACCGGAACGGCGGCGCAACTTGCGGCTGCGGCTGCTCCGCGCCACAGGAGCCGCCGTGGACCAGAGCGCACCCATCCTTTTCTTCGATTCCGGTGTCGGCGGACTTTCGGTGCTGGAACCGACGCGAAAGCTGCTTCCGAACGCCCCGATCGTCTATGCCGCGGACAGCGCTGGCTTCCCCTATGGCAGGCGGACGGAGGCGGAAATCGCGAGCCGCGTTCCCGCGCTTCTCGGCCGCCTGGTCGAGCGCTTCCATCCTCGCCTTGCCGTCATCGCCTGCAACACCGCCTCAACGATCGCGCTCGACCATGTGCGGTTTGCGCTCGATTTGCCGGTCGTCGGCACTGTCCCCGCGATCAAGCCCGCCGCAGAAATATCGACGAGCCGCGTCATCGGCGTACTCGGAACCGAGGCGACGGTGCGGCAGCCCTATGTCGACGACCTCGCAGCGAAATTCGCCTCCGACTGCAAAATCGTGCGCCACGGCTCGCCACAACTGGTCGAGCTCGCTGAGGCCAAGCTCGCCGGCGAGGAGGTCAGGGTGGAAGAAGTAAGAGCCGCTGCGCGGCCGATGTTCGATGCGCCTGACGGCGACCTCATCGACACGGTCGTGCTCGCCTGCACGCATTTTCCTCTCCTGGACGATGAGCTGCGCTCTGCATTCCCGGGAATAACCTACGTCGATGGAGGTCCCGGCATCGCGCGGCGCATCGCCTATTTGACAAAGGACCAGCCCTGGCCCGTCGCGCCGCCGGAAGGCACCCTGGTCTTCACCGGCACGCCCATCCGCCGTCCACTCGACAGCGTCCTTGCGAGACTTGGCCTTGGTCAAATCCTGACCTTGTGATTTGTTGCGAGTCGTTCGCAATGGAATCTCTCAAGAGCGGGAGTTAAGGGGCGGGCAAGAGTTGGCCCTTGGATTACGATAGCATTTTCAGATCTGCGATCGCGCGCCTTCACGATGAGGGCCGCTACCGCGTGTTCATCGACATCCTGAGGACCAAGGGCAGCTTCCCCAACGCCCACTGCTTCGGCGGCAACGGACCGAAGCCCATCACCGTCTGGTGCTCGAACGACTATCTCTGCATGGGGCAGCACCCAATCGTGGTCGAAGCAATGGAGAAGGCGCTGGGCGAAGTCGGCGCCGGCTCGGGCGGCACCAGGAACATCAGCGGCAATACGCATTATCATACCGAGCTCGAAGCGGAGCTCGCGAGCCTTCATGGCAAGGAAGGCGCTTTGCTGTTCACGTCCGGATACGTCTCCAACGAGGCGGCGTTGTCCACGCTTGGCAAGCTGCTTCCCGGCTGCGTGATCTTCTCGGACGAGCTCAACCACGCCTCGATGATCGCCGGCATCAAGAACAGCGGCTGCGAAAAGCGCGTGTTCCGCCACAATGATCTCGAGCATCTCGAAGAGCTGCTCGCCACCGAAGACGCCGACACCCCCAAGCTGATCGCCTTCGAGAGCGTTTATTCGATGGATGGCGACATCGCGCCGATCGCCGCGGATCTGCGACCTCGCCGACAGATATGCGCGCTGACCTATCTCGACGAGGTCCATGCCGTGGGCATGTACGGCGATCAGGGCGGTGGCATATCCGATCGGGACGCGGTCGCGGATCGGCTGACCATCATCGAGGGCACGCTCGGCAAGGCGTTCGGAGTGATGGGCGGCTATATCGCGGCCGACAGGACCGATCATCGACTGCATCCGCTCCTACGCGCCCGGCTTCATCTTCACGACAAGCCTCTCGCCCGTGCTCGTCGCCGGTGCACTCGGCGAGCGTCCGGCACCTCAAGCGGTCGAATGAGGAGCGCATCGCACAGCAGGAAGCCGCTGCGATGCTAAAAGCGAAGTTCGCGGCCGCGAACCTGCCGGTGATGCCGAGCGCCACCCACATCGTGCCGCTTCTCGTCGGATGCCCCGTCAAGGCAAAACGCGTGAGCGACATCCTGCTCGCCGAGTACGGCCTCTACGTTCAGCCGATCAACTTCCCGACCGTACCGCGCGGAACGGAGCGCCTGCGCTTCACGCCGGGCCCCCAGCACAGCGCCGAGATGATGGAAGAGCTGACGCAGGCGCTCATCGAGATCTTCGGCCGCGAAGAAATTCGGCTCGCAGCCTGATTTCGGCCGATGGCAGCCGTAAGCGCTCGGGCAGAATTGCTCCCGCCTGACACTGGCGAATCCCGCGCTCCTGCCGTAGTCAGCAATCATGCGCATCGTACTCACCGCCGACCATGCCGGGGTCGACCTCAAGGACGAACTCGCCGCCTGGCTCGCCGAGCAAGGTCACGACATCCTCGACCTTGGCACCCATGGTCACGAAAGCGTCGACTATCCGCGCTTCGGCGTGATGCTAGCCGACGCCTTGGCCGACCGTCGAGCAGAGCGCGGGATCACAGTCTGCGGCTCCGGTATCGGAGTTGCAATCGCCGCCAACCGTAATCCGGCATGCCGCTGCGCACAGATCGCGGAGCCCTTGTCAGCGACACTCGCTCGCCAGCACAATGACGCCAATGCGATCGCCCTCGGCGCTCGGCTGATCGGCGTCGAAATGGCGAAGGCCTGCGTTACCGCTTTTCTCGCGACCGAGTTCGAAGGCGGGCGCCACCAGCGCCGCGTCGATCAGCTCTCCCATTCAATCGCAGGACTTCGACTGATGGCCACCGCCGCCGACCTCGACCGCGACCAGCGCTACCGCGTCCCGCACGGCTTTTTCACCAGCGGGCTCAGCGAGATCGATCCCGCGGTCGAGACGCCGTCCATGACGAGCTACAGCGCGAGCAGACCCAGATCGAGCTGATCGCGTCGGAGAATATCGTCAGCAAGGCGGTGCTCGAGGCCCAGGGCTCGGTCCTCACGAACAAATATGCCGAGGGCTATCCCGGCCGACGCTATTATCAGGGCTGCGCACCTTCGGACGCCGTCGAGACGCTGGCGATCGAGCGCGCGAAGAAGCTGTTCGGCTGCCAGTTCGCGAACGTCCAGCCGCATTCCGGCGCACAGGCCAACGGCGCCGTGATGATGGCGCTCCTGAAGCCCGGCGACACGATCATGGGCCTCAGCCTCGCGGCCGGTGGCCACCTAACCCACGGCGCGCCGCCCGCCCAGTCCGGCAAATGGTTCAACGCGGTCCAATACGGTGTCCGGCAAGGACGATCATCTCGTCGACTTCGACGAGGTCGAACGCCTCGCCAAGGAACACCGGCCGAAGATGATCATCGCCGGCGGCTCGGCTTATCCACGCCATTTCGATTTCGAGCGCTTCCGCGCGATCTGCGACGAAGTCGGCGCCTATTTCTTCGTCGACATGGCCCATTTCGCCGGCCTGGTTGCTGCCGGCGAGCACCCGAGCCCGTTCGGCCACGCCCATGTCGTGACGACAACGACCCACAAGACCCTGCGCGGCCCTCGGGGCGGCATGGTCCTCACCGACGACGAGGCCATCGCCAAGAAGATCAATTCGGCCGTCTTCCCAGGCCTTCAAGGCGGTCCGCTGATGCACGTGATCGCTGCCAAGGCGGTTGCCTTCGGAGAAGCGCTCCAGCCCGAGTTCAAGGCTTATGCGAAGGCGGTAATCGCCAACGCCAAGACGCTCGCCAACAGACTGAAGGAGCGCGGCGCTGACTTGGTTGCAGGCGGCACCGACACCCACCTCGCTCTCGTCGACCTGCGTCCCCTCTCGCTGACCGGCAAGGACGCCGACGAGAGCCTCGAAAGGGCCGGGATCACCTGCAACAAGAACGGGGTACCGTTCGACCCGCTTCCGCCGGTCAAGACGAGCGGGATCCGCGTCGGCTCGCCGGCCGGCACCACCCGCGGCTTCGGTGAGGCCGAGTTCCGCGACATTGCCGACATGGTGGCCGACGTCCTCGACGGGCTGAAAGAGAACGGCCTCGATAACAACGGCGCCGTTGAAGCACGAGTGAACGAGCGCGTTCGTGAGCTCTGCGCACGTTTCCCCATCTACCAGGGCTAGTCAGGCGTAAGGATGCGCTGCCCCTTCTGCGCGCACGAAGACAGCCAGGTTAAGGACAGCCGCCCGAGCGAAGACGGCGCCGCGATCCGGCGCCGCCGCCAGTGCGAGGCGTGCGGCGCTCGCTTCACGACGTTCGAACGCGTCCAGTTGCGCGACCTCACCGTCGTGAAGAAGGACGGCGAGCGCGAGCCGTTCGACCGCGACAAGCTCGCCCGCTCGATCGCCATTGCCTGCCGCAAGCGCGACATCAGCCCGGACCGGATCGACCGCATGATCTCCTCGATCCAACGCCAACTCGAAACCCGCGGCGACGAGGTCACGACGACCCAGATCGGCGAAGCGGTCATGGATGGCCTCAAAGCGCTCGACCACGTCGCCTACATTCGCTTCGCAAGCGTCTACAAGGACTTCAGCGAGCCGGGCGATTTCGCCGAGATCGCCGGCGCCGTCGGCGAGGAACCTCCGCCCGAAAAGCCCAAGCCAACACCTCCGGATCGGCTGCTGTGACGGGGGCCCGAACGTGCAAATGAACAAGCCCGTCATCGTCCTCGTCCGGCCGCAGCTCGGCCAGAATATCGGCAAGGCCGCGCGGGCGATGCTCAATTTCGGGCTGACCGAGATGCGGCTTGTCGCTCCTCGCGACGGCTGGCCCAACCCGGACGCCGGGCCTGCCGCAAGCGGCGCAGACGTCGTGCTCGAGCGGGCCGAGGTCTTCGACACGGTCGCCGAAGCGATCGCGGACTGCAACCAGGTCTTCGCCTCGACAGTCCGCCGCCGGGAGCTCGTAATGCCGGTGCTCGGCCCCGAGCAGATGGCGGACCAGATTGCCGCCTCAGGAGGGCGCGGCGCCATCCTCTTCGGCCCTGAACGATCCGGTCTCGAGACCGAGGACGTCGCACTCGCGAGCGCAATCGTGACCGTGCCGATCAACCCTGAATTCGGCTCGCTCAACCTCGCACAGGCCGTGATCCTGCTGGCCTATGAATGGTCTCGGCGAAGCGGTCTCGCGCAGCCACCGGCGAAGGAGCTGGAGCCGGTTGCGCCGCACCGCGAGATCGAAGGTCTCTTGGGACAGCTGAACGACGAGCTTCACTCAAAGGGCTATTTCCACCCGCCCTCACGCACTCAATCGACCAAGAACACCCTTCGAACCATTTTCACCAAGACCGGTTGGTCATCGCGCGAAGTCAAAGCCGTTCGTGGAATCATCCGGGCGTTGGTCGAGCCGCCGCGGCAACGCCCGTAGCGGGCGTGCCAACTCATAGCTAACGGGTTCAGGTATCTGGTTGGGGGAAAGTTCTCTGTGCGTATGATGTTCAGCGTTGCCGCCGCATTCCTGTTCACCGCCGCCGCGGCACAAGCCAAGGACAGGCCGGCGGACGCACCGGACAAGGTCATCTGCAAGCGCGTCTATGACGCCGATACCGGCTCGCACTTCACGAGCTCGAAGCGCATCTGCCATACGGCGGCAGAGTGGAAGGACATTCAGGACGATTTGGATCGCACCTTAAGGACCATCCGCGATAACAGCGGCCTTAATCCCAATGACGTTCCGCCTGTAATGGGTGGCCGTCCGCAGTAAAGCGTGTGGGCGAACAGCCCCCAAAAACTTGACCTTGGACGAGCGCGCCCCTAGGTGCGCGCCTTCGCAATTGATCCCGCATGCCCGGTGAAGCGGCGATCGCGCTGGACGCAAGGTCCAACGGTGCGGTTCCGGGCACCTGTAAGAAGCAAATTGGAGAACGACACGTGACGAAGCGCACCAGCGCCAAATACAAGCTCGACCGCCGCATGGGCGAGAACGTCTTCGGACGTCCCAAGAGCCCGGTGAACCGCCGCGAATATGGCCCCGGCCAGCATGGCCAACGCCGCAAGGGCAAGCTTAGCGACTACGGCATTCAGCTCCGCGCCAAGCAGAAGCTCAAGGGCTATTACGGCGACATCACCGAAAAGCAGTTCAAGAAGAACTATACCCAGGCGACGGCGATGAAGGGCGACGCTTCGCAGAACCTCATCGGCCTGCTCGAGCGCCGCCTCGACATGGTTGCCTACCGCGCCAAGTTCGCGCCGACGATCTGGGCCGCGCGCCAGCTGGTCAGCCACGGCCACATTCGCGTCAACGGCGTGAAGTGCAACATCGCTTCGCGCAAGGTGGACGTGAATGATGTGGTTGAGCTTGGTCCGAAGGCGCAGGAGATGGCGCTGGTGATCGAAGCGCAGAGCCTCGCCGAGCGCGATATCCCCGATTACGTGGTTCCGGATGGCACCTCGAAGGTTACGTTCACCCGCGTCCCGAAGCTGGACGAGGTGCCCTATCCCGTGCGGATGGAGCCGAACCTCGTGATCGAGTTCTACTCGCGCTAGTCCGCGAGGATCCACGCGAAATCATCGAGGGCGGCCCGTGCGGCCGCCCTTTTTGCATCAGTGGCCGATGGTACGGTCGAGCAGCGTTCCGATACGGGTCAAAGATCGGCCCCGCGCGATCGAGTTATCACCTGTGTTCTCTTTTGAACGCTCTTGGACTAGCCGCTTCACCATGGTTCGCATTCATTCTGACCAAAAGCGCATATTGGTTACCGGCGGCTCGGGCTTTATCGGTTCGCACCTTTGCGATCGCTTGATCGCGGACGGCCACGAGGTCCTGTGCGTCGACAATTTCTTCACGGGCAGCAGACGCAACATCAGCCATCTTCTTGGCCACCCTGCCTTCGAGATGCTTCGTCACGACGTTACCTTCCCGCTCTATGTCGAAGTGGACCAGATTTATAATCTCGCCTGTCCGGCCTCGCCGATTCACTACCAGCACGATCCAATCCAAACGACTAAGACCAGCGTCTCGGGGGCGATCAACATGCTTGGATTGGCGAAGAGGCTGCGGATCCCGATCCTCCAGGCATCCACCAGCGAGGTCTACGGCGATCCGGCCGTCCATCCGCAAACCGAGGATTATTGGGGACATGTGAACCCGATCGGGCCGAGGAGCTGCTATGATGAGGGGAAGCGCTGCGCCGAGACCCTATTCTTCGATTACCGCCGCCAGCTCGGCATCAGCATCAAGGTCGCCCGGATCTTCAATACCTACGGGCCGCGCATGCATCCGAGTGATGGACGCGTCGTCTCCAACTTCATCGTCCATGCGCTGGAGCGACGGCCGATCACCATCTACGGCGACGGCACCCAGACGCGCAGCTTCTGTTATGTCGACGATACGGTCGATGCGCTGATCCGGTTCATGAATACGCCGGATGACGTCACGGGTCCGTTCAACGTTGGTAACCCGGTTGAAATCTCCGTTCGGGAGCTTGCTCGAAAGGTGATCGACCTGTCCGGATCGGACGTTGAATTGAACTATTCTCCCCTTCCTGTCGACGATCCAAGGCAGCGCCAGCCGGACATTCGTCAGGCACGTGAGATTTTGGGCTGGGAACCCAAAGTAGATCTCACTGATGGCCTTGCGCGCACAATATCGTGGTTCCGCGATGCGTTCGCATCGTCCGCGCCAGATTCACTGCTTTTGAGCGGCGGGGCTCTTTGCGCGGACGCCGACGGAGATTAGACCCGCACATCAACTCGCGCGTGGGGGATGTCATTTCCATACGCAGCCGCATCCGACCCATGGTGCGCAACGTGCTGCATACGGCGCGGCGTATGCGCGGCAGTGCTGCTCTTCGCATCGGCAGGATAAGTAGCTCTCATCCGCTCAGCAGCGTTTACGGTTACGACCGGGGAACACCCATCGACCGGCTCTATATAGAGACGTTTCTCGCCGAGACTTCGGCCGATATCCGGGGCAATGTGCTGGAGGTCGGTGATGATTCATACTCGCGCCGATTTGGCGGGAATCGCATTCGAAAGCAGGACGTGCTCCACGTCCACGCCGGCAATCCGAGCGCAACGATCGTCGGCGATCTTGCTGCGGTCGGAACGCTGCCGGAGAATGCCTTTGACTGCATCGTCCTGACCCAGACGCTCCAATATATATTCGACCTTGAATTGGCCGTTCGACATTTGCGCCAGGCCCTTCGACCTGGCGGCGTGCTTCTTGTGACGGTGCCCGCCATCAGTCCGATTTGCGCCGACGAATGGCAAGACAGCCATTACTGGCTGTTTACGTCGCGCTCGCTCGAGCGACTTCTGTCGAGCAGCTTCGACCCCGAGAAGGTCAGCGTTTCGGCGTTCGGCAACCTTTATGCCGCGACGACCTTCCTCCACGGGGCAGCGGTCGAAGAGACGAACAGGAAAAAGCTGCAGAACGCGATGCCTGGATTTGCTGTCGTCATTTGCGCTCGCGCAGTTGCCTGAGGAGGGGCCGAAATAAAGCCCTGGTATTCCCTGCTTAGAAGGACATCAGGCGCAGCGTACCGGAGCGTGCAGCGGCTGGTCCCGCGCGGCCCGCGCCCAGCAATCCTGATGTACCACCGCATTGCCGAGGAAGCATTCGACCCCTGGGGGCTGGCAGTTCCACCGGGCCAGTTCAGGAAGCAGTTGGCCTGGATCTCAGCGGACAGAATTGCACTTCCGCTTAGAGAATTTGCTGCGAGACATCGCGACCGGACCCTCCCTGGTAACGCCATCGCACTGACCTTCGACGACGGCTACGCCTGCACTGCGGAGGTCGCGGCGCCGCTGCTCGAGGAATTTGGCATTCCGGCGACGATTTTCGTCCCTCCCGAACTGATCGAGCGCGGCAGGCCCTTCTGGTGGGACGAGCTGGAGCATATCGTCTTGGCCCACGACCGGGATCACATGGTCGTCGACGGCGAGGCAGCTTTCGTCGGAGACCAAGATCCGCGGGACGGCCAGTGGAAGCCCGGCGCTCCTCCGGTCACTGCCCGCCAGCAAGCGTTCCAACGCCTTTGGGCGGCTCTTCGGGAACGCCCCCCTGCTGAGATCGAGCGTGCGATGGAAGAGTTGCGGAGCCAGTCTTTAGAATCTGCCAAATCGGCGCCCCGACCGATGAGCCCCGCGCAAGTAGGGCTGATAGCGAAAGGTTGCATTGAGTTCGGATCACACGCCCTCACCCATCCTTGGCTCTCCAGTCTGGCCAGCAGCGAGAAAGCACGAGAGATTCGCGACAGTGTCGAGCGATGTGAAAGACTTACTGGCGAACGCCCGGCAAGCTTCGCTTACCCCTACGGTCATTTTGACGCGGAGTGCGAACAGATTGTCAGCGAAGCTGGCTTCACTTGCGCGTGCGCGACGATTGGAACACCTGTCAAAGCGACGTCACGTCCCTTCGCACTTCCGCGACTTCACGTCGGCGATTGGAATGCCCGGAGCCTTTCATCGCAACTAGGGCCTTCATAGGAGGACCCAAATCGGCAAAGGCAGCGGCGCTGGTCGAGAACGACGCGAGGGAGCTGTGGATATCGTTTCGGCGCCCGTCGGGCTAAGCTGGAAGCTCGATCCGCCGCGCGACTATTCGCGTTCGACTTCGACTGTCTTGTCCACTTCGGCCAGCCGCTCGAGCCTGCGCAAATCGATATTCCCGAGCAACTCCTCGAAACGCTTCAAGCGGTACGGATCTGGATGGATGCACGCTGACGGATCCGCATCAAGGAAATGGGAAGCCTGCTTGATTGCCGCGGTGGGTCCGAGCTTTCGTCGCGCTGATCGAGCGATGCGATGGGCAACGAATAGGCCGCTGCGCAGAGGATCGAATATGAGTGCGCGCGAAAGCCAGTTTAGCGCGCGCCCGAACTTCCGATTGTACGCGTAATATTCGGCCAAATCCAACGCCGATGAGGCGAGCATCCGTCGCTCGACGAGCCTCGGCACTGGAGTTCCGTCCTCGGCGAGACGCCTGTAAACGAGACGGCAAGACCGGTCCATCTGTTCGACATCGCTCGACATGCTGTTGCCGACTTGCCGCCAACCGACGAGATGCTCGGGAACCACCGTTACCGGATGCCGGCGGGCTATTCGGATTTGCGCTAGCAGATCCTCCGCTCCCTGCGCTCGCGCTTCGCGGAGGGACGCGTCATAACCGCCAACCTCACGAATAGCGTCGCTCGACGCGAGCAGGCCGCTGCCATTTCCCACAACGTTCAAATACGCCATCTCGAGGAATGCACGTCCTTGAACAGCCCAGCGCGGCCCTGAACCCGTGATTCTGCTCTCGCCGTCAATGTGTCGGCACCAGCTATAGACGAAGCCTGGAGGCTCCGGTGCCGACATCGCGGCGTCCAACATCTTCTCGATCCTTGTGGGGTGCCACAGATCGTCTGCATCGATCGGCGCGATCCATTCGCCTTTCGAGTCTTCAATGGCGCAATTTCGCGCCGACGCGACACCACCATTTTCCTTGCGAATTAGCCGCGCGCGGAACTCATTTCTGCAGAAGTCGGAAGCGATCTGCGCTGTCGCATCGGTCGAGCCGTCATCAACGATGATGATCTCGAGACTGCGGTACGTTTGGTTCGCAACCGACGCCAGCGTTTCCGCCAACGTCGCTTCGGCATTCCAGGCCGGGACGACTACCGAGACGAGGGTCGAAGCATCCGCGCTGCCCTTCGCACGGCGCGTCCGATCAGCCCTTTTCGTTCGGGATCGGGGCCCAACATTGCGTGCCAAACAGCTTCTCCCTCGCGCCACGCAACCTGTTCGTCAGCATCGAGACCGTGATCCCAAGCCTTCACCCGGACAATCTCAATCCACTTCCACAATTGGCGCAAGTCGTTGGAGGCATTGGCCTCATGCCTCAGGTAGTCGGCGACAAGATCATCGTGCGGCGCGAAGGCGAATTTTTGGCTGAGCCGCAAATACGCATCCCAGTCCTCGCACATTGCGAGGCTTTCGTCGAAGCCGCCAATCTCGAGCAGCTTCGCGCGGTCGAACATCGCCGCGGCTATCATGCCCACCCAATTGCATTGGATGAGTTCTCGGCGCCGCGAAACCGGAAAGTAAGTTCGAACGCTTGCCTCGCCTCTCACGATCTTGTGCGCGCCGTAGACGAAGGCCGCGTCGGGAACGCGGCTGAAGCAATTCAGACCGGTTTCGATCGCCCCAGGTAGAAGCTGGTCGTCGGAATCGAGAAATATCACCTTGTCGCTGCTCGCAGCTCTCAGGCCGCTGTTCCGCGCGCCAGCGAGCCCGCGATTCTCCTGTTGGATGAATTGGATATCTGAATACGCTGAAATGATCGCTCTAAGGTCGTCGGTCGACCCATCGTCGACGACGATGATCTCCCGCGGCTCAACCCGCTGCGCGATGGCGCTCTCAATCGCTGTCGCAAGGAAGCGCTTCTGGTTGAAGCACGGGATGACGACTGCGACGCTTGGATTCCTCGACACAGCCATCTCATGCTCCTTCCCTTTGGAGCCGCTCGAGAAAGCTGCCGGTCCTCGCCGGACGGTCCTTGAAGTCCTTGATGCACTCGTTCCAGAGGTGAACGCCGACTGTTTTGTCCGTGACCAGGTCCTCCAGCCTAACCTCAGGATCGACGATCCATCGTGCCTGGTACCATGGGACCGGGTTGAAAACGTCGATCGGCAGTGCTTCCGAGCTAAGGCCGTACCGTTCGGCAAGCGCGGTGACCGCAAACGGCCCGGCCGTCCCCCAGGGCAGGCGCGACAGGTCAAAATTTCCAGTGATCAACCTGCGAACATTGGCCCGCGCCGCTGAGTACCAAGTGACCCAGTCGGGAATCCCGGGCCGTTCGAACTGCTCGAGCAAAGGAGGCAGCATAGGAGAGTCCGCCGGCAAGCGTAGTACGCCGGCGGCAATCGATTCACGTTGGCGTCGACGCCAAGGCCGAGGCGGTTCGACGATCTGCTTTCCGAAAAGATATGGCCGTTCCATGTCGAGCCGGGCGAGCAAATAATTGTCCGTATCGACCCACGTGCCGAGAGCGCGCCGCTGCAGCTCATAGCGGAACCAGTCGGAAAAGAGGGCCACGCTTCCCCGCTCGTGACGAAGTATTGCTGCCTCCGGCAGAACCTCCGATGCATCGCGGACTTCAACCCCGTTGGGCACGCCTCGGGGTTCGCGGTAGCAATAGAGCGCCAGGGTGTGACGCTGGCGCATCACGGACCGAAGGCAGGCCCGCTCGACCGGCCCCAGGGAATCGCCGATCCAGAGGGTCACGCAATCAGCCGTCAACGTACCTCCTATGGCCAGGTTCATTCCGTGCGGTGCGGCGCTCGTGACTGGGGCTAATCGGCTGCCCTCTCTTTGTCGATCATCTCAAACCTGCTCTACTGCGTGCTCATGAGTGGGACTGAAGCCGCGGGACAGGACGTCGGGGTCTGGGCCGGACTGAAACAGATCTACCGGCACATGTCGCCGCCGCGCCGGCGACAGTTCTTCCTCGTCCTGGTACTGATGTTCGCCGGCGCCCTCGCCGAGCTCGCGACGATCGGCGCGGTGATGCCCTTCCTTGCGCTGCTCGCCGAGGGAACCGGAAGGTTCGCGCGATCCTGGCTACCGTTGACCCGAATGTCTCGCTTGGGCGGAGATCCGCTGCTGATCGCTGCGACGATTTTCATGATTGTGGCGACAATAGCCGGCCTTACTCGGCTCCAATTGGTCCGCTCGGCCAGGGCTTTCGTCTTTGGCCTTGGCCACGAAATCAACGCAGAAATCCAGCGGCGTGTGCTCCTTCAGCCCTTCAGCTTCCACGTCCATCGCAACACGAGCACGCTCCTGTCGGCGCTCAATAAGACAGAAGTCGTGATGTTGGATCTCCTCCTGCCGTTGATGCGGGCGGTTACCGCCGGCGTGATCGCTTCCTTCGTGATCGCCTTCCTGCTTTTGATAGCGCCGCTGGCAACTCTGTTCGTGGCCGCCGCCTTCGCGATGACTTATCTGCTCATTTCCACTGTGAGCCGGAAGCGGCTGGCGGAGAATTCCGCAATCCTGGGAACCGCTGATGACGATCGCCTGAAGATCGTGCAGGAAAGCCTCGGTGGAATCCGCGACGTCATCATCGACAACTCGGCCGCGGTCTACTTGCGTGAATTCAACCAGATAGACTCCCGGCTGGCTGCTGCCCGCGCGTCCACCGAATTCGCCGTCCTTGCTCCTCGTTATCTCATCGAGATCGTAGGAATGGTCGTGATCGCCGCGATCGCTGTACTCATTGGACGCCGCGACGGCGGGATCGCCGCTGCGTTGCCGATCCTCGGCGCGCTCGCGCTCGGCGGACAGCGCCTTCTGCCTCTGCTGCAGGAAGTGTACAGCGGCTGGTCATCGGCGGCGGCCCGGCGGTCGGTATTGGATCAGGTCGTCGAGCTGTTGCGTCTGCCCGTGCCGGCGACCGCGGGGGAAGCAAGCGCGCCCCTGCCCCTCAGCGAGGCGATTGTTCTTGAAGACGTCACCTTCACCTACCCGACAAGGCGTCGCCCTTCTCTCGATCGCATAAATCTGGTCATACCCGCCGGAAGCATGCTGGCGCTCACGGGGCCAACAGGAAGCGGGAAGAGCACGCTCGTCGACGTTCTGATGGGCCTCTTGCCACCGGATTCGGGCCGCATTCTGATCGACGACATCAGGCTTACCGCGGTGACCATGCAACAATGGCACCGCAGCGTCGCGCATGTGCCGCAATCGATCTTCCTTGCCGATTCCAGCATTGCGAGAAACATTGGACTCAGCCTCCCCGACAGTCCTCCAGATTCCGGCCGGATCGTGGATGCCGCCAAGAAGGCGCAACTTCACGATTTCATCGTTTCGCTGCCGGCCGCTTACGAGACATTTGTCGGTGAGCGAGGTGTTCGGCTTTCGGGCGGGCAGCGGCAACGGCTTGGAATAGCCCGCGCAATCTATAAGAACGCGCCGATCTTCGTCCTGGACGAAGCAACGAGCGCCCTCGACGAGGCGACCGAACGCGCCGTCATGGAAGCGCTTGGCGGGCTGCGGCGGGAGGGACGAACGATCATCATCGTCGCGCATCGGGACTCGACAATCCGCAGCTGTGACCTGTTAGCGCAACTGGATCATGGCCGCGTCGTCGAACGCGGCCCTGGCGCCGACGTGCCCCTGATCGGGCGTGCTGGACCGTCGAATTCATAGCCGAAGAGGTTGAGATCCTCCTCATATTGCTGCGCTACGCGGTCGACCATTTCAGGCGTGTAGGCGCTACGGTAATCTTCCTTTTTGGGCGTGCGGTTGAAATGGCCCAGCCTCGCAGGTGGGTTCACCCGCGCCCGGACGTAGTCGAAATCCTCCTCGAGCGTTTCATACCGTCCTATGAAATCGAGGTCGACCGGGCCTCCAGCCTCGCAAGAAAGGAAATGCGTGTCCGGCAGGAAATGCCAGAAGCCTGCGACTTTTTCCTGCTCAAGTCCCTGCAGTACAAACTGCTCGAAAGTTGGGAAGTTCTTCAGGACTTGTCGGTCGAATTCCGCGTCAAGTCCGCCCATGCCGCCCGACCGGAGGAAATGATACGCCGAATGGATTCGGTCGAATGGATTACGGACAAAGGTGAACTTGAACATCCTTCCAAATGCGTACGACCGAAAAATGGTACCAAATTCGCCCAGTGTGAGGTGGCCCATTCCAAGGGATCCATAGAGGGCACGGCTGATCGACACACCGGCTGTCTTGGGCAAGTGCACGAAAACGCTGTTCGTCCGAATGAAGGGTTTTAGCGAGTAATCGTCTTGCTCTTCGCCGCCAGGCTTGAACAATTTCACCATCTCGTCCTGCCCCAGCAGTCGTCGAACATTACGAAGGCGCAGGTACCGGATCGCCGCGTAAGGAGTCACGGGAGGGCCCGAGGCGAGCCGCCGACCCCCGTGTCAGAGAGGGCGGGATCAGAAAGAGCCTCTAGCGACGGCATCTTCAATCGATACTACAGCGTCACTCGATGTCCGCAACGGACGGTCTTCAGCCCGTCGAAGCTTTGCGGTCATTTCCTAGAAAGCGGCTTCTTTCCGAGCTTTATCGTGGTTCGAATTCCTGCTTAGCTCGGCCATGATGCTTACGAGCACCTCATCTAAGGGGCGGCAAACTGCTGGAGCGCCGCCCTTGAGCGTCGTCATGCCGGTCCACAACGCGCTGCCGCATCTCGACCAGGCGATCGAAAGTATCCTCGGCCAAACCTTTGGCGACTTCGAGTTCGTGATCCTTGATGATGCCTCGACAGACAATTCGCGACGGCGCTTACTCGCTTGGGAGTCACGCGATTCCCGGATCCGACTTCTCACGGTCGACCAGAACTTAGGACCCGTCGGCAGCTCAAACATGGTGGCCCGCGCCGCAAGAGCACCTTTAGTAGCGCGCATGGATGCTGACGACATCTCTTACCCGATGCGGATCGCCGAGGGAGTGCGGTTGCTGCGCGCACACCCCGAAGTCGGCGTGGTTGCAAGTCTCTGCGACATGATCGACGCGTCAGGCCGCAAAATCCGCGGTCCCGAGCCGTGGCGTCTTTTCAAACGCTCCGTGTTCGTTCCGTTCGCCCATGGCGCCATGCTGTACCGGCGCGAAATTTTCGATGAAGTGGGCGGTTACCGTAAGGAATGTGAGTATTGGGAGGACCAGGATCTGATCATGCGGATTGCGCGCATTTCTAGAGTCCTCGTCATCCCGCGGCCCCTGTACCGCGTACGCCAATCGACAACCAGCACGCGCATTGCGTCCAGCCAAAAGAGATTGGAGCAAGCACTCGATAAGGAATATCGAGTGCTAGATCGCATTGCACTCAACAGACCGTACGACTCCACCGTATTGCCGTCGGATGATGGCCCGAAAAAACTGGATCCACGTGTGTTCATTGCAATTGGTTCGGTGCATCTGTGGGCTGGACGCAAGCCGCGATTGCTATGGCGTTTTCTGAATTGCGCGGACATGTCGTTCGATATTCGCACCGCGAGCGCATTTATATGGAGTGCTTGGGCATCGGCGAGCCCCTCATCTCTTCGCTGGTTCTTACTGATGTTGCTAAGAGTGCGAAATCGCATCGCCTCAAGACGCCTTCCGCGTGCACCGGCTTTCACTTGGCAACCACTTGAGCAGGTGCGGGGTATGGACGAATCCGCGACCTCGACCGCTGCACCGCTCAGTCTTTGAACCCGATGGTCGCAAGAACGTGTTGAGTGCGTTCGACCATCGCATCAACCGAGAAATTCTCAACGATCCTAGAGCGTAACTTCGATCCATCGATTGATTTTCGTCGGCCAGCCATGTCGACGATCGCTGCGGCGAGTGCCTGCGGATCGGAAGGAGGGACCACCGACCCGCCATTCTCGACGATCATTGCAGAATTGCCAACGTCCGTAACTATGCAAGGACGCCCGCACGACATTGCTTCGGCGACTGAATTGGAAAAACCTTCGCCAAAAGCCGATGAGGAACAGACAATGTCGAGCGCGTTCAATGCCGCTACCGGTTCGGCCCCACCAGGGAGCATTACCTGACCAGCTATCCCAAGCTCACGGGCCAGCTCCTCAAGCCGCGGCCGCTCAACGCCCTCGCCGATGCACATGAACCGCAAGTCCGGTCTGCGTTTTGCTGCGATTGCCGCAGCGCGCAGGAAAGTCTGATGGTCTTTCATCGCGTCGAGCCGTGCGAGCACGCCGACTGCAATATGTTCATTCTTGAGTTCCACCGACGGCGCTGCTGAGACCGAAGCTCGCCGTCCGGCCGGAAACGATCCGTATCGATACCGTTTGGGACGACTTCTATTCGGCTCGCGGGAAATCCATGGGCAACGGAATTCACGGCCCGCTGCCGAATTCGCAATAATCAAGTCCGGAAATCCGGACATTGCGCATTCGAGTTGGTAGCGGCGCCGTGCAGCCAATCATATTGGCTAAGGTCGGTGTTTGACGAGCGTATAGTCCAAACCAATTTCGTATTCGGCACAAACCGTCGCACCGCTGCTGCAATGATATTGGCGCCTCCGAGCATACTGTAGAAAACGTCAGGTTTGGCGCGGCGCAGCGCTTTCACCGTGTGTACGAAAAATCTTAGAAGGTCCCATCGTCCCGTCTTTTGAAGGTCGATGATCTCAATGCCACGCCGACAAGTTCGGACAGGAATGGGCCTCGACGGTAGAAGACGGCGAACTCGAACTGTTTCCCCCCGCTCATGAAGGCCGATTGCGAGTTGGACCAGCTGCCTTTCTGACCCCAACTTCAAGCGAGCGAATGAGAAAGAAAATTGAGAACTTGCGCACCACTGGTGGACGTTATTCGAGAGTAAATGCGAAGACGAATTCGTTGCAGCCGAGGCTACGGCCACATGTCTTCACCCTCCGGAGCTCAAATCCGCGTTCACGATAAAATTCGATGATTGCATCGGGCGTTGCGACTTCAAACGGATAGCCGCCGACCCAATCGACCACGTCTCGCCACGGGTCCATTCCGCGGCCACCCGGCTTTTGGCCATAACTCCGCCATGAGCGAAATGGCTGCCCACGCACGGCATCGCGAACGCACGCTGGCCCCCAAAGCCGAAGGAGTGGAATGCTGCAGAAGCACCGCCCATTTAAGCGGAGGCGGCGCTTTCACATACGCTCGCTTTATCTTCTTCCATATCCGGCTCGCTAGACCCTGATCGTTGTAAATCGCAATGAACAGCAAACCTCCCGGTGCAACGAGCGGGGCGACGTTGTCGAGCGCTTCCCACATCGAGCCAGTATGGTGCAGAACGCCCCACGAATAGACGATGTCAAAACGACCAAGTCTGCTAGGAATTCGCGATCGAGTGCAGAACCCTTTCCAACAAGCCAGTTCTTGTCTCGCGGATAATAACGTCGCTTCAATTCGGCTGTGCAGGCGACAGACTTGGGATCATAATCAAATGATGTCACCCGAGCTCCGAGCTGGCGTGCAGCGAGGCTGAACAGTCCGCTTCCCGAGCCGATGTCGACGAGGCTCTTTCCATCCAGGCGCGATACCGAGAGCATTTTCGTCAGCGAAACTCGGGCGCTGCGGATTTGCTCTTCGGAAAGTCTCTTCAGGAAGGCCGCCCAGTTGTCGCCGAATCACGAAGCGTTCGCCGCTTGAGATTTCGTCGTTCCAGTCTGTCGCGACGTTTCTCACTGATTTTAGCACCTCAGACCTTCCGAGCCACAAAGAATATATGCCGCTACATTGCTCAGGTTCCGGAGCCCCTCCAGGACAGAACCTTCTTTACAAGGCCAAGCGCGAAACGTCTTGATCCAACGGATTCCCATTCGTTGAAGAAGCGCTCCTCCAAGGTTTCCACACGAAAATTGCATTCAAGTAACGCACGCATTGAATTGAGGTCGAAACTCGCCTGGTGGCCCCATCGGTGAAAATGGTGTTCACATTTCGGACAAACGACTTCCGAATCCTCTTTGAGCCGCTCGCGCGCCGGTACCGTACCGATGAAACGGCCTCCGACTTTAGCACACGTGCCGCCTCCAAAAGCGAATTCTCGCGGACGACATCCTCGAGGTGTTCGAGCACTTCCGTCATGATCAATGCGTCGAAGTTCTCGTCTGGGAAGGGCATTTTTTGGCCGTATCCAACCCGGGCATGCTCGCCGAGCCCAAGTCGTTCTCGTAATTGCGCAATTGCACGCTCGCTAGGGTCGAGCGCCCAGACCTCTATCCCTTTCCGGACGACGAGTGCCTCCAGGTCGCCAGAGCCGACCCCGATGTTGAGCACTCGCTCGTTGCGTCTTAGTCGCCGAATTAGAAACTCCAGTCTGGGACGCGCGCCACTGAACGCGGCGACACCCTCATTTTGAAAATGATCCCAAATGACGTCTTGGCTCATGTCCGAGAACCTATATCCGACTGCCTTGCAGGCGCGATCGCCGGCTCATGACCACGCTTCAGGAGGATCATCGTCACGAGATACATGAGGGCTGTTGAAATCATGATTTCGTTCAGTTTGAACATCGGAGTGAGCACGATATTTGCCGCGATTTTCACGATTAGGGCACAGCTCGTGATGATCAGCATGTAACGAAATCGGTTCGTGGCTGCGATCCATTGCACCAGAACCAGCCCACCAAAGTACAATGGGACCTGAAGCAAACCGAATTGGAGCACGCGTGCGACCGCCTTCGTGTCCGCGCCCGAGAACGCGCCGCGCTCGAAGACCAGCGATACCCCCCAATCCGCGAATAACCACATCGCGAGTGCGATCGCCGCGCCGAACCCGAACATCAACCACGCCCACTGTCTAGCATGACGTGAGCCGAGCTCGTGATCGCCGTCGGCGATCGTGCGCGACAGCACGGGGAGCAGCGCTCGAGCCAGCACGACCGTGCCGAAGCCAGTGACGAGGATAACGATCCGGTTCGCGTAGCCCAGCGTGGCGACCGCGCCGGCGCCGAACCGCGCAGCGAACGCCTGGTCGATCGGAATGCTGAACGCCAGCACGGCCTGCGCCGCCACCATGACAGCGCCGAGGCATAAAGTGACCCCCATTCGCGCGAGCGATGCCGCAAGGGAAAGCGACCCAAGGGCCCCATCACCGCGCTGCACCATCGCACGCATAGCACGACTGCTTGCACGCAAGAAGCCCGTGACCGTGCCGCCCGTCAAGAGCGCGCTACCGCCGGACTGGCGCATACCGATGACGAACAGCGCAATTGCGAGCGCTGGTATCGCCTCGGTAACGCTATAGGCAAAGCGCTCGCGCGACTGCAGCCGAGCGGAGAAGATAACCCACCACAATCGCGAAGAGCGCAACTGGGCTCATGATCCAGACATCGCCGACGTGAGAACTCAAGCGTGCCCGGATCGAGCCGCGAAGCGAGCAGTAGCGACGGCCGCAGGTGCCGCGCGAAAATCGCGAGGCGACACCAAGCCCGATCACCAGAACTGTGCCGTTGAGCTCCGCAATAAATTGTGGCGCTCGAATGAGTTGCTGCGAAGCGCAACCAAGCGCGGGACGAGCATCACCGTCATGACGCTAGTCAACATCATCGGCAGCCAAGTCGTGATGGTCAGCGCCAGCTGATAAGCGTCGACCGTCGCACTGACGACCATAACGCCATGCAATGGCCATCTCACGAGCGGCGACGGAAGATTTTCGCAACTAACTGTCAGAACACCGATCATCAGCGCCCCGGCGGCGATCTTCTTGTGGTTTGAATGAAGTGCGGAAAGCCGTCGGTAGCAGCGCGCGGCCCTGCGACGGATGGTCTGGTCGGCGATTGGGGCATCAGCCGGCGAATGCTGGCATCGTCGGTTTCCGAGATAGACGTCGCAACTTCCGGTTCGGACTGCAACCACGACTGGAACATCAGAATTGGCCACAATCGATATTGCTTCGTTGATTTTGCCGCTGAGATGTGCCCGCCACACGCGCCGGATTGAGTTCCGGCTGAAAATAGCCCTCAGCGGTCAGCCGCCGCTCATCGAGCAACTCCTCCGCCCAATCCCGCAGCGGCCCACGAAGCCAGCTGTCAATCGGCACTCCGAAGCCCATCTTGGGTCGGTCGACTAGTTCTCTGGGGACGTAACGGTAAAGCAGCTGACGCAGCACCCATTTGGTCTCGCCCGTTCCGGATCTTCAGATCGAACGGAAGCCGCCAAGCGAACTCAATAACGCGATGATCTAGGAAGGGGACGCGGGTTTCAAGCGACACTGCCATCGCCGCACGGTCTACCTTCACCAGGATGTCATCGGGCAGGTAGCCGAGCATGTCGAGCGCCATCATCCGCTCGATATCCCCCAACCCCCGCAGCGGGGGCGTCAGTCCGGTCGCTTGGGATGGTGGCTCGGTCGCGCCCTTAACGACGGAAGCAGGATCGCGCCACAGCGAAAGCATTCCATCATAAAGCTCCGATGCCGACTGGCTCCGAAGAAGGGTGGCGCCCTTGTGGACCTTGTCTCCAAGTCGGTTGAACTGCGCCATCCGGGGCAGCATCCCGCCCGCGACATCTCCCAATCTGTCGTCCATGCGGACGGCCGGACCATCGTCAGCGCCCACGCCGCGCCAGCTCTGAACGCCGCGGGTACCACGGAAATCCGGTTCCACAGCGCCGCGGTCACAAGATAGCGGGTATAGCCTCCGAACAATTCGTCGCCGCCGTCGCCAGAGAGTGCGACCGTGACGTGTCGACCAGCGAGCGCGGAAACGAGATGCGTTCGGGATCTCGCCGAAGAATCCGCGAACGGCTCGTCATAGATCGTCGGAAGCTGAGGAATGACCGCCCTCGCCTCCTCAGCCGTTACGTAGAGCTCGGTATGGTCTGTCCCGAGGTGCCGCGCCACCTTCTTGGCATGCTCGGCTTCGTCGTAACCTTTCTCACGGAAGCCAATCGAGAAGGTTTTCACCGGGCGCGACGACTGGGCCTGCATCAATGCGACGACCATCGAGGAATTGACGCCGCCCGACAGGAAGGCGCCCAGCGGAACGTCCGCGATCATCTGCTGACCGAACTGCGGACCTGAGCAGTGTCTCTAATTGGTCGATCGCATCATCATCGCTCAGAGCAATCCATCGGATCGGCGGTGCCATGCTCAGCGACTTCGGCGCCCGACCAATATTCCTCGAGGACGGGCTTCGCAGCGCCCCTGCCCAACGTCAGGAAGGTACCCGGCGGCAGTTTCGCGACGCCTTTATAGATCGAGAATGGTGCCGGGATCTGGTTGTACCGAAGCAGAAGAGTTAGTGCTTGACGATCGATCTCGCGGCTAAATCCAGGATGCTGCGCGAGCGCTTTCAGTTCCGAGCCGAAAGAACGGGCCATCGCCGCGCTGGCGCCCGTAATAAAGCGGCTTTTCACCGAGGCGATCGCGGGCAAGCGTCAGCTCCCGAGTCGACCTGTCCCATAAAGCGAAGGCGAACATGCCCGTTGCCCGCTCGAGAGCCTTGCTAACGCCCCATGCCTCGATTGCCGCAAGCAACGTTTCGGTATCTGAGTGGCCCCTCCAGTTGTAGTGCAGTCCCTCAGCGGCAAGATCGTTCCGTATTTCCCGGTGGTTGTAAATTTCGCCGTTGTAGACGGTGACATAGCGCCCGCTCGGCGAATCCATAGGCTGGTTGCCAGCTGGCGAAAGGTCAACGACGGCAAGTCGGCTGTGAGCCAACGCCACCTTTGTCTCCATATCGCTCCAAACGGACGAATGGTCCGGTCCGCGATGATGGAGCGAGGTCGCCATGCGCGCGAGCGTCGCGGAGATCTCGCGGTTCTCGACCACATACCGCCGACGAGCCCTGCAATTCCGCACATCAGCGTCAGGCCTTCCTCCGTCCCACCGCAACCCAATACGGCGGCTCGTCGCTAAATTGAATGTCGGTGAGGCCGCAACGGTCCATCATTGTCCGGATCTCGTCCCGGGAGAATCGTCGTTCGAGGCGCGTTCCAAACCGGTCCAACGCGTCGGTTCGCATCGTATAATAAGCCAACTGACGGTAATTGCTGAGTGGCCATGCCGAAACGTCCACTCCGAGGCGTTCCGCCAGCCGCGCTGCTCGCGAGAGCGGGTAGTAAGCAGTTGCGGCAATGGCTTCGGCAAAGCCTCGGCGCAGCGGAAATGGAAGCCGAGAAATGATTTGCCGACCTGCGTCACTCACACGCCATAGTGCGCGATACCAGCGAGACCGATTTTCCATTTTGTAATAGAGATAGACCAGGAACGGGGCGCCGGATTTCAATTTGGCGACACAGTGCCGCATCGCGAGCTCGGTGTCGGGTACATGGTGCAGAACCCCTAGCGAGTATCCGAAATCCTGACTTCCTTCAGCAAGGGGGATCTCGTGAGCAGCGGCCAGATGAAATTCGACATTTTCCGCACCTCGCAAGCAGCGGCGGCTCACCTCGAGCGCTTTCAAAGCGGGATCGATGCAATGGAGCTTCGCTACATTTGGAGCGACCAGCGCTGCCCACCGACCCGATCCACATCCCAGGTCAAAACCTTCGGCTTCCGAGAGGTCCCGAAGTGGATAAATCCTGAAATAACGGTCGAACATTCGTCGATGCTCAGCAGGATCGATTCTTGATTGGTCGAATGCCATCCATTCGTCGCCAAATCCCTCGATTGTGTCTTGATCGAGGTTCACGGGGCTAGCCGAACTTTACGGCACAGACCCGAAAGCAGGTAATGGCCCAGTTCTCGGGATGACGGACTGAAGAAGCTTCTCCCAAGCATCAGTGGCGCCATGCAGCGAGTAGTGGGCCACCGACCCGACGGCAGCCGCACCCATGGTTTGACGCATTTCGGGTGAGCTCATCAATGATTCGAGTGCGGTCGCTAAAGACTCTACCCGGTCGCCAGCATTGGCGAGAATTCCATTCACGCCTTCTTGTATCAGCTGGTTGGTACCCGGACAGTCCGCAAAGCCGACGGATGGCAGGCCGTGCGCAAAAGCCTCCGCCAGGACGTTCGGGAATGCCTCATAGGCTGATGGCAGGACAAACAGTTGCGCCCCAAGGTATTCAGCCTCGACTGAGCGGATCACTCCCACAAAACGCACGCTATTCTGTAATTTCAGGTCTTGTACCAGACGTTCGAGTTCAACCCTGAGCGGACCATCTCCCACCAGGCGGAGCCGCCAGTCTGAATGGCTTGCATGAATTTTCGCGAACGCCCTGATAAGCGTATCGTGATCTTTTTCAGGCCGGAAAGCCCCAACGGTGAGCATATTATTCGGGTTCCGAAGAGGATCCGCTTGGCGAGTAACGCGCTCCACTGGATTCGGAAATCACGACCATCCGGCGTCTAAATCTTTTGGGAAATTCCTCTCTAATGCCGTCTCCGTTTGCCGTCATCCGATCAATCAAAGGGAGCGAAAGGTGAAGCAAGAGCCTCTCGAGGGGATGCCGCTTATAATGGCGGTAGGAAGTACGCTCGCTCGCAACGAGCGGAGTTCGATTTCCAAGCAGAGCAACGGCCAGCGGAATGAACGAACTATGCATGAATCCTACGGCAACATCCGGCTTCGTTTCGGCGCAAATCCGACGAAGCATTCGCACACGAGCGAGCATGTCGCCGGCACGTGACGCCCGCAGAGAGTTTGCCAAGCCGGATGCGTTCGACCTCCTGGGAAATCGGATAAAAGCCCCGGCTTCGGGGATCGTCGAAACTGGCTACGACTACTCGATGCCCTCTTTCGGCAAGTTGGCTGGCGACAGTCGCAAGCACACGCTCCGCGCCGCCCGGCGGCGGCGAGAGGCTCTTGATTGCAAAGAGGATATGCATCCCTTCGTGCGTTCAGCCGAGTGGATAGATCTGGTACGGGATCCAGAACCGAGCATTGTTCGCGTACGTAAGCCAAAAATACAGCACTAGTGCCGAAAAGAAGATTATCAGCACCGTCAGAACGGCGCGAGACATCGCATCGGATGAGAACGCTGTCGGTATTCGAGAAAGGACGAATATTTGAAGCGGCAAAATGTAAAGTGAAATGCGGTCTAGAATGACGCTCGACTGTATTTCAAAGAAAGCAATGAATACGGATTTGGAGAGCCAGGACAGGCTACGCCAAATCTTAAGCTGAGCCGGGGGAGCCAAAAAGTTCTTCCGAAATAGCAATAAGATTAATCCTGAAACCGCATTCGGTAGTATTCGAAATATTGCGCCTTTTGCTTCATAAATATTTTGTATATATCCAATAGAATATCGACCTATTATGAGAGGTAAAATAAAGTAATATCCGACGAGAGATGCAATAAATATAAGGACTACCCAAAACATTGTCATTCTAAATTGAAATGCTGCCATGATTGGGATGAAAGCAATTGCTGAAGTGTGAAATGCGGTTGCTACCAGAGTCCATCCGCCAAACCAGATGAATGACCTTCCCCGTGCTAGACCAGCGATACCGATGAGTATGAAGCCGGCCGCAACTGCTTGGCGGGTGTAGCCCATTCCTACGGCAATGACGAACTGCGGCGTTGCCACCAGAAGCGCGAGCCACGGAACCCGGCTGCTGCCGACAGATGGAAGCCAGTCCGAGAACAAACGGAATCGCACAAGTAGATTTTACTGCCCAAAATCCAGGTCCGAGTTTCGCGACCAGCCAATTTATCAGTGTGTATGCCGCTTCGTCGGGGGTGTTCTGCAGGGCTGAACTGAGTGATCCCAAAGCAACTGATCTGAAAGTCAGCAAGTAGACATTCCAGTCCCCGCCAACGCGATATCGCAGCCCGATCATTAACGTTGTCGCCGCGAGCACAGCTGCCAGTACCGGGTCGTCGCGGATCCGATGATCAATCGAAACCTGACCGCCTTGAGCCAAGTGCTGCTTGTGTCGGAAAAGCAGGCTTCCGATCGCCAGAACTGTCAACAAGAGCCAGTAAGGTAGCATCAGCTAGCACCAAGTTCCTCGGTCGCGTCACATTGAGCATGCCCGTTTCACTAATCGAGCGGAACGACGACGGCCAGTAGCTCAAATTTGAGATCGGCGCTTTTGAGTTTACGAGTTGTCGGTTGATGGACCGTCGCACCTTCTTGGCGGCATCCGCCGCGTCCGCGCTTCTTCCGATAAGACCGGCGCCCCAGCTCGAACCCGTTCTCCGACCGGAGGACTTCGGTGCCCGGGGCGACGGCGTTACCAACGATAGCTTTGCCTTTTCTTTGCTTAGCGGCAAAATCAACGCGATGGGCGGCGGCACCGTCCAGTTTGGCAGTGGGAAAACATATCTCATTGGGCACCAACGCCGCAGGGAAAACCGAGCATCAGCCCGGATCGACTTCTGGAGTTCCAGGGACTGACGCGGCCCTTGACGATCTTTGGAAACGGCGCCCGGTTGCGTGCCGCAGAAGGACTTCGGTTCGGCGCATTCAATTCAATCAACAGCCGAGCCGTGGACCGGCCGATGCCGAATCTAGCACTCCTCGATGTTGCTTCGCCTTACCTCGGGATGATCGTCGTTCGCGGCGCGCGGGCACCGGTGACCATTCGAGACATCGAACTCGATGGCAACATCGACAAGCTCCTATCGGAGGTCCCTGGGGGGATGCGGGGATCCAAATTCCGGGAGTGGAATACCTCCTCTTCGATAACAGCGCGGAAGAGCGCGTTTCAAACATCTTCAGTCATCACCACCCGCTCGACGGAGCGATTATCAACGGCCCGGTGCGACGGATCGCCCGAAGTCATTTCGACCGCCTCATTTGCGAGACCAACGGCCGGCAAGGGCTCAGCATTGTTGGAGGATCCGGCTACGATTTTGAAGACTGCATGTTCTCGCGAACTGGACGCTCCGTGGTTTCAAGTCCGCCGGGAGCGGGAGTGGACATCGAAGCTGAAGATTCGAAGGTCCGAGACGTCACGTTCAAGAACTGCAAGTTCATTGACAACATTGGCGCAGGAGCGGTCGCGGACAGCGGCGACAGCGCCGATATTCATTTCACCGATTGCCTTTTCAATGACGACATCCTGGGCGGCTTCGCCCAACAAACCCTTCATGTCGTTTGATAGCTGTACATTCGCTGGGTCGGTGGTTCACCCATTTTCGAGCAGGAATTCCGCTGAGGCGGCCAAATTGCGCAACTGCCGCTTCACCGACGAGCCCAAGACCTTCGCCGACCGGACGGTTGTTCGTCGGCGGCAAGGCCGGCGATGGCATTGTTAACATGGGCGCGAGCGACAACATTCTGTTCGATAGGTGCCGATTTAGTCTAACCCGGGCCGGTGTTCTCCCGTGGAGCTGGCGCGCAATCTACGAGAATTGCGTAATGCGGCAGGCCTCCCGCACGCCGGCAATGACGAAGGGCAAGTACCTGGGGCGGACGATCATTGATGGGCCAGTACAGCTCTATGGCTCGATGATCGTAGGAACAGTGATCCTGAACGGCAAAGTTATTCCCAAAGGGGCCGTGGGAGGCGATTTTGTGCCATGGTAGGGCGCTGACCGCGCGCGATCATCATGGCCTAGGAAGTCGAAGTCGATTCACAATCGCATATGGATGTGCCGCGAGGCTCTGTGACGCCAGAAGGGTTCCGCAATGGCCTCAAAAATGGACTACTTAGACCCACTGCCCGTAATTATCGTTCTGATGGTTCTTACAAATATCAAGACATCAAGCCAAGGTGAGAAGTATTTGATATAGTAAAAGTCGTATTGGAGCTTGCGGCGTACGTCTTTCCTACTTCCGCAACATGGCCCTGGTCGACCTGCGCCCAGCCGGAAATCCCCGGCTTCACGACGTGCCGGTACCCATAGAATGGCAGCTCGGTTGAATACCAGCCGCTTGACAGAGCCATTGCTTCCGGCCTGGGCCCGATCCAGCTCATTTCACCTTTCAGTATGTTGACGATTTGAGGCAGCTCATCGAGCCGAAGCTTTTCGAAGCACGCGGCCGACACGAGTAATCCGTTCGTCATGATCCTTGGTCATCGCTGCTCCTCGGTCGCCTGCCGCCTCGACGCCGTGCATCGTTCGAAATTTCAGGAAACCTGATTGTTCTTGCGGCGTGCCCCAGTCTGATTTGTTCGAAGAAAACGGGTCGTCCACCGTCGAACCAAATGGCAAATGAAATGACAGCCAGGATAGGAAGAACTACTGGGAGCAAGAGAACCGCGGCCGTGATGTCGATCACACTCTTCAGATAGAAATAACCTCTCGCTGGGACGAGCGAGCCAAAGCTGTTTTCAGACAAATGTTCGAGTTCGACCCGACCAGTCAATGACTCGCTGAGCTGCTTGTGTTGGTAGACAATGCGCCCATCAAGCGCCGCATTTGCGAGAAATGTCTCCCACTCGTCGGGGAGATCCGCGGAGAAATCGGCAACAATCGCGTCACACGCACGCGCGTCGCTCAGTCGTGGACGCTTCAGTTTGACCCAATCGACAGAAACGATCGCAAATAGACGATCGGTCTTGCCAAAGGGTACGACGGCAATTCGCTTGCGCTGTCTCCCATCTCCTCTCACGTACAAGAAATATAGCCAGCTTACGTGAAGCAGAAATCCGAGCGTGAGCGCGACGCGATCGTATGGAAAGCGCGTGAATACGAACCACGTCAGAACCACGCCGTGGCTCGCTAAGGCAGTGGGCAGAATGAGATAGCTGCGTCGAATTCCGGGATAGACCTCGACGGAAAGCCTGACCCAGAAGGCAATGCACACGGCAGTCGCATTCCCTACGGCGGCATTTAAGGTCGAGGCCTCGCTAAGCTTTCCCGGCAGGACCGTTCCTCTTCAGGGCCCACGGCACAAGCACTCCCAACATCAGTGCGCCGAAGAACTGAACTCTCTTGTGCGATAAGAATGGTCGTTCGCGATGTGGAGACACGGGCTTAGGCTGCATGGAGGGCGCCCAGCCTCAATTTACGTGCAAGGTCTGGCGACGAGAGATAGAACGGCGGCTGTGTACGTCGCAGCAAGGTCGTAATCCATGAAGCCTTTCGACGGACCGATCCTGCTCTCTGCGAACTCATCGTGGAACCTGCTCAAACTCCGGGCACCGATCATCAGAGCGCTTCTGCAGCGCAGATATAGGGTTGCCGCCGCAGTTCCAAGCGACAACGGTGCCGCGTCACTGGCCGAATTGGGCGTCGAGCTGCATCACGTTCCAATCGACGCTCGAGGTCTGTCGCCGCTTCGAGATGCTGCCTTATTGTCCAGTTACTTTCGATTATTTCGGGGGCTACGACCGTCGGCATTCCTGCCGTTCACTGTAAAGCCAAACATCTATGGATCGATCGCCGCCGCCCGTTTCGGCATCCCCGTCTTCAACACGATAACAGGGCTTGGAACGGCATTTCTAAGCGGTTGGGCCTTGGAAACGATCACGACGACGATTTACCGTTATGCTCTCCGAAACTCGACAAGGGTTTTCTTCCACAATTCTGACGATCGGAACCTGTTCGTCTCGAAAAGGTTCGTCAGCCCCGAGCAAGCGCGCGTCGTCGTAGGATCTGGCGTCGACCTCGACCATTTTTCGCCCGGCATTCGATGCGACCCAGGAAATCCCTGCGTTTCTCTTCGTTGGAAGGCTGTTGAAAGATAAAGGAGCCAAAGAGTTCGCCAGGCCGCGGCGAGGTACGGGAAGTCAAATCGGCCCACTTCCAAATGCTTGGCGCGATTGAAGATCATCCAAAAGCCGTCCTGTTGGAAGACCTGAATGCTTATGTCTCGAGCGGTGCGCTCGAACCTCTCGGACACGCTGACGACGTCCGTCCTTTCATGGAAGCTGCTGACTGCGTGGTATTACCATCGTATCGAGAGGGGCTGCCACGTGCCCTTCTTGAAGCCAGCGCCATGGGAAAACCGGTCATTGCGACAGACGTTCCTGGCTGCCGGCACGCCATTGAAGAAGGGCGGACGGGATTGCTCTGTGAACCCCGCTCGAGCGGATCACTTGCGGGTACCATGATAGCCTTTCTGAACATGTCCGCGCAGGCTCGTTTGTCGATGGGGCAGGAGGGACACCCAAAGCAGAGCTAGAATTCTCGCACGAGAATGTCGTCAAATCTTACTTAGGAGCGCTGAAGCAGGCAGGCATCTGAGTGATTGAGGGTCGGAGCCCGGCGGTTTCGCAAGCTGGCCGAACCCAAAGAGCCGTCCTTGGTGCCTGAGACGCGCCGGTTGCTTACGCCGCGCTGTCCTGCAGCTTGTGCCGCTTCAGAGCATGGCGCAGCTGATCGTAGCTGAGGTTCAAGGCAGCGGCCGTTGCGCGCTGGTTGAAGCGGTTGCGGCGCAGCGCCTCGCTCGAGGAGCTGCCGCTCATAGTCCGAAACAGCCGACCTGAAGTCGCTGGTGGAGGCCGGCGGCGCTGCGACCTGCGTGACTGATGCAACCAGGCCCGGTTCGCCTTCCTCGTTGGTCGGGGCGAACGGCACGGCAGCATGCGAAACCCCCCTCGAGGCTGTCGGCGCCCAGGGCGAATGGAAGGGATCGAAGACGATCTCGTCGATAGGGCGTTCGGGGTCCTCATGCCGGTATACCGCGCGTTCGGTGACGTTCCTCAGCTCGCGAACGTTGCCGGGCCACGGATAGGCCTCAAGCTGGGCGAGGGCGCGCGGCGTCAAGCCCGGGCAATTGGGCCACTCGAGCTCGGCCGACATGCGCCGGCCGAAATGCTCGGACAGCAGCGGGATATCGCCTTCGCGGGCGCGAAGCGGCGGCAGCGTAATTACCTCGAACGAC
>CAVYAH010000034.1:0-16886 GCA_963766415.1 uncultured Alphaproteobacteria bacterium | reverse complement strand
CGGGAGTCGCCTCGGAGAAGCCGGTACCATCGTCTGCGACCCGCAGGACCCAGTGTCGACCCTCCGGCCCGAGGTGAAGGGTGATGTGACGAGCCCCGGAATGCCGGACGGCGTTGTTGAAGGAATATTTTTTGTAGCGATCCTGGATGGTGCGGACTTCGGGGCCGACGCGCTGCATATTTTTCATGGAGCGCCAATTTTTCACTTTGAGCGGGAAGAGAAGCATGTTGATGACGAGAGTGAGGACCACGATGGCCCAGCCCCAGTCCGGGATGTATTTGTGGGTCCACTGGAGAATTTCGAGGAGGGGCTTGGCGATGATGCCGAGCCAGCCGAGTTGCACGAGATCGTCGAGCGGCGGGCGAACGGTGGCGAGGATGTGAATATCTTTGGGGCCGACGTAGGCGCGCATGTTGAGCGCCTGCGGAACGGAGGAGCCCGCGGCCATTTCGACTTCGGGTTCCTGGCCGGGCTTGCCATTGTCGTCGAATTCGTGCTGCTGCACCCAGTGCCAGAGATTGAGAGTGCCGGAGTCGGGAAGAAATGCGGCGGTGAGAGATTGGTCTTCGATGCCGACGTAAGCGAAATTGCCGGGTTGCGAGGCGCGAATTTCCTGATGATCGGGCGTGCCTAATTTTTTGAGGGGGAGAACGTTCAGCTTGCCGTTTTCGTTGTAGAAAACGCCGACGCCTTGAGATTGCTGGGCTACGCCGATATCGCCGAAGCCGCCGCGCCAGCCGATGGCGGCGGGGATAGATTGCCGTTGATGCTGGCGGTGGCGCTGATTTGGAGGATGTAGGAGTCCGCCGCTACCGCGAGGAGCGGCTCGCCGGCAGCGGACTGACGCCGCTGTTTCCGCTGTTCGGCGCCGACACGCCGGCGCTGGCGCGCGAGATGATCGCCGCCGGGCTGCGCGCGCGGATCACCTGCGTCAACCCGAAGGTGATCGATCGGCGGTTTGCCGGACGCGAGTTCGACGCGGCGCTGCTCGACGAGCTGCCGCCTCCGTCGATCCCTGCGGCGAGCGCGGCGAGTTCCACACCTGCGCCTACGACGGTCCGATGTTCCACCATCCGATCGCGATCGAAACCGGCGTCACCGTCGAGCGCGACGGCTACGTGTTCACCGACTCCTACCGCCAGCCGTCGCCAGATGACCGTACCCGCAGCGCATCGTCTGCCTGACCGAAGAGACGACCGAGACGCTCTACCTGCTCGGCCAGGGCGATCGCATCGTCGGCGTCTCCGGCTACACCGTGCGGCCGCCCGAGGCGCGGCAGAAGCCGAAGGTGTCGGCGTTCATCAACGCGAAGTTCGACAAGATCGAGGCGCTGCAGCCCGACCTCGTGCTCGCGTTCTCCGATCTGCAGGCCGACCTCGTCGGCGGAGCTGGTCCGGCGCGGCATCGCCGTCGTGACGTTCAATCAGCGCAGCGTCGCCGAGATCCTGCAGATGATCCGCATGCTCGGCGGGCTGGTCGGCTGCCAGCCGGCGCCGAGCGGCTCGCCGAGCGGCTCGAGCGGACTCGATCGCGATCCGCGAGTCGGCCGCGCGCTCCCGCGGCGGCTGCGCGTGTTTTTCGAGGAGTGGGACGATCCGCTGATCTCCGGGCATCCGCTGGGTCGAAGAGCTGGTCGAGATCGCCGTTGCTTGTTGCGTTGCAGGCGCTGCCTCCTCCATCCCCCCACCACCCTTCCTGCCGACGTCAGGGCGATGCTCATATTGGGGCTTCCGGACGCTCGCCGCCAGCCCCCCGGAGCCGAGCGGGGGAGCGATGGTCGGCGAACCTCGATCAGCAGGCCCGAGCATTCGGAGGGATGCTCACGATTGGATCGCACATCCGAAGCCTTCGCGCCCACACCGTGTCGGGGGAGTTGAAGGCTGGCCCTTCCCGCAGGTGCTAGGTTAGCGCTGCGCAGGCCCCAGCCGAACGGCCCCCGCGGCCAGACCCGACCTCCCGGTCCGACGACAGAACCGCTCGCCGTCAGGGATGAGCGGGAGGTGGGGAGGCTCGGTGTTCCAACCCGACGGTTCACGCTCGCTGACCTTGAGCATGGCGGACGTCCTCCCAGGACGGGCGGCCTTCGCGGCGCGCTGGAGCGACCGTCCGAGGCCGATCGGCCCTCCATTCGATGTGCCCTGGATCGCGTGTGGTCACCGGCGCGAAGGAGCGCGCGCGCGGGAAGGCGACTGATACCGAAACGGAGGGAGACATGCTGAGTGTGACGTTGTGGTTGGGGAAAGTCGTGCACGGTGGTGCCACGCCTCTGGTGGTGATCGTCGGCGTGGTCCTGATCGTCGTCGGAGTCGTGATGCTGTTCAGAGGCTCGGTCCTGATGGGTGCGCTCGCGATCATCGTCGGGATCCTGCTCGGCGGGTTGACCGTCCTCTAGCCCGGCTCGCATATGTGCCGCAGGGTGGCGTCTCAGCCTTCGAGGAGCATCAGGACCAGGTCGTCGGCCACCGGTCGGGCGAACCGCCCGCTGATCCGGAAGCCGAAGCGTTCGTAGAAGGGCTCCAGGGCCGAGATGCACTCGAGGAGGACGGGCCCCTCGCCCATCCCGCGGTAGGCGTCGACGGCCTCTCGGACCACGGCCCGGCCGATCCCGGCCCCGTGGAGCATCGGCTCGACCGCCACGTTCTTCAGGTGGGCGTGGGGCGGAGCCAGGTCGTGGGCCTGGCGCCGGAGCGTCTCGAACCGATAGGTCGCCTGGTCGACGGCGTCCGCATCCCCAGGATCCGAGGGCGGCGGCCCGGCACACGCGGCAGGCTCCTCGCGGCTCCACGACGGCGAGCCCGACCAGCGTGTCCGCCAGGAGGGCTCCGATGGCCACCTCGCCTGGCTCCCACCGCTGCGGGCCGAATTCGCGGGTGGTTCCCGCCAGTCGGTCCACGGGCTCCTCGCCGAACAGGACGTGCACGTACTCGTAGTCCGCGAAGGCCCGCGCGCACAGCCGCATGGCCTCGCCCCATGCCTCGGCCCCCAGACGGACGATCCGGACCTCGCTCACGGACCCAGGCTACCCTTGAAGCGGCGGGGCTCGCCGCCTAGGGTGCCGGTCGAGAAGGGGGCCGGGACGATGCCGCAAGCCCAGATCCGCGTCGACTGCGGGGGCGCCCGGACCGCACGGCGTTGCTCGTCATCGACATGCAGAACGACTTCGTGCGCCCCGGCGCCGCCCTGGCCACGCCACGGGGCATGGCGATCGTCCCCGTCATCCAGGCTCGCGGAGGAGTCGGGGATCAGCTCCGAGATCTTCGCATGGGCAAGATCAGCCAGCAAGAATTCCGGCAGCTCGCCCGCGCAGCCGCCGAGCTGCAGAACCTCCCGCTGTATATCGACGATACGCCTGGCCTCACTATCGCTGCGCTTCGCACCCGCGCGCGGCGGCTGAAGCGGCAGAAGGGCATCGGCGTTCTCGTCGTCGACTATCTCCAGTTGCTGCAGGGCAGCGGCAAAGGCAGCGCGGGCGACAGCCGAGTGCAGGAAATCTCGGAGATCAGTCGCGGCCTGAAGCAGCTCGCCAAAGAATTGAACGTGCCGGTGATCGCTCTTTCGCAGCTCAGCCGTGCGGTCGAGCAGCGCGAGGACAAGAGACCGCAGCTGTCGGACCTCAGGGAGTCGGGCTCGATCGAGCAGGACGCCGACATGGTCCTCTTCATCTACCGCGAGGATTATTATCTCGCCGCCAAGCAACCGGCAGATGACCATCCGGATTTCGCGGCTTGGCAGGAAGAGATGGCACGCGCTTACGGCCGGGCGGAAGTGATCGTCGCCAAGCAGCGTCACGGTGCAACCGGCAAGATTTGCCTGAAGTTCGACAGCCGCATCACGAAGTTCAGCGACGCTGTCGACGAGGGATATTTGCCCGAAATGCGAGCTTAGCGGCTCGGCCGCTCTGGGGAGGGGGATGAGGGCGCCGGCTTGGTTCGGCGCCCTCTTTCGCTTTATGGTCCGACGTCTCCGCTGTGCGGCACCGGCAGCCAGCTCACTCCCTTGATGAGGCCGAGCGCGGCCGCGATGGCATTGTCCCAGCCGTAAACGTCAGGCCGGAACTGAACGCGCGACCCGTCCCAGAATGCTGTGTGGTAGAAAATGCGGACCGGGATTGGTCTCGACAATTTCACCCACTTCTCCTGCTGGCCCGACATGGCCTGCTGGAACTTGTCGCCGACGCCTTCTTCGGCCGCTATCGCGTTGGCAAAGGCCACGGCATCCCGGACGCGCACGCAGCCGTGGCTGCGATGCCGGTCGGGCACGCCGAACAGCGCTTTGGCCGGCGTGTCGTGCAAGTAGATCGCTTGCGGGTCGTCCATGTCCAACTTGACGATCCCGAGCGAATTCTTGGGACCGGACTCCTGCACGAACTTGCCGTTCTCCATCGCGAAATTATTTTCGCGGAGCCAGCCCTGGCTCTTCTTCGACAGCTCGTCGGTGGCGATCGAATCCGGAACGCGCCACTTCGGGTAAGCGACGAGATTGACAATCGGCGCCTGGATTTGTGGAGTTTGCTTGTCCGGTTCGCCGGCGACGACTTCCCGCCGATCGATGTGCTGCCCGTCCCGCCAATAGTCGAGGTAGGCCGCAGCGCTGTTGACGTCGATTTGAGTTTGCGGCGGATCGCGCTGAAGCCAGCGCAGTCGCTCCATCGCGATCGCGCATGCCCGCGCCAGTCCTGCAGGTCCCACGTTCATTGCGGCAAGCGTGTTGCCGCCGATGATGCCGTCGACCCTTAGACCATAGTCAGCCTGCAGCTGCTTCACCGCCGCCACGAGCTGAGGCGAATAGCGGGCCGGCGAGCGCGCCGATGCCGTCTGCTGCCCCTGCGCTGAAGGCGCGGCGTAGCCCATCGCTTGGAGAGCTGCCGCGACTGCAGGGACACGGCTGTCGCGGCCGCCGGGATTGATTGGCTTGCCTTCGGGCACGGGCTGGAAGTTCGTCTTCGACGCGAGGTCGACATATTTGAGGTGCGCTTGGCTGAGCGCTTTATATTCGTCGGTCTGCGGCACGAGCGAATTGAACCAGCTCGCCAGATCGCCTTTCTGCGCAGCATCCATGAAGCCTTGCCGAACGTCAGCCGACGGGCGCGGGATCGTGTAGACTTCAGAGACTTTCTTCGGGTCGACATAGCCGTGCGCCAGCGCCTCGGCATATTTGAGCGCGGCCTCGGTGAGTGCGGCGGCGTCCTGTCCGTCGCCTTTGAGGAAAAGGTCGGGTTTGAGGCCGTTGGCGGGTGCGCCGGCGATGGCGTCGCGCAGCTGCTTTTCGAGTGTCGAGTTCCACTGCAGCTGGGCGTCTTCAGGGGCGGCGGCGTTCGAAGCCGGTTGGTTGGAGGAATTCTCACCCTTGGAACAGGCGGGCAAGACGGCGATGCACAGGGCAAGGCCAACGGCCGTGCCGGTCCATATACTTTTTGTCACAGAAGCTTGAACGCGAGGATCGACTGAACCGATCCATTGCCGTTCGAATCATTTGCTTGCCCGCCTCCGCAACGCGGACAGTCAGCGCAAGAACAGCCTACTCGGGCATCCCATGCTAATCCTCCTGCATGTTCGGGTCCCGCAAGCCTTCGCCGATTGCCGCGCGAACACGGTCGGCCTCGCTGCTCGTCACGGGATAGGCGCAATAATCGGCGGCATAAAAAGCGCTGGGGCGGTGGTTGCCCGATGTGCCGACGCCGCCGAACGGCGCGTTCGACGGCGCGCCGTTGGTCGGCTTGTTCCAGTTTATGACGCCGGCACGCACGTTGGCCCAGAACTTGTCGTACATCTCCGGGCTTTCCCCGACGAGGCTCGCGGCGAGGCCGAAGCGTGTGTTGTTAGCCTCATCGATTGCGGCGTCGAAATCCTTGACCCGGATGATCTGGAGGACGGGGCCGAAAATCTCTTCGTCCGGCCGGTCCTTCGCGTCCGTGACATCGATCAGCGCGGGCGTCAGATAGGGCCGCTCCTCGAAGTGACGGTCGAGCCGGCGCAGGGGCTTGGCGCCCTTCATCATCAGGTTGAGCCACTGCTCCTGGACATGATCCGCCGCGGCATTGTCGATGACCGGCCCCATGAACGGTTGTGGATCGGCAAACGGATGATCGACGATCAGCCGGTCGGTCAGGCTCGTGATCGCCTCGATCAGCGGCCCTTCCTCGCCATCCTCGATGATGAGCCTGCGCGCCGCGGTGCAGCGCTGGCCGGCCGTGAGATAAGCGGACTGGACCGCGATGACAGCTGCCGCGTCGATGTCCTTGGTGCCCCAGACCACCAACGGGTTGTTCCCACCGAGCTCGAGCGCGAGGATCTTCTGCGGTGTCTCGGCGAACTGTTTGTGGAGCGCAGAACCGGCGCGTGCCGAGCCGGTGAAGAGGAGGCCGTCGATGCCAGGTTGGCCGGCAAGAGCGCGGCCCTCGTCGGGGCCGCCGATCAAAAGCCGGACAACGCCCTCTGGAATACCCGCCTCGTGGAAGGATCGGACGAGAAACTCGCCCGTCGCCGGCGTTTTCTCCGACGGCTTGAAGACCACCGTATTGCCCGCGATCAGGGCCGGGACGATGTGGCCGTTCGGCAGGTGCGCGGGGAAATTATAGGGGCCGAGCACCGCCAGCACGCCATGCGGCTTGTGGCGGACCGCAATGCGATTGCCGAGCGCGGCTTCCATCTTCCGCGACGGGGTACGCTCGGCGTAGGCGTCGACGGAAATCTGGACCTTGTTGATGACGGCGCCGACCTCGGTCCGCGCCTCCCAGTAGGGCTTGCCCGTCTCGCGGGCGATCAGCTCGGCAAAGTCGCTTTCCTTGGCCCGGACGACATTTGCGAAGCGGCGCACCGCCTCGATGCGATAAGCATGCGAATGCGCCGCCCAGGCCGGCCAGGCCGCGCGCGCGATCGCAACTTCGGCCGCCGCGTCGCCGCTTTCGCCAGACCAGACTTCCTCGCCCGTCGCGGGGTTAACGGAAACAACCCTGATTAACCATGGTTGCGCGCTCCACTACCCGCGCAGGTTCGTCAAGCTACCGGTGCATCTTGTTCCATTGCCTCGCCCATGCGGCGCACGGCGTGAATCTTGTCGCTGAAGGGCCGCCAATCGTCGCGCTCGGCGATCGCGGACCGAATCTCTTCCACCTCGTCGATATGCATCGAGCAGGGTGCCGGGTCCGACCAATATGGGTGGGACTGCGGATTATCGCGCCCGTTCAGTAGCATCGCGAGCTCGCGGAATTCTTCGCGCGGATATGCTTGGACACCAGGATCGCGGCCGCCTCGCCAATCGAAGAAAACTCGGTCGATCGGCTGCGCGCGCGTCGAGAGCGCCTTGATCAACGCGGCGGCGAGCTCGCTGTCGTTCTGTCCCGCCGCAACGCCCAGGCGGCGAAGCATTGCCCCGACGAGCTCTTGCTCGAACCGCCCGCTCCAGCCGGCGAGCAGGTCCGAGAGCGGCGGTGCGTGAGTGACGAGCGACAGGCATCCCGCCAGCTGCGCCAGGTCCCAGTGAATCGCCTCCGGCTGCCGGCCGAAAGCGTAGAGGCCATAATGGTCGAAGTAGGCGGCCGTGAATTCCGGATCCCAATCCGGAGTGAAGCGCCACGGACCATAGTCGAAGCTCTCACCCGTGACATTGATATTGTCACTGTTGAGCACGCCGTGGACGAACCCGGCGGCCATGTAGCTCGCCGCGAGCCTCGCCGTCGCGGCGCTTACGAGATCGAAGAGCCGAAGCGCATCCTCCCCATCGCCGCTTTCGGAGCGCAATCCGTAGAGATTTTCGAGGCAATAACGGACCAGCTTCTTGATGTTGTCGACCTCACCCGAGAAAGCGAGGCGCTGGAACGAGCCGATGCGGATGTGCCCATGGCTGAGCCGCGTGAGGACCGACGAGCGGGTGGGGGAGGGCTCGTCGCCGCGCTCGAGCGCCTCGCCGGTTTCGAACAGGGCGAAGCTCTTCGACGTATTGACGACCAAGGCCTCGAGCATCTCCGTCGCAAGCAGCTTCTCGAACGCCGCCTTTGAGCGTCAGGCGACCATCGGCATGGCGGCTGTAGGGGGTTTGGCCGGAACCCTTTGTGCCGAGATCGAGCAGACGGTCCCGATCGTCCATGAGCTGCGCTAACGTGAAGCCGCGTCCGTCGCCGATCTCGGGATTGTACACCCGGAACTGGTGCCCGTGATAACGAAGCGCCAGAGGCTCCGGCAGGTTATTGGTCAGCGGCTCAAATCTGCAGAAATGCGCCGTCCACTCCTTGTCGGATAGATTGAGGCCGACCCGTTCCGCCCAGCGGCGATTGAGGAATCGCGCGGTGCAACCGGGAAATCGCGCCGGCTCGACCGCGTCATAAAATTCCGAACCGAGCGAAAGCAGCCGAGGATCGGGCTTGGCCATTAGCGATGAAGTGGCAATATGCGTTTCTGGTTCCAAGCCTAGGCGACCAGCTTCTTCAACTTTGCCAGCGCGTCAGAATCGGGTTCGTCCGGCGTGATGGTGTTGACGAATTTCCCCGTGGCGTCGAACAGCAGTACCGTCGCCGTATGCTCCATCTGCTGGCCCATTGGCGCGTTGGGCATCGGCTGCGCGTAGATGCCATATTGTTTCTTCACGCGATCGATCTGCGGCCCTGAGCCGGTGAGGCCGATGATCGGTGAGTTGAACAGCTCCGCATATTGGCCGACCTCTTTCGGGCCGTCGTTCGAGGGATCGATCGTTACGAAGACAATATCGAAGGCATTCTCGCCGCCGGCTTGCTGCCGTAGCTTCACCATCCGCGAGATTGTGGTCGGACAAACGTCGCCGCACCGCGTGAACCCGAAATAGAGCGCATAGGGTTTGCCGCTGAGCTTCGCGCTCGAGAAGGGCTTTCCATCCGAGCCGACCAGGATGAAGGGTCCGCCGAAGCTCGACTGGGCTGTCGCCGAGCTGTGGTCCGAGGTGACTGGGACGCTTCGGATCGCCAGCTGCGCGACCGTGCCCACGGCGGCGAGCGCGATCAGAAGCCACAAGAGGATGCGCACCCGCTTGAGGGTTGAACGAGGCGGAGCTTTTTCGGTCACTTGTCTTCCATTTCGGGCAGTCACAAAGGAGTAATCGAGCGGCTATAGTGCTGTCCAAGTTCAATGGAGAAACAAGTTTTGCGTTCGTTCCTGCTGAGCCTGGTGTCGGCGCTTTGCTTTCTTGCTGCTTCACCGGTTCCCGCTGCGCCCGCGCCGCAACCCAAGCTCATCATCGCCATTTCGGTCGACCAGTTCGCCGCCTCGGTCTACGGACGCTACAGGAATGATTACACGAGCGGGCTGAAGAGACTTTCGGGCGGTGTCGCCTTCCCCGTCGGCTATCAGTCGCACGCAGCGACCGAGACCTGCCCCGGCCATTCGACGTTACTCACCGGCGATCATCCGTCACACACCGGGATCGTCGCAAACACCTGGTTCGACCGAAGCGCCGGCACGAGCGTCTATTGCGTTGCCGTGGCGGGAACCGGGGATCCGTTCGCACGTGGCCCGCAAAAGCTCACGACGACGACGCTCGGCGATTGGCTGAAGCAGGCCCATCCGGCCTCGCGAGTCGTCTCGATCTCCGGCAAGGACCGGGCGGCGATCATGATGGCGGGGCATCACCCCGACCTGGTCGCGTGGTGGATGGATGGTTTCGTGGAGAACAGACAGGTGTTCGGCTTCCAGACGTCGGCCTACGCCGGACCCGCTGGCCCGAACATCCAGGCGATCCTCAAAGGGCATGACAGCTCCATTGCCGCGGCGTGGCGCAAGTCGCCCCCGCAGCTCTGGCCAACGGAGGTCCCGGCCCAATGCCGGGCGCTGGAAAAGGCGCATCGTTTCGGCGAGGTCGACATTAGCGGAGCGGTTCCTCCCGCGGCAGCGCTCGAGGCAACGGCGGAGCCGGGTTTCGAGCAGCGCGACAAATTCCTGGCCGAGCTCCACGCGTCGCCTCTCTTTGATTCCCTCACCCTCGATTTCGCCGCCGATATGGCGAAGCGCTGGGCCCTCGGCACGCGGGCGACGCCCGATCTTCTCGCGGTCAGCCTGTCGGCGACAGATTATGTCGGCCATCATTACGGCAACGGCGGCGCGGAAATGTGCGAGCAGGTCCATGCCCTGGATCGCAGTCTTGGCGCCTTCCTCCATCGGATCGATCAGCTCAAAGTCCCTTATATGGTCGTCCTCAGCGCCGACCATGGATCGCTCGACGCTCCGGAGCGGCTGCGCGAGCAGGGCATCCCGGCGGAGCGTGTCGATCCGTCCAAGTTCCTGTCTGGTCTCAACAAGCACTTAAAGCAGGTGATGAACGTCGATTGGGAGCCAATCACCGCCGACGATGTGCAGGACCTCTACATCACTTCCCCTGGCGATGCGGCGTTCCAGGCGCGTTTGCGGTCAGAGGCGGTGAGTTGGCTCCGCCAACAGCCGAGCGTCGAGACGGTGTTGACCAGGGACGAGGTCGCCGCTGCAGTTCCGCCGCCGGGAAAGTCGCCCGCTGACCTGACCGTCGCCGAGCGGTTCAACGAGAGCTTCGATCCTGAGCGGAGCGCCGACGTCTTCGTGGAGTTCAAGAAGGAGTCCACGCTCGGCTGGCCGCGCGGATCGAGCACTTATATCGCAGGCCACGGATCTGCCTGGGATTATGACCGGCGAGTGCCGATCCTGTTCTGGTGGCCCGGCGCGCCGAGCCTCACATCGCCGACACCGGCGGAAACAGTCGACATAGCTCCGACGCTTGCCGCCACGATCGGCGTCGTTCCTCCCCAGGTCGACGGGCACTGCCGGCCGGAGGTTGTGGCGTGCCCCGCCGTTCCCGTCGCCCCGTCCAAGCCCGGAGAAAGAGGGCATTGAAAGCTCGCCCCAGTCGTTGCACTCGCCGATGATGGGCAAAGCGCAATCGATTCACGACCTCGTCGACCAGCTCTCGGCCATCTATGATGAGTCGGTCGATAATCTTCGCCGTGCAGTGGCCGCTTACGTCGAGGAGAGGACGCCGCCGGATGCCGAGGCGAGAACGCGGGGTATCTTCGCCTATCCCGAGCTGAGGGTAGACTATGCCGGCAAAATCCCCCGGCCGGCCATCGGCCGCGCCTTCGCCCGCCTGACCCAGCCCGGCACCTACGCGAGCAGCATCGCCCGACCGCAGCTCTTCCGGGACTATCTCGTCGAGCAGCTCGAGCATCTCAGACGCGACTATGATGCCGTCATTTCGGTGGGCCGTTCTCCAAGCGAGATCCCCTATCCATATGTGATCGAGGACAGCGGCATCGAGATCGGCGACGTCGGAACCGCCGAGCTATCGCGCTTCTTCCCGTCGAATGAGCTCATGCACATCGGGGACGAGGTGGCGGACGGCACCTGGATGTCCGGCACCATGCGCCCGCTCGCGCTCTTCGACGGTCCGCGCACCGACTTCAGCCTCGCCCGGCTGAAACATTACACGGGGACAAGCGCCGAACATTTCCAGCATTTCGTCCTGTTCACTAACTATGTCCGCTACGTCGATGAGTTCGTACGCGTCGCGATCGATGAAGTGCGTCGAGCAGAATTCGCGCTTCACTGCTTTTTCCGTGTCCGGCGCGCTCTATGAGCGCGGAGACCTTACCGATGCAGAGGCGCAGATCGCGGCCGGGAAATGGCGGCGGCACCAGATGCCGGCCTATCACCTGATGGCCGAAGGGCGCACCGGGATCACGCTCGTCAACATCGGCGTTGGACCGTCGAACGCAAAGACCATCTGCGACCATGTGGCCGTGCTTCGTCCCGAAGTGTGGTTGATGATTGGCCATTGCGGGGGCCTTCGTCCAAGCCAGATCATCGGCGATTATGTCCTCGCCCACGCTTATCTGCGTGACGATCACGTCCTCGATGATGTGCTTCCGCCGGAAATCCCGCTGCCGGCGATCGCCGAGGTGCAGCAGGCAATGTTTGATGCGGCGCTGAAAGTCACGGGTGAGGACGAGGAAAGCGTCAAGCAGCGGCTGCGCACCGGCACCGTTGTCACCACCGACGACCGAAATTGGGAATTGCGTTACGCCGCGTCGGCGCTGCGCTTCAACCAGAGCCGCGCGGTCGCAATCGACATGGAATCAGCGACGGTGGCAGCGCAGGGCTACCGTTTCCGCGTGCCTTACGGGACCTTGCTATGTGTCTCCGACAAGCCGCTCCACGGCGAGCTCAAGCTGCCTGGTCAAGCCAATGCCTTTTATGAACGCGCGATCAGCCAGCACCTTCGCATCGGTATCGAAGCGCTGGGCCTGCTCCAGCTCGAAGGGGAGGGCCTGCACAGCCGCAAGCTCAGGAGCTTCGACGAACCGCCGCTCCGCTAAGCGGCGGCGTGCGACGCCGCAAGCGGTTTGCGCTAGTGGGTCGCAGCGTCGCGGATGCGACCGATCCTCGGCACCTGCGGGTCTGTCGCGAGCCACGCCTCGAGCGCATCCAGATCCGGACCCGCATCGAACGTATCGATACCCTCTTTCAGGACGGAATAACCATCGCCGCCGCTCGCGAGGAAATTATTGACCGTCACGCGATAGCGGCCGTTCGGATCGATCGGTTTTCCATTGAGGGCCATGTCGACGATCCGGCCGCCGGCGGGCCGCGAAAGATCGAACGCGAAGTGGAAGCTGGCCGAAGGAACAAGCGTCGATGCTCGCATTTGGGCCTTCCCGTTCCGATCCTCGAACTGCTGCTCGAGCAGCGATTTCAACTGGGCACCAGTTAGCGTGCGCACGACCAGAGTATTGCCGAATGGCTCGAGCGCGAAGATATCGCCGTAGATCACGCTTCCGTCGGCGCGGGGCACGAGGTCGGTCCGTGCGCCGCCGGTGTTGATGAAAGAGAGATCGGCCCCACCCAGATTATCTGCTTTCGTGGCGGAAAGCTGCGCATCGGCGATCAGGTCCGCGACGGGAAACTCACCGTTCTCCAGCGCCTTTGCAGCAGGCCCGGCGAGATGGCCTACCACCCGCTGAGCGGCTGGTCTCGTCGCTGCCGCATAGCGGTCGACGAGCGCCGCCACTTTCGGATCCACACCTGCAGCGCCAGTCACCGGGACATTAACGGCTCGCGCGCCCAACAGCCGGCGCGTCGAGGGGTCGAAGGTCAACCGCACGTCGCTGTAAAGGAAGCCGTACTTGCCGGCGCTGGTCAAAAGCCGTGTCGCTCCGCCACGTTCGAGCGTGCAGGCATAAGCATTGTGCGTGTGGCCCGAGATCACGAGCGTGATTGCCGGATCGAGCCTGTCGAGGATTGGCAGGATATCGCCGGTCAAACCGTTGCAGCCCTGCTCCTCGAAAGTGTCCGGGATCTTGCCGCCCTGGTGGATAAGCAGCACGATGGCATCGGCGCCTTTTTCCTTGAGCTGCGGGACGAGGGCGTTCGCGGTCGCGGCCTCGTCAGTAAATCGGAGGCCAGCGACACCTGCGGGACTGACGAGCGTCGCGGTCTCCTTCAGTGTTTCTCCGATGAACCCGATTTTGATTGGTCCGACCTGTCGGAGCGCGGTTGCCGGGAAGATGTTGCTGCCGTCGCTGTGCACGACGTTTGCCGCGAGATATTGGAAGCGAGCGCCGGTGAAGGGTTCCAGTCGGCACGGCACTCGGCTCGTGTAATTGCCGCAGCCGCCGGTCTGCATCCGGAGGAGCTCGGCGGGACCCTTGTCGAACTCATGGTTGCCGATCGACGCGAGGCTGAGGCCGATGAGGTTCATGGCATCGATGGTCGGCTCGTCGAGGAAATATGCCGATGCGAGCGGCGATGCTCCGATGAGGTCGCCGGCGGCTACAGTGATGGTGCTGGGATGACCTTGCCGCGCTCTTTCGAGCGCAGATGCGAGTTGCGCCGCACCGCCAACACGAGCCTTCAGCACCGTTCCGTCCGGCTGCGTGATCGACGTCGGCTCGCGCGGAGTTTCGATGTTGCCGTGGAAATCATTGATCGCGAGGATCTGCACCTCGATCGGCGTGGTTGGTGCGGTCCTTGGCGCCGTCTGCGTGACACAGGCGGAAAGGAACAGGGCCGAGAACGCTGTCGAAATTCTGAAGATCATCGCGCGGGACGCTCCGGGAGGACCTGGGGCTTCTGGAAGATGTCATTGAGATAGGCCGCAAGCCGAACTCCGGCCTGGCTCAGGCGACGCTCCATCAGCGGAGTGAACCGATAGGCATAGGAATAAGAGAGGTCCGGCAGAACCGGCTGGCTCTTTGGCGCCTCAGCCTTGCCGAGCTTGGGCATATCGGCAGCGGTGGGATAGACCGTATCTCGAAGCTTTCCGCTTTCGCTGATCCAGTCGCGCGGATTGATATCCCACCATTCGATCAGCTGGCGATCGCTGATGTGGCGCTCAAGCTTCGCGGCGAGCTCGGTGAAGGACAATTGCTCTTCGTCGGGAAGTGACGAGTCCCAGACGGCATGAAGGTTGGTCGGTTTTCCGAACCACGTGACCTTTACGTCATTGCCGCCCTTGTCGCAGCATTTCCCAACATGGAGCGGCTGGTGGAGATCGCCGACGATATGAACGACGAAGCGCAGCGCGAGCTGCTTTTCCGCAAGGCTGGCGTTCGCATCCTGAAGGACAGCGCGGTAGTGGTTCAGGGCTTCCAGCGCGTCGCCTTCGGGCGGCGCGTGATCGTACGTGATCCCATTGAGCGTCACGTAATGCCACGGGCTCGCCGTCTTCTGCCAGAAGACCGCAGTGTCCGAGCGCATGTCGTCAGGCCAGGTCGCGGCTTCATCGAGGCTCTCGCCGGGCCCGAGTATTTCGCGCACGTGCGCGCGCGCAAGGCCCGAAAGCTGGGTGTCGGCGATTGCGGCGACGACCCTATGCCCGGTCTTGCCCCAGGCGAGCGCGGGTGAGGGAAGCAACGTCGCAGCGGCCGCCAAAGCGGCAGTCGCTGAGATACGCAAGCGAATCGGCACTCTTGTTTTCGGCATGTCTGGCGCATGCCCTGTGCTGGCGCTTAAGGACAAGAGCATGACGGATGAACAATTGCTCAACCTTGCTCGGGACGCCGCGACAAAGGCTTATGCGCCTTATTCGAAGTTCGAGGTCGGCTGCGCGATCGAGTCTGTCGACGGCGAGGTCGTGACCGGCGCGAACATGGAGAACGCCTGCTTCCGGCTGGGCGTATGCGCGGAACAGAGCGCGCTCGCCGCTGCGCAGCACAAGTTCGGTCTAGAAAAAGTCGCGCGGATTGCTGTGGTCGGCGGCACCGACGCGACCGTCTGCACGCCGTGCGGCGGCTGCCGGCAGGCTATCCTCGAGGCCGCGCAGCTGAGTGGGCGCGACACGCAGATTCTGATGTGCGAGCGGCGACGGCTCGTCGATCGAGCGGCACAGGATCGGCGAGTTACTTCCCTATGGCTTCGGCCCAACGAACCTCGAGCGTGATGGCGGTCTGTCATGACGGCGTTGTAGGCTGCGAATGGGGGACAAAGGCATGCGTTCGTTTCTTATCGCCGCCGCGGCAACTCTGATGCTTGGGACGGCAGGTTCCGCCGAACCTGGCAGGCAATTGCTTCCGACGGGGCAGGCGATAACCCCCACGGCCGCCCCGGGAGCCCGGTTCACCCCGCTCGTGGTCGGCGTCGGCCCGTATCCCTCCTATGTGGCGGACGGCGCAGCCGCGATTGCTCTAAGCCCCGACAAGAGCGAGATGCTGGTGCTGACCAGCGGCTTCAATCTCTTCAACGGCTCCGATGGCAAGCTCATGCGGCAGCAGTCGACGCAATATATCTTCCGCTATTCGATCAGCGGAAAAGCTGCAGCGCGGCTGCAGACGCTGCAGGTGCCCAACAGCTTCAGCGGCATCGCTTGGCGGCCGAACGGACGAGGCTTTGTCGTTGGCGGCGGAGTCGACGATGCAGTCTATCTATTCGCTCGCAAGGGCTCGACGTTCCAGGCAGCCGGCAAGATCCCGCTCGGTCACAAGGCGGGACTTGGTGCAGATGTTCTGCCTCAGGCAGCTGGCATTGCGGTCAGCCCGGACGGGCGTCGCGCGCTGGTCGCGAATTATTATAATGATTCCATCAGCCTCATCGACCTCACGCAGCGCAGGGTAATTTCCGAGCAGGACCTTCGACCGGGCAAGATCGACCCCACCCAGTCGGGCGTGCCCGGAGGCGAATTCCCCTTTGCGATCGCGTGGACCGACGCCGGCCGCGCATGGGTTTCGTCTCCGCGCGACCGCCAGCTTGTAGCGCTCTCTGTCACGCCCACCGGCACGCGGGTGATTGGGCGATTGGCGACAATCGGCGAGCCGACGTCCCTGCTGGTCGACCGCGCGCGGAAGCGGCTGATCGCGACCGAGGACAATTCCGATCGGATTGCTTTCGTCGACCTTGCGACCAGGAAACTCATCGCCGAACCGCGGCTCGCGCTTCCAGTCAGCCTCGCGGCAGATCCGATCGGCAAGGGGCTCAATCCGAATGGGCTCGCCATGCTTCCCGATGGCCGACTGCTCGTCACGCTCGGCGGCATCAATGCTGTTGCCGTCGTCGCCGGAACTGAGGTTCGTGCGCTGAATTCCCACGGGCTGGTATCCGAGCGCCGTCGCAACGAGTTCGAGCGGCGGGCGCATTTTCGTCGTCAACCGCAAGAGCCCCCCGGGTCCAAACCCCAAAGGGTGCCCGCCGGAGCTGGCAGTCTATCGTGAACAGCCCAATGCGTGCGGCTCTGCCAACCAGTACATCTACCAACTCGAAAAGGCCGGGCTGTTGGAGTTCGCGCTGCCGGACGATCGTGCGCTTGCCGCGACGACGATGCAGGTCGCACAGAATATCGGCCTGCCGGGGGCCAAGGCGCGCACTGCAGCGGACGCGCAAATGTCCGCGATCCGCCAGCGCATCAAGCACGTGGTCTTCATCATCAAGGAGAACCGCACCTACGACCAGGTGCTCGGCGATCTCGAT
>CAVYAH010000033.1:0-59497 GCA_963766415.1 uncultured Alphaproteobacteria bacterium | reverse complement strand
TCACCGAGAATGATCGCCTGCTGACCATCATGCCGCTGTTTCACATGAACGCGGTTTCGGTCACCACGATGTCGGCGCTGTACGCCGGCGGCTCGACGGTCGATCAGCCCAGGTTTTCCGCTTCAAAATTCTGGAACATGATCTCGGACTACAAATCACTTCGTTTGGTTCGGTAGCCACGATGTTGTCGATGCTCCTGAATACTATCCCGACGGAGTGCCGGAAGGTTTGAAGACCGATCAGCTTCGCTTTGCGATGTGCGGCTCCGCGCCGGTGCCGGCGGAAGTGATGAAGAAGTTCGAAGAAACTTTCAACTGTCCGGTAATCGAAGGTTACGGCCTTTCTGAGTCCACCTGTCGATCGACCTTCAATCCCGCCAGACGAAGGTCGACGGCCCGGATCGTGCGGCTTGCCAATAGGAAACGAAATGAAAGTGTGTCGACGACGACGATCAGGAAGTTCCGATGGGGAATTGGGCGAAATCGTCCTGCGAGGCGAGAACATTCTGAAGGGCTACTTCAAGAACCCTGAAGCGACTGAACGTGCTTTTCGCGAGCGGTTGGTTTCACACCGGCGATGTCGGCTATCGAGACAAGGACGGGTTCTTCTTCATCGTCGATCGCAAATCAGACATGATCATTCGCGCCGGCGAAAACATCTATCCACGCGAAATCGACGAGGTGCTCTATCAGCATCCCGCCGTCGCGGCCGCCGCGACGATTGGCGTTCCCGATCCGCTGTATGGCGAGGAGGTCGCTGCGTTCATCGTCCTGAAAGACGGGATGACCGCGAGCGAAGAAGAACTGATCGCCCACTGCCAATCCGAACTCGCCGACTACAAGTGTCCCAAGTCGATTCGCATCGTCAAAGACATTCCGAAGGGGCCGACCGGAAAGCTGCTGAAGCGAGAGCTAGCCAAAAAGTTTGCATGATCTCACGGAGTTATATTCTTTCCTTTCTAAAAATCGCAGTTGACAACACGTTGACCCGAACGTATAAGAACACCTGACTCTTGGACCGATAGTCGCCGTTCTCCAGAAGTCGCCCAGCTTTTCTTGGCGTCATTTCTTACTGCCTAACCATAGTAGCGCCTTTCATAAACAGCCTGCTCAACAACGTCCTACTGGGGTTCGTCGGCGGATCAAAACAGCCAAATTTAACTGATAAGGAGTTCTCACAATGGCTCTCTCGCCTAAATTGTCCGCTCTTCTCAGAGATATATAACAATGGGAGTGTCCTCCTCGCTATTGTTTGGGTTCGCTTCCCCTTTTGGCTTGCGCAAGACACAGCCGATTACCTTTAGGCAGGCGGGCGTTGAATCAACTAACCGTAGGCACGAAAAAAAAGTGCATCTGGATTCGCAACTGGGTGACCTGCCGCTGACCTTTCAAGAAAATATTGGGCAGGCAGATACGGCGTCAAGGTTTTGCGCTCGCTCATCAAAATTTGGTCTTTGCTTAGGATCAGACAGCGCCGTCTTTTCATTCGCTGATCTAAACAATTCCAAGCCTCGGGAAGACGAGAGTAATTCAACGGATCGGATGACTGTACCGAACGGACCTGTCGTCCGCACGGTTAAGATGCGGATGATTGGAGCCAATCTGAAAACGCGACTGGAGGGAATTGATAAGGAGGCGATGACAGCGAATTTTTTCAGCGGCCGCGATCCGCGTAATTGGCACGTTGGCGTTCCCAGCTATCGAGCCGTTAAGTATCACCATGTCTTTCCCCGAATCGATTTGGAGTTCTACAGCAATCATGAAAACAAAATCGAATACGATTCATCATCGCACCCAATGGCGATCCCCGGAGAATCAAACTGGAATTTCAAGGCGCGCAGCGCGTGTTCGTCGACAAGAGTGGAGGGCTCGTACTTCAAACGAACTCCGGCGAGCTGCAGACAGCAAAACCTGTAATCTTCCAACAGGGCCCCGACGGCCGAAGAGAGATATCAGGCCACTATGTTATAAGCCGGAAGCAGGTGAGCTTCGCCGTGGGAGCATACGACCACAAGCAGCCGCTAGTAATTGATCCCGCAATGGTCTATTCAACTTTTCTGGGCGGTAGTCCGGGCCAGAGCGCTGCTTCCGATGTCGCAGTGTACACAGCGCCGAACGGCGCGACCTATGCTTATGTTGTCGGCACTACGGTGTCGGCAAACTTCCCGACCAAAGACGCATTACAGCCCCAAAACAATAGTCCTAGTGCAGGCGATTGCTGTCTGCATCTCAGCGGCGAAGTATTCTTGATGAAATTAGATCTTTCAAAGTCGGGATCTTCGTCGGTGGTTTTCTCAACGTTTCTCGGAGGTGCCGGAGTAGATGGGGCGAGGCGATCGACGTGGACGCGTCGGGAGACGTTTACCTGGCCGGCTGAACGTCGTCCAGCGATTTTCCCATCGTGAACGCCGTCCAAACAACCATCAGTCAACAGGCGGCCTTCGTTACCGAACATCAGACGGTAGTGCCCTCGTGTATTCAACGTATCTGGACGGCGGGGGGCTGGATGGGGCGACTGGCATCGCTATAGATTCAGCCGGGAATGCGTACATTGCAGGAACTGCAACAGCAGGCTTCCCCACGGCAAATGCATTCAGTACTCAGGCAAGTGGCGGGTTCCTTGCGAAGCTAAGTGCAGCTTCCCCTTCAACTCCTCCGACGCTGAGCTATTCGACTTTCTTAGATGGCTCTCCGACGGCAATTGCCGTGGATTCGGCGAGTAATGCTTATGCCGTGGGCTCTACCACGTCATTGAGCTTTCCGGTAACTGCGACGGCGTTTCAGCCGACCAACCGGCAATCTGGCTTTCGAAACACCGGCTTCCTAATAAAGATCAACACGTTGGCTGCGGGAGCGTCTTCGCTCCAGTATTCAACCTATTTCGGGGGCTCCGATAGCTATAACGGCGAAGGCGAGATCGTCAACAGCGCCGGCATCACTTCCCGTCGGCCCGGCGGTCGTGGATCACCAGCCACCCTGCAACCTCGGCCTCAGCGCCCGGTAAGCGCGCGTTAGACGTTTCTAACCGTCTGCGCCCGATCGCTGCCCGGGCGCCGCTAGAGCTCCGGGACGTCCGCGCCCAGCGGGCTGAACGGCACGCGCCGCACCTCGGCCCAGCCGGCCGACGGCCTCGCTGCTCCGCCTCCACGACCTTGCCCGTGTCCTGCCAGTAGCACCACAGCATCACGGACGGGCCCGCGCCCGAGATCGTCGCGCCGATCGCGCCGAGGTCGCGGGCGCGGCCGACGAGCTCGAGCGAGCGCGGCGTAGAGGTCGCGGCGGGCGGGCTGGTAGGCAACGCGGGGACCTCGCCGGCCAGATGGCGGAAGGCCCCAGCGGCCTGGAGCCGCTCAAGCAGCCGTGGCATGCGCAGCTGGGTTGCGGCATAGTCGGCGATCACAGCCCGCCGCTCGACGCCGGCCGCCTCGAGCAGGAGACACGATGGAGGACGCCCGTGCGATCCTTGCCGGCTGCGCAGTGCACGACCACCGGCGCGCCACCCGGACCAGTGATCCGTTCGAAGGCAACGACGAACGCAGCGGCCCCGAGCTCCAGGATTGAGCGGTAGCCCTCGGCCATCACCTGCGCCGGATCAGCTCCTCGGTCGAGCGGCAGCACGGCCGGCAGCCCGACGTGCGAGGGCGGCTTCGCTTCTGGGGCCATGCCGACGAAAGCGAAGGCAACATCCTGAACCTGCCGCTTCCCCGCGCTACCGGGTGGAGCGGCTATGCCCCCGCGCTGGAGCGCGCCATCGACTGGCTGGAGAAAAGCGCTCCCGAACTGTTGATCGTCAGCTACGGCGCCGACACGCATGAAGCGGACCCGATCAGCTACTTCAAGCTCAAGACCAACGACTATGCCGCGATGGCAGGGCGGATCGCTTCGATGGGGCTGCCAACGCTGATCGTCATGGAAGGCGGCTATGCGGTCGACGCGCTCGGCCCAAACGTGGCCGAGTTCCTTGGCGGCTTCTAGAGCTTCCCCGTCAGCTCCGGAACTATCTTGAACAGGTCGCCGACGAGGCCGATGTCGGCAACCTGGAAGATCGGCGCTTCCTCGTCCTTGTTGATGGCGACGATCGTCTTCGAATCCTTCATGCCCGCGAGGTGCTGGATCGCGCCCGAAATTCCGATCGCGATATAGACATCCGGAGCGACGATCTTGCCGGTCTGGCCAACCTGGTAATCGTTGGGAGCATAGCCGGCGTCGACCGCTGCGCGGCTCGCGCCGACCGCGGCACCGAGCTTGTCGGCGAGTGGATCGAGCAGCGAATGAAAAAGGTCGGACGAGCCGAATGCGCGGCCGCCGGAGACGATCACCTTGGCGCTGGTGAGCTCGGGCCGCTCGCTTTCTGATGCGTCCATCGACACGAATGCGCTGTTGCCGGAGGACTGGCCGGCGTCGACTTGGTCGATGCTTGCCGAGCCGCCATCGGCGGAAGCCTTCTCGAACGCCGTGCCGCGAACCGTAATCACCTTCTTCGCATCTTTCGACTTCACCGTCGCGATCGCATTCCCGGCGTAGATCGGGCGAACGAATGTGCTGGCATCCTCGATACCGATCACGTCGCTCACCTGCATTACGTCGATGAGGGCGGCGACCCGCGGCGCGATGTTCTTGCCGAAGGTGGTGGCGGGCGCGACGAACGCGTCGTAGCCGTCCATCAGCCTCGCAGCGACCGGTGCAACATTCTCCGCCAGATTATGGTCGAGATGCGCAGCGTCCGCGACGAGCACCTTGCCAACGCCCGAAATCTTCGCAGCAGCCTTGGCGATGCCGCCGATGTTGTTTCCCGCGACCAGTGCATGGACGTCGCCGAGCCTTGCCGCAGCGGTCACGCTCGCGAGCGTCGCATCCTTGATGGCGCTTCCATCATGTTCAACCAGGACCAGCACGCTCATTTCGCAATCCCCAGACCCTTGAGGCGATCGACCAGCTCGTCGACGCTGCCCACCTTGATTCCCGCCTGCCGCTTGGCAGGTTCCATGACCTTGATCGTTTCCAACCGGCGTGCAACGTCGACGCCATAGTCGCCCGGCGACTTGGTCGCGAGCGGCTTCGACTTCGCTTTCATGATGTTGGGCAGCGAGGCATAGCGCGGTTCGTTGAGGCGAAGGTCCGTCGTCACCACCGCGGGAAGGTTCAGCTTCACTGTTTCGAGGCCGCCGTCGACTTCGCGAGTGACGGTCACGCTGTCGCTTCGCCGGCTCGAGCTTCGAGGCGAAAGTGCCCTGCGGCCAGCCGAGCAACGCGGCCAGCATCTGTCCCGTCGCATTATTGTCGTCGTCGATCGCCTGCTTGCCGAGGATCACCATCTGGGCCTGCTCTTCCTCGGCGATCTTCGCGAGGATCTTGGCGACCGCGAGGGGCTCGACCTCGTCGTCGGTCTGGACGAGGATGGCGCGGTCGGCGCCCATGGCGAGCGCAGTGCGCAGCGTCTCCTGCGCTTTTGCCGGACCGATCGACACCGCCACGATTTCGGTCGCAGCGCCCTTCTCTTTGAGGCGGATCGCTTCCTCGACGGCGATCTCGTCGAAGGGGTTCATGCTCATCTTCACATTGGCGAGATCGACGCCCGAGCCATCCATCTTCACCCGCGGCTTCACGTTGAAGTCGATCACGCGCTTGACGGCGACGAGAAGTTTCATGGGTTGAATTCCTCTTCGGCCCAGGCGGAAACGCGCCCGGCAAATGATTGAACGAGCTTCTGCCACTCAGCCATGGGCGGAAGCGTATCGAAGCTGTGCGCGGCACCGGTCCGTGCCCACGGCAGCCCCTCGCTTACGAAAATCTCGACATGCGGTCGCTCGCTGCCGGGCTCGTCAAACAAGGTCGAACGAACGTTCACGATGTCGTCCAGGCCTTCCGGCTTCGTGTAGACCCAGCTCTTACAATGTTCGCAAAAATGGTGCCGGGTTGGTCCGTGCAGGCCGCCGATCACGACTTCACCCTTCGTCAACTTGAACGCTTCCGCCGGATAGGTGTCGGTCAGCGCGAACGCGCTGGCCGTCATTCGCTGGCACCCGGTGCAATGGCACGCAAGCGTAAGAAGCGGCTGTCCGCTCGCCTGGAAGCGTACTTGGCCGCAGCGGCAGCCCCCCTGCCGAACATCGCCACTCACGCGGCGACCGGCGCCTTCACTTCCGCGACGATCTTCTTCGCCGCATCACCAAGGTCATTGGCCGGAATGATCGGAAGCCCCGACGAGGCGAGGATGTCCTTGCCCTGCTGCACGTTTGTTCCCTCGAGACGGACCACCAGCGGCACGCTCAATGATACTTCCCGGGCGGCGGCGACGATGCCTTCTGCGATGATGTCGCAGCGCATGATCCCGCCGAAGATGTTGACGAGAATGCCTTTGACCGCGGGGTCGCTGAGGATGATCTTGAAGGCCGCGGTGACCTTTTCCTTCGAGGCACCGCCGCCGACGTCGAGGAAGTTTGCCGGCTCGCCGCCTTCCAGCTTGATGATGTCCATGGTCGCCATCGCGAGGCCGGCCCCGTTGACCATGCAGCCGATCGACCCGTCGAGCTTGATGTAGCTAAGGTCGTATCTCGACGCCTCGATCTCCATCGGGTCCTCTTCCGTGAGGTCACGGAGCTGTTCGAGGTCAGGATGCCGGAAGTCGGCGTTGCTGTCGAAACCGACCTTGGCGTCGAGCACCATCAGCTGCTGCTTGTCGGTGATCGCCAGCGGATTGATCTCGATCTGCGAAGCGTCGGTGCCGACGAAAGCGTCGTAGAGCTTTGCGAGCACCTTGGCGCACTGCTTGGAAAGATCGCCTTTGAGGCCGAGCGCGGCGGCGACTTCCCTGCCGTGATGCGGCATCAGGCCTGTCGCCGGGTCGACCGTGATGGTCGTGATCTTCTCGGGCGTCTCGTGCGCGACCTTCTCGATCTCCATGCCACGCCTCGGTCGAAGCGACGACGGCGATCCGGCCGCTGTCGCGGTCGACGAGCAGCGCTAGATAGAATTCCTTCGCGATGTCGACGCCGTCCGTGATGTAGAGGCGCTGGACCTGCTTCCCGTGAGGACCGGTCTGGATCGTCACCAGGGTCTTCCCGAGCATCTCGGCGGCATGCTCACGCACCTCGTCGATCGAATGGGCAAGTCGGACACCGCCCTTGGCCGTTTCGCCGAGTTCCTTGAAGCGCCCCTTGCCGCGGCCGCCGGCGTGGATTTGCGCCTTGACGACCCAGAGCGGCCCGGGAAGCTTTTGCGCAGCTTCGACGGCTTCCTCGACACTCATCGCAGGATAGCCAGCGGGAACCGGGACGCCGTACTTCGCGAGCAATTCCTTGGCCTGATATTCGTGGATGTTCATGGCGCGGCCCTTAAGCAGATTGAAGCGCGCAATGGAAGGCGAGCGAGCCGGCACCTGGCTTAGCCAGCGCCATAGGGCGAGCCGCTATTTTTCGCGGCTTCAAGAGGAAGCGCAGTAGCGGATGCACGTAGCTTCGAGGGCGCCCAAACTAAGGAGAGGCTCTAGACTAAGGACCTCGCACTAGGACAGAAAAAACGGGCTGTGGCCGAGTTGGACCGCCTTTCCCGCAAGATCATCCATGTCGACATGGACGCCTTCTATGCGTCGGTCGAGCAGCGCGACGATCCGTCGCTGAAGGGCAAGCCGGTGGCGGTCGGCGGCGGCCACCGAGGGGTCGTCATGGCCGCGAGCTACGAGGCGCGCAAATATGGCGTCCGCTCAGCCATGCCTTCGGTCACCGCCAAACGGCGCTGCCCCGAACTGATTTTCGTCAAGTCCCACTTCGACGTTTATCGCGCGGTCTCCCAGCAGATCCGGGCGATCTTTTCCGACTATACCGATCTTGTCGAACCGCTGAGCCTCGACGAAGCCTATCTCGATGTCAGCGAGGATCGGCACTCTCTTGGCAGCGCGCGCGCGATCGCGCAGGACATCCGCCGCAGGATCCGGGAGGAAACCAGCCTCACCGCTTCGGCCGGGGTCAGCTACTGCAAGTTCATTGCCAAGCTCGCTTCTGACTACAGAAAACCTGACGGCCTGACTGTTATCACGCCGGAGCGCGGCCCGGAGTTCGTAGCCTCACTGCCGGTCGCGCGGTTCCACGGAGTGGGCCCGGTCACCGCGAAGAAGATGGAGAGGCTCGGCATCTTCACCGGAGCGGACCTGCGCGAGTGGAGCCTCCCTGCGCTCGAAGCGAAGTTCGGAAGTTCAGGCTCCTGGTACCATCGCATCTGCCGCGGGATCGACGAGCGTGAGGTGAAACCCGACCGGCCATACAAATCGGTCAGCGCCGAGCGGACGTTCGACGAGGATTTGATCGATCCCGAGCGGCTTGCCGCCGAGCTCGAGCGAATTGCGGGCTATGCGTGGGAGCGGGTGCGAGCGCTCCGAGGTGACGGGGCGGACCGTGACGCTCAAGGTCAAGTTCGGCGACTTCACCATCATCACGCGCTCGAAAAGCTTCGGCTCAGCCGTGCCCGACCTGGCCGCTTTCACCTCTGCCGGGCAGGCGCTGCTGGCCGCTCTCCACCCGCTTGTGCGCGGCATTCGGCTGCTCGGATTGGGCCTCCATAACTTAAGTGAAGGGTCGCTCGAATCGCCGCTCCAGCTGGGACTCGCAATTTGAGGCGAGTTCTGATATAAAACTGTCATACGGGGCCGCGTGCGATTCAGCAGCGGCCTTAAACACATTAGGGAAGCCAAGAAACAGGCATGGAGCCACGGCCACTGGTCGTTTTGGGGGGCGACGCGAATGCGCCGGTTCCACTGCCGCAAACGGAAAGGTTAGCAATGGCTACAAAGGCGCTCAGCTTCGATGTCGGCGATTACGTCGTTTACCCCAAGCATGGCGTTGGTCGCGTCGTCGAACTGCAAAGCACCGAAATCGCCGGAACCCGTCTCGAGCTCTACGTCCTTCGCTTCGAGAAGGAGAAGATGACTCTTCGCGTTCCCGTCAACAAGGCGGACTTGGTCGGCATGCGCAAGCTCTCGTCCGACAAGACGATGAAGGACGCGCTCGACACGCTGAAGGGCAAGCCGAAGGTCAAGCGCACCATGTGGTCGCGCCGCGCTCAGGAATATGAGGCGAAGATCAACTCGGGCGACCTGACCTCGATCGCCGAGGTGGTCCGCGACCTGTTCCGCCCGGACGACGCGCCGGAGCAGAGCTATTCCGAGCGGCAGATCTTCGAGGCGGCGTCCTCGCGCCTGGCGCGCGAGCTCGCGGCGATGGAGCAGACCGACGAGAAGTCGGCGCTCGCCCAGATCCTCGAGATCCTGAACAAGGCAGCGCTCATCCATCACAAGGCGAAGGAAGACGCATAAGTCTCGCTTCGGCCGGTTCGTAAACAAGAAGGGCGCCCCGCCGGGCGCCCTTTCTTTTTGCGGCTTGCGGCACTTTTGTCCCCGGTGTATTGCGCGTGTAACACAGCGTAGGAGGAAGATAATGCGCAAGTCCATCGCCGCGGCAATAATCGCCGCTTCCACCGCGACGAGCGCCTGCGGGCACATGCACAACGAGGGCGCGGGCCCGACCGTGTCGCGCAGCTACCAGGTCGGCAACTTCGACAAGATCGAGGTCGCAGGTCCCTATGAAGTCAGCGTGCGCACGGGCGCAAATGCGACGGTGTCGGCGGAGGGCTCGGAAAAGCTGCTCGAGAAAACGGTCGTTGAGGTGAAGGGCGACAAGCTCGTCATCCGGCCGCAAGACCATCACGGCTTCTTCAGCTGGGGGTGGGGCAACGGCGGCAAGGCCAACTTCACCGTCACCGTCCCGCAGCTCTCCGGCGCGACGATCGCCGGATCGGGGGACATCCGCGTCGATCATGTCCGCGGCAATCAGTTCGAGGGCGAAGTGGCAGGCTCCGGCGGGCTCAACGTCGATTCGCTCGAAGTTGGCTCGCTGAAGCTGTCGATCGGCGGATCGGGCAGCGCAAAGGCCGGCGCGGGCAAGGCGCAATCGGCCGAATATTCGATCGCCGGGCTCGGGCGATATCGACGCCGGCGCGGTGCAGCTGCAGCAGGCGAAGGTCTCCATCGCGGGCTCGGGCAGCGTGAAGGCGCACTCGACCGGGACGGCCGACGTCAGCATCATGGGCTCCGGGGACGTCGATGTCTCGGGCGGGGCGAAATGCTCGGTGAGCAAGCAGGGCTCCGGCGACGTACGCTGCTCTTAAAGGCGTTTTAACCATGAACTGGGAAAGGTGCGTCCCATGCGCACCTTCCTCCTTGCCACCATGCTTTGCGCGGTTGCCGCGCCGGCGGGGGCGGCGACCCGCAATTTCGGAATCACCAGCTTTGATAAGGTCCGCGTCGACGGCCCGTTCAAGGTCACGCTGACGACGGGAGTTGCCCCTTACGCGAAGGCGACGGGCTCATCCGCATCGCTTGATCGGGTCGCGGTGGAGGTTCGCGGCGACACGCTCGTCGTCCACAACAACTCTCGATTCGTGGGGCGGCTATCCCGGAACGGATACCGGACCCGTCGAGATCAGCATCGGCACCCACGACCTCAGCGCGGCGTGGCTCAACGGATCTGGCGCGCTCGTCGATCGACAAGGTGAAGGGCCTGAGCTTCGACCTGTCGGTGCAGGGAAGCGGCGCCGGCGAAATCGGCGAAGCGAACGTCGATCAGCTGAAGGTCAGCGTAATTGGGACCGCCAGCGCGCGCATCGCCGGCCAGGCTGCGAACGATGACCGCGGTGATCCGCGGCATCTCAACTCTCGACGCTGGCGCTCTTTCGACAAAGGACGCGACCCTCGGCGCCGACGGTGCCGCCACCATCGCCGCGAACGTCAGCGACTCAGCGACGATCGATGCAAACGGCCCGGCTACGGTCAGGCTGAGCGGCGACCCGGCCTGCAAGCTCCGCGTCGCCGGATCGGCGAGCGTAAGCGGCTGCCACTGATCAATTGATCGCGGCGCGGGCCTCCACGCCCGACAGGAAGTTCCAGAGCGCGCCGGCGAGCTCTTCGCCTGCCCCGATCGCCTCGTCGCGCTGGTCCTCGGGCAAGCGGTCGAGCAGGAGACGGCAGACGTCGCTATGCTCGACGTCCGCGCTCTCGTGCACGCGGAAGAAGCGCAGCGTTTCCTCAGCATCGATGCCGTAACGCTCGACCAACCCTTCGATCTTCGCGCTGGCGACTCCGGGGAACTGGCTTTCGTAGGCGTAGAGCGCGCCAAGGCCCGACGCGTACGAGCGCCGCGACAGCTTGCGGAACGTGTCGATCAGCGCCTGGGTCTCGGGATTGAGCTCCTCCTCGCGGACGGCAGCCTTGTCTTCGCCGAGGCCGCAGGCGAACATCATCCACAACGTCGCATGGTCCTGCTTACCGGCTTCGATCCCCTCTTCCTCGGCGAGGTTCTCGGCCAGCATGCGGCGCCCATCGCGATCCTCGCAGGCGCTGTGCACCGCGCTCACCGCGCGCGGGAAGGCTTCGACATGGTGGAAATATTGCCGGGCATAGGCGCGAAGCGTGTCGAGCGGCAGGCGCCCTTCGGTCCAGGCCTGGTAGAAAGGATGCTTGAGCATCGCCCGCTCAGCCACCTTCGCGTCGATCGCCGTCGAAACTGTCATGCCCACCTCCTCTCTCGTTTCGTTAAGCGTTACCGGCGAGCGCCGGAGTCGGCAAGGCGACTTAGGTCAGTTGGAGCGCCCGCAACCAGATCGGTTTTCGCGCGTGAATGGGGGGCAGGACTATGAACTGAAACATGGCTCTCGGCATCGCCGGTCTGATCATCCGGATCATCATTTCCGGCATCCCTTTTCAAGGTCGAGACGCTCAAACAAGCGCAAGCGAGGCGAGCTTGCCGTAAAGCCGCGGCGGGAGCGCTCCGAGGCCGCTGCCGTCGTCTTCGCCAGCGGGCGCATCGGCGTCCTCGAGATAGCGCCAGCCCTGATGTGCCCGGCGCGGCATCGGCGAGACGGCAATGAGCTCCGCGGAGCAGACGATATCGATCCGTCCGTCCTCGCGGTCTTCGAGGCGAAGGATCTCCAGCGCGCCGACGAGGCGGTGCTTCACGATCCAGTAGAGATTGCCGCCGACCAGTTCGGCCGAGCGCTTCGGCCGCATGCGCGTCGCGACACGCAGCTCGCCATTGGCGGCGCGGTTCGCGATCCTCTGCTGCAGCGCGTCGAGGTCGCGGCAGGCGAACGCGACCTTGGTCAGATGGAGCTTCGGCACGCCTCGAGCGATGCCGGATTAGCCCATGATCCGCAATCGCTTAGCGGCCGAGGCCGACCAGTGTCGCCAATCCCAGGAACGACAGGAAGCCGAGGCAATCGGTGCAGGTCGTAACGAACACGGCGGAAGACACCGCAGGATCGATCCGCAGCCGATCAAGCGTGATCGGAACCATAACGCCGGCGAGGCCCGCGACGAGATTGTTGATCACCATCGCAGCGCCCATCACCGCGCCGAGCAGTGGGTTGTGGAAGACAAGCGCGACGCCTGCGCCAATCAGCAGGCCGAGCGAGAGACCATTGGCAAGCGCGATCGTGAATTCACGCCCGAACGCGCGCAGCGTGTTGGACTCGGTGAGCTGGTTGGTCGCCAGCGCCCGCACCGCGACCGCCAGCGTCTGTGTCCCGGCGTTCCCGCCCATGCCCGCGACGATCGGCATCAGGACCGCAAGGACCGCGAATTTGGCGATCTGGGCATCGAACAGATGAACGACCGAGGCAGCGAGCATCGCCGTCGGCAGGTCGACGAGCAGCCACATCAGGCGCGTGCGCACGGTGAGGCGTATCGGCTCGTTGATGTCGCCTTCGCCGGCGCCCGCGAGCAGCAGCACATCTTCACCCGCCTCTTCGGAGATGATGTGCACGATGTCGTCGACGGTGATCATGCCGACCAGCCGTCCGGAATCGTCGACGACTGCCGCCGAGACGAGCGCGTATTTCTGGAAGCGAAGGGCGACGTCCTCCTGGTCCATGTCCACCGGGATCAGGGTCTGCTCCCGCCGCATGATCTCGCCGACGAGGGTCTTGCGCGGCATTCGCAGGATCAGCGACAGCTTGCAGGTGCCAACCGGATGGTGGGACGGATCGACGACGAACACCTCCCAGAAATCGTCGGGAAGGTCCTCGTCGAGCGCAAATAATCGATGACCTGCCCGACATTCCAATGCTCCGGTACGGCGCACAGGTCGCGCTGCATGAGCCGGCCCGCGGATTCTTCCGGATAACCCAGGGCTTCCTCGACCGCCGCGCGGTCGTCCGGCTCCATCCGCTCAAGGACTGCCCGCTGCTCGATCACGATCGAGATCCTCGATGAGGGCGACTGCGTCGTCGGTCGCGAGCTGGGCGGCGATGTCCGCGACCTGCTGCGGCTCCATCTCGTCGATCAGGTCCTCACGGACATAATCGTTGAGCTCGGCAAGCACGTCCGGGCTGATGATCCCGGCCAGGGCCTTGACCAGGCCATCGCGCTCATCGCTCCGGGCAAGCTCGATCAGGTCGGCGACGTCGGCCGGATGGAGCGGAGCGACCAGTTCGCGCGCGGTTTCGTCGTCGCCGGCCTCGACGGCGTCGAGAACCTTCTCGACGAAGGCCGGCCGCAGCCGGTCTTCCTCGTCCATTACCGAATTGGGCGCGGAATCCTGAGGAGGCGCGGCGGCGATGTGCTCGCTCTCGCTCACGTCTTGCTCCCTCGATTGAACCCCGGTGCCGCCCTCCTATGGGCGTGGCTGCTCTGGCGCAACCACCCTCGGGTCCCTAAATCGCGCGCCTGACGAAGCTTTCATACGGAGTTCGCCCATGTCCGATGCCGACCGCCTGACCCTTTCCCTTTCCACCGGCGGCGATGTCGTCATCAAGCTCAGGCCTGATCTTGCTCCTGGCCATGTCCAGCGCATCACCGAGCTGGTGAGCAGCGGTTTCTACGATGATGTCGTCTTCCATCGGGTGATCCGGGTTTCATGGCGCAAGGCGGGGATCCGACCGGGACGGGCTTCCATGGTTCGGACCTTCCGAACCTGAAGGCCGAATTTTCCGGCGAGTCGCACCGCCGCGGTGTCGCGTCGATGGCGCGCTCGCAAAGCCCGGACAGCGCGAACAGCCAGTTCTTCATCGTCACCGAGGATTCGCCGTTTCTCGACCGGCAATACACAGTCTGGGGCGAGGTCGAGAGCGGCATGGAATATGTCGATGCGCTCCCCGCCGGCGAGCCGCCACGCGAGCCGGGCAAGATCGTGAAGGCAACCGTCGGCAAGGACGCTGAGTGAAAAAAGTCGCGCTCGTCACCGGCGCGTCGGCGGGCCTCGGGGTCGAATTCGCGCGCCAGCTCTCGAAGCGTGGCCACGCGCTGGTGCTCGCTGCTCGGAGAAAAGAGCGGCTCGAAGACCTCGCCAAGGAGCTCGGCAATGCCCGGGCTGTTGCGATCGACCTGTCAAAGGCGACTGCCTCGGCGAACCTTTTGGCCGACATCGAGGATAATGGCGAAACCGTCGATTTGCTCGTCAACAATGCGGGCTTCGGGCTAATCGGCCGCTTCGCCGAACTCGATGCAAGGCGCGAGAGACAGATGATCGACCTCAATGTCGGGACGCTGACCGACCTCTGCCGCTCGGTCGCTCCTGCAATGATCAAGCGCAAATCCGGAGGCATCCTCAACGTCGCCTCGACGGCGGCCTTCCAGCCGGGTCCGAAGATGGCAGTCTATTTCGCGACCAAGGCCTTCGTGCTGTCGCTGACCGAGGCGCTACACGAGGAGCTGAAGCCCCAGGGGATCAAGGTCAGCTGCCTCTGCCCTGGGCCGACGCGGACGGAATTCGGAGACGTGGCGGGCTTCTCTGGCAACGGCATGTTCGACCGGGTGGCGATGAACGCCGCCGAGGTCGTCGAAACAGGCTTGAAGGGCCTCGAAGCGAACGACGCCGTGGTCGTTCCAGGCTGGGCGAACAAGGTGGCGGCCGCGAGCACCCGTTTCGCCCCAAGGTCGATTGTTCGCAAAATCGCGGGATCGATCAAATATCGACCAGGAAAGTGAACCCATCCGCTCTTACCTCAGTTGCGTATCCGCTATGAGGGGCGCCGATCAGGAGAGAATATGCCTGAAGCTGACACCATCGATCGCGTAACGTCGCGCAAGGTCCAGGTGGCAAGCCTGCCGCCCGCCGACAGCGGCCGCGGCTTCGCCCGCCTTCCGGACAAGCTGATGGACGAGCTCGGGCTCGCCGAGGGCGATGTCATCGAGATTATCGGCAAGCGCTCTACCGCGGCGCGGGCTATTCGCCCCTACGGCGAAGATGAAGGCATCGACATCATCCGGCTCGATGGCCTCCAGCGTGCCAACGCCGGCGTCGGATCGGGAGATTTCGTCGAGGTCAGGAAGGCCGAGTCCAAGCCCGCGACACGTGTCGTCTTTGCGCCGGCGCAGCCGAACGTCCGCCTCCAAGGCTCAGCCGAAGCACTGAAGCGAACCTTCGCAGGCCGGCCGCTGGTCGAGGGCGACACGGTCGCAACCACGGGACACCAGCGGATCAACGCCGACATGCCCGATCACATCCGGCAGCTGCTCAATGCGCCGGCGTTCGCGCTTCAGGAATTGCGGCTGGTCGTCGCCTCGGCGACGCCGAAGGGGATCACTCACATCGACGCCAAGACGACCGTCGAGCTGTTGTCGGAATATACCGCAACGGACGGACAGCGGCGCGCTGATGTCACCTACGACGACCTCGGGGGAATGCGCAGCACAATCGATGCGCTGCGCGAAATGGTCGAGCTCCCGCTGCGGCACCCCGAGCTGTTCCAGCGCCTCGGAGTCGATCCGCCCAAGGGGGTGCTGCTTCACGGCCCGCCCGGCACAGGCAAGACATTGCTGGCCCGCGCGGTCGCGAATGAAAGCTCGGCGAAATTCTTCCATATCGCCGGCCCTGAAATCATGGGCTCGGCTTATGGCGAAAGCGAGCGGCGCCTGCGTGAGATCTTCGAGCAGGCGGCACAGTCGGCGCCGTCCATCATCTTCATCGACGAGATCAATTCGATCGCCCCCAAGCGCGGCCAAGTGACGGGCGAGGCGGAAAAGAGGCTGGTCGCCCAGCTCCTCACGCTGCTCGATGGCATGGAGCCACGCCAGAACACCGTGGTCATCGCGGCCACAAACCGCCCCGAAGCGATCGACGAAGCCCTTCGCCGGCCTGGCCGGTTCGACCGCGAGATCGTCGTCGGCGTGCCCGACGAGCCCGGCCGCCGCGAGATTCTGGGGATTCACACGCGCGGAATGCCGCTCGGGCCCGACGTGGATCTGAATGAGCTTGCGCGGCGCACTTACGGTTTCGTCGGCGCCGATCTCGCAGCGCTGTGCCGCGAAGCTGCACTAGAGGCGGTCCGGCGGATCATGCCGAGGCTCAATCTTAGCGAGGAAGTGATTCCAACGGAGCTCCTCGACCAGCTTTCGGTAGAGGTGAACGACTTCGACAATGCCCTGAAGCGCGTCCAGCCCTCGGCAATGCGCGAAGTCATGGTCGAAGCCCCGCGGATAAGGTGGGACGACATTGGCGGGCTTGAGGAAGCCGCCGGTCGGCTGCGCGAGGGCGTCGAGCTACCGCTCAAACACCCGGAGGCGTTCCGTCGCCTCGGAATCCGACCGGCGAAGGGCTTTCTGCTTTATGGCCCGCCGGGCACCGGCAAGACGCTTCTCGCCAAGGCTGCTGCGCGAGAGAGCGAGGCCAATTTCATTGCGACCAAGTCGTCCGACCTCCTCAGCAAATGGTACGGCGAGAGTGAGCAGCAGATCGCGCGATTGTTCAATCGCGCCCGGCAGGTCGCCCCGACCATCATCTTTATCGACGAGCTCGACAGCCTTGTGCCGGCGCGCGGTGGCGGCCTCGGCGAGCCGCAGGTCACCGAGCGCGTGGTCAACACCATTCTCTCCGAGATGGATGGCCTCGAGGAGCTGCAGAATGTGGTGGTGATCGGTGCGACCAACCGCCCTACCCTGATCGATCCCGCGCTGCTTCGTCCTGGTCGCTTCGACGAGCTCATCTACGTCGGCACGCCCGACACGGCGGGGCGCCGCCGGATCCTTGCGATCCATACGCGGCACATGCCGCTTGCCGCCGATGTCGATCTTGAGAAGATCGCCCAGCGAGCCGACCGTTTCACCGGCGCCGACCTCGAGGACTTGGTGCGCCGCGCCGGCCTCACCGCGCTTCGCCGAGGACTCGATTCAGGCGAAGTGACGATGGCCGATTTCGAAGTTGCGCTGCGCGAGACGCGCGCCTCCGTGACGCCCGAGATGCTCGAGGAATATTCTCGAATCCAGGAGACCCTGAAGAGCGACGCGACCCGGCCGCTTGGCGGCATCGGCTTCGTCCTTCCCGGCATGCTTCGGCCGAAGGAGGGCGGCAAGGAATAACCGGGCCGCTGTCATGAGCCTGAAACCTCTTCGTCGCGCAATTGGCGCGGTTCGTGGAGAGACTTCGGGCCGCGGCGCAACAGTAACGTTGGGAAACTTGCCAAGCGGCGGCGCATTTGCCAACTCTCCGCCCCTTCCCTGCCCCACGGAGCCATCATGTCGACTTCACCCGCGCGGACGCTGAAAAGTTCACGACGCCTGCAGCGCCGCCGAGACCGCCGCAGCCCGAGCCCTCAATGGCAGTTCCTGCGCGGCTTTTTCAAGAATCCGGTGATGGTCGGCTCGATCATTCCGTCGAGCCGCGTGCTCATCGACAAGATGCTGGCACCGGTCGACTGGGCGAACACGAGGCTGTTCGTCGAATATGGTCCGGGCGTCGGGACCTTTACCCGGCCGGTGCTCGAAAAGCTCGCGCCCGACGCGAAGCTGGTGACGATCGACACGAACCCCGATTTCACTCACTACCTCAGGGAATCGATCGATGATCCGCGGCTGATCGCGATCAGTGGCTCGGCCGCCGACGTCGAGACGATCCTCGCCGATAATAAGCTCGGCTCGGCCGATTATGTGCTTTCGGGCCTCCCCTTCTCCACCCTCCCTCCGGGCGTAGGCAACGCGATCGCCGAAGCGACGTCGAACGTGATCCGTCCTGGCGGCGCGTTCCTCGTCTATCAGTTCAGCCCCAAGGTGCGCGATTTCATTCGTCCGCACTTCGCGCCGATCAAGCGTGGGTTCGAGTGGATCAATGTTCCGCCGGCCACGCTGTTCTGGGCCTACAAGGGCGAGCCGAAGACCTAGCGCTCCGGGCGAAAGTTCAGCCGCCGCGTGACCGAATAATCCAGGATATTCACCAGGAAGTGGGACAGCGCCCACTTCAACCGCCGCCACACCGTCGCACGCCGGGCATGGACATCATGCGTGATCCATCGACAATCCTTCAGCTCGCGCTCGAAATAGCCGCGCATCATTTCCGCGAACCTCGCGTCCTTGATGCGGAGCATTACCTCGAGGTTGATGTAGAAGCTGCGGTAATCGAAGTTTGATGAGCCGATGTGGACAACATCGTCCACAATCGCGAGCTTCGTGTGAAGCTTGGCGGGCTGGTATTCGTAGATCTCGACGTGGCGGCGGATGAGGCGGCTGTAGCTGTGCCTCGCGGCGGCGATGGTCGCGCCATTGTCCGACTTGGCGGCATTGATGATCCGCGCCCGGCCGCGCCTCCCTACCCGCCCGATGCGTCTCAGCATTGCGCCGGGCGGTGCGAAATAGGCGAAAATCATGTCCAGCCGACGGGCATCCTTCATGTCCCGGCCAATGCTTCGCCACCAGCTGTTGCGCATGCTCAAGGGCCCGCTGAACTTCCACTGCAGTGGCCCCCGCCACTCGCTATACTCGCCGACCATCCGCTTGAGCGAGCGGAGCTTCGATTTCGGCCGCTTGGACCAGCGGAAGATGGCGTCGAAATAGCGGCTTGGGAGCGCGGCCTCGGGGCCGTCGAGCCGAAGCCAGAGGTCGCGCCAATGCTTCGATCCGCGATCCTCGAGATAGGTCGCGTCGATGTTGGCACCGCCGATCAGCACCGTTCTTTCGTCGATGACGATCAGCTTCTGGTGGTTGCGGAGGAGATAGCGCCGTCCCCAGCTCGGGTTGAAGACGCAATGCTGGCCGCCGGCCTTGGCGAGCTCGTCGAAGAATTGCGGCGTCGCGGCCGAACCGAAGCCGTCGACGAGCAGCTTCACCTCGACCCCGCGGCCCGCTGCTTCGGTGAGCGCATGGCGGATGATGTCGCCATCCTTGTCCGGCGTGAACATGTACATCAGCATCTTGATCGACTTCTCGGCGCCGCCGATCAGCTCGAGCAACATGTTGAACCGATCAACTCCGCCGTCGATCAGCTCGAGCCGGTGGCCGGCGATTTCCGCCCGGATGGGCGAGCTTGTCGTCGGCGGGTTGACTTGGTCGGCCATGCAATAGCTTTCCTTGACTTTTAAAGAGCCTGCAAGCTATTGGCGCGGCCTTCCTGACATCCCATATTCCTTGCTTGGAATAGCTTTGCGGAGCGACGAATGGCGCGCGTTACGGTTGAAGATTGCGTAGATAAGGTCTCGAACAGGTTCGATCTGGTCCTACTCGCGGCCCAGCGTGCGCGCCAGATTTCGGGCGGCGCGGACCTCACGATCGATCGGGATCGCGACAAGAACCCGGTCGTCGCTCTTCGCGAGATCGCCGAAGAGACGGTGAGGCCGAAGCATCTCGAGGAGGCGGTCGTCACGAACCTGCAGAAGGTTCGGATCGACGAGGAGGACGAGACGGAAGAGCTGGCGTCGCTGAGCGAGGCCGCCGAGGCGCTGCGCCTCACCGCGGCGGCTCCGCCGCGTCCGAGCCCGTCCGGGGGGGACTACGAGTAATTTCGCTCTAGTCTGACCTTCGGCCGGCGGTTAGACCGGCCGCATGGTTCCCTTTTCGTTCGCAGGCGAAACATTCGAGGCAACAGCCTCCGGCGCGCTGTTTTGGCCGGCCCGCGAGGCGTTGCTCTTCGCCGACCTGCATCTCGAAAAGGCGAGTTGGTTCGCAAGGCTTGGGCAATTCCTTCCGCCCTATGATTCGCATGCGACGCTGACGGCGCTCGCTGCCGAAGTGGAACGCAGCGGGGCCAAGCGCCTCTATTGCCTCGGCGATAGCTTCCACGACGCTTTCGGCTGCGATCGACTGTCCGCGAGTTCACGCGAGTTGCTGATGGAGCTGACCTCAAAGCTCGACTGGGTCTGGATCGTCGGCAACCACGATCCTGGATTCGCCGATCGTTGTGGCGGTGCAATCGAGGACGAGGCGGAAATCGGCGGCATCGTGCTTCGCCACGAGGCGGTGCCCGGCGAAGAGCGGCCGGAAATCTCCGGCCATTTCCATCCAAAGCTTCGGGTGCACCTTCGCGGACGTCGGGTCTCACGGCGTTGCTTCGTACTGTCGGCGACGAAGCTCATCATGCCCGCGTTCGGAGCGCTGACTGGCGGTCTCGACGCTCACCATCCCGAGATCATGCGGTCAGTCGGCCCGGCGGCGACGGCGCTCGTACCTGTTTCGGACCGGCTGCTGCGCTTCCCGCTGGCAGCTTAGGCTGGCTTCACCTCTATCGCCATTGTGCCGGTTGGACTGAGCAGCAGCCGGGCCGTAGCCGGGCGATCCTTGCCGAATGTCGCGGCCTGGAGCTCGTTGCGCGCTGCGTGGCGATCGAACTTGAAGCCTTGTGCTTCGGCCGCATGCTTCAGCGTGTCGAGATGAGTATCGAGATTTGCGATCCCCTCTTCAGGATCGAAATCCATGGTGACTTCAATATCGGGCGAGGGAGGCATTGTACCTCTGCTTCGCGGCTCACGCGGCGATGTGCAAGCCCCACCGATTGCGCAGGTGAACAGCTGTTTCTAAACCTCGTCCATGACGACGACATATTTCCTCCTGCTCGCGGGAGCATTGGCGATGATACCGGGCGCGCTTCAGGCCCAACCAATCGACCCGAAGGTTCAGGCGCGGATCGATCGCATCCTCAAGGGAACGCCGCTGATCGACGGGCACAACGACTTGCCCGAGCAGCTTCGCGAGAATTACGCGATGAGCGTCGAAGGGCTGGCAAGCGGCACGGATCAGCGCAAAGTTCCGCTCATGACCGACATGGCGCGGCTTCACCTAGGCGGCGTCGGCGGGCAGTTCTGGTCGGTGTTCATTCCCTCGGAAATCACGGCGACGCAGCGATCCGGGCGACGCTCGAGGAGATCGACACGGTGAAGCGGCTGGTGAAAGCCTATCCGAACGACCTGGAGCTCGCGTGCACCGCCGACGATGTCGTCCGAATCCACAGAACCGGCAAAGTCGCCTCGCTGATCGGCATCGAGGGTGGTCACCAGATCGGCGGGAGCCTCGCTGCATCGAGGCAATTCTACGACCTCGGCGCGCGCTACATGACGCTGGCGCATTTCAAGAACAACGAGTTCGCCGACAGCGCGACCGACGATCCCAAGTATCATGGACTCAACGATTTCGGCCGTACCGTGGTGCACGAGATGAACCGCCTCGGCATGCTGGTCGACCTCAGCCACGTCAGCGAAGAAACGATGCGCGCCGCCATCCAGGCCAGCCGAGCGCCAGTCATCTTCTCCCACAGCAGCGCGAGAGCGCTCGACGATCACCCTCGCGACGTCTCGGACGACGTGCTGAAGCTCACCGCCCAGAATGGCGGCGTCGTCATGGTCAACTTCTATAACGGCTATTTGTCCAACGCCGCCCGCAAGTGGAACGCGGAAGAAGCCGCCGAGGAAGCTCGGTGAACTCCCTTCTGGTCGGCCAGCCTGACGGGAAGAAGGCAGCGATCGCTGCGTGGAAGAAGGCGAACCCGGCGCCGCAAGTCGGCGTCGGCGAGATAGCGGATCATATCGAGCATATCGCCAAGGTCGCGGGGTACGACCATGTCGGCCTCGGCGGCGACCTCGACGGCATTCCGTATGACGAGGCCCCGCCGGGAATGAACAGCGTCAGCGGGTATCCATTGTTGTTCGCCGAACTCATCCGGCGCGGATGGAGCGACGAGAATCTGGCGAAACTTGCTGGCGGCAATGTCCTGCGCGCATTGCGCCAGGCTGAAACGGTGGCCGCATCAATGAAGAACGATCCGCCCGCAACCGCGACGCTCAAGCCCTGGTCCGAGGCCGACCCCTGGAAATGAGTGAAGCGCAGCCGCCGCTGCGGGCCGCGATCATCCCGGTCACGCCGCTTCGGCAGAATTGTACCTTGCTGTGGTGCACGAAGACGATGCGCGGCGCATTCGTCGATCCCGGCGGCGACCTTCCTCGCCTCAAGGCAGCGGCGGATCAGGCCGGAGTTGTGATCGAGAAGATCCTTCTGACCCACGGCCATATCGACCATTGCGGCGGCGCCGGCATTTTCGCCGGGGAGCTCGACGTCCAGATCGAAGGACCGCACGAGGACGACCGCTTCTGGATCGACCGCCTCGCCGAAGATGGTGGGAAATACGGGATCATCGGACGGCCGTTCGAGCCCTCGCGCTGGCTGAATGACGGCGACCAGGTGAACGTCGGCGAGCTGGTCTTCGATGTCTTTCATTGCCCCGGACACACGCCTGGGCATGTCGTCTTCCATCATGCCGAGTCGAACCTCGCGCTCGTCGGCGACGTGATTTTCAGGGGCTCCATCGGCCGCTGGGACTTCCCGCGCGGCGACCAGCAGCAGCTCATCCGCTCGATCACCGAGTGCCTGTGGCCCATGGGCGACGGGACCGCGTTCATCCCTGGACACGGACAGATGTCGACTTTCGGACATGAACGCGCGACCAACCCATTCGTCGGCGACACCGCCCTGGCGGCTGCCTGACTTGCAACAGAGCCGAGTTTCGCTATAGGAGCCGCGGTTCGCGACGATCCGGGCGCCACCACGGGGGAAACCCCGCCGATGAGGCGCAGGTCGTCGCAATTTTTATTGATGTCATTTGATTTGAAGGTGCCGCAATGGCTGTCCCAAAGAGAAAAACCTCGCCGTCGAAGCGGAACATGCGCCGTAGCCACCATGCTCTGGAGGCCAAAAGCTTCCAGGAGTGCCCGAACTGCGGCGAGCTGAAGCTGCCGCACAACATGTGCTCGGCGTGCGGCCATTATAACGGCCGCGAGATCGTTTCGACCGAGGCCTAAGTCACGAGAGGCCTCGTTATGGATGGGGGCCCACACATCGCAATCGACGCCATGGGGGGTGACAGTGGCCCTTCGGCGATGATCGCTGGCGCTTCGCGTGCGCTGAGGAAGGATCCGTCGCTTCGCTTCACCTTCTATGGTGACGAGCCGCGGGTCCGTGAAGAGATCGATCACCACAAGAACCTGCTGGGCAGGGTCACCGTCGTTCATTCACCCGAAGCGATCGAGCCCAGCGAGAAACCCGAGCCAAGCGATCCGGCGCGCCCGCACGACCTCGATGGGAATGGCGATCAATGCCGTCAAAGAGGAAAAGGCGGACGCGGCGCTCTCCGGCGGGAACACCGGCGCGCTGATGGCCATGTCGAAGCTCGCGCTCCGGACCATGCCGGGGATCGATCGGCCCGCGCTTGCCGCGCTCCTGCCGACGCTGGCCGAGACCGACGTCATCATGCTCGATCTCGGCGCCAACACCGAGTGCGACGCGCAGAACCTCGTCCAGTTCTCCGTCATGGGTGCAGCCTATGCGCGCTGCGTTCTGGGCATCCACAAGCCGCGCGTGAAGCTGCTCAACATCGGTACCGAGGAATTGAAGGGCACTGAAGAACTAAAGGCCGCCGCTGCGCTCCTGAGGGAGGCAGACTATCTCGCCGCTGCGGTTTGACGGCTTCACCGAGGGCGATCAATTGTCGCGCGGCCAGTGTCGATGTCGTCGTCACGGATGGCTTCTCGGGCAACATCGCGCTCAAGACGGCCGAGGGCACGGCGCGTTTTGTTACCGACCTGCTTGCGCCGCGCCTTCAAGAGCTCGCTCCGCTCCAAAGCCGGCTTCGCTCTGTCCACAGCCGGCGCTCAACCTTCTCAAGGTCCATCTTGATCCGAACAATCATAACGGTGCCGTTTTCCTCGGGCTCAATGGCCTCGTTGTGAAGAGCCACGGCGGCGCGAACCCCAAGGGCGTCGCGAACGCGATCAACGTTGCAGCGAGATTGGTGCGCAACGACATCACGCGGAAAATCGGCGACGACCTCGACGATTTCCGCGCGCACGCGTTTGCGAACGGAGCCGTGCAGTGAAGCGGTCCGTGGTACTCGGAGTCGGCAGCGCGCTTCCCAAGCGCCGCGTCACCAACGAAGAACTCGCAAAGCAGGTCGATACGTCCGACGAGTGGATTGTCGAACGTACCGGGATCCGCTGCCGCTATGTCGCGGGTGACGGCGAAACAACCGCAAGCCTGGCGGCTGATGCGTCACGGCGCGCACTCGAAAATTCCGAAATTGCAGCGAGCGACATCGACTTGATCGTGCTTGCAACCGCGACGCCCGATCAGACCTTTCCATCGTCGGCGACGAAGGTGCAGGCAGCCCTTGGCATTGACGATTGCATTGCGTTCGACGTGCACGCCGTCTGCACCGGATTCCTCTACGCGCTGATCGGTCGCCGATTCGATGCTCGCGCTCGGGCAATGCGAACAAGGCACTGGTAATCGGAGCTGAAACTTTCAGCCGGATTCTCGACTGGGAAGATCGCGGAACCTGTGTGCTGTTTGGCGACGGCGCCGGCGCGCTCGTTCTGAGCGCCGAGGAAAGCGAAAGCGGCGTGCTTGCAACGAAGCTCCATGCCGACGGCCGGCACAACGACCTTGTTGTTCGTCGATGGCGGGCCATCGACAACGGGCACTGTCGGCAAGCTGCGCATGAAGGGTCGGGAAGTGTTCCGGCACGCCGTCGTCAACCTCGCCGCGGTGCTGAACGAAGTGCTCGACGAAGCGGGACTGACCGCGGCGGACGTGGACTGGGTCGTCCCGCACCAGGCGAACGCGCGCATTCTCGATGCAACAGCGAAAAAACTCGGGCTTCCGGCGAAGACAAGTGGTTGTCACCGTCGACCAACATGCCAACACGTCCGCGGCATCGGTCCCGCTTGCATTCGATACCGCCGTCAGAGACGGTCGAATCAAGCGCGGCGACATCGTCGTGCTTGAAGCGATGGGCGGTGGGTTTACATGGGGGGCGGCAGCGCTCAGGTATTGATAAAACTGGGAATATTCGTCAATTGTCGAATTGCCGACAGATCGTTATTCCGTTACGAAAGTGTAATTGTACGGCGGGGGGCACGCCGTCAACTGGGAGATAATTCATGGCCGATCTCGGGATCGCGCGGATCAACAATGACGCCAGTGCAAACGGTACGCTGACGCGCGCAGACCTCGCCGATGTCGTTCATCGCAGGCTCGGCCTTTCACGTGCCGAATCCGCCGAGCGTCGTCGAGCGCGTGCTTCACCACATGTGCCACGCACTTTCGGAGGGGCAGAACGTGAAAGTCTCCGGCTTCGGAACTTTCATCCTGCGCGACAAGGGCCAGCGCGTCGGCCGCAATCCAAAGACGGGTGTCGAAGTGCCGATCGCGCCGCGGCGTGTCATGACGTTCCGCGCCAGCCAGATCATGCGCGACCAGATCGCGAAGGGATGAACTTCGCGTGCCGGCCGACAAGGACCCCGGCGCTCTTCTGACGATCGGCGAACTGTCCGAACAGCTCGGCGTCGCCCAGCATATCCTGCGCTATTGGGAGAGCACGCTTTCCGCAGCTGAGACCGATGCAGCGCGCGGGCAACCGCCGCTATTACAGGCCTGCCGATGTCGAGCTCGTGCGGCGCATCAACCGCCTACTCAACCACGAGGGCTATACGGTTCGCGGCGTGCAGAAGTTGCTGCGTGAGCAAGGAGACTGCGCTGCAACTCTCGCGTCCGACTTTGCGGCTGCCGTCTCTACCGCGCAGCAGGCGACCGCCGATATTCCGCAGCATGAAGAGCCGCTCGGAGTGGACGTGTTCCGCCTGATTGCGCTCCGCAACCGCCTTTCCGACGCGCTCGATTCCTAGATCGAGCTCTTTCGGGAAAATCAGTTCGGCGATTTGGCCGCCGCCAGACCCTACATCCAGCCCACCGATCCGCATGCAGATCGATGAGGGCGAGCGCGGCAGTCGGAAACTTGCTCGAAGCGCGATCGCGAAGCCCTTTGGCGTCATCGTGCGTCAGCTCGAGCACCAGCTGATGCAGCCCTGGATTGTGGCCGACCATCAGCGGCGCGTTCGATCGAATCCTCCAGGCCGCGCACGATTTCGAGCAATGTCGCCAGGGTCGCTGTCGTAGATTCTCGGCTCGAAGCGAATCTCGAAGTCCGGCTCGCCATAGCCTTCGACCAGCCCGTCGAGCGTTTCGCGTACGCGGGCGGCCGTGCTTGCGACGCAAAGGTCAAAATGCACTGCGCGCTTTTTGAGTTCGCGGCCGAGGCGCCGCGCAGTCTTCCAGCCTCGATCATTCAGCGGCCGGTTGAAGTCGGCGAGGCTCGCGTCATCCCAGCTCGACTTCGCGTGGCGCAGGATGGTCAGCCGTTTCATTGCACCACTTCGAATTGAGGAACGACGCCGGCGGCGAGCCTCTGCTCGACCAGGGCGATCGCCTCGTCGAGCGGAACGCGCCGGACCGGAACACCCGGCGGATATGCCTTTAGCAATCGAGACGGCATGGCGGCCGATAATATCACGAAGACGCCGCAATCGCCCTGCCGCCGGATCAAGCCGCCCGAACGCCTGCGCAAGCCGGGCGCGCACGACGCGGTCGTCGTAGGCGCTGCCTCCGCCCGCCATGCGGCGCGCCGCGTGAAGCACGGTCGGACGCGGCCAGGGCACGCGTTCCATCACGACGAGGCGCAGCAATTCGCCGGGCACATCGACCCCATCGCGCAAAGCGTCCGTGCCAAGCAAAGATGCGCGCGGGTCATCGCGGAAGATGTCGACAAGCGTGCCGGCATCGATCGGGTCGACATGCTGCGCAAGCAGCGGAAGTCCGCCGCGCGCGAGCCGGTCCGCGATGCGGGCGTGGACGGCTTTGAGGCGCTGGATCGCGGTAAAGAGTCCGAGCGTCCCGCCCCTCGCCGCTTCGATCAGCCGCGCATAGGCGCCGGCGAGCGAGGCGATGTCGCCCTGCTTGACGTCGGTGACGATCAGGACCTCCGAGCAGGCGCCATAATCGAACGGGCTCTCGGCTTCGAAGCGCTGGGCCGGCAGCGGCAGGTGGGCGGCGCCGGTGCGCGCCTCGGCGGCCGACCATTCCTCGCCGCCGCCGCGAAGAGTCGCCGACGTGACGAGCACGCCGTCGGCCGGCGCCAGCACGGTCGCGGCGAGCGGCTTCGTCGGATCGAGCCAGCGGCGATTGATCGCGACGTCGAGTTCGCGGCCATCGATGCGTTCGACCGAGAGCCAATCGACGAACTCCGGATCGGCCTCACCGCCGATGCGCGCCAAGTAAAGCGATCCAGGCGGCCAGCGTCTCGCGCCGCCATGAGACGCCGCGGATCGCGCCTTCCACGCGCGCCCGCGCCTGCGAGTCGAGCCAGTCGGGCGCGTCCTCGATCACCGCTTCGAGCCGCCGAGCCAGTGCCGCGAACGGCTTTTGAAGCGCCTCGAGCGCCTGCATCGCCGCCGCGGCATCGGAGACCAGTGCGCCGTCCGGCTCGGCGAGTTCGGTTTCGAGACCGTAGCCGGCCTCCTGCGCTTTCGAACGCGCGTAAACGACGCCCCGCACCTCGCCGAGCAATGCTTCGACCGGCCCGAACGGCGCGCCTTCAACCAGCCGCTGTAGCCAGCCGTCGGACGGCAGCGCCCTTCGCCGCGTCGACCGCCGCTTCCAATGCCTGCGCTCCCTCCTCGTCGTAGGAGGCGACGTCCATCAACCGCGCCGCCAGTCCGCGGCGACGTCCACGTGCACGGCCTTCCGGACCGACGATCCAACGCCTGCAGCTCGATCGCTTCCTGGCCTCCGAACGTGACGGCGAAGGTCGAAGTCGGCGGCATCGAACAGATGATGGCCCTCGTCGAACAGGATCCGCCCCGGCGCGTCTTCCCGTGCTCGCGCTGCATTGACCATCACCAGGGCGTGGTTGGCGATGACGAGGTCGGCCTCGCGGCTAGCCCGCTCCGCGCGCTCGATGAAGCAGCGCCGATAATGCGGGCAGCCGGCATAGACGCATTCGCCGCGGCGATCGGTGAGGGCGGCCGAACCCGCCCGCCGGAACAGGCTCGGCAACCAGCCGGGCAAGTCGCCGCCAACCATGTCGCCGTCCTTGGTGTAGGCCGCCCATCGTCCGACGAGCTGTGCAAGGATCGCCGCGCGACCGCTGAACGCGCCCTGCAGTGCATCCTCCAGGTTGAGCAGGCAGAGGTAATTCTCGCGCCCCTTGCGAACGACGATCTTTCGGGCGCGTTCGTCCGCCTCCGCGAACAGCTTGGGGCTCTCTTGATCTAGCTGACGCTGCAGCGCCTTGGTGAAGGTCGACACCCACACCGTTCCGCCCGCCTGCTCGGCCCATACCGCTGCGGGCGCGAGATAAGCGAGTGTCTTGCCGATGCCCGTTCCGGCTTCGGCAAGTAGCAGGTTCGGCGCTCCCTTCGCGCGCTTCGGAGCGAAGACCTGGGTTACGGCTTCAGCCATCGCTCGCTGGCCCTCTCGCGGCTCGATGCGACCGGTCAGCGCGTCGAGCTTCGAGCGCGCTTGGGCCGCGATCGACGCTGATCGTCCGCGGCGGCGGCCGCTCGCCGACCTCGTCCCACTGCTTCAACCTCGAAAACAGCATTCGCTCGCCGCGTTCGGGCCGCTCGAGCCGCGCTCCGATGAGCGGCGCCCAGCCCCAACCGAGCCGGTGCAACGTCGCGTTCGACGTCCACGCTCCTTCACGTTCGCGCCAGCCGCGATCGCCGAGCACCGCGAACAGCCGCGCCGCGATCCGCTGCAGCGCTGCCGCCGCGTCCGTTTCGCTGGCCGGCGGCTCCAGGCCGAGCGCTCGGCACAGTCCCGCCGCCGTCGGCACCGCGAAGCGTCGCCGGGTGGATGAAGGCGAACAGTTCCAGCAGGTCGAGGCCGCTAAGCTCCGGATAGCCGAGCCGCTGCCCGACCAGCGGCGCGTTGAGGATGATGTGCGGAGTCTCCGCCGCTCGGGCGATCGCTTCGCCGCGGCTCGCCTCGCGGACGTCACCTCACCGCCCTCCAATCCAGATCCCGGCGTGGGTCGCGTGCAAGCTGGAAGCGGAAAACGGTCCATGGCCTTCGACTTAGGTCGACCGCGAACGAAAGTGGAACGACCGTTTATCAGCGCGAAGGACGTGCGACGAGCAACGCCTTCACTGCGCAACCAGCTCCGGCGTTCGCTTGCCCAGGAGGCCGCGTGCGTTTTCGGGCAGATGCGCGACCGGATCCCCATTGTCCGCCAAAGACGTAATGATTGAACATGTTTCGCCACCGCCGCCAGCTCCACCGGCGGCAAGTCCCTCATCGTGATGACCGCGTGATAAAGCGCGTTGAGCGGCGTCAGCAGCGGCGGTTCGGCGTCGCGCCACCAGAAATTGATCAATCGCACCCGAAATCCTCCAGCGAGAGACACGTCGTGCCACCACAAGGCCGGAATGTAGAGCGCGTCGCCCGGGCCGAGCTCCGCCGTCGCGCCGCCTCGAGTGCCTCGGCGAAGCGGGGATAGCGTCTCGAGGTCGGGCTGTCGATGTCGACCAAGCTGATCGGCTGGCCGGCGAAGGTGAAGTCGAGCGGCCCGACGTAGAGGTTCTTCAGCTGCTCGGTCGGGAACAAGGTGAACCGTCGTCGGCCCGCCACGACGCACGCGAGGTTCTGCGAGTGGTCCCAGTGCGTGGCAGTCCGTGTCCGGTTGCCGAGCCACAGGGAGATCGAGCGTCTCGCGGCTCGGATCCAGCAGCGTCACCGGAATCGACGGCAGAAGCCCAGGCAAATGCTTCCGGATCGGGATGCCGCCGGCATACATCGAGAAGGGCGCCTCGTGTCCGCGTTGGCGAAGGAGCAGGTCGAGCAGCTGACCGACCGTTGCTAACCGGCGATCGTGGTTGAAGCCGTCGAATTCCGCATTGTAGTTGAAGCGGCCGTCGATCTCAGGCGGAGCAAACCATGCCTCGAACGGTTCGTCCGTCGCGGCGAAGCGCAGCATTTCAGCAAGAGCTTCGGGCCCGCCTTCGCTGCGTGAACACCGCCCAGCCCGGCACGAACCCGCGCAGCACTGCCGGCCTTCCCTCGGAACGACCTCGCGCTCGAACCGCTCCCGACCGATGTCTCAAATTCGGTGATCGGCTGCACCGCGCCAGCGGTAGCAGTGGCGATGTCCCTTCGCTAGGAGCGCGCGATGACCGACAACACCGACCTCCGATCGCCGCCCTCGCGACCAAGGCCTGGCCCTACGAGGAAGCGCGCAAGCTCCTGAAGCGCTGGCCCGACGGCAAGCCCGCGGCGACCCGATGATGTTCGAAACCGGCTACGGCCCATCGGGCCTGCCGCACATCGGCACGTTCAACGAAGTCGCGCGAACGACCTTTGTCCGCCACGCCTATGAGGAGCTGACGAGCGGCCCGACGCGGCTCATCGCGTTCAGCGACGACATGGACGGCCTGCGCAAGGTCCCCGACAATGTCCCCAACCAGAAGCTGCTCGAGGAGAACCTCGGCAAGCCGCTGACGCAAATCCCCGACCCCTTCGGTGAGCATGAGAGCTTCGCGCATCACAACAATGCGATGCTTCGGCGCTTCCTCGACCGCTACGGCTTCGACTATGAATTCTTGTCGGCGACCGATTGCTACACGAGCGGTCGAGTTCGACGATGTCATCCGCAAGGTGCTCCTGAGCTTCGACGCGATTATGGGCGTGATGCTCCGACCCTGCGCGAGGAGCGTCGGAAGACCTATTCGCCAGTGCTTCCGATCTCGCCCACCAGCGGCCGCGTCCTTCAGGTGCCTGTCGACGTCAATCGACGGTGAGGCCGGCCTCATCGCCTTCGATGACGAGGACGGATCTCGCGTCCAGCAGTCGGCGTTCGGCGGCGCGGCCAAGCTGCAATGGAAGGTCGACTGGGCGGCCCGCTGGGTTGCTCTGAGCGTGGATTACGAGATGGCCGGCAAGGACCTCATCGATAGCGTCATCCAGTCGGCCAAGATCGCGCGCATCCTCGGTGGCCGGCCGCCCGAAGGCTTCAATTACGAGATGTTCCTCGACGAAAACGGCGAAAAAATCTCGAAGTCGAAGGGTAACGGCCTCAGCCTCGAGGAATGGCTGCGCTACGGCAGCGAACCGAGCCTCGCCTTCTACATTTACCGCGAGCCGAAGCGGGCGAAGAGCCTGCACATCGGCCTCATCCCTCGCGCGGTCGACGAATATTGGCAGTTCCGCGGCAATTACCTGAACCAGCCTGTCGAGCAGAAGCTCGGCAATCCGGTGCACCATATCCACAGCGGCAAGGTGCCTAAGGGGACGTTGCCGCTCACCTACGGCCTGCTGCTCAACCTCGTCAGCCTGCCCGGTGTGGCCGACAAGGAAACCGCCTGGAAGTTCGTGCAGCGTTATGCGCCAGGAACGTCACCAAAGAGTGACCCTGAGCTCGACGAGCTGATCGGACTTGCGGTCAATTACGCCCGCGATTTCGTCGCCCCGACGCTGAAGCGCCGTCCCCCGAGCAAGATGGAGGCCGAGGCGCTTGAGGACCTCGATACCGAGCTCGCCAAGCTTGCACCGGACTCCACGGGCGAGGACATCCAGACGCAGGTCTTCGAAGTCGGCAAGCGTCATCCATTCGAGAGCCTTCGCGCCTGGTTCCAGGCGCTCTACGAAACTCTGCTCGGCTCCAGCCAGGGCCCGCGGATGGGCAGTTTCATCGCGCTCTATGGGATCGACAACAGCCGCAAGCTAATTGCAGAGGCTCTTTCCAAGTAGCCAGTTCGCAAGCGTCCTCCGGATAGCGGCAGGCCGTAGCCGCTTTAGCTCGAAAGCTTACCCCTAAGGCGTCAGATCCCGCGGCGTGTCGCGCAGCCCGAACAGCCAGCGCCCGGACGATGTGCCGCCGCCAAGCGTGACCCTCGTTTCGCCCTTCGCCACGCGCGCGGCCCTGGCGGCTGCAGCGATGCGGGCGCGTTCGTACGGACAGGCTGGCCCATCGTGGCGGCTTTCGGCGGGAGGGCCGATGCGGTGGCCGGCGCTCGCCGGCGCGACCGCCAGGATCGTCAGAAGCGCGAGCAACTTGAGCGTGTGCATCGGCATGCGCATGCCTCCTCAACTTGGTCCTACCTCGCACTCGCGCCCAGAGCCTCGCCGCATCGACGAGTATCTGATGGTGATTTCGACCAACGGTCTCATCTCAGCGCGAGCGAAGCTTGTCGGAATGCACCGGTTCGGCGGGCACCTCCTGGGCATCCAGCCTCGCCGCCTCGGCGTGACTTAGGCCGGACTTCTCGAGCGCAAGGACTAGTGCCTGCTTAGGATTCGCATCGATGTCCGGAGCGATCCCTGAGCCTTCCCAATCCTTGCCGGTCTTGATGTCGTAGGTGCGCCCGACGGGCATCCAGACCGCGAAATGCTCATTGATGTCCTGCCCGCCACCGAAATGATTGGCTCCCGCGGTCGCCTCGCCAATCAGCGTCGCTCGGCCGGTCGACTTAAGCGCGAGCGCGAAATGCTCCGCGGCCGACGCCGTCTTGTTCGACACGAGGAGATAGACCTTCGCATGGCGAAGCGGCGTGTCCTCGCCGGGAACCGCGCTGTGCGTCGCAACCATATTGCCATCCTCGGGCGCGAAGACGAGCGTCGGCCCGGGCTGTACCGGCGATCCGCGTTCTTCGTAGATGTCCTTCGCCATCGCCATCTTCACCAGCGCGGTCTTCTTCGCGAACAAGTAGGAGAAGATGGCATCCTGCTCGTCTAGCCCGCCGCCGTGATGGTTGCGCAGGTCAAAGATCAGGGTCTTGGCGTCGCTGTTCTCGGCGAGCCACCTACGAACCCCCGCCATCTCTTCGGGCGTGCCGAAAAAGGCCGTGAAGCGGATGTAGCCAATCCCGGGCGCGATCGTCTTCGCGGCCTGGATCAGCGGCGGAAAGTTATCCGGCGGGCCGACGTGCGCCCCGCCCCGCTCCTGATTATCGGAGACTTCGACATGCAAATGGCCGTCCTTGTGCACAGCCTGCAGGTCGTCGGTAAGGAGCTTCGCGAGCGCCTCGCGCGTAGCGCTGTCATAGCGTCCCGCGGCCGCATTCCCTCGAAGCATGGCGGCATAGGCCCGCGCCTGATCATGATAGACGAATGCGATGACGAGCTGGTCCGCGAGCTTCTGCGCGACCTTGCGGCCTTCTCCGGCTTCCAGGGCAAGCGTCCCCGGCGCGCTTTTAGGAGAGCTTGAGGGTGCCGCAGCAGCGGCTTGCGCCATAGCGGGGCCGCTCATGGCAGCACAGGCAACCAGCAAAGCTGCAATCGAGCCGCGCATACCATTCCCGATGCCAACTGTGTCACCCATGCAATACACTACCATCAATCGTCGCCAGTTGGATGCAAAGTTGATGCACTTCGTGCCAAAATTTGGCAGCCTCCTCCCGATGCTCGACCGTTTCGACCTCCAGCTGCTCGACCTCGCCCAGCGTGATGATTCGCGCACCGCGGATTCGCTCGCTGAGGAGGTGCCTCTATCTGCCTCCGCAATTGCCCGTCGGCTTCGGCGCCTTCGCAACGAAGGTTGGATTGCGCGGACGATTGCCCTTCTCTCCTCGCGGCTCACGCAAAATCGCCTGCGCGCCCTCGTCTTCATCCAGCTGAGCGAGCATGCCGACCTCAAGGGCAAGGCTGCGCTCGAACGCCGCCTGATCGCGGCCCCTTTGGTCCAGTTCTGCTACGAAATCGCCGGGCCGCACGACATCGCCCTTCTCTTCGATTGCGCGAACATGGCCGAGTTCAACGCCGCCGCGGACGCGCTGCTCGCTTCATCCGCGACAGTGCGTCGTTACGAAACTCATTTCGTGAAGCGCGAGGTGAAGTTCGCGCCCTTCGTTGAGCTCGGCGCCTAGTCTAGTCTAGCCGCGCTCGCCCGGGCGCTTCCCGGAATTGGCCGGCGCGCCCGACTGCTTGCTCGCAATCCAGGCGTCGATCTTCTTCTCCAGGATGGGCAGCGGCAGCGCCCCCGTGTCGAGGACCTGCGCATGATATTCACGAATGTCGAACTTGTCGCCCAGCGCGGCCTTTGCCTTGTCGCGAAGCTCCGTGATTTTCAGCTGGCCGATCTTATAGGCCAGCGCCTGGCTCGGAATGGCGATGTAGCGTTCGACCTCGGCGGTAGCGTCGGTCTTCGATTCGCCCGAATGGTCGAGCATGTACTGGATCGACTGATCGCGGGTCCAACCCTTGGCGTGAATGCCGGTGTCGACCACGAGCCGCATCGCGCGCAGCATCTCGTCATTCAAATTGCCGAACCGCTGGTACGGATCGGTGTACATGTTCATCGGGTAGCCGAGCGATTCCGAATAGAGCGCCCAGCCTTCGACATACGCGGTGTTGCCGCCGAACCGCATGAAGGCTGGAAGGTTCGGATTCTCCTGCGCGAGGCTGATCTGGAAGTGATGTCCGGGCTCGCCCTCGTGCATGAAGAGCGTGGTTTCTTCCCACGTGCTTCGTGACGGCAGGTCGTAGGCATTGAAGTAGAAGGTGCCTGGACGGGACCCGTCGGGCGTTCCCTGCTCGTAGCTACCGCCAGCTTCGAACTTCTCGCGATAGGGTGGATAGGGCCGGATCACGAGACCCGTCTTTGGGACCAGCGAGAAGAATTGCGGGACCTTGGCTTCGACCTTGCTCTTGACCGCCTCGAAGCCCTTCTCGAGCTCTTCCTTGCTCTTCGGCTGGAACTTGGGGCTGGTGCGCATGTAGTCGAAGAACTCGCGCAGCGTGCCCCTGAAGGCGACCTCGCGTTGGATCTCCTCGAACCCCTTGGTGATCCGGGCGACCTCGCTGAGACCGAGCTGGTGCACCTGCTCCGGATCGAGCGGTTCGGTCGTCGTCCCTTCGATAAGGTAGCGGTAATATTTGTCGCCGCCCTTCATGTACATGAGCCCGAAGCCGTCGCGGGCATGGGCCAGATATTCGTTCGCGAGGAAATCGCGCATCCGCTGAAGCGAGGGATAAACGACGTTGGTGAGCGAATTCGATAGTCACTCGTCAGCCGCGCGCGATCGGCCGGAGCAATCCCGGCCGGGAAGTCCTTGATCGGGCCCCAGTAAGGCGAGTTCTCCGGCTTCAGCTTCAGCTGGTTGTCGAGCTGCTCGATCATGTTGCGGACCGTCAGCTTGGTGTCGACAATTCCTTCCGCCTCGCCCTTTTTCCACTGCGCAATGGCTTCATCGATGTTGGCGGCGAAGTCGCGGTTGCGCTTGAGGTTGTTCTCATAGTCCTCGAACCGTCTTCGAACGGAGCCGCGCCCTGCCCGCTCGCGAAGGTCGGATATTCGGTGTGGAGGCCGAAGAAGTGGTTCATCGGCAGCGCTTCGCTGATCGCCAAGAGGTCCGGCGCGAAGCCCTTGAGATTCTCCTCGGTCTGGTCCTCGAAGACGTCGTAGGCGATCTGGTCCGTCGCGTTGAGCTGGTCGCGCGGGATTGCGTGGAGCGCGGCGAGGTCTTGCTCGGCCGCGTTCTTCTCCCCCTTGGAGAATGGAGCGTCGCTGAAGAGATCGCCGAGCCGATCCGCGTAGCGAAGGTCGCCGCGGAGACAGCGCCTGCATCGGGTTGCGCTTGAGGCCTGCTTCGTCACTCTCCTTGAAGAGCTGGAACAGCCGCTCGTGCGCGCTCGCCTGCGATGCGGTGGTCGGGACCGGCGCCGCCTGCCCGAAAGCCGCGGATGGCGCGAGGGCGAACAGGGAAGCGGAAAGGACCAGACGGGCGGCCTTATCTCATTTTCAATTCCTCCCGAGTGAGACCCGGCTGTCGTGGGCCGCTAATGCAGAAGGGGCGCTGCGACAATCGCCGCAACGCCCCTTCGATGGACTCGACCGTGAAGGCTCTACCAGAAGAAGCCGGGTATCACGTCGATGACGGTTCCCCGCTCCACGCTATCGACCAGCAGCGCGTCATCCCAGTAACGCACCCAGATATATCCCGGAGGCGCATAGGGCAGACGGTATGACCATGGATCGTTGATCCAGTAGTTGCTGCTGTAATAGCTCGGCCACAGCCGCCAGCCGATCGAGAATGGCTGATAGCCCCAGCCGTACGGATCGAAATAGAACCCAAGGTGGAAGTGCGACCGGTGGTGATTGCGGTAGTTGTGCCAGTTGTACCGATTGTCGCTGCGCCAGTTGTTGTTCCAATGAACCGACGGCGTGCGACGCGATTCCGTGCGCAGCGGCGGCTGCGTGCCCGGACGCGGTGTGTTGCTGACGACGAGCGGATGGCGGTCGCGCATCACGTTTGGCGTCGGACGATTGGACTGTCGAAGGTCGCGGGCCTGCTGCCGGTCCTCCTGGCGTTGCTGGAAGTTGGGACCAGGAGCGACGACGCGCGGACCGGGCGCAACATAGGCTGAGCCCTCATTGCCCCGGTACCGATCGCCCTGGTTCGAGCGGTCGGGCCGTGCATAGTAGCGCTCCGCGCCGCGGCCGTTGAAGCCCTGCTGGCGCTGCTGTGCCTGCATTTGCTGCACCTGCTGCTGCTGCTGCACCTGCTGCTGCACCTGTTGCGGTACCTGCTGCTGCACCTGCTGCTGATGCTGGCTAGCCTGCGAGGATCGGTCGGAACGATCGCTTCGCGACTCGCTGCGCGACTGCGAACGCTCTTCCTTGGCGGCCTGCCGCTCTTCGCGGGCCGATTGACGCTCGTCGCGAGCCGTTTGCTGGTCGTCCTGCGCCTGCTGGCGCCCGGCCCAATTATTCGGTGCGGCGATGGCAGGGCTCGCGGCCGCGCTCGCCAGCAGCAATGAGATAAGTATCCGACGCATGACAAGAACCTTTCCAAATCATGACACGCTTCTGCGCTTATCGACCTGCACACTCGCTTAACCGTTTCGGAGCCGTATGTTCATGTTTGTAAATTGGGTGGTCCAGTTGACGTGCTTTGCGAAGCGCGCGCGATTGCTCTTGCGATGCGCGGATAGGCGCCGCAGCGGCAGATATTGGGAAGCGCGGCGATCTGGTCTTCGGTCGGGCTTGGACTTGCCTGGAGCAGCGCCGCGATGGCCATGATGAAGCCCGGTTCGCAATAGCCGCACATCGTCGCCTGCTCGGCCAGCCACGCCCTTTGCACCGGGTGCGAGCCGTTAGACGACAGGCCTTCGATCGTCGTTACCTGCGCTCCCTCCAGCTCGCCGATGGTGACGCTGCAGCTGGTCACGGCGCGCCCGTCGATGATCACCGTACATGCGCCGCAATCGCGGCTGTCGCAGCCATATTTCGTGCCGGTGAGGTTGGACGCGTCGCGCAGCGCCCACAGAAGCGGCATCGCGGGATCGAGCCTGTAGTGAACGGCCTCGCCGTTGACCGTCATTCGCGTCATGGACACTAGGCTAGCGTGCAAGCGCAGCTACTGCCAAGAGGAGCCTCATGCCCCGGGTAATCACGAACAACGGTTACGACATTGGCTATGAGGAAGCGGGGGGCGGCGATCATGTCCCAATGGTCTTCCTTCACGGCGTAGGTTCCGACAAATCCGTCTGGCGGCCACAGCTTGACTATTTCGGCAAAACCCGCCGCGCAGTCGCGTTCGACTATCCGGGCTACGGCGAGAGCGATCCGGCGCCCAAGGGCACGACGCGCGACGATTATGCGTCGGCAATCATCTCGGGCATGCATGGGCTCGGCATCGATCGCGCGCATGTCTGCGGACTGTCGCTCGGCGGGGTCATCGCCATTGCGCTCTACCATGCCAATCCGCTGCGCTGTGCATCGCTGATCCTTTCGGACACCTTCGCGGCGCACCCCGGCGGCGAGGCGATTTACGAACGCGGCGTTGCCGGCAGCAATGATTTGCGGGGCATGGCCGAAGCGCGGATCGACATGCTGCTCGGCCAGCCCGCCGATCCGGCGGTGCGCAGCGAGGTCGTCGAGACGATGGCACGGATTGATCCCGCCGCTTACTGCATCGGCCTCGAAGCAGTGTGGCTCGCCGACCAGCGCGACCGGGCCGCCGAGATACGCGTCCCGACGCTCGTCATGTGCGGAACCGAGGACAAGGTCGCGCCGCCCGCGCTCGCAAAGGAGCTGGCCGCGCTTATCCCGGGCGCGGAGCTCCGCCTCATCGCCGATTCGGGCCACATCAGCAATCTCGAGAAAGCCGACGAGTTCAACCTGATCGTCGAGGAGTTCATCAAACAGGCTGATTGATGAAAGAACTTCGCCGCGCCGTCCTGTTCGCAGTCTCGATCATGGCCTCCCCTGCTGCCGCGGGGCCGCGGCTGGTTCGAATTCCTGTAACGGTGACCAGTGCTGCCCAAGAGCAAATGGCGAAGCGGCTCTCCTCCGCGCTCGTAAGAGAGCTGAAGCGTGATCCGCGCTTCATGCTCGCGGTTCAGCCTTCGCCTCAACTCCTCAACATCTCGCTCCTGACCGGCATTGGCTGGAAACGGAGGCTGGACTGGACGGAAATCCAATACCGGGCCCGGCTGAATTCTCCGTCCGGTCATTCGATCGTCATTGCCGGTCAATGCTGGAACTGGAGCCTCGCCGCCTGCGCGAAGCAGATTCTCGACGCCGCGGCCCGGTTGGCGCCCTGGCGGCACGAGCGAAAGTCGACATTCTGACTGTCCTCTTGACGCGCTGCTGTGCCATGCTGGTGCCATGAAGATCGCCTGCATCGGCGCCGGGCCCGCGGGGCTCTATTTCGCCACCTCGATGAAACTGCGCGATCCCGCGCACGAGATTGAGCTATTCGAGCGAAATGCACGGGGGGTGACCTTCGGGTGGGGGGTCGTCTTCTCCGACCTCACTGTCGAGAACATCACGGCTAACGATCCGGTCTCCGCCAAGACGATTACGCAGGAGTTCGCGCACTGGGACGACATTGACGTCCATTTCCGCGGCGAGACGGTCACCTCCAGCGGACACGGGTTCATCGGCATCGGCCGCAAGCGCCTCCTCGAAATCCTGCAGGACCGCGCGCGCGAACTGGGCGTGGCGGTGCACTTCGAGGCTGAGTGCGATCCAGCCGATCCGAAGTGGAACGATTACGATCTCGTCATCGCGTCGGACGGGGCGAACTCCCGCTTCCGGGACGCTGAGCCGGAGGCGTTCGGGTGCGACGTCGACGTGCGCGCGAACAAGTTCGTCTGGCTTGGCACGTCGAAGGTCTTCGATGCCTTCACATTCGCATTCGAGGAGACCGAACACGGGTGGATCTGGGCGCACGCTTACCGCTTCGCAACCGACTGTTCGACCTTCATCGTCGAATGTTCGGAAGAGACCTGGCGGAGCTTCGGCTTCGACCGGATGAGCCAGGACGAGAGCATTGCGGCGTGCGAGAAGCTGTTCGCCAAATATCTCGACGGACATTCACTGCAGTCGAACGCGTCGCACCTCGTCGGCAGCGCGGCCTGGCTCAACTTCCGCCGGATAAAGTGCGCGCGGTGGGCGAGCGGCAACGTGATCCTGCTCGGCGATGCCGCGCATACCGCGCACTTTTCGATCGGCTCGGGGACCAAGCTCGCCCTCGAGGATGCAATCAAGCTGGCCGAAGTTCTGAACCGTCCGGGTTTGAGCATCGAAGCCGCGCTCGATGAATACCAGGCCGAGCGAAACCTCGAAGTGCTCAAGCTCCAGAACAGTGCGCGCAATTCGACGGAATGGTTCGAGACGCTTGAGCGCTACACGCATTTCGAGCCGCTGCAGTTCGCTTATTCCCTGCTCACTCGCTCGCAGCGCATCAGCCACGAGAATTTCTGCGCCTGCGCGACCGCGAGTGGCTCGAGGGTGTCGAACGCTGGTTCTGGAAGCGAGCGACCGCCGGCGGCTCGGCCAAGACCGCGCCGCCGATGTTTGCGCCGTTCAAGCTCCGCGACCTTGAGGTAGTTAACCGGATCGTCGTCTCGCCGATGGACATGTACTCGGCGCTCGAGGGAACCCCGGGCGACTTCCATTTCGTGCACTATGGCGAACGCGCGCTCGGCGGCGCCGGGCTTGTCTTCACTGAGATGACCTGCGTCTCGCCGGAGGCCCGGATCAGCCCCGGCTGCACGGGCATGTGGAACGACGAGCATGTCGTCGCCTGGAAGAGGATCGTCGACTTCGTCCACGCCAATTCGAAGGCGAAGATCTGCCTCCAACTCGGCCATTCGGGGGCCAAGGGTTCGACGAAGCTTGGCTGGGAAGAGGACAATGCGCCGCTTGCCGACGGCAATTGGCCGGTGATCGCCGCGGGCGATGTTCGCTGGTCCCCCCTCAATCAGGTGCCGCACCCGATGACCCGGGCCGACATGGATGTGGTGCGCAACCAGTTCGTCGCGGCGGTGCGCATGGGCCTCGAAGCAGGTTTTGACATGGTCGAGCTCCACGCCGCGCATGGATACCTGCTCTCCGGCTTCATCACGCCGCTGCAAAACAACCGCACCGACGAATATGGCGGATCGTTGGAGAACCGGCTGCGCTACCCCTTAGAAGTCTTCGCTGCGATGCGCGCGGCGTGGCCGTCGACGAGGCCGATGTCGGTGCGCATTTCCGCTAGCGACTGGGCCGGCGACAACGGCATTACACCGAGGGACGCGGTGGAGATCGGCGAGGCCTTCGCGCGCGAAGGCGCGGACCTGATCGATGTCTCGGCGGGCCAGACCTGGGCCGGGCAGCAGCCGGTCTACGGGCGAATGTTCCAGGCGCCGTTCAGCGATCGAATCCGCAACGAGGGCCGCCTCGCGACGATGGCGGTCGGAACATCTATGAGCCCGACCACGCCAATTCGATCCTGGCGGCCGGGCGCGCCGACCTCGTGGCGCTGGCGAGGCCGCACCTCGTCGATCCCTTCTGGACGCTTAGAGCCGCAGCCCAGCTCGACTACCGCGACGTCCACGTCCCCCCGCAATATCTCAACGGAATGAGCCAGCTCGCGAGGAACTTGAAACGCGAGGCCGAAGCCGCCGCTGCGATCCGCGTTTAGTCCTCTCGAAACACCCTGAAGCTGTGCGGCGGGATCGTCAGGCCAAAGGCGCTCCGCGGCGCGTACGGCGGGGTCGCTGATAAGCGAAACGGCCTTCTTTTGAATAAGGTCGGTGACCTTGGGCACGCCGTTCAATGAAACCATGACGTGCGCGGCAGTGTCCCGATAATTCTCGACGACGAAGGCGCCATTGTCGTAGGTGATGAGAGCGACATGGTCGGGTGCGTCGATCTCGACCGGCGACTTGTCCTCGAACAGAAACGTCTTCGTTTGAGTGACCATTTCCTGGGCAAATTATAGAGGTCGCCGAAATTCTCCGGCATGGTCCAGAGATAGAGCGTCCCCTTCGAATAACGGTTCATCAGGACGATCGGGAACCCCTTCGCCGCCGCCACTCCGCGGATGATTGCCCAGCTGTCGTTGGTATAGAAACGCACCTCGGGGAAAAGCACGGGTCTTGGTTTTGCCAGGTCCTTGAGCTCGGCGCCGTTGCCCGCGCCGAAGCCTACGAAATATTGGTCGATGGCGATCGTGTGACCGGTGGTGTGCCACTCGGCGAGTTGCTGGAAACCGCGGTCCTGTACCGCTTCGAGAAATCCCGACGTGACGATCACATTGGCGCCGCTCCTTAAGCTGGCATCGATCTTGGCGATGATGTTCAAGTCCGCGGCGGCAGCGCGTGTGAGCAGGATCGTGTGCGCCTGAGCGGGATAGTCGGGATAAAGCTCGATCGGCACGCCGAGGTTGCCGATGTAGTTGTGGAGGAAGTCCTCGCCGGTCGCGTGAGGCGGCCGGTAACTGGCGACACCAACCGGGTTTCCTAGCTCGCCGAGCACCGCGTCGACGGCGCGGAGCGCCTGACTGGCGGCGCTCGCCCAGCCATTACCATCGGCCGGCCAGTGAAAGCTGGTCGCCTGCTTCGCCCACGGCCGCTCACCGGCCTGCGCCGGTTTCTCGTCAGCCATGGCGCTCCAGTTGAATAGCGTCTGCTCTCCTGCCTTGGCGAACAGCCCATCCCAAAGCTGCTCGGCGTACCGATCGATCGCCCGGATCGAGTAAGTGTCGACCCACCCGCCGAGGTTCGCGCCCGGGCGGACGTTCGAGAGATAGCGGTAGATCTCGTAGCTCTCGTATTGCTGCAGCAGCTGGTCGGTTATCACCGGGTCGCGAAGTCTCGGTGCCGGTATAGATCGCGTCGAACATGTGGGCCTGCTCGGCCAGGTCGTATCCGAGACCATGAAAGTGCTCATACCAGTTGGGATATTTGATGATGACGCGGACGCGCGGGTTTTCCTGGCGCGCCGGAGAGAGCACGAGATCGCGGCTCGCTTCGCGCATCTTGTCGAGACGGTAGTCGGTCCAGCTCCGCTGTCCCCTGGCGGCGATGTCGGCGTCTGACTTCGAGGTATAGAAGAAGAAGTCGTCGAGGATCACTTCATCGAAATGCCGCGCGATCAGCCGCACGGCGCGTTCGCATTCGGCGCGGTCGGCCGGGTTCTCGTAATCGAACGTACCGAACTGCCCGCCCGAGCCGCCGGCGGCGAGCGTGATCCCACCGGAAGTCTTGATGCCCTTCGCCTGGAATTCACGCTTCACGGCTTCGAGCTGTGAATCGCTCGCGAAGACGCGGTCGCGGTAGGCCTCGATATAGACCTTGTCGAACTTGAGCTGCGAGGAGACGCGCGCGAACTGTCGCTCGAAGACCGCAGGGTCAGCGAGCCTCTTGGTGTCGCCGACAGTGATGTAGATTGCCGCGCGAAAATTCTTGTACGCAGCGGCGTCCGCCGCTGGTGCAAGGCTAACGAACAACAAAGCGGCAATCGCTCCGATCAAGCGGTGCAAGCGCATGCGTCCCCCTCTCGCGTTAGCGCTATCAATAAGCGCCAGACGCCGAGCGGCAAGCTACAGCGTGACAGGTTCCAGGAAGACGCCGCCCGCGTCCTTGCCGGATACCCAGCGGATCAAGCATTGAACGGGCGGGCGTCTTGGAACTTCGAGCGTCACTTCCCAGCCGGGTTCAAGCGCGCGCGCCGAGCGAAGGCGAAATCCGCTGCTGGAGAGATTTGTGATGCGGGCCGGGAACTCGCCTGCCGCGCAGCAGACCCGCACGACGAATCCCGCGTCGATGCGCGGCGCACGCGCCTCGAGCTCGCGACCTTGCAAATGCCCTTCGAACTTCATCTTCGGTCCGCTCCTCACAGGACAAAGCGTGCACCAGCAGCCGGCAATACGCTCCGGCTCCATCGCTTCATCAGTCGTGCGCTAAGGCGTCCACTCCAAAGCGCATTGGTCCCACTGACCCCCATTTTGACGCGAATTAATTCACCGCCCGCTAAACAATCGCGGTTGCCGACGGATTCACCATCGCACGGTGGAAAGAGCCGACCTAAGAGAAGCTGGACATCAGCGTCATGAAAAGGCGGCCGCCGAAGCGGCCGCCACCTTGATGGGAGAAAGGGTTACTTCCGATTGTCGCTGCTCGTCCGCAAACCCTTGCGGTTGGCCGAGCTGCTGCCGCGATCACCGCCGTGCATGTTGCGGTTCCAGTCGCTGCTGGTCTTGCGGCCTTTGTCCTTGGGCATGATCAATCCTTTCACTTCCGTCTCGCTCACAACGCGGGAGACACAACTAAAACGCATGGATCAGCCGCAAGGACTTGAGTTCGCCCCGGATCGGGCTCGGCTCATCCCAAGGCCGCTCGTCAGGCCGCTGCATCGGCCCACTCCTTCGCCTTCTCGACCGCGTTCAGCTCGCGGATAAGCGCGTCGACACTGCGCGTCAGCTCGGGCAGGAAGGTGATCTCGTGACGGGCTCCCCGATAGCTTTCGGCAATGATGATCGCATCAATGAGAACCGGGACGACGAGGTTCTCAGGATCGTCGAGCTCGGCGAGCCCGCGAAGCTTTGCGAGCGCTTTTCGCCGCGCCGCGAGCGGATCCGAAAGGGCTTCGGTTCGTCCAATATGCCAACCCATAAGCCGCACTCCCGCAAAGCGAAGAAGGATATGCCTTTGAGAGCGCTCGGGAAGTGGCCTCCGGCGCTCCCGTCGACCGTTTCGGCGCTAACAGGCGATAACAAAGTTAAGTTGCCGCTCCCCCGGCCCTTGCTATCGGCTCGGCCGGAAGGCCAGCCGACGAGCTGCCGGCGCGTCGATCGGGGGACATCGAGAGGCTGTTCCGGATTGCCGCGCGGCATCGATCAATTCGAAGGGACCCCGTGCTTGCCTGTTTGCCGCGCGGCTGTAAGCGGTTGCAATTGGTTCAGGCTCGGAGGACTTGGGTGGCGGGCGCCGATCAACCAGTTCGAAAAGTGACGATTGTCGGCGGCGGCACCGCCGGTTGGATGACTGCGGCAGTCCTGTCGCAATGGATGACCCAGATCGAGATCCGCCTGATCGAGTTCGACGAGATCGGGACAGTCGGCGTTGGCGAAGCCACCATTCCGCACATCCGCAACTATCTCGCGCTCGCAGCGATCGATCCCTTAAAAATGATCGCCGCGACCAAGGCGACCTTCAAGCTCGGCATCCAGTTTGTCGACTGGGGCGCGCCCGGCGAAACCTACATCCACGGTTTCGGCAAGATTGGGCGCGATATGCTGTGGCTGCATCCGCACCAATTGTGGCTCGCGGCAAAGGCGCGGACGCCCGGCCTCGGTGAAGGACTTCGACCATTATGCGCTGAATTGCGTTGCCTGTCTCAAGAACCGGTTCGCCTTTCCCGACAAGCGCAACATGAACTCGCCGCTCGCCGACATCGATTACGCCTATCATTTCGACGCCTCGCTATTCGCGCGGTTCCTGCGCGGCGAGAGCGAAGAGCGCGGCGTGAAGCGCATCGAGGGGCGCATCGTCGAAGTCATCCAGAACCCGGAGAGCGGCTTCGTCGAGCGCGTGAAGCTGACGCGACGGCCGCGAGGTCGACGGCGACCTCTTTGTCGACTGCTCGGGCATGCGCGCACTCCTCATCGGTGACGCGCTGGGCATCGGATATGAGGATTGGAAGGAGTGGCTGCTGTGCGACCGCGCGATGGCAGTACCTTGCGCGAGCGTCGAACCGGTCACGCCCTACACGCGGTCGACAGCACGCAAATGCGGCTGGCAGTGGCGAATTCCGCTCCAGCACCGGATCGGGAACGGATACGTCTATGCGTCGAACCTGATCGAGGATGCCGAGGTTGCTGAAATACTGCTCGCCAATCTGGACGGCGAACCGCTGGCCGACCCGCGGCCGGTCAAATTCGCGCCAGGACGCAGGCTCAAGAGCTGGGAGAAGAATGTCATCGCGATCGGGCTTTCGTCCGGGTTCCTGGAACCGCTCGAATCCACCAGCATCCACCTCATTCAGACCGGCATTCATCGGCTGCTTGCGATGTTTCCCGCGACGCGCTTTGCCGCCGCGGACATTGACGAATTCAATCTCCAGGCGCGCACCGAATATGAGGACGTGCGCGACTTCATCATCGCGCACTACAAGGTGACGCGCCGGCGCGGGGATCCGTTCTGGGACCATGTGCGCGAGATGGACGTGCCCGATAGCCTCGCCGAGCGTCTCGAATTGTTCCAGGCGTCAGGCCGCTTCTTCAAGCACAACGCCCAGGAATTGTTCGCCGAGGAAAGCTGGGTCCAGGTCTTGCTGGGCCAGGGCTTCGAGATGCATGCCGACCCCGTCACGAACTTTGTGCCGGATGAGACGATCGCAAAATTCCTTGGCGACATCGCCGAGGTGATCGAGGACGTCGCGGAGAAGATGCCCGATCACGGCAAGTTCGTTCGCGAGCTCCCGACAAAAACGCCGTCAGCAGAAGCATCCGCCAGCACGCCCGGCAGCGTCAGTTTCACGCTGAGCTACGAGCGCGGCGCCGCCTGAAGCGCGCGCGCCGCCCGTGACCTGAAAGCCACAGCAGCCGCAAAGCTGCATGACTACCCCTTGCCCTGCAATTGACTCGGCCAGCACGAAAGCGTTTTCATCCTTCGCCAATCGGCCGAACGGCTGATACAAGATATGTAACCGGTTACACCGCCAACTGGGGAGAGAGGCGAAGTGAGCAATATCCACAATAAGCGTCAGCTTGCATCCGGCATTTCCGTCATCGCGATTGCAGCGGCACTAACCGTCGCCTCATCCTGCCCACGCGCAGTCCGAATTCGGAACGATCCAAGGACATGTCGACGGAGCGAACGCCTGGAACCCAGGTCGTCGCAGTCGACGCGCACACCGGTCAGCGCTCGGTCGGCAAGATCGACGCGAAAGGAAATTACGCGATCCTCGGCGCTTCGCCCGTCTGACTACTCGGTGACCGTCGACGGGCAGGCTCCCCAAACTACTTCGCTTCAGGTCGGCCAGACGGTTGCGGTCGACTTCGTCGAGACGCGCGCCAACGGCGCTATCGTCGTCACCGGACGGCGGACGGCGCAGCCCGTTCAGGCGCAGACGGTCGCCACCAACATCACGCCTGCGCAGATCGAGAATCTGCCGCAGAATTCGCGCAACTTCCTCAGCTTTGCGATCCTCGCGCCTGGCGTGACCCTGTCCAATCCGAGCGGTGCCCAGCAGTTCCAGGTCGGTGCTCTCAACGCCGATCACTCAAACGTCCTCCTCGACGGGATGAGCTTCAAGAATCCCGATCAACCACGGCGGCATGTTCGGTCAGAACTTCGGCTCGTTCGGCAACCCCTTCCCGCAGATCGCCATCCAGGAATATCAGGTCGAAACCCAGAACTTCGGTGCAGAGATCGGCAATCCGCAGGCGGCGTGCTTAACGCCGATGACCAAGACCGGCGGCGACCAGTTCCACGGCATCGGCGTTCATCGAGTGGCAGCCGAAGGCGTTCATCACGAGGCCGTTCTTCACAAGCGGCCCGAAGCAGGATTACGACCGCAAGCAATTCGGCGGCGAGATTCGGCGGCCCGATCATCCCGGGCAAGCTGTCTTTCTATATCGCCGCCGAGGGGGTCACCCAATCGCTGCCAGCTGGGTCGTTCAATGTGACCGCGTCAGTTCCTCAGAATATCGAGGCACAAGTCAACGGAGCGGTACCGGCGGATTTCCACCAGGGACTGTATTTCGGCAAGCTCACCTATTTCATGCGACCCCGAGAATACGTTCAACCTCATTGGCTACGCTCGTCGTCAGAGTAATTTGAGCGACTTTGGCGGCAATGCCGTCGAAAGCCACGGTCGCCTTCTGTCCACGCGCCAGACGCGGTTCCAGGTGCAGTGGCGGCACAGCTCCGGCAATTTCCTGAACCTGCTCAACATTGCCCACGACAAGGCCGAGAACGGCACTCCGGATGTCTCCACCGGTCCAGAATATCTTCTGACCGGCGCGCCGTCATGCTCACCTGGCCCAACGCCGCCCGCGACGACGTGCATGACAGGAGACCCCAACATCAGTGGAACCGGTGGGACCCAGGTTCTCCTCGGCGCCAACAGTTTCGTTCAGAACGACACTGAAAAGTCGTGGGTCATCAAGGATGACGCGACCTATCGAGCCGGTGACCACACGATCAAGGCGGGCGCCCAGGTCACGTTCTACGATCTCTCTCGTGAAGTGAACGATCACTTCAACGGCAGCTATTTCGTCCAGAACCCATGCCCGAACTCAGGCAATGGCAATCCGCCCCCACCCTGCAACATTCCCACCTTCGACGTCACGACCGCCACCCCCTATTTCGGCCAGATCAACATTCAATCCTCGCCGACTCTTCGGGCAAGGACACGCTGGTCGGCCTCTACGTCGAGGACGAGTGGAAGCCAGATCCTCACTGGACGGTAAATGCGGGCCTGCGCTGGGACTTCGAAAACAATCCCAACGACGTCAATTACGTGACGCCGCCGGCCGTTGCCGCCGCGCTGCGCGCTTACAAAGGCTGGCAGGCGCGCGGCATCAATGCCGATGACTATATTTCGAACGGGCATAACCGGAACCCAGAATATAATCACTTCCAGCCTCGCCTCGGCGTCGCCTACGACGTCCATGGAGACCATGACCTCGTGATCTTCGGCGGCGCGGGACGCTATTACGACGAATCCTTGTTCATCGAAGGCCAGATCGAGCAGCAGATGAACAGCAGCATCACGATCTCACAGGCCTTGCCTGCCTGTTCGGGTGCGTCACCGCCGTCTTATTGTCATGACCCGGACGCGCTGCGCCAATTCTTCGCCAGCCTGGGTTTCCACGGCGGCGCGGTCTGGGTGCTCCCGAACAAGCTAAAGACGCCTTACTCCGACCAGTTCGATCTCGGCGTCCGCAAGCAGTTTGGTGAGATCCAGACCTCACTGACGTACTCGCACATCGAATCGCACAATCTGTTCCTGTATGCGCGAGCGAATTTCTACGATAACGGCTGGTATTCCGTGTTGCTTACGCCGGGGGGCTGCGTGAACGGCGGCGACGCATGGATTAATGATAATGTGCCCAACGGACCGTTCCCGAACTGTCCCGTCAGTGGCGCCCAGCTTCCCGGCTTCCAGGGCAAGGTCGATCGCGGTCTGGACAACGGCCGTGCGCGGCTGAACGCGCTTTACCTGCACATCGAAAAGCCGTTCACCGACAGGAGCACGTGGGGCTTCACCGAGTCGCTGACGCTGCAGCATGCAAAGACCAATGTCGGCCAGGATCCGTTCAACCAGGACGAAATGTTCAATGGTACCGAGCTGGACGTCTTCGGCTGGAACTACCTGCCGAACGTACCGAAATGGAACTCCGTCACATCCGCCACGTACCGCGCCCCATGGGGAATCACGCTTTCGGGCATTCTGTCGCTCAATTCGGGTCCGGCTTTCGGCCACATTTCCTTTGGTGATCCTAACACGCCCCAGGGCGCATGCTGCCAGGGCAATTTCTCGGGCGTCTATTTCCCGGACAAGACGATCGGCTACAAGCGGCTCGATCTCCGCGTGGCCAAGACCTTCAAGATGCCTTGGGGCCACGAACTCACCGTCGATGCGCAAGCATTCAACGTATTCAACTGGCTCAACCGGACCTATTCGACTTGGGGAGCAGGCTCCGGCAACCCGCCGCCGCTCCAGGAACATGGTGCGATCGGCAATGACCAGCGCCAGTTCCAGGTCGGCGCAAGCTACAAGTTCTAGTCTGGCTTCAGATTTCGGGAGGGGGGCGGCAACGTCTCCCTCCTTTTTCTTTGGGTGAACGTGAAACCGCAGCTGCTCCGCGTCGGCAACAGCCAAAGCCCGGTAGTCGTCGTCGACGAGTTCAGCGGTTCGCTCGGGCGAATTCTCGAGGTCGCGAGCGGCCTTACGCCGTATCCAGTCCACAGCAATTACTACCCCGGCGTAAGGCGCGTGATCACGCCGGCGGATCAGGCAGCAAATGATTATGTCGAGGACGTCTGCCAGCGCGCCGCGCAGTTCATCGGCGGCGCATTTGACTTCCAACGCTTCGATCTACTTGAAGCGAGTTTTTCGATCGTGACGAGAGAGCCGGGAGAACTCACTCCGCCCCAGCGAGCGCCGCATTTCGACACAACTGACCAGAAGCACTTAGCGCTCCTCCATTATCTGCGCGTACCGGAGGATTCTGGCACCGCTTTCTACCGGCAACGCGCGACTGAGATCGAGCGGGTGATGGATGCAAACCTCGACCGGTTCGTCGCCTGCGCTAAAGCCGATGGTTCGAGGCTTCCACCAGGGTCGGGGTACATCGACGGTTCCGTAGACGCCGCGCCCGTAGGTGGCCGCGACGAGCAGATCCGGGTCGCCGGGCTTGAGCCGCAACGTGCGGATCGGCGCCATCGGGCAGCCCGTCGCCGAGCTGCGAGTACGCAGCCGCCGGCGATGTCGCAGGACTCGTACACGCCGACGTCGGTGCCCACCACGAGGTGCCCGTTGTGGACGAACGCGACCAGTCGGCGGGGAGGTCGGGCAGGTCGCCGGAGACGTCGGTGAACGTCTCGCCGGCGTCGGTCGACTTGAAGACGTGACCCGTGCCGATCTTGCTCGTGTCGTCGCCGACCGCGCCGGGGAACGCCCAGCGCCGGCCGTAGCCCGCGAGCGTCACGTAGACCGTCCGGGATCGGACGGGTCCATGCGGACCGACGTGATGTAGCGCGCTCGGCAGGCCGCTTGGCCGCGGCGATGTGCCAGCCGTCGGCCGTGCCGCGCCTTCGCCGGCTTGGCCCGCCGACGTTCGTCGCCAGGCCGTTGCCGAACGGCGTGCCCTGGGTGATCGTGTCGCAGAAGCCGCAGTAGGCGACGTAGGCGGCGCTCGGCCGCGTGGCTCGCCGCCGGTCGCGCTGGCCGCGAACGTCGCCGTGCGCGTCGTAGGTGCCGGTCGCGGTGAAGTTGCACGACGCGGATGACGTAGTTGCCCGCCGACGGGTTCGGGACGATGACCTGCTCGCTCGAGGTCGTGTTGCCGTTGGCCGACTTGCCGACCTGCGTCAGGCTTCCCGGCGGCGTCCTTCTTGTAGACGAACAGGTCCCAGTCGTTGGTGCGAGTCCGCCCACGAGATCGTGGATCGTCACCGACCCGTCGCCGTCGTCGGCGCCGATCGTGAACGGGTGGTCCTCGTAGGTGCCCGGCACGAACGTCCCGTGCCCGGTCGACGGTCCTGCCGGCGCCGGGGACGCGTGGAGCCCCGCCGGTGTACGTGAAGTCCGTCGTCTGGGGCCCGGTGGCGCGCCGGCGTCGCCCGGGAAGCGTCCGCACGTCGACCGCCGAGAGCTGGTTGTCCGGGTCGTCGTCGGCCGCCGACGCGCTCGCGTCGCCCGGGTGCTTCTGCGTGCCGAGGTCGAAGACCTTGGTCCACGTGCCCGACGCCGTGACGTCGTCCGGCCCGGCGGTCGTCTCCTCGACGTCGCGGCCGCCGATCATCAGGTGGCTGGCGTCGCTCGGGTCCATCTCGAACGGCGTCGAGAACTGCGGCGTCGTAGTCCGACGGCTGGATGTCGGTCCACTTCTTGCCGCCGTCCGTGGTGACCGCGATGTCGGCCGCCCGCGTACTCCTCGTAGGCGTGTCGGCGTTGTCCGGATCGACCGCGGTGAAGAAGCCGTCGCCGCCGAAGACCGTCGTACGTGCTTGCCGTCGGGCGTCGATCTTGCCCTCGCCGTTGTCCTGCAGGCCGACGTAGACCGTGCCGTCCTTGGCCATCGCGGCGTCGTAGGGCTGCAGCGTGTGGAGGCCGTTGTTGGCGCCGCGCCCCACCCGGCGTTGTCGAAGCTCGTCGCCGGCGGCGACGTGCTGCATGTAGACGCCGCCGTCGTTGCCGGCGAAGAGCGTCACGCCGCCCTGGCCGTCCGGGCACCAGAGGATCGCCGTGCTGGTCGGGGTGCGGTCGTGGTCGCGTCGGCGTCGTGCCGGTTGGCCGTCGGGCAGACCGGCAGGCCGTTCGTCCGCGTTGAGCAGCGTGCAGCCGTGCCGAAGTAGCGCCCGACGACCTTGAAGTGCGCTGGCGCGCCGCCGTCGAGCGGCGTGCCGCGTCGCGTCTCCAGACCTCCTCGAGCCCGAACAGCAGCCGCGTCGGCACGCCGGAGGCGCTCGTGCGCGTCGGGTCGGGCTGGACCCACTCGTTGTACCAGGCCTGGACGCCCGGGCAGTAGCTCTGCGGGCGCTTGCAGTCGGCGCGGCGAGCGACGAGCCGCTCGGTGGGTCGGCGTCGATGCCGCGACGCCCTCGCAGCTGCTTCCAGCGTCTTCCCGAAGTCGGTCGAGACGTAGACGCCGTTCAGGTAGGTGTTCGGCGGCCGTCGGTGCGGCCGGCTCGTCGACGTCGAGCCCGGTCGACGCCGCCGTTGAACTTGACGGCGTCCTCCACCACGCGTAGACGACGTTGTGGTCCTGGTCGGCGCCGTCGGCGATCCCGAGCGCGATCCGGCCGATCTGCGCCTGCGTGCGGCGGCCGAGCGAGCGCGACGTGCCGCCAGTCGATGTGCTTGAACGTGCCGGGCGCGCCGCGTGTCCGAGACGTAGATGCCGTTGTTCGGCGACTGCGTGCGCGCCGTCGGCGTTCGTCTTGGTGCCGGCGCGCCAGCCGACCGCGGCCAGCACGGCGCCGGGCTTGCGCGCCCGGGCGTCGGCGCGTTGCCGGGCCCTGGACGACGACGTCGGTGACCATGTTGGCGAGGAAGCAGTCCTTGGCGTGCGGACTTGCCGGTGCAGTTCGGGCGCCCGCGGCGCAGCCGAGCCGGTCGGGCAGGTTGACGTTGGTGAAGCGTCGCGCCGGCGTCGGTCGAGCGGTACAGGCCGCGCGCCGGTGGCGGCGTAGACGACGTTCGGGTTCGTCGGGTCGACGGCGATCTTGAAGCCGAGCAGCCCGTCCGGGACGCCGGTGGCGTGCTGCCAGCTGCGCGCCGCCGTCGGTCGTACCGTAGACGCCCAGGCCGCGCGTAGGTGTCGCCGCCGAACGTGTCGTCGCCGGTGAGCGACGACCAGCGTGCCGCCGCCGCGCCGACGTCCAGGCGACGGCCAGACGACCTGCGTCGGCAGGCCGTCGCCGATCGACGTCCAGTGCCGCCCTGGTCGGTCGACTTCCACACGCCGCCGTTGGACGACGGAGGCGTAGAGGGTGCCGCGCCGGGTCGCGGGCGAAGCGGTCGAGCGGCCGGACAGGTCGGCGAAGCCCTCGCCGGTCGAGCTGCGCGACGGTCGTAGTCGGTGTGGTCGCCGATCAGCGGCGTGTTGCCGTACGGGCGCCAGGTGCCGCCGGGGCGTCGGCAGCGCGCGCGCCTGGCGACGGCCGCGCGGTAGGCGCCGGGCCTGATCGCCGTGCCGGGGGCGACCTGGCGGGTCAGGAGCGAGCGAGTTCGCCTTCGCCAGGTCGTCGAAGGACTCCGGGTGGCCGGGCTTGCGCCGCACGGCCCGTCGAGCTCCTGGTCGGGCCCGGAGAACAGGCCGTTCGCCGCCGCACCGCGCTCGGCGTCCTTCTCGGTCTTCGCGCACGCGCGCGCCTGCTTCGGTGCCGGCGACCCACCCTCACCGACGACGAGGATGCCGCCGCCGACGAGGGCGGCTACGAGGACGACGGAGACGGCGATGAGCAGGCGCGGGCGGTTCAGCACGCCGGGAAGCAAAGCAGCCGCATCGGCGCCTCGCGCCGCCCCGCGCGCCGCTCAGAACCCGCGGCGCTCGCGGTCGGCGGTGCTGATCGCCCCGCCACCGATGAGCCGGCGCCACGAGTGCACCAGCCAGACCACGGCGAGCGCGAGGACGATGCCCGAGAGGATCGGCGTGTCGCCGGGCTTCTTGTCGCCCAGGACCATGAAGAACAGGTAGACGACGACGATCGCGCCGACCAGTGCCCACAGCGCTGCGAGCAGGTTCTGGCGCGATCCCTTGGATGTCGCCACGCGGACACCGTGCGGGTCGTAGTGTGCACGCTGCTCTCCCCCGCGCCGCTCGCCGCCGCGGCGCTCGGCATCGCGGCGCTCGGTCGACCGGCGTTCGGCCTCTCGACGATCCGTGTCGGGCTGAAGGTCCGTCATCTGGTGCGATCGTAGACGCGCCACGTGCGCGTGAGCAACCTTGAACGGGTACGTGCGTTGCAGACCCATGCGACTTCGCACCCCCCTTGCCGCCCTGGCCGCCGCGCTCGCCTGCGCCGCGCCGGCGGCCGCCGACACCACGACCGTCATCCGCCCGCCCGCCCGCAGCCCGGTCGTCATCGCGGGCTCGGGGGTCAAGCAGGGCGACCGCCTCACCGACGGACAGGTTCTGCTGCGGCGCACCACCAGCGTGCTGAAGGGCCGGCGCCGCGTGATCCGGATCACCTGCCCGGCCGGCACCGTGCAGGGCGGCCTGGGGCTGTTCGACATCACGAACATCGGCTTCCTCGCGCTGAATCGCTATCCGGGCCAGAAGGTCGCGCGCGTGCAGGTCTTCCCCACGCGCCGCAAGGACGCGAAGGGCTCGATCTTCGCGCTGTGTGTGAACAGCCCTTGCGAGCATCCGGCTCGCGCTCTTGATGGCATCGCCTCCCCTCCGGTCGGCGTGACCGTTCGCCTGTCGGCTCACTCCCTCACGATGAGGAAGACCCCCGCCGCGAGCAGCGCGATCCCCGCGACCGTCGCGGCGGTCACGCCGCCCGCGCCGAGCGTCCGCACCGTCAGCAGCACCGTCGTCACGTAGGCCGCGCCGAGCAGGCCGCCGATCAGGTAGTACCAGCGTACGTCGGTCGCGCTCGACATCTTGCCGCATCCGCCCGCTGACGATCGCGATCCCGAGCAGCACGGCCGTGCCCGACCGCGAACGAGATGAAGGCGGCGGGGAAGGTGCCGATCGCCTTGCCGAGGCCGGAGTTGATCGGCGCCTGCAGCGCGATCAGCCCGCCGACCACGGCGGTCGCGGCGGCCGCGACGGCGGTCGCGGTCCATCACTTGGCCTCGAGCCAGTTGTCGCCCGACGCCGACGTCGACCGCGAGCGGCGGGTCGAGGTCGCACGGCGCCGTCCATCTCGCGCCCGACGAGCTCGCTCGCCGCGTCGACCTCCTCCGGCGGCCCCTCGAACAGCAGCTCGTCGTGGATCGTGAGGACGAGCCGCGTCGGCAGGCCGCGTCGCGCAGCGCGCGTCGCAGCGCGACCATCGCGAGCTTGATGATGTCGGCGGCGGTGCCCTGGATCGACGGTGTTGACCGCCAGCCGCTCGCCGAGCGTGCGCGTCTGGTAGTTGCGCGACTCGCAGCTCCGGGATCTGCGCGGCGGCGGCCGAACAGCGTCGTGACGTAGCCGTGCGTCGGTCGCCTGCGCGATCGTCGCGGTCGATGAACTCCGCACCTTCGGGGAAGCGCTCGAGGTAGCGCGTCGATGATACTCGGCCGGCCTCCTCGTGCGGGATGTCGAGCCGGTCGGAGAGCCCGTAGCGCGCTGAGGCCGTAGACGATCCCGAAGTTGACCATCTTCGCCTTCGAGCGCTCGCCCGGGTCGATCTCCTCCGGCGGCGGGCTTCGAAGCACCTCGCGCGGCCGTCGCGGTGTGGACGTCCTCGCCGCGCTCGAAGATCTCCTTGAGCACCGGCTCGTCGGCGACGTGCGCGAGCACGCGCAGCTCGACCTGCGAGTAGTCGGCGCGAGATCAGCCGTGCCCGGCCTCGGCATCGAAGCAGCCGCGGATCTCGCGGCCCGAGCTCGGTGCGGATCGGGATGTTCTGCAGGTTCGGGTTCGTGCTCGACAGGCGGCCCGGTCGTCGCGCGCCGTCTGGTTGAACGTCGTGTGGAGGCGCCGAGCTCCGGCGTCGATCAGCTCGGGCAGCGACGTCGAGGTAGGTGCTCGTCGAGCTGGTTGAGCTCCCGCCAGCGCTCGATCTTGCGGGATGATCTCGTGCTCGTCGCGGATCGCCTGCAGCACGCGCGCGTCGGTCGAGAAGCCGGTCTTGCCGCGGCGCTTGCGCGACAGCCCGAGCTTGTCGAAGAGGATCGCGCCGAGCTGCTGCGGCGAGCCGATCGTGAACTCCTCGCCGGCCAGCTCCCAGATCTCGCGCTCGAGCTCGCGCGATCTCGTCCGTGCACGCGCGTCGGCGATCTCGCGCCAGGCGCGTCGGTGTTCGAGCGCACGCCCGCGACCTCCATGTCGCGCAGCACCGCGCACGAGCGGCAGCTCGATCTCGTCGCAGCAGGTCGCGTCGAGCCCGCGCTCGACGAGCTGCTCGCGCTGCCAGCGCGGCAGCGCCTGCGCGAGCACGCGCGTCCGCGGCGCGGCCGCGTCCTCGAGCGTCGGTCGCCGAGGCCGCGCTCCTCGCAGCAGCTCGCGCGAACGGGTAGCCGCGGCGCGCGGGGTCGAGCAGGTAGGCGGCGACCAGCGTGTCGTGGCGCGAGGTTCGGCGGCACGTCGCCGAGCGCCTTGGCGTCGTGGGCGACCACCGGGCGCTCGCCGAGCGCGCGCGACGAGCGCCTCGGGCGCCGTCGGCCGTCGCCGACGAGCACCTCGCTCGCCGCCGGCGACGCGCGAAGCGCCACGCCGGCTCGCGGCGAACAGCTCGCCCTCGGGGACCTGCGGCGCGCCGCACGGCGAGCGCGACCTCGCCCGCCGGGCAGCGCGCGACGTCGGCGAGCGCCGCCCTCGCGCAGCGCGCGCGCGTGAGCGTCGCTCGGCCGCCGGGCGCGCGGCGCGGCCGCCTCGTCGTCGCCGAGCGCCTCCTCCAGGCGGCGCAGCGGGTCGCGCAGCTCGAACTCGCGGAAGACCTCGCGCAGCCGCGAGCGGTCGGGCTCGCGCGCGGCCTCGCTCGGCGAGGTCGATGCTCGACCGGCGACGTCGCGCGTGGACCGTCGCGAGCTGCTTGGAGACGCGCGCGTCGTCGGCGTGCTTGGTCAGGTTCTCCTTGCGCTTGGCGCCCGAGATCTCGTCGATCGAGCGCGAGCACGTCCTCGAGCGTCGCCGAAGCGCTGCAGCAGCGTCGGCGGCGGTCTTGTCGCCGATGCCCGGGACGCCGGGGATGTTGTCCGACGTGTCGCCCTTGAGGCCGTAGAAGTCGGGGATCAGCTCGGGCGGGATCCCGTAGCGCTCGATCACCGCCTCGCGGTCGTAGACCTTCGTCTCGGTGATGCCGCGCGAGGTCGCCATCACGCGCACGCCGTCGGTCGACGAGCTGGAACGCGTCGCGGTCGCCGGTGACGACCATCGACCGGGATCGCCCTCGGCGCTGCGCCTGCTCGGCGAGCGTCGCGATCACGTCGTCGGCCTCGAAGCCCGTCGACCGTGACGTTGCGGTAGCCGAACGCCTCGACGAGCGGCTCGAGGTGCGGCCACTGCTCCTTGAGCAGATCCGGGCGCGACGGCGCGCTGCGCCTTGTAGTCGGCGTAGACCTCCTTGCGGCCGGACGAGCCCGCGTCCCAGACCACGACGGTCGGCTTCGGCGCCGTGGTCGGTGAGGAGCTTCACGAGCATCGACGCGAAGCCGAAGATCGCGTTCGTCGGGCACGCCCGTCGACGTCGCGATCGACTCCGGGCAGCGCGAAGAACGCCCGGTAGGCGAGGCGTTGCCGTCGATCAGGAAGAGCTCGTCTGTGGCCTGGCTGCCGGTCCGACCGTAGGCTCATCGCTGCCAGCGCTATGCGATGCGCGCCGCCGGAGGCGCGATCTACGAGACGGCGCTCGTGCTCACCCCGTCCGCCCAGTACAGCCTGACGATCCGCGTCGAGATCGACGCACCGCCCCGGCATGCTCGGCGCGCGTCGCGAGCGCGATCGGCGAGGCCGGCGGCGACGATCGGCTCGATCGACCTGGTCGAGGTCGACGGCGAGCACACGGTGCGCGACATCACGGTCGACGCGGCCGACGCCGAGCACTGGGACGCGATCGTCGGCGCGCTCGACGCGCGTCGACGGCGCGACGGTCGTCGACACCACCGACCGCACGTTCCTGCTGCACGTCGGCGGCAAGATCGAGCAGCGCAACAAGCACCCGCTGCAAGACCCGCGACGACCTCTCGATGGCCTACACGCCGGGCGTCGCGCGCGTGTGCCTGGCGATCGCCGACGACCCCGACAAGGCCTTCCAGTACACGATCAAGCGCAACACGGTGGCCGTCGTCAGCGACGGCACCGCGGTGCTCGGCCTCGGCGACATCGGCCCGCGGGCGGCGATGCCGGTGATGGAGGGCAAGGCGATGCTCTTCAAGGAGTTCGCCGGCGTCGACGCGTTCCCGATCTGCCTGGACACCAAGGACCCCGACGAGATCGTCGCAGACGGTCACGCGCGATCGCGCCCGGCTTCGGCGGCATCAACCTCGAGGACATCTCGCGCGCCGCGCTGCTTCGAGATCGAGGACCGGCTGAAGGACGAGCTCGACATCCCGGTCTTCCACGACGACCAGCACGGCACCGCGGTCGTCGTGCTGGCGGCGCTGCTCAACGCGCTGCAAGCTGACCGGCCGGCGACTCGAGGACCTGCGCGTCGCTGGTGATCGGCCTCGGCGCCGCCGGGCGTCGCGGTCACCAAGATCCTGCTCGAGGCGGGCGTCGCGCGACATCATCGGCTGCGACTCGCGCGGCGCGCTGTCACACCGAGCCGCGCCGACTACGAGGACGGCTCGATGCCGCCGATCAAGCGCTGGTACGCCGAGGCGACCAACCCCGAGCGCCGCGTCGGCGACGCCCGGCCGACGTGCATCGACGGCATGGACCTGTTCATCGGGCTGTCGGGCGCGCGCGTCATGCCCGGCCGAGGCGCTCGCGCGGATGAACCCGGACGCGATGGTCTTCGCGATGGCCAACCCGACGCCCGAGGTCTCGCCCGAGGAGGCCGCGCCGCTACGCGCGGATCATCGCCACCGGCCGCTCGGACTACCCCAACCAGATCAACAACGTGCTCGCGCTTCCCGGGCATCTTCCGCGGCGCGCTCGACGTGCGCGCGCCGCCAGATCACCGAGCCGATGAAGATGGCCGCCGCCCGCGGCGATCGCCGACGATCGTCCCCGACGACGAGCTGCGCGAGGACTACATCATCCCGTCGGTCTTCAACCGCGACGTCGCGCCCGGCCGTCGCCGCCGCCGTGGCCGAGGCGCGCGCGCGCCAGCGGCACCGCCGAGGCCGGCGACGAGCGATCGGCTTCGCCGCGGGCGACTCGCCGGTGCCGCCGCGGGGGGCCGAGCCGGCCGTCGAGGGCGTCGAGGGCTCGCAGCACGGCGCGTCCGCGCGGGGAGAGGCGGTAGCCGACCCGCAGGCTCGCGAGGCCAAGCGCCTTGAGCTTGCGCACGTCTGCCTTGAAGGACAGCCTCGTCCTCGCCGCGTGGCGAGGTCGGCGGCGGCGAGCGTTCCAGGGTTGTCGCCGATCAGCTCTAGGACGTCCTTCGTCCACGGTCCGTGAGAGGCGGCGCGGTCGAGGTTGAGCCGCGTCCGCACCTGCTCCAGCGCGGCCGCGTCGAAGGTGGTCGTCGCGCAGCGCGCGCCGCGGGTCCTCTCCCTCGTAGTGCAGGGTGATGCGGTAGAGCGCCGTTCCGGCCGCGCGGTACTTCGCCAGGTCCGCCAGCAGCCGAGCGCGGCTCTCGTAGCCCGCGGCCCGCGCCTCGGCGGGTGTGATCGCCCGTGACGCGACCCGTTCCACCGAGTCGATGGCGAGCACCCCGACCGGGCTGTGCAGCGTCCCGCCACCCTTGACCGTCGGGCGCTTCCAATACCGGAAGGCGACGGTGACCGACCCGTCGGCCAGCCCCGCCCAGACGCGCTTGGGGAAGAGCACGGGCTGTCACTCGCGTCCGCGCCGGTACCGCGCGATCGCCTCGGCGGCCGCCGGTCCTGCGAACACCTCGCCGAACACCCTCTTGCTCGTCTCGATCCCTTCCTGAGGCCGACGTTGAGCCACGTCTCGACGAGCGACTTCTGCGCCGCGATCACCTCCGGCGTCGGCGAAGCGGTCAGCGACGTGACGAGCGCGTCGGTCGTCTCACGGAGCGCGCCGGCGGGCGCCGTGCGGTTGACCAGGCCCGGAGGGAGATCGTCCGCGCGGTACATGTCGCCCGTGAGCAGCATCTCCTTGGCCTTCGAGAGGCCGATGTGATGCTGCAGCAGGGCGGCGTCGATGACCGACGGGATGCCGAGCAGCAATACGGTACCGGAAACCGAGACACGCAC
>CAVYAH010000032.1:0-60560 GCA_963766415.1 uncultured Alphaproteobacteria bacterium | reverse complement strand
CCTAACTGCGCTATCGGGCGAAACTGCGAGCTTCCTCGCCGGCGGCGAATTTCCGATCCCGGTTTCGCAGTCACTCGGCGCCGTGACGATCGAGTACAAGCAGTACGGTGTCGGCCTGGCGTTCACGCCGATTGTTCTTGGTGACGGACGCATCTCAATGCGGGTTCGTCCTGAAGTCAGCCAGCTCAGCGATGCCGGATCGGTCAAGCTCAACGGCTTTACCGTGCCTGCGCTGACGACGCGCCGAGCGGAGACCACTGTCGAGCTCGGCTCAGGTCAGTCGTTCATGATCGCCGGGCTGCTTCAGAACAGCAACTCGAACAACATCGAGAAGGCGCCGTTCCTCGGCGATGTCCCGGTGCTTGGGGCGCTGTTCCGGTCGACCAAGTTCCAGCGTAACGAGACGGAACTCGTCATCGTCGTGACGCCCTATCTGGTGAAGCCGTTCTCCGGACAGCTTGCCACGCCGGCAGACGGTTATCGGGCGCCTGACGACGTCCAGCGTAATTTCCTCGGCCAAAGCTACACCGGCAAGAGCGGTTCGGTTCAGCCGACGGCGATCCAGGCGCCTGCTGGCGCACCGTTGCCTGGGGCGACGGCCGCAACCGCTGCCGCGCCAGGATTCAAGCTGTGAAGGGCCGCCTGAAAGGGAAGGATTGGACGATGCGTTCGAAGATTATCCTCATTGCGCTCGCCTCTTCGGTCGCGGCCTGCAACACGCCGGACCTTGCCGATAAGGGCGTTGCTGCGGTCAACGTGCCGGTGGTGACAACCGCCGACTACGTGTTCGACGCCGCCGCTCCCGACGGGGTGCTCGCAGGCGGCGAACCGGACCGCTTGAACGGCTGGTTCCAGGGCCTTGGCCTCGGTTACGGCGACACGATCTACGTCGACGGGCCTTATGCAGACGCGGCGCGCGGCCAGGTTGCCGCCGTTGCAGGCCAGTATGGCATGATGGTTTCGGCAGGCGCGCCGGTGACTTCCGGTGTCGTTGAGCCCGGCACCGTGCGGGTGGTGGTGAGCCGCCGCCGTGCGGAGGTACCGCATTGCCCGAACTGGAGCTTGCCCTCGCAGCCCAATTACGACAATCGCAACATGTCGAATTTCGGCTGCGGCGTGAACACCAACATCGCTGCGATGATCGCGAACCCCGAGGATCTGATCCATGGGCGCGAGGCCGGCACCACGGATGTCGACGCAGCCTCCAAGGCCGTTCTCTTTTACCGCTCTTCGCCGCCGAGCGGCAGCAAGGGGCTGACGGATCTCAACACTAAGAGCGGGGGCAATTGATGAACGCTCCATTTCAGGCGCGGGCGGGACTTCGCGATCCCTTCACCGCCTTCGTTTGCGACGATGCCACGGCCGACATGCTGCGGCCGGTCGCCGTCGAGCACGGCTGGTCACCCGAGAAGGTGAACAAGGGCGGCTTGCGCAACGCGGTACAATCGCTTTCCGTGTCGGCGAGCCCGAACATCCTGTTCGTCGACCTCAGCGAATCAGCCGACCCCCTCAACGACATCAACGCGCTTGCGGAAGTCTGCGAGCCGGGGACGATCGTGATCGCCGCGGGCACCGTCAACGACGTCCGGCTCTATCGCGATCTCGTCGCCAGCGGCATCCACGATTATCTGCTAAAGCCGTTCACCGTCGATCAGCTGCGCGATACGTTCGCGCATGCTCAGATGATCCTGTCGGGACCGCGTGGTGAGGCCCAGGCCGACAAGCCGCACGTGATGGCGGCGGTTATCGGCGTTCGCGGCGGCGTTGGTGCTTCAACGCTTGCAACGTCGCTGGCTTGGCTTCTTGGCGAGAAGGGGCGGCGCTCGACTGCCCTGCTCGACCTCGACGTCCACTTCGGTACCGGTGCGCTGGCGCTGGATCTTGAACCAGGTCGCGGGCTCACGGATGCGATCGAGAACCCGAGCCGTATCGACGGACTGTTCATCGAGCGCGCGATGGTTCGCGCGAACGAGCGACTGTCGGTGCTGTCGGCCGAGGCGCCGATCCACCAGCCGCTCCAGACCGACGGCAGCGCCTTCTTCTCGCTCCAGGAGGAGATGCGCAACGCGTTCGAATCGACTGTGCTCGATCTTCCGCGACATATGCTGATCCAGCATCCGCACCTGGTGCATGATGCGCATGTCGCGGTCGTCGTCGCCGAGCTCACGCTAGCGGCGACGCGCGACACGATCCGGGTGCTTGCATGGCTCAAGTCGAATGCGCCGCAAACGAAGGTGATCGTCGTAGCGAACGGCGTTCCCTCAGGCGGCGCGCTGGAGATCAATCGCAAGGATTTCGAGCAATCGATCGAACGTCCGGTCGACATCGTATTCCCAATCGACAGCAAGCTCGCCGCGCAGGCGGCCAAGCTCGGAAAGCCGATGGCGGAGGTCGCAGGCGGCAAGATGTCCGCGCCGTTCAACACCCTGTCGAACATGGTCCTCAGCCACGCGAGTGATGAGGGCGCGTCGCCCGACAAGGCGCCGGTCGCGGCTGCGAAGTCGCTGGTCGATAGTCTGAGGTCGATGCTCGCGAAGCCGAAGGACAAGGCGGCGTAAGCATTCCGCGGCAAGCGCCGCGCAACAAGAGTTGAGAGGCAAAGGCAAGAATGCTCTTTTGGCTACTCATTATCGGCGGCGTCGGTGCCCTCGCTCTCGCCTACATGGCGATGCGGGGTCCATCGGCTGGAAAATCCGTCAAACGGCGCATGGAGCTCATCAAGGAGCGCCATGGCGACGTGATCGCGGGCAACGCCCAGGCACAGATCCGCAAGCTCTTCGCTGAGCGCGCGAGCAAGTGGGAAGGCTATGCCTCGACCCTCATCCCGAAGCCTGCGCTGCTGCGCAAGCGGCTCGAGATGACGGGCAAGAACATCTCGCTCGGCAAATATGCGATGGTCTGCATCGGCACGGTAGTGCTGGTCACCGCGGCGTTCGCGCTCCGCGGCGCGCCGGTCATCCTGTCGCTGCTGCTGGGCCTCTTTTTCGGCATCGGCGGACCGCACTTCGTCATCGGCAAGATGATCAAGCGGCGTGTCGTGAAGTTCAACTCGAACTTCCCCGACGCAATCGAGCTTATGGTGCGCGGCTTGCGCTCGGGTCTTCCGATCACGGAAACGCTTGGCATCGTCGCCAGCGAGATTCCCGGACCAGTCGGCCTCGAGTTTCGCATGGTCGCTGATAAGATGAAGATCGGCCGCACGATGGAGGCCGCGCTGCAAGACACCGCGGACCGGCTCGGCACGCCGGAGTTTCAGTTCTTCGTCATTACGCTCGCGATCCAGCGCGAAACAGGCGGCAATCTCGCCGAGACGCTGTCGAACCTCGCCGACGTGCTGCGCAAGCGCGCGCAAATGAAGCTCAAAATCCGCGCGATGAGCTCGGAATCGAAAGCATCGGCCTATATCGTGGGCTCGCTGCCGTTCGTGGTGTTCACGCTCGTCTACTTGATCAACCCGAAATACATGGGCGGATTCTTCACCGACCAGCGGCTGATGGTCGCCGGCATCGGGGGCATCATCTGGATGAGCCTCGGCGCTCTTATCATGGCCAAGATGGTCAACTTCGAGATCTGACGGGGGACTGACGACAAATGCAGCAGGCTCCCTCAGGCGGACCGCACATCCTGGGCTTCGACGTGATCTGGATCGCGACGATGCTAAGCGCCGTTGCGACCTTCGCAGTGATGCTCGCGATCTACGCCGCGACGACGGTGAAGGACCCGATGGCGCGGCGCGTCAAAGCGTTGAACGAGCGCCGCGAGCAGCTGAAGGCCGGCATCGTCGCCTCGACGAACAAGCGCAAGAAGCTCGCGAACCGGAACCAGGCCGCGGACAACGTCCGTCAGCTCCTGTCGCAGTTCAAAATGCTTCAGGACGACCAGGTCAAGAAGACCCAGATCAAGTTGATGCAGGCGGGCATCCGTACCAAGGACCTCGCCTTCTTCCTCATCTTCGCACGGTTCGTGCTTCCGGTGGTGATCGGCGTCACGGCAGTGGTGATGTTCTATGTCCTCGGCTTCGAACCGCAATGGTCCGCGCTGCGCCGCTACATGACGGTCGCCGGTCTGCTGGTCGGCAGCTACAAGGCTCCCGACATCTGGCTGAAGAACAAGGTGAACAAGCGCAGCCACGCGATCCGCAAGGGTCTCCCGGACGCGCTCGACCTCTTGGTCATCTGCGCCGAAGCCGGCCTTACGGTCGACGCAGCGTTCGGACGTGTTTCCAGGGAGCTTGGCAAAGCCTATCCCGAACTCGGGGACGAATTCGGCCTCACCGCGATCGAACTAGGCTTCCTCAATGAACGTCGCCAGGCGTTCGAGAACCTTGCTCAGCGCGTCGACCTCGAGGCCGTACGCGGCGTAGTTACGACCATGATCCAGACCGAGAAATACGGTACTCCGCTAGCGTCGGCGTTGCGCGTGCTTTCGGCCGAGTTCCGTCACCAACGCATGATGCGCGCCGAGGAAAAGGCTGCCCGCCTGCCGGCGATCATGACGGTGCCGCTGATCCTGTTCATCCTTCCGACGCTGTTCGTGGTCATTCTCGGCCCGGCTAGCTGCTCGATCAACGACAGCTTCCTTCACGGCTAATCGGGAACGCGGCGGCGCGCTGAAGCGTAGTCGCCGCGAACCGAATGACGTTGGGGAAGCGCAATGAACATCACGACCAACCCCGAATCTGTGGGCGATCTGCCTCCTGGTCTTCTTGCTGGGCCTGTTGATGGGGGTCTTCCTGACCTCGGGGCCACGGCGAAAGTGGAAGACCCGGTACAAGAGCGAGGTCGACCGCCGGGAGACCCTGGAAAAGGAACATGCCGAACGCGAGAAAGAATGGCGCGAGCGTGATAGTCTTCGCTCTGCAGCAGCGAAGGACCGCGACCAGGACAATCGGCAGCTCTAGCTAGCCCTCGATCCTGCTGAAATCCGCGACCTGGTTCACGGCATCGCGGAAGCGCATCAGGAGATTGAGGCGATGCTCACGTTTTGCAGCATCGCGATCGTTGACAGTCACGCGATCGAAGAATTCGTCAATCGGCTTCCGAAGCGAGGAAAGAGCGGCCATCGCGGTGGTGAAGTCCTCCGCGTCGATGGCAGCCGAAGCCCTCGGCTCTGCAGCATCCAGCGCGACGATCAGCGCCTTTTCCTCGGGCAACTTGGCACCTGCCTCGCCCGATGCCATTTCCGCGATGGCCTCCTTCAGGCCCGGCTCTTCGACGAGCACCAGCGGATCTTCTTCCCCAGTCTGCGGAATTCCCTGCTCCGCCGGCGAACTCATGACCTGCGGACCCGTCCAATTCTCCTTCTTCAGGATATTCGCCGCGCGCTTATAGGCGGTGAGCAGGTCCGCGCCATCATCGGTTCGAATGAAATTCTGGAGGGCACTGACGCGCGCCAGCAGCCTCACCAAATCATCCTCATTACCAAGGGAGAAGACGGCATCGATGAGGTCGTGACTCACGCCGGCGTCGCGCTGCTGGACCTTCAGGCGATCGGCGAAGAATTCGAGTAGCTCATCCGCCGTCCGGTCGAGCCGATGTGCAGCGGTGCTGTCGCTGAGCTGGCCGGCGCGGTTTGCCAACGCGCCGCGCAGCGCCTGCGCAAGTGAGAGCCGCAGGCCATTTCGGGTGATGATCTCGATCGAGGCGATTGCGGCTCGCCGAAGCGCGAACGGGTCCTTCGATCCCGTCGGCTTCAGTCCAACGCCGAAGAATGCCGAGATCGAATCGAGCTTGTCCGCCAGTGCGACCGCGACGCTGACCGGCGCCGACGGCACCTCGTCCCCCTGCCCCACCGGCTTGTAATGCTCGCGGATCGCGTCGGAGACATCTTTCGGCTCACCCTGCGCATTTGCGAGATAGCCGCCGATGACACCCTGGAGTTCGGGGAACTCACCGACCATGCCCGTCACGAGGTCAGCTTTGGCAAGCCGTGCGGCGCGCTCGGCCCGGTTCGCGTCGGCCGTGACGACGCCGCTTTCCACCAGCCAGCGGGTAAGCTTTGCGATGCGCTCGACCCTGTCGGCAACACTGCCGAGCTTCTCATGAAAGACGATCTGGTCGAGCTTTTTTGCCTGCTCCTCGAGCGGGATCTTGAGGTCATGCTCCCAGAAGAAGCGGGCGTCGGAGAAGTCGGGCCGCGAGCACTCGCCGATTGCCTTCGACGATGTCCGTGCCGCCGTCATTCGCCGCAATATTGGCGACGCACACGAACGCCGGTGCAAGCCCGCCGTCGGATGCCGTGCACGCGAAATATTTCTGGTTCGTGCGCATGGTAAGCACGATCACCTCACGTGGCACGTCGAGGAAATCCTCGTCGAACTCACCCAGAAGCGGCACTGGCCATTCCGTGAGGCCGGCGTTCTCGACGACCAGGCCCTCGTCAGGAAGCAGCGACAGCCCCGCCTTCGCTGCCGCCGCATCCGCGCCTTGGCGAACGATCCGCTCGCGCTCTTCCTGGTCGACGATCACATGGCAAGCATGGAGCTTCTCGACATAGTCGGCGGCGCCGCCGACTGTGATCGGCCCTGGATGATGGAAACGGTGCCCGAAGGTCTTCGCTCCGGAGGTGACGCCGTCAATTTCGAGTGCGACAATATCCTCGCCGAGAATGGCGACTATGCCGTGCAGCGGACGTACCCAGCGCAGCGACCCCGATCCCCAGCGCATCGACTTGGGCCATTGGAAGTCCGCCACAATGCGCTTCACGCAGTCGGCCAGGATCTCGGCGGCAAGCCTGCCCGGCCGCCCGATGATAGCGAAATAGACGCCGTCCCTCTCTTCCAACTGGTCCTGGCTGAGACCGGTCTTCCGCAGGAAATCCCTCGAGCGCTTGCGCGCCCGCAGACGTGCGCGGGCCCTTTGTCTCTTCCCTGGTTGGCTCCGTGCGGTCGGCGACGTCGCGAGCGATCAGTACCAGCCGCCGAGGCGTAGAATGGACATCGATCGGGCCAGTACGAAGGCCCGCCTCACTCGTGCATTCTGCAAACAGCCGAGCGAGCTCGTTGCGCGCGTTCGCCTGCATCCGCGCGGGGATCTCTTCCGACAGGAGTTCGAGCAGGAAGTCGGCCATCAGGCGACGCGCTCCAGCCAGGCCCCGCACGCAGCCTTCGAAAGCTCGCGGACGCGGCCGATATAGGCCTGGCGCTCCGCCACGCTGATCACGCCGCGCGCCTGGAGCATGTTAAAGACGTGGCTCGCCTTGATCGCCTGCTCATAGGCCGGAATCGGGAGGTGGCGTTCGAGGCATCGCTCGCACTCGGCTGCGGCCTTGCGGAACAGGTCGAACAGTGCGTCGGTATCCGCAACCTCGAAATTGTACGTCGACATCTCCCGTTCGTTCTCGAGAAACACATCGCCGTACGTGATGCCCTCAGCGTTGAACTTGAGGTCGAAGACATTATCGACGCCCTGGATGTACATCGCGAGACGCTCGAGGCCGTAAGTCAGCTCCCCAGTCACCGGCCGGCACTCGATCCCGCCGACCTGCTGGAAGTAAGTAAACTGCGTCACTTCCATGCCGTCGCACCAAACCTCCCAGCCCAGCCCCCAGGCGCCGAGTGTCGGACTTTCCCAATCATCTTCGACGAAGCGGATGTCATGCTTCAATGGGTCGATGCCGATCTCGACGAGGCTGCCTAGATAGAGGTCTTGCAGGTTCTCAGGGCTCGGCTTCAATACGACCTGGTATTGGTAGTAGTGCCCGAGACGGTTTGGGTTCTCGCCGTAGCGCCCGTCTGTCGGCCGACGGCACGGTTGCACGTAGGCAGCCTTCCATAAGTCCGGCCCCAGCGCGCGAAGCACGGTCGCCGGGTGGAAGGTCCCGGCGCCCATCTCCATGTCGTAGGGCTGGAGGATGACGCAGCCCTGTGCACCCCAATAGCGATGGAGCGTCAAGATCAGGTCTTGGAAGCTGAGGCTCAAGCGGAATGCACCATCGAGTTTTGCGTCGGCGCGGCTTTGGCGGATGCCGCTGGATGGGGCAAGTGGACGTTCAGCTTGCGGCAGTTAAGCGGCCATGCCAACGCCTCACCGAAAGGCATTTTAAATCCATGTTGAAATCATTCTTCCGGCGAGCCGCTGGTCCCGTTCTTGCCGCTTTGGCCTTTGCCGCCCCTGCGCAAGCGAAGGCCCCGCAGACGGCCCGCCCGGCGCTGTGGGAAGTCAGCGACGCGGATACGACCATCTACATTTTCGGGACGATCCACTTGCTTCCCGAGAATGTTCAGTGGCGGACGACGAAATTCGACCAGGCGGTCCAAGGCTCGAGGCAGCTGATCGTTGAGACAATCGTCGATCCCAAGGATCCCTCGAAAATCATGGCGGCGATGGCGAGCCTCGCCTTCAACACGCCGAACATTCCGCCGCTCATGGACCGCGTGTCGGCAGCGAAGCGGCCTGCCCTCGCTGCCGCGATTAAGAAGAGCGGCTATCCGCCGCAGGCCTTCGACAAGATGGACACCTGGGCAGCGGCGTTTATCCTCCTTGGCAATCAGTATCGCGACATGAAGCTGAAGAGCGACGAGGGCGTCGAAGCCATCTTGCGCAATAGCTTCACGATCGAAGGCAAGCCGATTGGAGAGCTCGAAACGAACCTTGAGCAGTTCGGCTTCTTCGACGGCCTGCCGGAAAAGGCGCAGAAAGCGCTGCTCGAAGGGGCGCTCGACAATTCAAAGTCGGCCGATGAGGAATTCTCCGGCATGCTCAAGGCCTGGTCGAAGGGCGATGTCCAGGGAATCGCCCGGACATTCGACCGTGACCTTGCCGGCTCGCCAGAGCTGGAGCAGGCGCTGATACACCAGCGCAACGCCAATTGGAGCAAGTGGATCGAAGAGCGAATGGGCAAGCCTGGAGCCGTCCTGATCGCGGTCGGCGCCGGCCATTTGGCCGGCAGGGACTCGGTCATCGCGATGCTGCAGAGGGATGGTTACCGCGTCCGGCGTGTTCAATAGGCGACACTCGTGACGTTAATAAGTCCATCTGTCGGAAAATGCTCACGTTTCGCGGAATTCGCTAGACATTTGTTAACAAGTCAGTGACCATTATCCCAAGGTATTGGGCTGGGGGGTCTGATGCGCGAAGTTGTTGGAAAGCGGGGGCTTTTCCTCGCGGGTGAATTGTACCCGCAGCTTCGGCTGATCACCTCTCAGTGCCGTCCACCTTGGAGGGTGTTGGATGGTAAACTTGCTCGCCGCCGCTGCGCTCGCCGCTGCCCTTCCCGGCACGGCGCCACAGCCGCCCGCACCCGCGATGTTCGAAATTCACGACGCGGATACGACCATCTACCTCTTTGGCACATTCCACGCACTCGACGGTGATCAGCAATGGTTCGGCGTGGGCGTGCGCGATGCTTTCGAGCAGTCGAACGAGCTTGTCCTCGAGACCCTGCTTCCGGAAGGCCCCGGCGCTGCCGAGCAGATCAAGCAATCCATCAAAGCGCCTTCAGTGGCGCCCTCCGCAGCCTTCCTGACGACGACGAGGATGGCGATCAACGCCGGGCGCTCGCAGGGAATGCAGGTCGATAATGGCGCGGACATGGTCCTGCGCCGCGTCGCCGAAGCTGAAGGCAAGCCTGTCGAGGGCCTCGAGACGCTGGAGCTGCAGCTCAACATGTTCAACCATCTGCGGGTGGCGGCACCGGCGCTTCCACAGACCGCGAAAGCCGGTCAGCCGGTCGACGGGCAATCGCTACAGGACCTGTCGCACGCGCTTGCTGACATGCAGTCTGCATGGAAGCGCGGCGACCAGAGCGTTTTCGTGCAAATGCTCAGTCAACTCGATGCCGCCTCTCCTGAAACCTATCGAATGATGTTCACTGAGCGGAACGCGCGCTGGGCCGACTGGATCGCGGCTCGACTGCAGACGCCGGGCACGGTTTTCGTTGCGGTGGGCGCCGGCCATCTCGCGGGCAGGGACAGCGTCCTCGTGCGCCTCGCCGAGAAAGGGATCGAATCCCAGCGGGTCAACTGACCGGCCCAAACTTGCTTTTCTGAGCATCCTCCCGTAGGGGCGCCGCTTCCCGGCCATGGTCATCCCTGGAGGCGTGGCGCGGGAATTTTTTGCAATCGGAGTATAAGCGAAATGAGCGATCAGCTGATGCTGCCCGCCGAGGCGCGCGACCGGGCTGGCAAGGGAGCCTCCCGTGAACTGCGCCGCGATGGACGGGTACCCGCCGTGGTTTACGGCGAAAAGAAGGAACCTCTCTCGATCCATGTCGAGGAGAAGCTTCTCACCAAGATGCTCCACACCGGGCACTTCATGAATTCGGTCGTGATGATCGACCTCAAGGGCAACGCTCACCGCACGCTGCCCAAGGCCGTGGATTTCCATCCGGTCACGAGCCGGCCGATCCACGTCGACTTCCTGCGCATTGGCGAGCACACCAAGGTGCACGTTGCCGTGCCGATGCGGTTCGACAACGAAGAGGAATCGCCTGGTCTGAAGCGCGGCGGCGTCTTGAACGTGGTCGTGCACGAGCTCGAGCTGGTCTGCGACGCGGCCCAAATCCCGAACGAGATCCACGTCCAGCTCGATGGGCTGGAGATCGGCGATTCGATCCACATCAGCCAGGTAAAGCTTCCCGACGGCGTCATGCCGTCAAACCAGGACGAAGACTTCACCGTCGCGACGATCGTCGCGCCGTCGGCCATGAAGGCCGAAGAGGAAGAGGCCGCGGCTGCGGGCGAGGTCCCGATCGTCGAGGAAGGCGAAGAAGCCGAGGGCGAAGCCGAAGCGGAAGGCGAAGGCGGCGAATAAGCCCCTGCCCCCCGTTCGAAACAAGGAACCGCTCGCCCTCACCGGCGGGCGGTTTCTTTTTGCGCTCCGCTCACGCTAGGGAACGCCGATGCAGCTCTGGGTTGGACTTGGAAATCCTGGTACGCAATATGCGCTTCAACGGCACAATGTCGGGTTCATGGCCGTCGACATCATCGCGGAGGTCCATGGCTTCGGCCCCTGGCAGAAGAAATTCCGCAGCCTCGTGTCGGAAGGACGCCTCGGCCCGCAGCGGGTGCTGCTGATCAAGCCGCAGACCTTCATGAACGATAGCGGCGATGCGGTTCAGCAGGCGCTGCGTTTCTACAAGCTCGATCTTGATGCGCTCACCGTCTTCCATGATGAGCTCGACCTTGCGCCCTTCAAGGTAAAGGTGCGCATGGGCGGCGGTCTTGCGGGTCACAACGGACTGAGGTCGATCGACGCCGCGCTCGGTCCAGAATTCCGCCGCGTCCGCATCGGGATCGGCCATCCGGGGCCCGGCCGCAAAGACCTCGTCACGCCCCACGTCCTTGGCAATTATGCGAAAGCGGAAATGGAGCCGCTATCGGACCTTCTCGCCGCGATCGCCGCCGAGGCCGAATGGCTGGCCGACGGCGAAGACGCGCGCTTCATGAGTGAAGTCGCTCTTAAGTTGCAGCAGGACTGATCCTGCTCGCCTCGAGCTGGCGGCAGGCGAATTTAGGGCTTGTGCTGCCGCGGGTCACGCGCGCCGTCGGCCTTAGAGGTCCTCGTCCATCCCTATGGGCATGCCGGGCGGCACTCGCGGTAAGCGCGCTGGGTCGGCGAGCGCCTTGTCGAGCGACTGTCGGTCCTTCAGCAACGCTGCAAAGCCTCGTGCCCAATCCTGCTGCGCCGCAGCCCCGTGCTCCCGCGCAAGCTGATCCGCAAGGCGGTCGAGACGCCCCGCAAGCTGCATCGAAACGGTGGGCGAGAGCGTCGCTTCATGCTGCACCCTCGCCAGCGCAAAGATGCTCATCGTGGCGATGCGGCGTCCGACTTCCGTGCCTGCTTGCGATAATGTCCGATCGAGAAGCAGGTCGAACAATTGTGACGGCGCCGGGACACTCGCGTCCGCAGCGTGCTGTCCTTCGAGACGATTTAGCCGCTCCGGCGCCAGCAGGGCGTCGAGCGTCTGCACCGCGCCGACCTCGGTTGCCTTCAGGGGATCGAACACGGGGCCGCCAGCGGTCGGGATGATCTCGATCTCGGTTTGGCGGTCGCTGTCGCCTCCGAAGCCGCTCGATAGAAGCGGGTTCAGCCTCGCCGGCACGGTGAGTTCCGCGGGCAAGAGAGTATCGAGCAGCGCGTAAAGCGATGCCCATTGCGCCGATCCCGGCACAAGCTTTGCGACCCCGCTCTCGCCATTGATCACGTACGGGAAGTTCATGCCGCCGATCGATTTTGCGGCTGCTTCGACCTGATAGCGATCAAGAAGCCAGATGGGCACGAATGCTCGCCTGAGGTCGGCAAGGGATTCTCCTGCTTGCAAAGCGCCGGTACCGAACCGCTCCACCGCGGCTCTGCGCACGGCCATGATCCGCCGAAGCTCGGCGACTGGGTCCGGGCCATCGTCCCACAAGGAGCCGAGCGGCTGCCCCGCGCTGACCGGCCGGGCGTCATTATCCGCGACGAAGCGCAATCCCTCAGCATTGGCCTCAGCCGCAAGCGCTCGCCCTTCAGAATCCGTCTTCGCCGCGTAGAGCCATTTGATCATGAAGCGGTCCCACGGACCGACGCCCACGCCGTAGGCGTCGACAAGGGAGGGCGCCCCGCTCGAGTCCAGGGTGATCCGCGGGCCCGGATAATCCATCACCGAATATCGCCCCTGCGTGCTGGCCGCGAAATTGTGCGCAAGGCCGAGCGCGTGGCCGACCTCGTGTGCGCCGAGCTGCCGGATGCGTGCGAGCGCGGCGGTGATCGGGTCATTGGGATCGCCGGTGCCGGTCAGTCCTGCCCCAACGAGCGCCTGGAAGATAATGAGGTCCTGCCGCGTTCTAAGCGAACCGAGCAGCACCGAGCCCTTGATGATCTCGCCCGTCCTCGGATCCGCGATCGGCTGGCCGTACGACCAGCCCCGTGTCGCGCGGTCGACCCAGTTCACGACATTGTAGCGGACGTCGAGTGGGTCAGCGCCTTCGGGGAGCACGCCGACCTGGAATGCGTTCTCGAAGCCGGCTGCCTCGAATGCCGCATTCCACCAGCTCACGCCTTCCTTGAGCGCAGTACGGACGGGTTCAGGCGCGCTACGATCAATGTAGAAGAGGATGGGTTTCTTGACCGGCGAGCGCGCGGCCACCGGATCGACTTTCTCTAGCCGAAAGCGGCGAGCGAGATCATTGACGATTGGTGCGCCGAGCGGGACTGAGAAATCGACCTTCTGAAGCCCGATCGTATAGCCGTAAGGATCCTTGCGCGGGATGTAGCCGGGCTCGGGCAGCGCGATCAGCGAATGGCGCAGGACCAGCGTCAGCGTGTTCCCGCTAACGATATTACTGACCTCGGGCTTTGGCTCGTCCGAGCGAAAGGTCAGCTTCGCCGCGAACTCGGCATTCCTCGGGAAGACCTTCACGAAACTGGGGTCGGCGGCGCTGAGCTCGGGCACGAACTTGAAGTCGCCGCCGCCGCCATTCTTGATCGCGAGGGGAACTCCGAGGTCGTCCCGCGCGAGGAAACCGGAGATATCGACGGTGTAGGACCCGTCCTTGGCAGTGTTGAGCACGTCACCCATCCATAAGGTTGACGTCGCAAAGGAGGTGTCGACCGCGTGCTTCTCGTCGGGATCGCCGCTCGATGCGACGAACTTGCTGTTCTCGACTTCGGCCGCGACCTTCTTGCCGATGCGGCGGAAGACGAGGATCCGAGTCTCGCTCGCAGCGGCGCGGTCGAGGCCGATCGGCGCCGATCCCAGTCCCGTGCCGAGCTGCGTGAGATAGATGTAGCGCGCCGAAACACCGTCGGCGGCGGGCTTCGGGAAGGTCGCGACGATCTTGCCGGTCAGCAGGTCCGCATCAACGTGGAGCAATGGCTGCTCCGTTGGGACGCTTGCAGCTGCTTTGCCCGCCTGTGCATGCAGCGCCGATGGCGCTCCCACCAGGATCGCGAGCGAAAGCGAAGACGCGAACAAATGACGGCGCATGAAGAACCCTCCCGAGAGGCGCTGACCTAGAGCCCTCGCCCCTTCCCTGTCCACGGCCTTGCGCCAGTCGCCGCGGAGCCGCACAGCGTCGAAATGGCGATGCGATCACTCTTCGCGACAAGACTTTATGAAACCCATCTCGATGACGAGAGGATGTTCGCAGAGCTTGCTCATTCGATTCGCAGTCTCGCCAAGGACGACGAGGCTGGCCGGCGATGGTCGCGCGAGCATCATTATTCCGGCTACACGAGCTACGCCTCACTCAACGACTTGCCAAAGCGCGACCCCGCGTTCGCCGACCTTGCCAAAGTCCTCACCCGGCATGCCGTGACATTTGCCGCCGAATGCGCCTTCGATGTGCAGCGCAAGCCGCGCCTCGATAGCCTCTGGGTCAATTTGTTGAAAAGCTCCGGCCATCACGCCGGCCACATCCACCCGCACAGCATCATTTCAGGCACGCTCTACGTCGAGGTGCCACAAGGCTCCGGCGCAATTCGGTTCGAAGACCCGCGCCTTCCTTCGATGATGGCAGCACCCGCGCGCCGGAGGGATGCTCCGGAGGCGCTGCAGCCGTTCGTGACCGTCGACCCCCGCCCGGGTTTGCTGCTCTTGTGGGAGAGCTGGCTGCGCCACGAGGTGCTCGCGGGCAGCGGCCGCGGCGAGCGCCTCAGCATCTCCTTCAATTTCGCCTGAGAAGAGCGCGAGCGAGCCAGACCAGCCAGACGAAGGCTGCAACGTCGATGATGATCTTGAACCATAGGTCGATCGTCGGCGGTCCTATGAACCCGATGAAACTGACGGTCATCGATCCGCTGAGGCCGCCAGCAAGCAGGGCATAATCGTGCCTGCGGCTCCATGCGGAATCCGCCAGCCAGAGCGGGACGATCATCAGCAACAGGAGAGCGACGAACAAGGCGGCGACGGCGACGACGACTGCGGGAAGCTGCGGCGCGAGGCCGAACGCGAGGACGACCAGGGCGAACCACAATATCGCCCAGGCGGCACTCAGGGTTGCGACGATCCAGGGCTGCGGCGGCTTTAGCTTAACCTTACTCAATCGGTCGGGCAGGCGCAGCGAAGCGACGATCAGAATGACAATTGCCGCGACGGCGCCGAGCACAAAGTGCAGCGGCGGCGTGAAGGGCGGCTGGTGGAAGACCTTGGTTCGCGCGATCTGCGTCCAGGTGAACCAGGCGAAGAAGCAGCCGATGAGGAAGATGACGGCAGTGAAGCTTGCGCCCGTTCTGCTGAGCCACGCTTCTTCCCGCCTCTGCGGAAAGATGAGTTCGGCGGCGAGCGTGGGCAGGAGCACCACCCAGGCGCTTTCATAAACCAGCGCCCAGATCAGGTAGACGTAGTTGAGGCCGGAGGCGCGAGCCCAGGTTTCGCCTTTCAACCGGATCACCATCGGCGCGACGGAGGTCTGCTGGATCAGGAACTCTTCGGCGATTGAAAGCGCCAGGCCCAGGAAGAGCAGAGACCACCAGCCGAGCCGGCGAGATCTTATCAGCGCGCGCGCCATCACGGCTCCGCCGCCCCAGACTGCCATTTCAATCGGAAACACGAAAATCGAGGAGAATCGCGTCGCGCCCGGAAGCACTTCCGCGAACATCGGCGCGGCAAAGGCAAGCGTGAGCGCGGGAGCCATCCTGATCATCCGATCAGCGCTATTCTTTCCCATCGCGCGTCCTCGCTCATGAGGCGTAGTTCACAACAGAGTATCTTAGTGCTAAGATGGATGCAATGGACCAGGATCGATACAATCGGTTGCACCGGGACCTCGCGACGGCAGTGATCGCCTTTCATGAAGCCGGCGCGCGGCGGCTTGGAATGACCGCTGCAGAGCGAAAATGTGCTGGGATGATTGCGGAGCATGGCGGCGCCACGCCGAAGGAGCTCGCCGAGGCGACGGGCCTCTCGACGGGCGCGATCACCGGGATCGTCGATCGGCTCGAGCGCGCCGGCTATGCGAAGCGCGAGCCGAACAAGGCCGACCGCAGGAGCGTGATCGTCCGGCCGCGCAACACTAAGCGGCTCGCGAGTGAGAGCCTTCCGATCTTCGCATCCTTGACCGAGGCCATGGACGGCCTGAAGGCACGCTACAGCGGGGAGCAGCGCCAACTCATCCTTCGTCACCTCGAAGATACGATCGCAGTCCTGCGAGAACAGACCGCGAAGGTGCAGCAGCGCAGTTGAGCATTTCGCCCGACTTCGCCTAAAGGGCGGCGACTTCCCTCACCAATCAGGAAAATCATGGGCTTCCGCTGCGGCATCGTCGGCCTGCCGAACGTTGGCAAATCGACGCTTTTCAACGCCTTGACCGAGACCGCTGCCGCGCAGGCGGCGAACTATCCATTCTGCACGATCGAGCCGAACGTCGGCCGCGTCGCCGTCCCTGACGAACGGCTCGACAAGATCGCGGCCATCGCCAAGTCCGCTCAGGAAATAGAAACCCAGATCGAGTTCGTAGATATTGCGGGGTTAGTCCGCGGCGCGAGCAAGGGCGAGGGCCTCGGCAACCAGTTCCTTGCCAACATTCGCGAGGTCGATGCGATCGTCCACGTACTACGCTGCTTCGAGGGCGGCGATGTGACCCACGTCGAGGGCCGCGTCGATCCGATCGCGGACGCCGAGACGGTCGAGACCGAGCTGATGCTGGCCGACCTGGAATTGCTCGAGCGGCGCGTTCCGAACCTCGTCAAGAAAGCGCAGCAAGGGGACAAGGAAGCAAAGATCGAAGCGTCGGTGCTCGGCCAGGCGCTCGAACTCCTGCGCGCATCGAAGCCTCGCGGCTCACGCAGCCGAAGGATGTAGAGGAAGCAAAAGCGCTTCAGCGCGCTCAGCTGCTGACGGCCAAGCCCGTATTGTACATCTGCAATGTGGACGAAGGCGACGCCGCGGCCGGCAACGCGCTCGCAGAGAAGGTATTTAGGAAAGCGGCGGCCGAGGGCGCGCAGGCGGTCGTGATCTCGGCGGCAATCGAAGCCGAGATCGCAACGCTTCCTGCTGACGATCGCGACGCATTCCTCGCCGATCTCGGCCTTCACGAGACCGGCCTCAACCGGATGATCCACGCCGCTTACGCGCTTCTAGGCCTCATCACCTTCTACACAGCAGGCCCAAAGGAATCGCGAGCCTGGACCGTGCACAAGGGCGCCAGAGCGCCGGAAGCCGCGGGCGAGATCCACAGCGACTTCGAGCGCGGGTTCATCCGGGCGGAGACCATCGCCTATGACGATTACATCAAGTTCGACGGCGAGACGGGTGCGCGCGACGCGGGGAAGCTGCGTTCCGAAGGCAAGGAGTATGTCGTCCAGGACGGCGACGTGATGCTGTTCCGCTTCAACGTCTAGGGCTGACCCGCCGGCGCCCCCCTGGCCTCACGGCACAGCATCCAGCTCAGGAACCCGGCGACCAGGATCGCTATGTAACTGACCCATTCCGGGATGGTGTGCGTCCCGATTATGACCTGGAAGTGCGTGAACAGCCGGATAATGTGGACAACCGCCGCCAGCGCGAAGATCGCCGCTGCGATCCATGTGAATGGTCTCGATCGGTTCATGCCTCTCTCCTTCGCGCGTTAGCTTGGGCCGCTTTGGCCTTAGAAGTGCGCGCCCAGCCTCAGTCCGAACGTACGCGGCCGGCCTGGAATGATCTTCACCTGCGTGCAGATGCTGCAGACCACCAAGCGGGCTATTTCGTTGCGCTCGTCGAAGACATTCGTGGCGAACAATTCCGCGCTGTACCTGCCCCAGTCGTAACCCATGAAGAGATCGAGGGTCGTCGACGACTTGATGTTGCCGAGCAATTCATTCTGCGCCGGATCGAGATCGGAGGGCGCGGATCCCTGGTAGGCCAGGGCGCCCTGCACGTGCGAGTGCCCGGACCACATCGGCCAAGTATAGCGCGCCGTTGCACTGGCCTTGAACTTGGGCGTGATAGGCAGGCGCGAGCCCGAGGGCACGACGATGAAGTCGGGCTTGCCCTTGGAATCGCAGGCCGCTGCAGTCGGGCGTCGGATCGACGACGATCGCCGCATGGCAAATGTTGCCCTTGGTCTTCGCCTTCGTATACGCCGCAGCCAGCGTCAGCGAGAGTCCGCCCTGGCTGTAATTGATGTCGGATTCGATGCCATCGACGTTCGCCTTGCGCCCGTTCTGGATCACGGTCAGGCTGTTCGGGCCGAGGTAGCTGAACTGAACCCCGTCCCATTGCTGATGGTAGATCGCTCCGTTCCAGCGCAGGCGGCTGCCGAACAGGGTCGTTTTCCAACCCGCACTCGTAGTTGGTCAGGAAGTCCGGCGCATATGGCGGCGTTTCGGGCTGGCGATTGATTCCGCCCGGCCGGAAGCCCTTCGACCAGGTCGCGTAGAACATCAGATTTTCTTGCGGTTTCCACTGGAGGTTCAAGCGGTGGATGTGGCCCTGAACCCTTGCTCCGACGGGGTACCGCCTGCCCGTTCGAGCCGATGTCGGCCACATTGTAGCAGGGAATTTGCAAGACCACTGTTGCCCTGGGCAAGGGGGCTGCCGGGGTCACTGAACGCTTCCAACCCATTCACGGTCAGGCAGCGATCCTGCCCCGTATGCGAGAAAACCGGGTTTGGTTCTGCACCGAAGCCCGCGAAGCCATAGAGCGTGTTGTCGAACTTGTAGAAGCGCAGGCCGCCGGTGAGTGTCAGCTGGTGCGTGATATCCCAGTTCGCTTCGCCGAATATCGCATAGTCCTTGTCCTGGCGGGCTTCGTTGGTAAGCCAGAGCGTGCCCGGATAGCCCGAGACCGACAGGCCCGTGCGCGAGGTTGTCGACCAGATAATCCTGGAAGATGTGATTCTTCTGGTCCTGGTAAAAGGCGCCAAAGAGCGCCCGGATCGGCCTGTCCGCAGGCGTCGCGAAACGAAGCTCCTGACTCATCTTCTTGAAATGGTCGGTGCCTGTGATGTGCTGCCGCGGATTGATGATGTTGCCCGCATCGTCGCGGAAATAGAAGTAATTCGCGAGGCCGCCGTAGCGACTCTGTACGAATTGTCGTAGGCAACGGTGTAGTCGGTATAATCGCTCGTCGAGAACCGCGGCCGGTTCATGTACGCGCCGGCGTAGGTCACATCGAAGAAGTTGGCGATCTTGCCCTTCAACCGTCAGCGCCGCCTGCCAGAAGCGGTCCTTCGAGATTTCCGTTCTGGAAACGGACCGTATCGAGATCCGGCTGATCCGCATCCATCCAGAAGACGCCGTGCGCGACGCTGTTTTGGTACATGAACGTCGGAAGCACGGTCCAATTGTCGTCGAGATCGATCTTGAGCGCCGCGCGGCCGCCATAGGTGATCGGCGTCGTTGAAGTTCTTTTTGACGAACTTGCTGTTGTCGAAATGCACGCCGTTATGGACGCAGCCATTGATGACGCCATCCGCGTCCAACGTGGGGTCGCCGCACAGCGTCACTTCCCCGAAGACATTGTCGATATAACCGGCGTCACGCTGATAGAAGCCGATAGCTCGGAAGGCGATCCGATCGGTGATCGGAAGGTTGATCATCCCTTCGAGCTTGCCGCCGACGCCGCCATGAGCGACCGAATTGATCTCGCCGTCGACCCGGCCGCTCGTCACTCCGAGCTCGGGCTTGTTGGTGATGATGCGGATGGTGCCCGCTTCGCTTGAAGCGCCGTAGAGCGTGCCCTGCGGGACCGGCGAGGCTCTCGATGCGAGCGATGTCGTAGATGTGAACGTCGAGCGTTCCGCCGATGGTCGTGATCGGCTGCTCATCGAGATAGCTGCCAACCGACGGCAGCGATCCTGAGTGGTTGCCGTCGCCGCCCGTCGCGACGCCGCGCATGTAGACGACGGTGTATCCGGGCTGCTCCGAAGTTCTGATAGCTGACCGACGGGAGCTGCTTCGTATATTGCTCGAAATTCGAGATGTTTAGCTGATCGAGCTTCTTGGTTCCGAGCACCGTCACGGCGATCGGCACGTTCTGGAGATTCTCTTCGCGCTTCGTCGCCGTGATGACGATCTCCGACATGTCCGGCTGCCCTTCCTGGGCGACCTGAGCGCGCTTTGGCGGCGCCGTTACATCGGTTGCATTGGTTCCGGGCGCAGGAGACTGGCCTGTCGTTTGTGGCTGCGCCGCAGATTCGGGCGGCACGTTCTGCGCAAAAGCGGGCGTCGAAAGGGCAGTTGTCGCGAGAAGCCCGAGTGTCAGCGCGCGAAACCTATGGTCAGTCATCGAATGCCCCCCCTCGACTTGGTATGTGACGACATTGCGACAGACGACTTGCGGCAAAGTCAACAACAACTCCGCCAGCGGAGGAGCGATTGTTTCGCGACCGTTGCGTTCAGGTCGCGGGTGCGACGAGGATAAGCGTCAAGCACGGGGCCGAGCGCGGCCTTGAGCGGCGCGAGAAATTTCTCGTAAGGCCGCCATTCCTCAGTCGCCTCGCGGTAGATCGGCATGCGCACCTGCTCGGAGCTTGGAGTGCGAACCGCTCGTTCGGTCTTGTAGAACTCGAGGACCTGCGGCTCGAACTCCAGCCCGCAATAGTCGAGCAGCGCGCGCACCTCGCCCTCGGTGTCATCGACCATCCGCTCGTAGATTACCCGGTGGATTCGGCCCGGGCAGCACGGTGTCGACATGCGCCATCAGCCGGACATAGTCCGAATAGTAACGGCCGAGGTGCTCGAGGTCGTAGGTCCACGTCTGACCGTGCGCGAAATGCTGCCGGAAGTTCGAGAAGCAGCAGCCGAGAGGGTGCCGGCGTGCGTCGATGATCTTCGCGTTCGGCAGGATCAGGCTGGATGAACGGCACCAACATCCAGTTGTTGGGCAGCTTGTCGATGAAGAATGGCTTGTCGGTTCGGCGCTGGACCGCGGTGCGCTTTAGATATTCCTCACCGAGTGCCCGGCGCTCCTCCTCATCGAGGTCGAGCGCACTTCGCGGATACTTTTCTTCACGCCGAGCAAGGATCGGGATGTCCTGCAGCTCCGACGTTCCCTCGACGGCGCTGTGGCTCGAAAGAATCTGCTCGAGCAGCGTCGAGCCCGCGCGCGGCATGCCGACGATGAAGATCGGATCGGGCGACTCACAGCCGCCGGACCGCTCGGCGAACATCTCCGCCGAGAATGCAGCGATGCTCCGATCCACCAATTTGTGGACATCCCTTGGCGCATAAGGGTGAAGCGTCAGTCGCAGCGCGTTGCCGCGCGCATAATGGTCGAAGGCCGCGTCGACGCTCGCCGGCGTCGTGCATCGCCTTGCCGAGTGCGAAGTCGAGGTGGAACCGATCATCGTCGCTCAGAGCGGGTGTCTTAAGGGCTCGGTGCATCGCGGCCACGTCGGCGTCGGTCGAACTTGACGGTCTTGAGGTTGGCGAGACTCCACCAGGCTTCACCGAGTGTCGGGTCGAATCTCGATCGCCTTGCGATAAGCGGCGATGCCCTCACTCAGGCGCCCGACGGTCTTGAGCAGGTGCCGTAGCTCATCCAGACCTTGGGCTGCTTCGGCGCTCGGCGCAGAACCGCCTCGTACATGGCGATCGCTTCGCTCGAAGTCCCCGAGGCGGCCGAGCGTCGCCGCCTTCAGGTTCCAATGCCCGAGCTCGTCCGGCTCATCGGCGAACAGGTCGTCGAGGAGCTCCATCGCTTCTGCCGGACGGCCCATTCGCCCGAGGACGAGTGCGAGATTGGCTTTCGGCGCGGTCCAGCCCGGCGCGAGCTCGACAGCGCGGCGAAGCAGATGCTCGGCATCGCGAATTCGCCCGATGCGCGCCGCGAGCTCCGCGAGCATGCGGATAGCGCGGGCGTCGAACGGGTCTTCCTTGAGGTAGCGGCTTCAGGATCCGCTCGGCGATGTCGAGACGGTTCTCGTTGAGCGCGATCGCCGCCTCGATGAGGCGGGGATGCATATCGGCCCGGAAGGGGATGTTTGCGTCGCCACCGGGCAAGCGTAACCGGCTCACCCACTCGCGCCAAGCGGCGCCCGTCGCTATCGCGGCAAGGCATGATCTATTTCGAAGACTTGGAAGTCGGCGCGGAGACCGATTTCGGCTCCTACGAGGTGACGCGCGAGGAAGTGCTCGAGTTCGCGCGCAAGTACGACCCGCAACCCTTTCATCTGTCCGACGAAGAGGCCGCCAAGACCCACTTCGGCAGGATCGCGGCCAGCGGCTGGCACACGGCGGCGATGACGATGGCCGTGCTCGCCCGGCACGTCGTCGCGCACGAGCAGGCGGGCCTCGGCTCGCCGGGCATCGACGACCTTCGCTGGCAAAAGCCGGTCTATCCCGGAGACACGCTCCACGTGCGCGGGCAGATCGTCGAGAAGACGCTCTCGCGGAGCAAGCCGGAGATGGGCTCGTTCCGGACGCATACGACCGTCACCAACCAGGACGACGTCCCGGTGATGACCTTCACCTCGATCGTGCTGATCCGGCGCCGCCCAGGCTGACTAGGCGGCACGCGCCGAGCGATCAGCGCGTCCGGCCGCGATTGTACCTGTTGTTCGCGGTTCGGCGGTCGAAACCGCTCCAATTCTCGCGGGCACGGGCCGTGCTGCTCGTCCTCAGGGCGGGCGAACGGCTCGACCAATAGGTACGCTGCGTCGTCGTCATGACGTGCGGTCGCCGATACGTGTCGTAAACATAAAGGCCGGTGCCGGGATAATAATAATCGTTGTACCAGCCGAACGGCGATCCGTAGCCGTAACCGTAGCCGCCATAATCTGGGCTGTAATAGCCGCTCGAATAGCCGACAGCCGACATAAGGGCTGCCGTAGCCGCCGTAGCCGCCGTAATAGCCGCCACCGTAACCGAGCCCGTAATAGTCAGCGCAGCCGCCGAGCGCGAGGGCGCCCGCGGCGAGAGCGGAGATGTAGGGGATACGCATTTCACACACCTGTCAAAGCACGAGGGGAGACAGGTGGAAGAACGTTTCTCGAAAAGAGCCGTTCCTAAGGTGAACCCCTCCTCGCGTGCGAAGAGGACTCAACTCAGCCGGTGATGCCGGACTTGCTCTTGGCGCGGCGGGTCTTCGACTGGTTCTCCGGGTCGAGCGGGCCGGTGACCCGGACGGTGCGCTTCGCCTCGTCCCAGATCTGGTGATAGGCGAGATAGCCGAGGATCGTGCGCGATCAAGAGGAAGATGACGACCGCAACGCCCGCCGCGTGTCGTGCCTCGAGGTTCGGCTCCGCGGTCCATACCAGGAAGGCCGCAACGTCCCTCGCCATCTGGTCGACCGTCGCCGGCGTTCCGTCGGCATAGGTGACCTGGCCATTGGTCATCAGCGGTGGCGGCATCGCGATGTTCAGGTTCGCGAAATAGGGGTTGAAGTGGAGGTTCGGCGGCGTCTTCGCATCCGGGAACTTCTGGAGCAGCACCTCGCCCTTTTCGTTCCTGTATCCTGCTGGTTCGGTGAAGCCGGTCAACAGCGAATAGACATAGGCCGCACCACCCTCGCGCGCCTTGGTGATCAGCGACAGGTCGGGCGGAAGCGCATTGTTGTTCGCTGCGCGCGCCGCGACTTCGTTCGGGAAAGGCGGCGGGAAACTGTCGGACGGAAGCGCCTTGCGGGTCGCCGCCTCACCGGTATCCGGATTGATCGACGGCACCTGAGTCTTCCAGTCCGATGCGATCTTCTTGATCTCGGCCTCATTGTAGCCAAGGCCCTTAAGGTCGCGGAACGAGACGAGTTCGAGACTATGGCAGGCCGAGCAGACTTCCGAATAGACCTGGAAGCCGCGCTGAAGCTGGCGGTTGTCGAACTTCCCGAAGGGGCCGTCGCTGGCAAGGTGCAGCGGCTTTGGTTCCTTGTGAAACTCCGAGGCCGCAAGCGGCGCCGGCGGATTGCTGACATATTCCGCAACTCCGCTGATCAGCGAGATCAGCAGGACTCCGGCGAAGACCGCGCCGATGAAATCCGAGAATGAAACGCATCTGTCCCCTGTCCCCTTATTCGACGACGGCCGTTGCAGCCTTGGTGCGCCGCGGCTTGGCGCCGACCGGCGCAGCCTCCGCTTCCTCGCCGTGAAGCACGGAATCGCTGATCGAGCGCGGCAGCGGAAGCGGCGTCTCGAAGGCGGAAACCAGCGGCAGGATCACGAGGAAGTGGAGGAAATAATAAGCTGCGGCGAGCTGACTGATCACGTTGCGCATGGGGGTCGGCGCGCCGCCACCGGCCCAGCCGAGGACGATAACGTCGACCACGAGTAGCCAGAAGAAGCGCTTGAATACCGGCCGATAGGATCCCGAGCGCACCGGCGAACGGTCGATCCAGGGCAGGAAGAAGAGCAGCAGGATCGAGCTGAACATCGCCAGCACGCCCCACAGCTTGGCCGGAAGAATGAAGTCGACCGTGAAGGACCGCAGGATCGCGTAGAACGGCCAGAAATACCACTCGGGCACGATCTCGGCCGGCGTCGAAAGTGGGTTCGCCGGGATATAATTGTCCGGGTGTCCCAGATAATCGGGCGCGAAATAGGTCACCAGCGCAAAGACCAGCAGGATCGCCGCCGAGAACCAGCCGTCCTTCGCCGTGAAGAAGGGATGGAACGGCAGGGTGTCGCGCTCGTCCTTCACATCGACGCCGGTCGGATTGCCCGAGCCGGGGATGTGAAGCGCCCAGATGTGCAGCACCACGACGGCTGCAATTACGAACGGCAACAAATAATGGAGCGAGAAGAAGCGGCTCAGCGCGGCCTGGTCCGGCGCATAGCCCCCCAGCAGCCATATCCGGATCGGCTCACCGACAAGCGGGAACGCCGAGAAGAAGCCGGTGATGACCTGCGCGCCCCAATAGCTCATCTGGCCCCACGGAAGGACGTAGCCCATGAACGCGGTGGCCATCATGAGGAGATAGATGACGAGGCCGAGCATCCACACCAACTCGCGCGGCGCCTTGTACGAACCGAAATAAAGGCTGCGGAAAATGTGGATGTAGACGACGATGAAGAAGAAGCTCGCGCCGTTCATGTGCGCGTAGCGCAGCAGCCAGCCCGCGTTGACGTCGCGCATGATGTGCTGGTTGATCGAATTGAAGGCGCCGGTAGCGGATGCGGTGTAATGCATCGCAAGAACGATGCCGGTGACGATCTGGATCGTGAGGAAGAGCCCGGCGGCGACACCGAAATTCCACCAATAATTGAGGTTACGCGGAACCGGATACCCGCCGCCCACCGCACCGTAGGCTAGACGCGGCAGCGGAAGCCGCTCGTCCAGCCACTTGGCCAGAGGGTGCTTGGGTTCGTAGGGCTTGGCCCAGGAAAAGCTCATTCGTTCACTTCCCCTTCGCGCCGATCGTGACCATCGTCGGCGATGTAAATTCGTAGTCCGGCACGAAGAGGTTCTTCGGCGCCGGTCCCTGCCGGATCCGCGCCGCCGTGTCGTACATGGAACCATGACAGGGGCAGAAATAGCCGCCGTAAGGACCGCGGTTCTCGCCCTCGCCGATCCCGAGCGGAATACAGCCTAGGTGCGTGCAGACGCCGAGCGTGATCAGCCAGTTTTGCTTGCCCGGCTTGGTCCGCTCGGCGAGCGTCTGCGGATCGCGCAGCGTGGAGAGCGGCACGGCGTTAGCCTCGGCGATCTCCTTGGGGGTCAGGTAACGCACGAAGACCGGCTGCTTGCGCCAGCTGACCTTGATGCCCTGCCCCGCCTGGATCTTCGAGATATCTACCTCGGTCGTCGACTGCGCGAGCACGTCGGCCGACGGCGACATCTGCACAATCAGTGGTGCCAGCGCGACGACGCCGCCTACACCGGCGAAGCTCACCGCAGCGACGTTCAGGAAGTCGCGGCGGCGGACTGCGCCTTCACCGGTCGGACCTGCGGTCTGCGGAACCTCAGCGGACCTTGCCTTGGTGGCCATCATTCCCCTTTTGACGCGATGTGACTGCACGTGCCGGGAGGCATGTGAGCAGGCTCGCTCCGGGAGGAACCCGGTGCGATTGGCGGGCCTGATAGCGAGGGGTTCCGGCTCTGTGAAGGGGCTGAACTCCTCTTTTCGAGCTGTGGCGAAAACGCCGCAGCAGCCGGTTCAGCGAGGCTCGAGGACTTCGAGAAGGATCAGGCTGATGATGTACAAGGCCATGATGGCACCGACTACAAGAGCGTAAGTCTTGGTTGTGCCGACGAATGGTCCCGAAAGCGCCGCGAGCAGCGCGACGGCCACGCTTGCCCGAGCTGCCCACATCAAAATCGGCGCCGGCTTGAGCAGCCAGAACCAGAGTATCCCGCCGCGATACCGGAAGCGGAAATCGACGTAGCTGAAATGGATCAGGACCACCGCCACGACGATAGTGATCGTAATCATCATCGAATGCATTGGTCCGAAATTCGCATGGCCCGCATCCGTAAGCAACCAACCGAGGAGAGCGGCGCCGCACGCTAACGATTAAAAGTGGTGGGTGCAGAACGCGAGCAGGAGAATGATCGGGATCGGAATTCCGATGAGCCAGAGCAGGATGGACCGCATTACTAACCTCCAACATTCCCGCCCGGCGCAAGAATGAACCCGGCCCGCAACGGTTCCAAAGGATGTCAGCTGGTCGCCGCAACCTCTTCAGGCGTAAGCACATCTTCGCGGCGGCCAAGCCGTGCTGCACGCAGCATGATTGCGGCAGCGTAGAGCACGACCACGATAACCAGCCAGCGAAGGAGTTCGAGCGGCATCGTCTTGACGATGAATGCAGCAACGAGGACGGCCGGTATGCCGCCCAGGCCAAGCCCGACCACGACCTTCAGATCCATCTTCCTCATCTGGATGTGGCGAACGCATGCCCCGGCCCCCGTCACGGCTGCGCCCGCGGCCATGATGGGGAAAATCAGTCGCGGATCCATGCCCATGAGGCTGAGCGTGACGAGCGTCGGGGCATAATTGCCGACGCCGAAATTAAGCAGGATGCCGAACGCGAAATTGGCAGCGATCGCAAGGATCGTCAGTGTCAATGGAAGCCCGGCCGCGGTGCCCCCGCCGGGGAACATGTGCAGGTTCGTCATGGCATAAGCGATCGCGGCCAACAGCAGCCCGATCGCGACGACGGTCTGAACGATCCAGACCCGGCATTGCGCAACGAGCGGAGCGCCGACCAACCCTCCAAGCAAAACGGCCATTGCGCAGCCGAACAGAAGGACCGGATCGACCTGTACCCCTAGTAGGATCAGGAAAATGACACTCTCCGCCATCGCCGGCGGGGTGAGGCCGACGAGCATGGTTGGCGGGATCAACCGGTCCGGCACCATATGGCGGAACTTCAGCCACGCCGTGGTTGGCGCGAATGATCCGATGCCGAGCGTATCGAAGAAGCTGACGACCCCGCCGAGCAGGATCGCCTCGAACTTCGGGGTCGCCCGCTCGGCAATTGCTGAGCGCGCGAGAAGAGAATGTGAAGAAGAGGATCGCGAGACAAAGCGGTACGAGCAGTGCGATCAGCATGATGGCGTCCCCTTGGGACCGATGCTAGCCGATCCTGTCCAACTCACAACGACAGCGGTGAAATATTCGCCGCCCTCCTGACTTCGGCGGCTCGGCTGGGGAATCTCGAACTCCCAAGCTCGAAATCGCCTCGTCGCTCGTCCGGCGCGCAGCCGGCACGCGGGCATTTGTTCGGGCGCAGACGATCATTGAACAGAGCGAGGGCAACGCACATGGCGAACGACGCAGGAACCATTCTTTCGCGGCATCAAGGACGAGGAGATCGACTGGGTCGACCTCCGCTTCACCGATCCCAAGGGCAAGTGGCAGCACCTGACCATGGCCTCGGCCGTGATCGACGAGGACAAGCTCACCGACGGCTTCATGTTCGACGGAAGCTCGATCGCCGGCTGGAAGGCGATCAACGAGTCCGACATGATCCTGAAGCCCGACCTCGACGCGGCCTATGTCGATCCGTTCAGCGCGACGCCGATGCTGGTCCTGTTCTGCAACGTCGTCGAGCCCTCGACCGGCGAGCTTTACGGCCGCGACCCGCGCTCGACCGCGACCCGCGCCGAAGCCTATCTCAAGGCAGACCGGCGTCGGCGACACCGTGTTCGTCGGTCCGGAAGCCGAGTTCTTCATGTTCGACGACGTGCCGTTTCGAGGACGGCTACAGCGCCAGCGGCTTCAAGATCGACGACATCGAGCTGCCGACCAACACCGGCGCGAATATGAAGGCGGCAACCTCGCCCACCGCCCGCGCGCCAAGGGCGGCTACTTCCCGGTCGCGCCGGTCGACAGCGCAATGGACATCCGCGGCGAGATGGTCTCGACGATGCTCGAGATGGGCCTGCCGATGGACAAGCACCATCACGAGGTCGCGGCCTCCCAGCACGAGCTCGGCCTCACCTACGGCGGGCTGGTCGAGACCGCCGACCGCATGCAGATCTACAAATACGTCGTCCACATGGTCGCCCATGCCTACGGCAAGACCGCGACCTTCATGCCCAAGCCGATCGCCAAGGACAACGGCAGCGGGCATGCACACCCACATGTCGATCTGGAAGGGCGGCAAGCCGCTGTTCGCCGGCAACGGCTATGCGGGCCTCAGCGAGACGGCGCTCTACTTCATCGGCGGCGTCATCAAGCACGCGCGCGCGCTCAACGCCTTCACCAACCCGACGACGAACAGCTACAAGCGGCTGGTCCCGGGCTTCGAAGCGCCGGTGCTGCTCGCTTATTCGAGCCGCAACCGCTCCGCGTCGTGCCGTATCCCCTACGGCGCGGGCGAGAAGGCGAAGCGAGTCGAGTTCCGCTTCCCCGACGCGATGGCCAATCCCTATCTCGCTTACTCGGCGCTGCTGATGGCCGGCCTCGACGGCATCCAGAACCGCATCCATCCCGGCGACCCGATGGACAAGAACCTCTACGACCTGCCGCCGCAGGAACTGGTCAACGTTCCGACCGTCTGCGGATCGCTCCGCGAGGCGCTGGTCAGCCTTCAGAACGACCGCGCCTTCCTGACCCGCGGCGACGTGTTCAGCGACGATCAGATCGACAGCTACATCGACCTCAAGTGGGAAGAAGTGATGCGCTGGGAAACCACTCCGAGCCCAGTCGAATTCGACATGTATTATTCGTCATAATTGTGAGGTAAGGTACTCCTTTCGCGACGCCGGTGGAGGGAACCCTCCCACCTTCCCTTTCCCTCCATCGGCATCACGAATCCTCCACTTTGGCAGGATGAACCATTCCGTAACCACGGCGGGCGTATCCTTGCGCGCCGGCCGAGCTACGGAGCGCGTGAATGAACATCAGAGCGAAGATCCTGGGTGGGGCGAGTTCGTCCGGGGAACCGGTTCTGTCGGCGCGGAAGAAACCCAAGGGTACCAAGGTCGATTCGCTCGATATCCTCATCGAGCGCGAAGAATCCCGGAAGAGGCACAGCCGCTTCGAGGATCGCCATCGGCTCCTTGGCGAAGAGGTCCGGGTCACGCGCGGCGAGACGACGAGCGATGTCGAGCTGATCAACGTCTCCGGTGGAGGCGCGATGGTCAGCGGCGACTTCGATCTCATGCTTTGGGACAAGGTCGAGCTTCACCTCGGCGAAAACGGCACGATCGAATGCGTGGTCCGCTGGGTCCGCGATGGCCGCATCGGCCTGGAATTCGCGCATGAAACGAGGATCGAGTGCGGCGCCGACCAACAGGCTGCCGTGCTTCGGGAAGTCATTCGCCGGAGTTTTCCCGACCTCGAGTTCGAGGCTGATTCATCGCAGCAGGAGCGAACATGACGGCCCCGAAGGCCGCGGCGAACGCCGCCATCCGCTCGATCTGGTCCGGATTGCTTCATCACGATTATCAGAGCACGCCCATTCGGGTTCGGAACATTTCGACGACCGGCGCCATGATCGAATGCGCCGAGCTACTTACGCGTTGGGTCGGAGCCCTTGCTCGAGCTTGGCAAAGACTTGTCGGTGTCAGCGACGGTTGCATGGGTGGTCGGTGATCAGGCGGGGCTGCGATTTAGCATGCCGTTCGAGCTGCATGACCTCGCGCGCTCGCGCCCGCAAGTTGGCCGGCTCTCAGTGGGATCCGCCGGCCTATCTCGAAACGGAAAGCAGGACCGAATCGCCATGGGGCGAGCATTGGCGGCCGGATGTCCCTCGGCGAGCTTCGCACGCAGCTCGAAGGCTTTCTCAAGCGCTGATCACGAGCTTTTTTCGCGCCCGCTCAGCAGCGCGGCTGCCGTAAATCGCGTAGAGGATGAGGCCGATGACCTGCGCGCTCACGAAGAAGATCTGCGTCCGGTTCGGCAGGCTGATGAACAGGTAGATGCAGCCGAGGATTCCGACCGTAGCGACGAATGGCGCCAGCGGCGCTCGGAAGCTGCCGCTCGCGGTTCGGCTCCCGCCGGCGCAGGACGAGCATCGCAGCGCAAACCGCAACAAACGCCGCAAGAGTGCCGGCGTTCGCCAGCGCTGCGATCGCCGCAAGCGGTATCAGGCCAGCGAAAACCGAAGTCACGATGGCAGTGAAGATCGTGATGCGCACCGGCGTTCCGCGCCGCGACACGCGCGCCAGGCTGCTCGGCAGCAGGCCGTCGCGCGCGACCGTGAAGAAAATCCGGCTCTGGCCGTAGAAGAAGGCGAGGATGACCGTCGGAAGCGCGATGACGGCCGCCGCGCCGAGAACGCGAGCCGCCCAAGGCTTGCCGATCTCGCGCAGGATCAGCGCCAGCGGCTCGGGGCTGTTCGCGAAGCCCGTGTAGGCGACCGCGCCGATCGCCGCGGCGGCGACCGCCATGTAGATCAGCACGCAGACCACCATCGAGCCGACGATGCCGATCGCAAGATCGCGGCTCTGGGTTTTTCGCTTCCTCCGCCGCCGTCGCGATCGCGTCGAAGCCGTAGAAGGCGAAGAAGATGATCGCCGCCGCTGCCATCACCCCGACCTCGCTGCCCGGCGGTCCGCTCCGCGGGAAACCATAGGGCATGAACGGGTGAAAGTGCGCCGGATCGAAAACCGGCAGCGTGACCGCGATGAACAGCGCGAGCGCGAGCCATCTTGATGAGCACCAGGATCGCATTGACCGTCGCGCTTTCGCGGGTGCCGGCGATCAGCAGGCCGGCGACGACCCAGATGATGAAGATCGCCGGCAGGTTGACGACTCCGCCGAGCTCCGGTCCCTGGATCGAGCGCATCGGGCAAGCCCGAGACCGACCGACTTCAGGAACCCCGCCGCATAGCCCGACCAGCCGACCGCGACCGCGCTGACCACCAGGTATATTCGAGGATCAGCGCAACGCCGATCATCCACGCGATCAGCTCGCCGAAGACGACGTAGGAGTAAGTGTAGGCCGAACCCGACGCCGGGATCATCGTCGCGACCTCGGCATAAGCGAGCGCCGCGCAGGCGCAGATCACGCCGGCAATCGCGAAGGACAGGATGACCGCCGGGCCGGCCTTGCCCGCGCCGACGCCGATCAGCGTCAGGATGCCGGTGCCGACGATCGCCCCGACGCCGAGCGCGACGAGATGCGGCCACGACAACGACTGCCTGAGCCGATGCTCCTCGGGCATGTCTTCGCGCGCGACGATGGTCTTGCGGACGTTCCAGTTCTTCATGACCCCTCCCGCTTTGTCCTACGCCTCGCAAGCCGGCGCCGGCTCGTCAATAATCCTTGCTGACGCGCACGCTCGCGCTCGCCCGGCCGATCGTCGAGACGGTCGAGAGCATCGAGAGCCAGCGCGTCATCTGATATTCGACGTTGGTCGCCGAATAGCCCGCGCCGTCGGTCACCACTTCGACGAACAGTTTGCGCGTGATGTACTTGCCGGCGGCGATCGCGGTCTTCTGACCGGTCGCGACGTCGGCCGGGACGATGCGCAGCCGGTCGAGGCCGACCGCCCGGCGAAGCGCGTTGATCGGGTCGAGGCCTGCCCGAGCCCGACTGGAGCGCCGCGACCGCGGACGCGAGCTGCAGCGCCTCGGGCGCCGACAGGTTGGTGATCGACGTGCCGAACAGGATTCGCGACAGCAGCTCGTCCTGCGGCAGCGGCGGCGAGCTTGCGAACGTGATCTCCGGCTTCAGGCCCGGTCCCCTGCACAATCACGCTGGCGTCGATTCCCTGGACCGCTGCTTCGGCGTGGATGTCGAGCAGCGGATTGGGCGGGCTCTCCCCCTGGAAGCGAATGACGCCGCGGTCGAGCCGGAAGATACGACCCGGCGAAGTCGTAATTGCCCTGCACCAGATCCGCGCGGCCGGTGAAGCGCGGCGCATCGGCGAAGCCGCCGACCTGGAGGTTGGTGGTCCACCGGCTGTTGATCCCCAGTCCGGTCACCGCCAGCTCGCTCGCCGGCGATCTTGAGATCGAGCTTCCAGCGATGGATCTGCCGCAGGCTCGATCGACATCCTCGTCGATCGAGTCCCGTCTCGCGCACGTTGAGCTGCGGGAACGGCAGCCGCAGCGCTCGCTCGGCCGAGCTGGAAGCGGCCCTTGTTGAGCTTGAGATTGCCGGAAATCGTGCCGCCGTTCGCGTCAGAGCGAAGTCTGAGCGGCCCGGTCACGCGCGCGGCGACATCGTCGCGGTTCAGGAGCAAGCGCCTGGCTTGGCGTTGAACGACGAGATCGAGGAGCGCATTGCCGCCGGAGAAGGTCACCGAGCCGTTGCCACTGATCGGACCCGCCGCCGGCCGTGTTTCCGGAGATCTGGCTGAAGATCAGCTGCGAACCGGAGAAGCGCGCGTCGGCGGCGATATTGATCGATGACCATGCCGGTCACTGCGCTTTCGAGCCGCGCATTCTGCGTCCTTAGCGACCCGCGGATCACCGGATTTGTCAAGTCGACCGCCGATGTCGGCACCGACCGCGAGTGGCCCGGACATGTCGATCACTTCGCTTCCGGTCAGACGCCAAAGCGTATCGGCGGGCCCCGCATAGCGCAGCTGAGCGAACAGCGGCGCATTCATCAGCTCGGCGACCAGCGGGCCATTGCCGAGCGGCGCGAAGCGCGCCTGGGCGCGCCCGACGACCGCGCCATCGCTGGCCGCCACCGCGCGAAGCGCGGCCTGGTTGTCGTTGACGATCGCGGCGATGCCGATGTCGACCGGCTTCGAGGCGAGCACGAGGCCGGCGTGGCTGAGACCGCGGATCTTGAGGTCGAGCCGTCCGCTACGGTTCGACTTCCACGCATAGTCGACGCGGCCGGACGCCGAGCCGGAGAGGTCGAGATTGGGCCAGAAGATGTCGAGCACCTCGAGCGGCATTCCAGCGAGCTGCGCATGCACTTCCGGCGCGGAGCCGCTCCTGCCGGATACTGTGGCCGTGCCCCCGGCGAAGCTCAGACTGGTCGGGGCGAGCGCCCAGCCATCGCCCGAGCGGGTCAGCACAGCCGCCTGCATTCAGGACGAGCGGTTGACGCTCGATGCGGCCGTTGCCCGTAAGCTCGATCCGATCAGGCGAAACTTGCGCCAGCGTCGAGAAATCGAAGTTCGCGCCGCGCCGGCCGGCGACCGCGGCGCGAACCTGCCCCGAGCCATTGACCAGCTTGGCGTTGGCGGTCAGCCGCGCGAGCGTCACTGCGCCGGCCTCCACGCCGCGCGCGTCGACGACCCCCTCGAGGGTCGTCCGCTCGTCGGCGAGGATGATGGTGCCGTCCAGCTGCCCACTGTGGACGGCGAACGCGCCCGGGAAATTCGCCTTGTCCGGCCGTCAGATGCGCGTCGATCCGCTGCGCGCCCGAGACCGGCGAGAAGTCGAGCGTTCCCCCGAGTGTGCCGCTGGCCAATGTCAGTCGTCCGGTGAACCCACCCGGATCGGAACGAAGATTGCCGCTCGCATGCGCGCCGCCGGCGTCGAGGGACGCAATGGCGATGGTTGTAGTCCCGTTCGGCGGCAGCAGGATCTGGCCGTTGCTGGTGAAGGGACCCAGCTTCGAGCCGCCACTCGCCCGATAATCGAAACCTGCCGCAGTCGGGATTGAGCAGCAGGTGCATATCCTTGATGCCGAGCGCTTCGTTCGGGCTCGCGAGGAAGAGGTCAACTCTGCGGCCGGTCGATATTGCCATCGAGCACCATCCGGACCGGACCGTATTGCGCCTGCCGGCCGCTCGCGACGATATGCATCTTGCCGTCATTGAAGCGCAGGCCAGAGCCGGACAATCGCAGCTTGGGCGAATAAAGCTGCAGATTTGTCAGGTGGACGACGAGATCGTTGCCGCGTTCGAGGTTCGCCGTGAGCGACGGCAGGCCGCCCGTCAGGTCCCGGAAAAAACTGTTGTCGAGACGGCGGACCCAAGCCCTTGCGGTGCCGACGACGTGGCTGCCCTTGCCGCCGGGACCCGGCATGATCTTGAGATCGGTCATCACGTCGACGATCCCCAGGCCGGGGATGAGATAGCGCTGCATCGCGCCTGAGAGCAGGATCTGGAATCCGCCAGGCTCGGTCAGCTGGATCAGCAGCGAGATCTTGCCGTTCCACTTGGCGCTGGTGAGCCTGAGTCCCTGGCCGCTGACGAGCTTGGGCGTGATCGTCAGCCAGCCCTCGATCTTCGGGTTGGCCAGCATCGCTCCTGCAATGTCGCCGATGCCGGTGATAGTTTTGCAGAGAGCCGGATCGGCACGCGCATCGGCCACGGGCCAAGCCGGTCCGCGACCCTCCGCATGAAGGCCGAGGAACGCGTTCGCGTCGAACTGCACGTAGTTGGAGATCAGACGATAGGAATAATCGGCGGTGGCGAACGGTCCGTCGAGCGTCCAGACCATCCGGATGGCCTTGCCGGTCATGTTCGGAAAGAGCGCTTTGGTCTTCAGCAGGTCGACCCCAAGCCGCAGGCCCTGGTAGCGGTCGTTCGCGAGGTCGAGCGCGCCCTTCGCGACGGCCCGAAGCTCGCCAGTTGCAGCGGTCAGCTGTCCATCGAGGATTCGATCCTTGAGCGTGGCTTCGCCCTTGATCGTGACGAACGGCACGGTCAGCCGCTGCAGCTTGCCCTTGAGGAATATCGCCGGCGCCCACTTGCCCTCGAGACGATAGAGGCCGTTGTCCGCGCCGAGGGCCAGTCGTGCCGTCGGGCGCCCGGAGACGTCGAGCGCCGCCCTGCCGCGCCAATGCGCCCAGCTGCCATTGCCCGCCGATCGAGAGATCGAGAGCCGCCGGATGCCGGCAAGGGCCGGATCAGCCCGTCAGCTGGCGCGATCACCGCGCACGGAGATCGAACTTGTTGCGATCGGGCTCGGCATCGAGATGCAGTCCGATGCGGTCGCCGCCATTGTTGATGAAAGCCTCGAGCTCGACGAGCGCGCGTCCCGATTGACGTCTGCCTTGCCCCAGACGCGCCCGCTGCGCGGCTTGCCGCTGACTTCGGGCCCGATGTCGAGCCGGTCGACACGAAGCTCGCCGATGTGGATGTCGAAGCCGGGAAGGATCGGCCCTTTCTTCGTGCTGGGCTTCGTCTTGGGAGGCGGATCAACGTGACCCGCTCCGCCGTCATGCTGTCGATATAGAGCTTGTTGTAGAGCCAGGCGCCGGGCGTCCAGTCGAGTTTGATGTTGGGCGAGGTCAGGAAAACCCCGCGCTGGTCGGCGACCATGACGTTGCGCAGCTGGGTCTTGCCGAAGATCGACCCATCGATGCGCCCTATTCGGATGCGCAGGCCCGAGGCGGTTTCGAGCTTGCTGACCTGGTCGGCGATGAACCGGTGGCCCGGCGCGCTATCGAGCAGCACCAGCAGCGCGGCGAGGATGAAGAGGAGAGCTACGAAAAGAGCGAAAAGCTCGTTCAGCAGGCGCCAGCGCCAATCCTTCCTGAGCCCTACCTTCGGCGGCTCCGCGGATAGTTGCTCGGCGACTGCCTCGGTCATCAGAATGCCTGCCCCAGCGAGACCGCGACTGCGAACGGCCCGTCACCTTTCTGCCGCTTGAGCGGCACGCCAAGGTCCACGCGGATCGGGCCGAAGAGAGAGTAGTAACGGACACCCGCGCCGACCGCGAACCGCCAGTTCGAGAAGTCCGGCATCGCCTTGGTGGTCAGCGAGCCGCCGTCGAAGAAAGGTACGAACCCGAAGTTGCCGCCGAATTGGCTAAGCCGGATACGGGCCTCGAGGGCGAACTCGGCGAGGCCGCGGCCGCCGATCGGATCGCCGTCGACGTCCTTGGGCCCGAGCTGCTGGTATCCGTAGCCGCGCACCGACCCGCCGCCGCCCGAATAAAAACGCCGAGACGGCGCGATCTCGAAATCGTCGGCGCCGACGATCGTCCCGAGACGAATGCGCCCGGCGACGACGATGCGATCGGACACGGGGTGGTATGCACTCGCGTCGATCTGAGTGCGCGCATAGGTCAGGCTCTGTCCGCGGCCCGAATATTCCGGACTGATCCAACCGCTGAGGCGGAACCCGCGTTTCGGGTCGAGCAGGTTGTCGCTTCCGTCATATCCGAGTGTCAACGGAAGCGCGGCGATGAAGAAGGTCCGCGTGTCCTTGATTCCCGCCGGGCTGAACACGCCGCGCTCGTCGGTTGCGAGCAGCTGGGCGCCGTAACTCCACGTCCATTTCTTCTGCCAGATGAAATTGCTTTGCCGCTCGATGTTCCCGCCGAGCAGGAGTGTCTTCGCCTCATAGGCGTCGAATTTTTGATGCGATCCCGTGAACTGCAGGTTGAGGGTCTGGTCTCGCTGCAGGAAGTTGGAGCGGCGGAGCTCGACGCCGGCGAGCTGTTCCATTGTGCCGGCGACGCCGCGCAGCGTCAGCGCGCCTTCCGGATTGAAGAAATTTCGGTCGGTCCAGGTCGCTTCGATCAGCGCGCCCTGCCCGGTCCCGTAGCCGATATCGCCCGCGATCGTGTGCTGCGGTGCGGGCTCGAGGTGAACGTCGAGGTCGACGACCTGTCCGTCCTGCACGGGCACAATTTTGATGTCGGCATTGGCGACGAGCGTGGTGGCGATCAGCGCGCGCCTAAGGTCGTCGAGCTTTGAACGCTGGAACTGGTCTCCTTGTTTGAAGCGGGCGATGATCCCGACATGATGGGCGCTGAACGGCGGCCGTCCGCTGACATGGATCTGTCCGAACCGCGCCACTGGCCCGGGGGTGACAGGCAGCGACAGGGTCGCGAGCCGGGTTACGTGATTGACCTCGACATCCTGCTCGCCGAGTTTCGCCTCGGCAAAACCCTCCTCGCCGAGCGTCTGGGTGAGGGAGGTGCCGGCGGCAATCACGTCCTGTGCAATCACCGGATCGCCCGCCTTGACGCCAAAGCTGTCACGCAGCTTCGCGGCATCGGGCCCGGCCGCGTCGAGGCCGGGCAACTCGACCGACGCGAAGCGATATTGCTCGCCCGGATCGACCGTCAGGATCACGCGCAGCGCGTCGCCGCTTCGATCGGTGCTCGGCTCGACGGCGGCATCGTAATAGCCCTGGCTGCGCAGTAATTGCGTCAAGAGATCGGCATCGGCGCTCGCTCGTCGCCCGATCTGTGCGGCGTTGGCAGGCTTCTTCCGCTCGGCTTCGAGCGTGGACTGCTTCCGGAACGCAGCGAGCAGGTCTTGTCCGCCACCAACCGACGACAAGCCCTCGACCAGCCAGGTGTAGCGGATCGTACCGGATGCCTCGGTCGTCAGATCAGGCGCTGCCTTCGGCGCTTCTGGAGCCGCGGGTTGGGTCGCGGGTTCGGCCTCCTTCGCGTCAAGGTTGGGCCAGTCAACGCCGAGATCAGGCATGGGCGCGAGCGGTGCATTCGGATCGAGATCGCTTGGCTCGCTGGAGGTCGGTGGCACTTGCTCAGCGGGCGCTGTTTGGGCCCAGGCGGGGACGGCAAAAAGCGCGCCGCAACCGGCCGCGCATAGCAGCCGGCCGGCCCCTACCCTTGATCCCCGCCCGGTCATCAAGTGAGCAGCATTACCGACGGCTCCTGAGCGGCGCCAGTGCGAATGGCTACCACTGGGCTTTTGCAGCGGCCCTGTGGCCGCAAATCAATTCAATGGCTTAGTGGACGGTCCCGAGAATTTCGTCGCTGTTCAATGTCGCTATTACCCGTTCGATCTGCCGCCAGTGGCAGAAGCGAACCGACATTGCCCTCGTCGCGGCTGCGTTCGGCGCGGGCGGCCGCCTCGAATTGGGCGGCGTCGCCAAAATGTTCGATCAGCTCGGCGGCGTCAGCGAGCGCGAGGCGGCCATGGATGAAGAGAGCGTCCATGCCCGCCATATAACGCTTCGCCGTTTCGCGACTGCCGACGAACATCGTCAACGAAGCATTGACCATGCGAGGCTGTGGTGTTCGCTTATTCGCTCTGCCATGAGCGCGCGATGCAAGGCAGCACCACCCGCGCCGGAGGATGTTTCCTCACGATCTTCATCCTGCTTGGATTCCTTTACGGCCTGTCGATCCAAAATCCGCTCAAGGGCACGCTGATGGGCCTGGCCATCGGCGCGATCCTTGCCATCGCCACCTGGCTGATCGATCGCACCCGCCGCAAAAGCTAGACGACGCGCCGCCCAGCCCAGATCACGCGGCCGATGGGCTTGATCTCGTCGAGGTCGCAATCCGGCCAATCGGGATAGGCGGCGTTGTCCGATTGCACCGTCGCGCAGCGGCCGGTCGGGTTGAGGGCAAGCCGCTTCACCACGACGGCATCGTCGATCCTGAGCACATAGATGCCATCGCGCAGCCGTTCGGATAGAATCGCCGAGGTCCACCAGAATGTCGTCGCCCGCGTTCAGCGTCGGCGCCATTAAATCGCCCTCGACACGAACGATCGACAGCTTGGAGGGCTGGCTCGCCGTCAGTGCCTTCAGCCAACGCTCGTCGAACGCGAAATAGGGCTTTCCCAATTCTTGGGTGACGACCGCGCCAGGACCGGCCGAGACCCGCACGGGATGCCGCTTGATGCTGACCAGCCCCGCCGGCGCCTGCTCGCTGTCCGGCGGCCCCCCGAGCAAAGTCTCCGACATCGAGAAATAGCGCGCCAGCTTGCGGCGCTCCTCTTCCTTCAGCCGCTTCGGAACTCCGCGCCGGATGAACTGCTGGATATAGGCTGGATTGCGCCCGAGCATGCGCGAGAGACCGGCGAAGTCTTCGCCGCGCTCCAGGCAGAGCCGCTCGAGGACGATGCGAGGGTCAGTCATTAATGCGCCCTCAGTAACGATAGGTAACTACCTATACAAGTGGAGATTGGACCCCCGTGCGAATAGGAGTTTACTCAGCTAAGCCCGGCCTAACGGATCGCGCGGCGCAGTTCGGAGAGCGCGTCATGCAGCGCTTGCGTGGCATCAGATGTCAGCGCCGCCGACAGCTCGTCATCGAGGTGCCGGTCGATTCGCGACTTGAGCTCTCCGGCTGTTGGCATGGCTGCCGGGTCGAATAGTCGCACAACGCGCGAATCCGCGCTGAGCTTGGCGAGGATATCGTCGAGGACCAACGCGTCCTCGGATTTCGCCGGCGGCTGCGGCTCGAAGACGTCGGTCAGCAGCAATTCCGGCTCCTCGATGGGTTCGACCTCGCGGACGTCGAAAATCGGGACTGGCAATCGGCGAGGCTGCGGGTGGACGGCGCCGAGGGCGCGGCCGCTGATCAAGAAGGCAAGAGCGACAGCAGCGGTGCTCGCTATCGCCAGCGTCGACTGTCCGAGGCGTCCGGCGAGCCAGGAATAGAGGGCATAGCCGCAAGCGGCCGCGAATAAAGTCGAGGCCAGGCGATCGACGTTCTTTTCAACCTTGGCGACAGATCCGGCATGCATCGCTGCCGAGATACGTCCAAAGTGGTTTCCATTCGGTTGAGGAAGTTTAGGCCGGGAGTTCGCTCGGGCGGAGGATCTCCGTCACCTCAGGCTGATTCTCAATGAGGTCGATGATTGCGTTCGTGAACGCTTCGACGTCGTCCGGATTGCGGCTGGTTACAATATTGCCGTCCGTCACGGCAGGCTCGTCGATCACCAGCGCCCCGGCGTTTCTAAGGTCGGTCCGGATGGATGGCCAGCTCGTCGCCGTCCGTTCGCGCACAAGGTCGGCCTCGACCAGGAGCCACGGCCCGTGGCAGATCGCGCCGACGGGTTTGCCCTGCTCGGCGAAGGTTCGGATCAACGCGATCACGTTGCCATGGATGCGCAGCTGGTCTGGACTGCGCACGCCGCCCGGGAGGATCAGGGCATCGAAATCGTCCGCGTTCGCCTCGTCGATCGTGAGGTCCGGCCGGATCGTCGTTCCAGGGTCGTCGTGAATTGTCGCCTGGATCGGATCGCGCTTCAGCGAAGCGAGGACAACCTCGGCTCCGCGCTGCTGCAGGATTTGACGCGGACCGAACAGCTCCCATTCCTCGAAACCATCGGTAGCGACGATCAACACTCGCGCGTTTGAAACCCGCATCTGAATGACTCCTTTCAGGAACTCGTCCCCCTCTCGGTCGCTTAAGCGCGCAAACGAACCGAGAGAAGAAATTGTTGCGCCACAGCAGTGACACTGAGCCGGGAATCACCCGCAAGCGGATGGGCAGTTACTGGGCCTATTTCGACTCGGACAAGAAACGCGTGACGGACCGTGAGGAAATCGATCGCCTGAACGCGATCGCCCTCCCGCCCGCCTATACCGATGCCTGGTTCTGTGCGGATCCCAACGGCCATCTTCAGGCGACCGGAATCGATGCCCGTGGACGCAAGCAGTACCGCTATAACGCCGAGTTCCGTGCGAGGCGCGACAGCGCGAAATATGAAGGGCTGCTCGAGTTCGGAAAAGCACTGCCGAGGATCCGGCGCCGTGTCGAGGAGGACTTGAAGCGGCGCAATCTTGCACGCGAGGCGGTGCTTGCGGCGATCGTACGGCTGCTCGACATCGAGCATATCCGTGTCGGCAATGAGGAATATGCACGTGAGAACAAGAGCTTCGGCGCGACAACGCTGAGGAGGCGACACCTCAAGCGGACCGGACACGGCCTGATGATGCGCTTCACCGGCAAGCACGGGATCGTGCACGAAGCGAAGATCACCGACACCAGCCTCAAGCGGATGGTGAAGCGGTGCCAGGAGCTGCCGGGCCAGATGCTGTTCCAGTATGTCAACGGTGACGGCGATCCAAAGCCGATCAGCTCCGGCGACGTCAACGAATATATCAAAGAGGCATGCGGCGCCGATTTCACCGCCAAGCATTTCCGGACCTGGAACGCGAACGTGATAGCCTGCGAACAGCTGCTGAAGAAGGCGGAGCACGCGCGGATCACCGTCAAGACCGTGGTCGAACCTGTCGCGGAAGCGCTTGGCAACACGCCTGCCATCAGCCGTCAGTCCTACGTTCACCCGAAGCTGCTCGAGGCCGTGAAGGAAGATCCGCGCGATCCGCTCTCCGGGATGGAGCGGCCGCGGGGCCGCAAGCGCCTGTCGACTGCCGAAGTCGCGCTGATCGAGTTTCTCCAACGAGGCGGAAAGCGCCGCCGCAAGCGCACCGCCACCTCTTAGGCTCGTGGCGCAGCTTGATTGCGACCTCACTCGCCGCCAAGACACGCCTCATGGCGGTGGACAAGCTTTCGACCTGGCTTGAGGCCAACCGCGACGGGCTGCTGATCGGCCTCATCGTTGCGGTTGTCATAGTCGCGGTGATGCTCGTTCTTCGCGAGTTCGGGCGCAGAGCGCTCAGGCGGGATCCCGAAGGCTGGGGCTGGCGGTCGGTCATCGGCCGCGTCCTTGCCAAGACCAGCATCGCCTTCATGATCCTCGCTGCCGCGGACGTCGTCTCCAGTTATGCGGATCTGCCGCACAAGATCGCACGGCTGCTCGACATCTTGTTCGTCATCGCCTTTGCGCTGCAGGGCGCGGTGTGGGGGCGTGAGCTGATCCTCGGCTTGATCGGGCACCGCGTCGCGCGCCAGAACGGCTCAGGCTCGCTGGGCAGCGCAATGGCGATCATCCGAGTGCTTATCAGCGTGGCACTCTTCGCGATCGCCGGCATCCTCATCCTCGACAATCTCGGCGTAAACGTCACCGCGCTGGTCGCCGAACTCGGCATCGGCGGCATCGCCATCGGCCTTGCCGCGCAGGGCATCTTCTCAGACCTGTTCGCGGCCCTTTCAATCCTGTTCGACAAGCCTTTCAAGAAGGGCGACGTCATCCGCTACGACAGCAGCACCGGTACCGTGGAGCGGATCGGACTTAAAACCACGCGGCTTCGGTCGCTGACGGGCGAACAGCTGATCATGGCAAACACCAAGCTCCTCGAGCGCGAGATCCACAACATGGCGCAGGCAAAAGCGCGGCGGATCACGCTCTACATGGCCGTCGGCGGCGATACCTCCGCAAGAGCGATCGACGCCGTCTTCGCGGCGGCCGAGGCCGCCGTCTCCGCTCAGAAGGGCTGCAAGTTCGTTCGCTGCGCCCTTTCAGGAGCGGGCGCATCAGCACTCGCCTTCGACCTCGTCTATGACGATTCCAGCCGCGACAATGACTTGCTTGCCGCGAACCGCTCGGCAATCCTTCGAGCGCTCATCGAAGGCCTCGCCTCGAAGAAACTCCAGCTCGTCCGTGCCTCGGACCAGCCAACCGCGCCGCTGCCGTTCTAGGCAGCCTCCTCGATCGGTTCGCCCTTCCGTTATTCCTCCCGCAACTCGGGCGTCATCATTTTGAGCACCTGGGAAATTATCGAGCGGCCCGCGCTGGCACAGCGCTGCGCGGCAGCCATACTTCCTTTCCGATCTCTTCCACCTCTTCGATGCGAAGCAGCCTCGCGACGGTTTGCCGGGCATGGAATGGCCCATCGCGCGATACGCGCTCGTAAAGCCCCTCCCCTGCACGCTCGGTCGAGCAGAGCTTTAATGTCGCGAGGATAGACCTCGATCGTCGAGCGGCAACACATCTGCCCTTGCCGACCACCCGGGAACGGGAAGGCTTCGCCGGCGCCGAAGCGCGGCGAGCATCGTCGCCGTGCGCTTCGGGAATTGAAATGGGGATCATGTCAGGCGCCCGGGTGCGCTTGCTCCCAACATTTGGACCGCTACACAATCGCCATGCCGCTCGCCACGCTCACCGAGATCAAGAATCGTGTTGGAGACGAAGTCGGCGTCTCCTCATGGATCCTTGTAGACCAGTCCCGCATCGACGCTTTCGCGGACGCCACGGAGGACCGCCAGTTCATACACCTCGATCCGGCGGCCGCGGCGCAGACACCGTTCGGAGGGACGATCGCACATGGATTCCTTTCGCTGTCGCTCCTCTCGCGAATGGGGGCCGAAGCGCTGCTCATGCCCGAAGGGCTGAGGATGGCAGTGAACTACGGTCTCGACCGCGTTCGCTTCCTCGCCCCCGTCCGCTCGGGCAAGCGCGTTCGCGGCCGCTTCACACTTGACTCTGTCGAGGAGAAAGCGGCGGGGCAGTGGCTGTTGCGTCACTCTGTAACCGTGGAAATCGAGCAGGAGGACAAGCCCGCGCTGACCGCGCTCTGGCTCGCCCTCATGTTCACCTGAGGAGAGAAGAATGGCTCGCGATGCCGTGATCGTTTCCACCGCCCGGACCGGCATCGGCAAGGCTTATCGAGGCGCCTTCAACATCACGCCCTCACCGACACTTGCCGCGCACCCGATCCGCGCCGCAATCGAGCGGGCGAAGATCGATCCTGCCGAGGTCGACGACGTGATCATGGGGGCCGCGCTCCAGCAGGGCGTGCAGACGACCATCGGCCGGACTGCCGCGCTACGCGCTGGCATGCCGGTGACCGTCGCCGGGATGTCGATCGACCGGCAATGCTCCTCGGGCCTGATGTCGATCGCAACCGCCGCAAAGCAGATCATTGTCGACCGGATGGAGGTGGTGGTCGCCGGCGGCGTTGAAAGCATCAGCCTCGTCCAAACCGGCGAGCTTCGCCTTGGCCCCGATCCCGAACTGCTCAGCATGCACAACGGCGTCTACATGCCGATGATCGACACCGCCGAGATCGTCGGCAAGCGCTACGAAATCAGCCGCGAGCGCTGCGACGAATTCGCACTTCGCTCACAGCAGCGCACGGCGGAGGCGCAGCGCACCGGCAAATTCGATGATGAAATCATTGCAGTGACCGTCACCATGGCCGTCAAGGACAAGGAAACCGGTGAGGTTTCGAAGAAGGAGGTCACGCTCGACAGGGACGAAGGCAACCGCCCCGAGACGACGCTCGAGGGTCTCACGAACCTCGAACCGGTGCGCGGTCCAGGAAATGCCATCACAGCTGGCAACGCCAGCCAGCTCAGTGACGGGGCGTCCGCCAGCGTGCTGATGAACGGGGAGCTTGCCGAAAAACGCGGACTTGAGCCTCTGGGCCGCTACGTCGGCATGGCGGTTGCTGGCACCGCCCCGGAGGAAATGGGCATCGGCCCGGTATTCGCCGTTCCCAAGCTGCTCGAGCGCTTCGGCCTCAAGACGGACGATATCGGCCTGTGGGAGCTGAACGAAGCCTTCGCCGTGCAAGTCCTATACTGCGCCGACAAGCTCGGCATTCCCGATGAGCGCCTCAATGTTGACGGCGGTGCGATTGCTATCGGCCATCCCTATGGAATGAGCGGTGCCCGCCTTGTCGGCCACGCCCTGATCGAGGGCAAGCGCCGCGGCGTGAAGCACGTCGTCGTCACCATGTGCGTCGGTGGTGGCATGGGTGCAGCGGGCCTGTTCGAGGTGATGTAAGGAGAAAGCGTTTAGCGAACGCGGTTGAAAGTGTTGGTCCGAACGATCGGCTCGTAGTCCTGACTGGAATAGACTGCGGTCTCGGTCATAAATGTCCGCACGCGACGCGGCCATATAGGTTCGCCTCGGCCCGTTCCCACGCATTGCCCGCGCCAGCACACTCGCGAGGACCAAAGGGACTTTGTCAAACGTAACGGTTACCGCTCGCCCGGTGCTATAGCCGCCCGGTCGAGTCCTTTAGGGGGAGTTCCAATGCCGATCCTCGTCGGCGTCATTATCGCCGCTTTAATTTTCATCGTCATCACCACGCTGAAGAGCTTCGGGATCAATCAGGAATATCAGCGCGGCGTGCTGTTCCGCCTTGGGCGGCTAGGCCAAGCCAAGGGGCCTGGATGGTATTGGCTGATCCCCTTCGTCGATCGGGTTGTGCGGGTCGACCAGCGGATCATCACCTATCAGCTCGAAACCCAGGAAACGATCACCCGCGACGGCGTCGCAGTCCGCGTGAACGCCGTGCTCTGGTTCCGCGCAGAATCCCCAATCCAGGTCGTGACGGCGGTCGAGGACTGGCGTGCGGCCACGGTGCAGGCTGCCGAAACCGCATTGCGCGATGCGATTGGCCAAAGCGACCTCGACCTGATGCTGAAGGACCGCGCCTCGATCAATCACCGGCTGCAGCAATTGCTCCGCGACGCCTCGATCAAATGGGGCGTCGAGATCGATGCCGTTGAGATCAAGGACGTCGATATCCCTGAGCAGATGCAGCGTGCGATCGCCAAGGAGGCTGAAGCAGTCCGCGAGAAACGGGCGCGCATCGTTCGTGCAGAGGGCGAAGAGGAGGCCGCCGGGAAGCTTAGCCATGCGGCAGAAGTGATCAGCGGCGCACCTGGCGCGCTCGAATTGAGGCGACTGCAGACACTCGCCGAAATCGGGGTCGAGCATAACAGCACAATCATCGCCATGATGCCGGTCGAGCTGGTCCACGCAGCACGCAAGATTGCAGGCCTTCCTCCGGCGACAGATGAACCCGGAGGCGGCAAAGCGGGTTGAGCGGACAAAAGGAGGAGCAAGAGATGCCCGAATCCAATTGTCCGCTGGTGGAACGCGTCGCCCGAGTGCTCGCCGGCGCCAAGCTCAGCAGCAATGCAGAAGGCGACAATGGCTCGGCGGGAACGGAAGTCGATCGCACCTGGCGCGAGCATGTGAACCAGGCGCTCGCTGTCCTCCATACGGCGCGCGAGCCGGACGAAGCGATGGCGGCCGTCGGCGACGTCAAGACGTGGCGTACCATGGTCGAGGCCGCAATCGCGCAGCCCATCGATTGAGCCCGCGGGATTCAAGCGGGCGAACGAGGGGTGCAGAACCGCGCTGGACTCTAATCTGCTGCATCCTCGCGTCGAGCCTCAGCTTCGTCGACGCATCGGTTCTCAATGTCGCATTGCCCGCGATCCGCGCCAGTTACGGGGCCGGCGCCGAGCAAGTCCAATGGGTCGTCAACGCCTATCTCCTGCCCCTATCCGCGCTGCTGCTCCTCGGCGGAGCGCTGGGAGATCACTTCGGACGAAGGCGCCTGCTCATCCTCGGCACGGGTCTGTTCGGCACCGCGTCTCTCGTTTGCGCGCTTGCCCCGACCCTGCCGCTGCTTCTTGCCGCACGCGCAGCGCAGGGCGTTGGTGCGGCGCTTCTGCTTCCCAATAGCCTTGCGCTTCTTAACGCCGCTTATTCCGGAGACAAGCGCGGCTGGGCAGTCGGGATCTGGGCAGCCGCCGGGGCGGCGGCTGCTGCAATCGCGCCTCTGATCGGCGGATACCTGGTCGACGCGGTCGGATGGCCATCGATCTTCTACATCAACCTGCCGCTAGCGGCGGGCGCGATCCTGTTCGCGATGATCTTCGTCGAGGAGAGCCGCGAAGCAGGTGCTGGCCGCACCGACTATGCTGGAGCCCTTCTTGCCACCGCCGGGCTTGGGGCAGTCACCTACGGCCTCACGATCTGGTCCGCTCATCGTCGCGCGGAGCCCGCGGCGGTGGTCACCTCCTTCCTCGGACTTGCACTTCTTGGCGGATTTCTCCTTGCCGAACATCGCCGCGGACCCCGCGCGATGATGCCGCTGGAGCTCTTCAGCAACCGCTGCTTCTCCGGCCTGAACCTGCTCACGTTTCTGCTCTACGGCGCATTCGGCGCAGCGATGCTGCTGATCCCTTACGTGCTTATCAGCAGTGGCGGCTATTCACCGGTTGAGACGGGCCTCGCAATGCTGCCGATGCCGGTGCTGATGACGTCGGTTTCGCCCTACATGGGCAGTATCGCAGCGCGGATCGGGCCGCGCATCCCCCTCACGGCCGGTCCGCTCGTCGTAGCGGCGGGACTGCTCCTTTCATGGCTCATGGTGCCGCAAGGAAGCTATTGGTCCGGTACCTTCCCAACCATCCTCGTGATGGCAATCGGCATGACGATCGCGGTAGCCCCACTCACCGCCTCGGTGTTGGGGTCGGTTGAGGAAAAGCATGTCGCCATGGCATCGGGCTTCAACAGCGCCGTTGCCCGCACAGGGGGGCTGATCGCGACCGCGCTTCTCGGCGCGGTCCTCGCAGGCAGTGGGACGCAGCTTTTCGGAGGCTTTCATGTCGCAATGACGGTGTCGGCGATCGTCTCTTCCCTCGCAAGCGTCGTCGCGATGAATATGCTGCCGGGCCTGAAAATGAAAAGAGCCTGAGGCCGCCGCCTCAGGCGTTCGCGTCGATGAACTTCTCGACGACCGGCGCGATCTTCTCGCGCCATTTGCGGCCGTTGAAGATTCCGTAATGGCCGACGTCCTTGGCGAGCAAATACTGCTTCTTGGCTTCGGGTAGCTTGTTCGCAATGTCGAGTGCGGCTTTGGTCTGGCCAATGCCCGAAATGTCGTCGCGCTCGCCTTCGATTGCTAGCAGCGCCGTGTCGCGGATTGCCGACGGATCAACCAGCCGCCCGCGATGTTCCATGAGCCCCTTCGGCAGCAGATGTCGCTGGAACACGACGTCGACCGTCTGGAGGTAAAATTCCGCGGTCATGTCGCAGACCGAGCGATATTCGTCGTAGAATTTCTGGGTGGCCGCCGCGCCCTCTTCGTCGCCGACGACAAGATGCTTGAACATCTCCCAATGGCTGATGAGGTGCGAGCCGAGGTTCATCGTCATGAAGCCCGCAAGCTGCAGGAAGCCCGGATAGACTTTCCGCCCAGCGCCTGGGTAGATCATCGGGACGGTTGCGATAACATTGTTTTCGAACCAGCCGAACGGCCGCTGCGTCGCCAGGGTGTTTATTGCGGTCGGAGCCTCGCGCGTGTCGATCGGCCCGCCCATCATCGTCAGGCTCTTCGGCCGCCACGGGTTCTTGTCGGCGTTCATCAGCGCGGTCGCAACGAAGGCCGGAACCGCGGGCTGGCAGACAGCAAGGAGGTGCGGCCGTTCGCCCGTGCTCTTTCCAATCTGTTCGAGGAACTCGATCAGATAATCGACATAATCGTCTAGGCTGAAGCCCCCATCCGACAGCGGCACCAGCTTCGCGTCGGCCCAATCGGTGATGTAGACGTTGAAGCTTGGCAGCAGACGCTGAACAGTGCCGCGCAGGAGCGTCGCATAGTGGCCGGACATCGGCGCGACAATGAGCAGGTGAGGTCCTTCATCGTGCCCCTCCCGTACGAAATGTTTCAAATCGCCGAATGGCTTGTGAAGCAGCACCTGCTCTTCGACACGCACAGCTTTGCGGCCGATCTTGACGCTGTGAATGCCGAATTCGGGTTCTCCCCGCGGCGCAGCGGCATGGGCGAAGACCTCGAGGCTCGCCGCCACCAGCGGGCTCATCGCATTGTAGCCCAAGGGATTGGCGGGGTTGTTCAGCCATCCAGCGCCCAGACCTGCAAGCCTGCTCGCACCCGCGAGGAGCGAACGCTGCACTTCATAGGCGTCGTAGAGCATCGAACCTCAATTCTTCCTCTCGGGGAGCGTGATGTGGCAACCAATGTAACCGCTTGCAAGGCGGATTGTTGCGGCGCAGCAAGGAAGTGGGGATAAGTTGTCCGCGACCGCACAAGCGATTTGAGGCGTTGCGGCCCCGCTGTTAGGTTGCCTTATGGCGATCCCGACCGCGAACCGTCCCAAGGGACGCTCCGTCCGCAATCTTCGAATGGTGTGGGGATTCGCGACCCGTTATCCCGGACGCATCGCCCTTGCCGCCCTGGCTTTGCTCGTCGCGGCCGGCGCGGCCACCTCAATCCCTTACGGCCTCAAGCTCGTCATCGATAAAGGTTTTGCGCCGGGTGCCGGAAGCCCGTCCCATATCGCAGGGTGGTTCGAGGGACTGCTCGGCGTCGTCGCATTGATGGCGGTCGCTACTGCGTTCCGATACTATTTCGTCTCCTGGATCGGCGAGCGGACCGTTGCTGACATCCGGCTCGCGGTGCACCGCAATCTGCTGCGCCTGTCGCCGGGATTCTTCGAGGAGAACCGTCCAGCCGAGATCACCTCGCGGCTCACGGTCGATACGACGATCATCGAACAAGTGGTCGGAACCACCATCTCGGTCGCGCTTCGCAACGCCATCATGGCGCTCGCCTGCGTGGCCATCATGTTCGCGCTCGCTCCAAAGCTCGCGGGCCTGATGCTGGTCGGCGTGCCGGTCGTTATGGGGCCGATCATCCTGCTCGGGCGGCGAGTTCGGGCGATCTCAGTGCGGAGCCAGGATCGCATCGCCGATGTCGGGACGATCACCAGCGAAGTGCTCGGCGCGATGAAGATCGTGCAGGCGTTCAATCAGCAGGGCCGCGAATCTGCGCGGTTTGGAGACGCAGTTCAGCGCGTGTTCGGGACTGCCAGGCGGCGAATCCTGCTGCGGTCATGCATGACCGCGATCGCTATCTTGCTAATGTTCAGCGCGATTGTCTTCGTCATTTGGCAAGGGGCGATCGATGTTTCCGCCGGCCGCATGACCGGGGGCACAATCGCAGCGTTCGTTCTCTACGGCGGACTTCTGGCCGGTGCCCTCGGCAATTTGTCGGAAGTCTACGGCGACCTGTTGCGCGCCTCGGGTGCGTCCGAGCGGTTGTCGGAACTGCTTAATGCCAAGCCCGATATCCGCGCTCCCGCGCAGCCTGTCAGCCTGCCCCAGCCGCCGCGCGGAGCGCTCGCGTTTGAGAATGTGACCTTCCATTATCCAACTCGGCCGGAGACCTCGGCGCTCAACGATTTCAACCTCGACGTCCGTTCGCGCGAGCGGCTGGCCCTCGTCGGTCCCTCGGGTGCAGGCAAGACGACGATCTTCCAGCTCGCCGAGCGTTTCTACGATCCGCAGCAAGGCCGACTCCTCCTCGATGGCGTCGACGTTCGCGACGCCGACCCCGCGGACGTTCGCGAGCGCATCGCAATGGTACCGCAGGAAACAATTATCTTCGCGGCATCAGCGCGCGACAATCTGCGTTACGGACACTGGGATGCGACCGAGGAGCAACTGTGGCAGGCCGCGCGCGACGCGCACGCCGAGGAATTCCTGCGCGCGCTTCCTGAAGGCCTCGACACCTACATGGGCGAGGGCGGTGCGCGTCTGTCGGGCGGCCAGCGTCAACGCATCGCGATCGCGCGCGCGCTTCTGCGCAATGCGCCCTTGCTGCTACTCGACGAAGCGACGTCGGCGCTCGACGCTGAAAGCGAGCGCCTCGTGCAGGACGCGCTCGACCGCCTTATGTCCGATCGTACGACGATCGTCATCGCACACCGTCTTGCGACAGTCCGCGCCGCCGACCGTATCGTCGTAATGGATCAGGGGCAGATCGTCGAAGAGGGCACGCACGCGAGCCTTAGCGCGCGCGGAGGGCTTTACGCGCGCCTGGCTCGATTGCAGTTCGAGGATCGCGCCGCTTAGGCGTTCCCGCCCGCGCCGCCCCCGGTTGTGCCCCCACCTGTGGTGCCGCGACGTCCGCGCGCGCTCGTGCCACGCCGAGTGGTGGTCTTGCGCTTGGCCGTGCTGCGCGGCTTCGCGGCGGTGCCGCGAGATGCTTTTGCTGTACCGCCAGTGGCGCGTTTCGCAGTCGAACGCTTCACGGGAGACTTGCGCGTCGCCGATGATTTTTTCGCACCGGCGCTCGCCGATTTCGCACGCGTTGAGGTCGATCGCTTCGCAGGCGACTTGCGCGCGGTCGAGCGCTTCGCTGTCGACTTGCGCGCAGGCTTGGCTGCGCTGCTCGTGGAACCGGACGACGTTGAAGCAGATCCTTCCATCGACCACTTGCCGGACATTATGCGCTGCGCTGCGTCGGCGACCGCTTCGGCGATGATCGAACCAAGTCTCGTCGCGCTCGATACGACGTTGCTCGCAGCCTGCGATGCAGTATCGGCAGCGTCGAGTCCCGCGTCGCGGATCTTCTTGCGTGCAGCCGGACTTGCGCTGATCGCCGCTGCAGCCGCCGCGAGACCGGCGGCGAGCATTTCCTTGCTCATCGCGGCCTTGGCAAGCTTGTCCATTGTCGCCTTGTTCGACGCCGAACGCGACGATGAAGCGCTCGAACCAGAGCTCGAAGAAGTAGATCGGGAAGAACCTCTACGTGCGGATTTCGCCATTTTTTATCTCCCTCCGTCGGGACAAAGACACTTTAATGCCGTTCCGGTTCCCGAATGAAGTGGGAACTGCATGTAGTCCGAACATTGTATTGCCGCGCAATGCAACACCCGTGTGCAGGAGATATGTTAAAGGGCACCGCCGCGTTTCGCAGCGATGCCCTTCGACATGGTCAGCGGCCGAAGGTGTGGCCGTTCGTCAGCACTTAGGGCCTGCGAACACCCCTCTCCGACCTCCCTGCTGAACCATGAGACATCGGATCACCTCCTTTCGCTGCGTTGAAGCCAGGACAGAAGATGAGTTTTTGTTGAGTTCAGCGCAAGACTTGTAATGATGTGAAAATTCGGCAAACTTCTTCGCTTCGCGTCGCCGGTGGCCTTCAGACGCGGCAATCCTCGATCACTCGTCCCACCTCCGCCCATGGCGGAACGATGAGCGCCGCAAGGCCGGACGAGCTGAACCCGATGCGCCCGCGGCTCGATGCGATCGCGTCGAGCATTGGGTCGTATGCCTGTAGATCCGCGCTTACCCGTGCTGATGCAGGGTCATAAGTCGCCGGCAAACTCTTTTTTTGAGAACTCGTCCACACCCACAACGACGGCGCCGCCGCGGCTGCGGCCTTGAGCAGCGTAACACGGCGGGTCGAGCGCGTGCAGCGAATCGTCAGCTGCACCTGTCCGCTCGCATTTGAGAAGGTCGCTTCGCTCCCGTCGTTCGCCGCTGCATAGGCCCAGTCGCCGGCAATCGGCTCGGCATATTCGAGATTCGATTGAACGGGACCGCCCGCGGCATTGGGCGCCGCATCAACTGTCAGCGCAAGCGCCGCGGCAAACAACAATGGCATGATCGTTAGCGGCTCAGCCGGTCGACTTTGGCCTGGAGCGCGGCGAGTTCAGCTCTCAACTGCTCGACCTCGCTGCTGCTCGGCCTGGCTTCGGACTTGGGCTTGCCGCTGAATGCCTGCGCAGCGTCTTCGAACATGGCCATGTTGCGCTTCGCGAGGTCGGCGAACATGTTGCCGCCGAACGCGTCTTTCACCGCGCTCTGGTTGCGCTGGAACGCCTCCATCGCGGCTTCGAGATATGATGGAACGAAATTCTGCATCGAGTTGCCATAGAGGCCGATGAGCTGCTTGAGGAAGTTCAGTGGCAACATGGTTGCGCCGCGTGCTTCTTCATCCACGATGATCTGAGTCGAGTACCTGCCGAGTAATGTCCTCACCGGTTTTCGCGTCGACCACTTCGAACTCGCGCCCTTCGCGCACCATCAGCGCGAGCCGGTCGAGCGTGATGTAGGCGGAGCTCTCGGTGTCGTAGAGACGGCGGTTGGCGTACTTCTTGATCGTCACCTTGCCGGTGGACTTGGCCATCATTCACTCCCACACTCGTGGGGAATGCCACTACTACCGGAGCATAGTGCGCCGCAACATGAACGCGCACCGCGCCCGCTGCCGCTCTTTCTCGAATTGGTACGGGAAGTGTCGGAGCGCGATCCCGAGCTGGCGCGGGCAGCGCTCGCGGGCCTTCGCGCCTACGAGCAGGCGCCCCGGCCGAAGCAGTCGCCCGCGAAGCCCGAGATCGCAAGTGTCCATGGCGCGGCGCTGCGCGATCAAGGCGGGAGCGGGCCGCCTGCCCTGCTTGTCCCCTCGCTGATCAATCCGCCGCGCATTCTCGACCTCGACGAAAAGGTGTCCCTGACGGCCGCGATCGCGCGCATGGGCCGCCGTGTAATTCTGCTCGACTGGGGCAAGGCCGACAAGCGATCCGGTCTCTCGGTTGCGGGCCACGTCGGGGAGTTGCTGATCCCCTTGCTAGGCAGCATCGGAGAGCCGGTAGCGCTGATCGGCTATTGTCTCGGCGGTACCATGGCGATCGCTGCCGCGAACCGCGCCGATGTCGAGCGTGTCGTCACCATCGCCGCGCCATGGCACTTCAATCGCTATCCCGCGCAATCACGCCGAGCGTTGGCCGAAATCTGGCGCAACTCCGAAGTAGCCGCAAGGCAACTCGGCGCGCTCCCGATGGAAGTGCTGCAAGCGGCTTTTTGGTCGATCGACCCTCAGCGGACGGTCCGCAAGTTCGCCGATTTCGGCCGCCTCGATCTCTCAAGTCCTGAAGCGCACCGTTTTGTCGAGCTCGAGGAATGGGCGAATGCGGGCGAATCCCTTCCCTACCCTGCGGCGAAGGAACTCATCGAAGGAATGTTCGGCGAAGACCTGCCCGGCGCTGGCGGATGGTACGTCGGCGGCGCGGCTATCACCGATAGGCTGGCGGTGCCCTCACTCCATTTCGTCGCCGAGCACGACCGCATCGCGCCTGCAGCTACGGCCCCGATGGGGGAGCAGGTGATCATCCCCTCTGGCCATGTCGGGATGATCGTCGGCTCTAGCCGCCACCAGCTTCACGAGGCACTGCGGGCCTTCCTGGAGAATGACCAGTGAAACGCTGCGCCTGGGTGAATCCCGAAAACCCGCTGATGGTCGAATATCACGACCGCGAATGGGGCGTGCCGGTCCACGACGACCGGAAGCATTTCGAATTCCTCGTGCTCGAGGGAGCCCAGGCGGGCCTTAGCTGGTCGACCATATTGAAGCGGCGGGAAGGCTACCGTAGCGCATTCAGCGATTTCGATCCCGAGAAGGTGGCGGGTTACTCGGTACAGCGAATCGAAGAAATGCTGCTCAACGCGTCGATCATCCGAAACCGACAAAAGATCGAAGCGGCGGTCCGCAACGCGCGGGCCTTCCTTATCCTTCAAGACGAGTTTGGAAGCTTCGATTGCTATTGTTGGCGCTTCGTCGAGGGCCGTCCGATCGTGAACCATCGCAATTCGGCAAAGGAGGTCCCGGCGACGTCGCGCGAGTCCGACGTCTTCAGCAAGGATCTCAAGAAGCGCGGCTTCAGCTTCGTCGGCTCGACCATCATCTACGCGCACATGCAGGCCGTCGGCATGGTCAACGACCATCTCGTCGACTGCTTCCGCTACGCTGAGGTTTAGATGTGGCGCACCCGACAGGGGTGCAACTTTCCAATTTTGACAAAGACATAGGCGGGCGCACCCGTAAATGGCAATGATTGCCGAACCGAGACCGGTGCGGAAATCTCGAGTCGGATTCTTCCGGATGCGCGTGGAGCGCGGCTCGAGATGCGCCGGCAAGGCCGTTTAGTGTGGCTACGCCTGAGCTCGATAGGCCCTCAGTGCACGCGCGCGCTTCGCGAGTGCGGCCTCGGCACGCGCTAGATGCTCAGAGACAATCTTCGCGTATTCGGGAAATTTCGTGGGCGTGAGGATCTCCAGGGACGAGCGATATTCGGCGATGCTGTCGATCAGCAGTTGGTCGTCGCCACGTTCGCCTAACGATTCGAGCAAATCGCCGATATTGAACTCAGTGGTCGCCCAGTCGACCGGATCGCGATCCCGCGTTTCCACCTCGAGCGCCGAACGGTACGCGACGATGCTGTCCTTCAGCGCCTGCTCATCGCCGCGTTCGCCGAGCCCCCTGAGCGCTTCGCCGAGGTTGTTCTGCGCCATCGCCCAGCCTTGCGGGTCGCGGTCGCGGGTCAACACCTCTAAAGCGGAACGTTCGGCGGTCACGGCGTCCTTGAGCTCATGGCCATCGCTTTCATTTCCGAGCGTTGTCAGCGCCATCCCGAGGTCCATCTGGGCGCTGGCCCAGTCGCCTGGATCGCGGTCGCGCGTGTAGAAGGTCAACGCTGCGCGATAGGCGACGATACTATCTTTGAGCGCCTGTGGGTCGCCCCGCTCCGCCAGCCTCTCAAGAGTAGCTGCGAGGTCCATCTGCGTTCCGGCCGACGCCATCTCGTTGTGGTCGCTCGTGAATACGCCAAGCGCGGAGCGGAAGGCGGAAACGCTGTCCTTGAGCGCTTGGTCGTTACCCTGCTCGCCAATCCGGAGCAGGCTTGCCCCGAGGGCGTTCTGCGTCATCGCCCAGCTCTCGCGGTCACGATCGCGCGACTCGACCTGCAGCGCCGCCCGCTGAGCCGCGACCCCTTTCTGGAGAGCGCTTGCGTCGCCGCGCGAGCCGAGATCCGTTAGCGCGGTCCCGAGATGATTTAAGCCTTTGCCCACTCGAGCGGCTGTGCGGTCGGGGTCAAGACTTCCAGTGCCGCTTGCTCCGCGGCAATTGAGTTCCTGCAGCGCGCGGTCGTCGCCGCGGTCGCCAAGCAGTTCGAGCGCGACCCCAAGCTGATCCTGGTGTGGGCCCAATCGACCGCGTCCGCCTCGCGCGACACCAATTGCAACGCGCCGCGATAAAGAGCGACGGCGTCATGCAGCGGCCGCGGTTCATCGAACAGTTCGCCGCGCTTCTCGAGCTGGCCGGCCTGGTCGACGGCGTAGGCCCATTTCTTCGCCGTCGTGGCGCTCGCCGGCAGTTCGCTCGCGGCCTCGGCATATGCTGCGGCCGCCCCGAGATAGTCGAACTGCAGCGCCTTGACCTGCGCATCGGTCGCTGTGATCTCGGCTTCCTGCCGCCGGGCGGCCTCCACCGCCGAGTGCGCGGCTGTACTCGCTTTCCCCAAGTACCCTTTCGGCCTCGTCGAGGTCGCCGGCGTCGATCGCGCCACGGGCCCGCTTGAGCAAGTTCGCCGCGACCGGATTGTTCTGCCGCTCCTCCAGCGCAAGCTTGCGGTAGATGACATTGATCTCGTCGGCGCGTCCCGAGATCAGCGCAATCATGTGGTTGACGTCGAATTGATTTCGCTTCGCCAGCTGCACGCCCATCTTGGTGCAGACCGCAGCGAGCGCCTGCTCGGAGACACGCTTGTCGGCGGCAGCGCGCTGGACCTCTGCTTGCACGCCCTGCCATTGGACGACGGTTACGCCAGCCTCGCGCACCACGTCCGGAAGCGCCTGGGCGTGCACCGCCAGCGGCGCGGCGATAGCACCCGCGAAAATCAGCGCCGCCAGCGCCCGCCTCATGCGGGCCGTGTGTTGCAGTGAACGAATGTCGTAGGCGTCCCGTCCTTATCGATGACTGTCAGCTGGTCTCCGGTGGGGTGATACTCCCACTCAGCGTGCCGGTCGATGGCCGTTCCGACGGTGTTGCGGGTGAAGATTACCCGCTTGTCTGTGTCGACTGTGACCACATCACCGGAACTGGCGTAGCCGTTTGCGCCTCTGACTTCGATCTGCGACCCCGTTGCATTCGTGGTGATGGTGATGGAATGGGAGCAGGAGTCGTTCTGACGTCCCCAGACACCATTGACCGATCGCAGCAAATTCAGACGAGAGGCTGCGGCGGCGATCGCAGGATCCGTCGGCGGAGGCGCCGCGAGGCCCCACCCTTGGCACGCCGGCTTCAAGGGCCCGATGCCGCACATCGTATCTCTCACTCCGCCGAGGTTGGCGACGACGCCGGCGATGGTCGCCACCGCAGCGGCGGTCGCGCCCAGCGCCTCCCACGCCCGCGGTCGTCTGCGCTTGGCCACGTAGCCGACGCCGTCGTGCGGCCGCGAGCCGGCGATGAGCGCATCGAGTGCGGCCGCCAGCTCAACGAAGCGGTGATCGCCGGCGCGTCCGGACCAGCCCACCAAATTTACACCTTGTCGCTCGCCGAAGAACATCGGCGGCTCGCACGGCTCGACGAAGACCTGCAGCAACTTGCCGTCGTTGCGTGCCTGCCGCGCCTCGGCCTTCACATTCTCGCTCGCCACCGCCGCGGGCGACCAAGCAACGACTATGGCTTTGGCTAACCCGTGCTCGCAAGTGATCGTCTGCTCCCACGGTGCATCCGGCGCGAGGTCCTGGTCCCACCACACCGAAAGGCCGCGCGCCTGCAGCGCCTTCACCAGCGGTTTCACCTGTTTGAGATTGTCGCGCTTGTAGGAGATGAAGACGTCGGCCATCGCACTAAGTGCCGGATAGCGAAGGAAGTGCATTTATGGCGAGCGGCCCGGGCCAAGCGGGAAGCATAAGGAGTCCCGCGTCAATCATCGCGCTGGTTACACAAAGACCCATCAGGCTGTCTGTTGGACCCCTCATGATCTGACTTCACATTAAAAGACCAGAATGGCAATCAAGTCGACGGCGGGCTGGTCGGTGTTGATACCAAAAGAAATCTCAGCCGGAGGAGCCAAACGGCCGCCGCTCACAGCACACTGGGTCGAGAATGTCGGGCGGTCCGAGCTGCGCCCCATCGCAGTCGAGCTGAAGTCCGGATAGGCGGACTGGAGTGTCCGAAGCGGGTCGAAGTCGGACGGGGCATCACGCGTCCTTACAAAGTTGAAGGCGAGGGTTTTCACACTTGGACCGAAGAGGAAATCGCGCGCTTCGAGCAACGGCATCTCTTGGGAACGAAGGCCCGTCTCACATTCGACCTAATGCTTTGGACAGGGCAGCGCGGCGGCCGCACGTCCGATGGGTCCGCAGCATCGCCGCAGCAAACGACTTCATGTAACTCAAGAGAAAACGGGGGGTAACGGTCTCGCTACCCGTCCTGTCTCCTTTGGCAAAGTCAATTATTGCCGTTCGTTCGGGAGCGATGGTCTTCCTGATTAGTGAGCATGGCAAGCCCTTCAGCCGTAAGGGCTTCGGCAACAAGTTCCGGCAATGGTGTGACGAGGCAGGTCTGCCGCACTGCTCTGCGCACGGTCTTCGTAAGGCTGCTGCACGGCGATTTGCCGAAGCGGGTTGTTCGAATCAGCAGATCAAGGCTTGGACTGGCCACACAACTGACACTGAGGTCTCGCGATACGCAGCCGCCGCTGATCAAACCCTTCTTTCCGACGCCGCTGCCGAGATTCTAATGGCTAACCTTCGCGAGAGGTTAGCCAACGGCGCGCGTAACGTCTTGGACGGAAACCGGTAAATGTCAAAGGTGGCGCACCCGACAGGATTCGAACCTGTGGCCTTTGCCTTCGGAGGGCAACGCTCTATCCAGCTGAGCTACGGGTGCTTGGGGCCGGACTTAGCGACGGCACTTGCGGGCGACAAGGTGCTGCGGCACCGCTCAGTCAAAGGAGAGTCTCACAAAAGTCCCAGCACTCGCGCCAGTCATGCACCGGCTTTGGCAAATGAAGATGCGTTGTCGGGCCGCCTTCCATTGGCCTCGCGTCAATATTGTCCGTAGCGTCCCTTGACGCTGTCGAGCAGCTTGGCGCTGTCGTAGCCGACGCCGTCTTTGAACACGATAGTGACGTTCTCGACGTTGTCGATGTTTTCCGCCGGATTGCCCTTCACGATTATCAGGTCGGCATTCTTGCCTGCGACGATCGATCCGATCCGATCTTGCAGCCCAAGATAGATCGCGCCGTTTAGAGTCGCGATCTTGATCGCTTCGACTGGCGAGAAGCCCGCCTCCACGAGAAGCTCCATCTCGCGCTGGTCGCCAAAGCCGGGGATGACGCCGCCGTTTCCGGTTGGATCGGGGCCCGCGATCAGCAACCCGCCCGCCGCGACGAACTGCCGCTCTAGTCCGAGATCATTCTTGTAGGCGGTCGTTTCCGCTTCGCCCCTCGCACTACCCGCGCGGCTCGCGGTCAGGTTGCGCAAGTAAAGATAGGACTCCTTCGCCTGCGGTGTCAGCACAGCCATTTGGCGGGCCTGAAGCGGCGCGTGGAGCGGAACGCTCTGCTCAAATACCGGCAAGGTCGACGTAATTGCGACGTGGTGGTCGACGAGCAGCTTGATGAGCGCATTCGCGGGCGGGCTCCCCGGGGTCATTGCCGCGATGGTCGGGTCGCCCGCAGTATCGGGGCATTTGTCGGGCTGTTTGCCGGGATCGAGCTGCGTGTTGACGAAGAACCCATGTTCGAGGTTGTCGATTCCGAGCTCCACTGCCTCTGGATAGGTCACCGAGCACAAGTGTCCGGTGAGCTTGAGGTGATGCCGGTGCGCCTCATCGATGGCCGCTTTCAGCTCGGCGCGGGTGATGTTCATATATGCCTTGAACGAATTCACGCCCTGCTCAGCCCAGTAAGCCACCGTCTGCCGCGCGTCCTCCGCCGACGTCAGCTGATGGTTCTGGATGAAGAAAGCGCCGGCACCTTCGAGATACGGTCCAGTGATATCGAGGTGCGGGCCAACAAGATGTCCCGCATCGATCTCGCGCTTGAGGCTGAGGTCCGTGTACGGCTCGACGCTTCCAGTTGTGCGCATCGTCGTGACCCCGTTCGCCAGGTAGAGTCGCGGTGCACTGAACGTCATTTGGGGGACGATGATCGGCTGCTCGAAATGGCCGGATGCATCGATGTTCGGTCGCTGCAGGTAGAAGAGATGGTTGTGCATCCCGACGATCCCCGGCATCGCCGTCGCGCCGCTTTCGTCGATGATGCGATAGCCCGCTGGCACAGGCGCGCTCGCCGGCTGGATCGCCGCAATCTTCGCACCGTCGATGAGTAGGGTCTGGTCGTCCACTGGAGGGGCGCCGGTGCCGTCGATGATATGCAAATGGGTGATCGCGGTCCTTCCCGCCGGCACCTCGACGAATGCGCTTACGTCTGGACCGAGTTGCGGAGGCGGCGCCAGCACCGGTGCTGCAGCGAGGGCAGATCCGACGACCGAGGCTGCAGCAGTAACGAGGTGTAACTTCATGATTGGCCCCTCCCCAAGCGGGGCTAGCACTGGCAGCTCAGCTCAGGAACCCGGCGCGCCCAACCTTGATTCGAGGCGCTTGATATCCTCTTCCGCTTCGTGCGCCATCTGTTCGAGAATTTCGGTCGCGCGGCTTGTCCGTCATCATCGAAGTGAGACGCTTAGAATCGTTCGATCCGCGGGCGGATGTTTTCGATCACGTCCTCGTTCATGCGGGAAACGATTAACCGAGGTTAGATCGGTTCCACCTGTTTCTGATAGGGAAGCTACAGTGTGCCCTGGATGTGACAGGGTCCCAGGAGGTTTTCACTTAAGCGATTCAACCCGCTCGAAAATTCGCGTCAGATTGTGGATAACTAGGCGTTAGCAATTCGTACGGGGCGAGTCGCGGTGTGTAAGTCGGGGGCCGGGGTTCATGACGAGCGACCTCAGCTATTATCGCCAGCGCGCGTGCGAAGAACGCACCGCCGCGCTCAACACGCGGGATCCGCGCGTGCGCCGCGTGCACATTGAGATGGCCGAAGCCTATGAGGAGCGCGTCCGCGGCATGGTCGCGCATCACGAAACGCTTTACGTGCCTCTCGTCGAGATGACCTGAGCCTCGGGGCTTTTCTCACGCGATTGATCGTACCGCGTCAGCGCACAGAAGCGCGATGGCGGCGCAAAGCATCCACAGGTTCGCTCGCTTGCTCGTCGCGAAGAACAAGCCCGCGATCATGGCCAAAAACGTCAACTCGATCCCGGCTTCGAGGGGACCGCTCCCGTGACGCGAGCTGCTTGCCTGCGCGAGCCCAACTCCCCTCAGAACGAGCGTGAGCATGTAGATCCCGATGATCGCGTTGATGATAACCATCCCGCCGGTTACCGGTCTCTTCACCTTGCGATAATAGTCATCGTAGGCAGGCCACTCGCTGGAATCCTGCGGGAACACGAACGTCGAGATGACGTAATAGCCCCCGATCACCGCCAGGACGGCGAGTAGG
>CAVYAH010000031.1:0-24287 GCA_963766415.1 uncultured Alphaproteobacteria bacterium | reverse complement strand
CTCGGCCGCGTCGTAAAATTCGATCGCCATGCGTGCGTCTCTACATCGAGGATTGCGCGGCGAGGAGAGGCTTGGCGTTTCAGGTCGCCTCGATCGTCAGCTCTTCGCTGTGCCCGAGCCCCAGGCTGTAGTCGAGGACGGACACGTGGCGGCGATCGGCCCTCATCGTCACGACATCGCCCGATTGCGGGGGCGCCAGATCGGTGAGGTTCGGGTGGCGTAGCAAGAGCTCCCACGCTCGGCTCCTCTCCTTGAGGTCGGTGACCTCGTGGGCACGTGGCCGGCGTACACCGCCTTGATGTCGCTCAGTTGATGCGGCTCGTGCCCGACGGCTACCGAAACGCGGTCATCTCGGGAGATATTCTCGAATTTCTGGCTCGATCGATAGATCAGGAAGTAAAGTCGGAAGCCTTCGTTGGCATAGCCGACCATCGTCGTTTGCGGCCAACCGTCGGGACGAACCGTCGAAATCGTCATGATCCGGTTCGCGTTGAGGATTCCAATCGCGGGTTGCTCCATCGGCTTGTCCTCACTCCGCCGGCTGCATGGCGAGATCGCTCGGCGCCAATTGCGCGGGCCTGCGCGTTTGGCGCCAAACAATGCGCGAACCATGAACAGGCAGAAGGCGACAACTCCGGCGGCGAACACGACGTCCCCCGGAACCCGCGCCCACACCAGCGCCTGCATCACAGGCCCGTGAATTACTTCCGCGCTCCGAGCATAGGCGTAGTCGCGCGTGAAACTCTGGTACGCCTGGTAAAGTCCCTGCGGGAACAGCGACAGGCAGACCATCATCGCCAGGCCGATGTTGAGACACCAGAAGCTGGTCTTGAGCAGACGCTCGCTCCACTGACGAGGGTCCGAGAAGTCCGCGCATGCAGAACAGGGTCAGCCCTATTCCAAGCATTCTGTAGACTCCGAACAGCGCCGCGTGCCCGTGGGTCGCCGTCGTGTTCAGCCCCTGCATGTAATAAAGCGCGAGCGGCGGATTGATGAAGAAGCCGAACAATCCCGCGCCGACCAGATTCCACACCAGCACGGCAGCGAAGAAGGCGAACGGCCAGCGATAGATCTCCTGCCAATCCTGCTGATGCTCGACCTTCGCGCGGTTGTAAGCTTCGAAGCCGACCACCACGAGCGGTACCACCTCGAGCGCTGAGAAGACCGCGCCGAGGGCAATCACCGCGATCGGCGTTCCGCTGAAATAGAGGTGGTGGAAGGTGCCGAGCACGCCGCCGCCCAGGAAGATGATCGTCGCCAGGAGGACCGAGGTCGACGCGACGGACCGCCGGACCAGCCCCATCTTCACGAACAGGGCGGCGACGATTGCGGTCGCGAACACCTCGAAGATACCTTCGACCCATAGGTGGACCACCCACCAGCGCCAATATTCCATCACCGAGATATGGGAGTGCTGCCCGTAAAGAAGCCCGGTGCCGAACAACAGGCCGATCGAAATCGTTGCGATGACCACGAGGAAGGCGAGTGAGCGGCCGCCCTGCTGCTTCAGGGCTGGCCACAACCCCCGCAGGACCAATGCCGTCCACAGCAGGAGGCCGACGAACAGGTAGATCTGCCAGAAGCGGCCGAGGTCGAGATACTCGTAGCCCTGGTCGCCGAACCAGAAATTCGTGGTCCCCGAGCCGAGGCGGCGATTGATCGCCATCCACTCGCCCGCAAACGATCCGACCACGATGATCAGAAGGCTGACGAAGAGGAAGTTGACCCCGAGGCGCTGGAACTTCGGCTCCCGCCCGCCAAGCAGCGGCGCGACATAAAGTCCTGTCGCCAGCCATGCTGTCGCGATCCATAGGACCGCGAGCTGCGTGTGCCAGGTGCGGGTCACCGCATATGGGAAATATCCCGCCAGCGGCAGGCCGTAGAGCCCCTGCCCCTCGACCGCATAGTGCGCCGTCACTATCCCGAGCAGAACTTGGGCGAGAAATAGCGCAGTGACGACGAAGAAATATTTGGCGGTCGCGCGCATCGACGGAGTGACCGTCGCGCCGTCGAGTACGTCAGTGACCGCGAAGCCTGCCTCGGGTTCGATGTCTTGCCGCCACACGTCGAATTCGCGGGCATAATACCAGACGAGGGCCCCGATCCCGCCCAGCAGGGCGAAGATGGAAAGGAAGGTCCACAGGAAGATCGAGCCCGGCGGCGTGTTGCCGACCAGCGGCTCGTGCGGCCAGTTGCTGGTGTAGCTGACCGTGTCGCCGGGCCGCTGCGCCGATGTCGCCCACGAGGTCCAGAAGAAGAAGGCCCCGAGCTCATGCGCCTCGCTCGAAGTGAGGACCGCGGCTTGCGGCATCGCGTAGAGCACCCGCAGCCGCTGCGCGTCCGCAGTGCGACCCGTGAACAGGTCGCTGTAGTGAGCCGCAGTGTTCCGGATCGCGGCAGCGCGCTGGTCGGTCACGGTGATGGCGTGCGTTGTGGGATCGTAGGTGTTGGTCCGCATCTCGCGCTTCAGCATTGCGCCGAACTTCGCCTGCTCGGTTTCGGGAAGTGCGTCGAAGCGTGCCGCCGGTCCGGTACCGGCCATGCTGTCGCGCAGGCTCAGCGCTTCACGGTGAAGCCAGTCCGCGCTCCAGTCCGTAGCGACATAGCTGCCGTGTCCCCAGATCGAGCCCTGCTCCATCCCGCCCATCGACTGCCACACATTTTGCCCGCGCTCGATGTCGTCGGCGGTGTAGAGAACCTGCCCGGAAGCCGTCCGGACCGCATCGGGAATCGGCGGCTTGGATAGGTAGATCTGGTAGCCGAAGAACAGCAGCGCGCCGAACATGACGATCATGCTCGCGGCGAAGATCGTCCACAGCCTGCGGATCGAGAAATCGGTGGAATAATTGGACACGGCACTCTCCCGCGCAGTCAGTTACGCCCGCCGACCTTCTGCACTCGCCGCCGCGCCGTGCGGATACGTAGAGTGCCTGATCTTCTTGTCGGGGATTACCGCAGCTTGACGATCTTCACGCGATCGAGCTTGGCGCGGTCCTTGACCAATTCCTCGCTTCGGGTGAGCGCCTTTGCGATCGCGCGAACGGACATTCCCTTTCCCGCCAGCGTGTGCAGCTTCTGGATCTCGTCCTGCCGCCACGGCTGCCGATGCCGCTCGAACCGTTCGCCCACGTCGCGCCCCTCCGCTTGCTCGAACATCCATAGCATAGAAAAACGGGCTGGCCCCAGCAGGCGAAGATCCTAGGAGAGAAGCCGCTCGACCGAGGCGGCGATTTCGAGCAACCGCCGATCGCAGCCTCGCCTGCCGAACAGCATCAAGCCGGTCGGCAAAACGCCGCCCATCGGCAGCGAGATCGCGCACAGGTCGAAGAAATTCGCGATCGCCGTATTCCGAAGCAGCAGCCGGTTGGCCGTGTTGAATCCCTTGGTGGTGGAAATCTCGTCCATGGTCGGCGCGACGATCGGCGTCGTCGGCAGCACCAGCGCATCGACGTCGGCGAGGCTCAGGTCCATTGCCTTCACCAGCTCGCTTCGCTCCTCGAGCATCCTTGCATAGTCCGGATCGGACACCGCCCCGCCCGTTTCGATCCGGTGGCGGACGATCGGATCATATTCGTCCCCGCGCGTGGCGATCGCCTCGCGATGGATGCGGAAAGCTTCGACAGTTGCGATCGTGGCGGGCGACTGCACCCGCGCCATGTCGTCGAAGAGCGGGAACTGCATGCCGGGCAGCTGCACCTCCGCCCGTCCGAGATCACGGAGGGCAGCTTCAAATCGCTCGGAGACGTTGGCGTCGAGTTCGTCGAGGGGGAATCCTTGAGGAACGCCCAGCCGCAACCCGGCGAGCGGCGCGGCTTCCAGCGGCTGGCATCGTTGATCGGCGAGGACCGCGTCCGCCATCGCGCAGGCCTCGACGCTACGCGCGAGCGGTCCCACCGAGTCCAGCGTCGGAGACAGCGGAAAAGCACGCTCAGTCGGGATGCGATGCTTGGTCGGCTTGAACCCGACCACGCCGCACAGCGCGGCCGGGATTCTTGTCGACCCGCCAGTGTCCGTGCCGATCGAGATCTCGCACATGTCGTCGGCGGCCGCGACCGCGGCTCCCGACGACGAGCCGCCCGGCACTCGACCGCGGTCGGCGGGAATTCCCCGGAGTTCCGTAATGCGGGTTCGCGCCGACACCTGTGAACGCGAACTCCGACATGTTGGTCTTGCCGACAATGACGGCGCCGCCCTTGCGAAGCCGTTCTACGACGGGCGCGTCCTCGGTCGCTGGAGGAGCCTCCGCTAACGTCCTCGAGCCCGCTCGCGTAGGCTCACCGGCAACGTCGAACAAATCCTTGATGCTGACGATGACCCCATCGAGCGGGCCAAGGCGAACGCCGTCGCGCGCCCGCCGGTCGGCGGCGTCGGCGGCGTCGCGCGCAGCGCCGTTATAGACCGTCAGAAATGCCCGCGCGCCCTCGCCTGCGGGGTCGTCAATTCGAGCAAGCGCCCGCTCGAGCCGGTCACGCGCCAGGTCCATGACGGCGCCATAGCGCCGTTTCGGCGCTGAGCCAGCGACGTCCTAATCTTCGCGCCCATCCGCCAGGCTCACGCCGCCGGGCGAAGCATCGCCATGATGCTTCGGCTAAGCTGCCAAATGGCCAACATTCCTGCGCCTCCCATCAGCCCGTCTGTCACATAGTGCCATCCGAGTTGCACGGAGCCGATCCAGATCGCAGCGGCGTAAATGACAGCGCAATAGGTGCCCCGGCGCGCCATGCTCTTCGCCACTAAAATCATCCACACGCTGATTGCGACATGGATCGACGGCGCCGCAGAAATTCCTGCAATAATTCCGGGGCGTCCACTGGCCAGAGACGCCCACATCCTGTCAGACTCGGCGAGCACAACCCAGGCACCTCGATGTTGCAACGACTCCCGCAACGCCACGAACTCGGTCCCACCGAAGAGTCGGTCGTAAAAGATGGGACCGGCAGACGATAAAAGCGCCGCGGCCGCCACGCCGAGCAGGAACCAGGCGAGGACATATGCAACCAATGCGCGCGATTTCGCTGCCGAGCCCGGCTGGGATATGACCAGGAACAATACCAACGCCTGCGTCGGCAGCCAAAGACCGTAGAGCCGGTCCATCGGAACGGCGGCCCAACCGAAGAATCGGTCCAGGAGCAGCCATGGGTCACCGGCAAAGATCGCCCTTTCGGCATGCGCGAGCGGTTGATCGAGCCAGAAGGGCGTGAGCTTCGGGATCGCATATTTGAGGGGGAGGAAGAGGCTCGCGCCAATGCCGATGGAAAAAGTAGCCGGAACTATTGTCGACCATTTTGAAATTTCCGCTCGCGGCTCCAGCGCGAAGCGAAGGATCAATGCACACGCGAGGCCTGCGAAAGACAAAGCGAGATAGGTGAAGAGATATGGCGCGGGTGCAATTCCCATAAGCCACGTCACACCCCACCACGACGCTTCCAAAGCCGTCACGCCGACCATAACTGCAAGCCAGGTCGCGTCTTCGCCCCGGCACGAACCAGCTACGGCCACATCGGCAGCGCGCAGTCTCGCGATTTCCGGCTGGGACAGTTCAATCATGACGTCGCGGCCAGTGCCGCGCGGTGATGAAGCTCTGCCGCCCTTTCCAGATCGTCAGGCCATTGCTCCCGGCGGCTAAGCCTCGGCGTCATGAACAATATTGGAAGCTTCAGAAAAAGCAGTTCGCCGTGAATAAACGTGTCGATTGCCCGCTCCCACCAGCTCGGCTGCCTGCGGCCATGCGCTCGAAGCCAGTCGTCATAGGGAGCCCAATGGCTTGGTTCGTCCTGCTCGATGATTCGGAAGATCTTCATCAGGAGCTTGTCGCCGCCGACGATAGGGTGACGAAGCAGGGTCTCGACCTGGCGGTGACCCCGCTTTTCGGTGAGCGAGATCACCCGGCACATGCGCTCGAAGAGGTGGTCGCGGCTGACGATTTCGATCGGATCGAGATCGTCGATTGCCGAACCGAACATGATGCCGACGAAACGGTCGATGTGGCCGCAGGTCCGGTCGACGGCCAAGGGCATGTGGCCGCGCCGCTCAAACCAGCGGCGGAACATCATATAATGTTTGTGCTCGTCCGCTCTGTGTTTCTGGATGCGCGCTATGAGCGCGTGATCGTCGGGCCAACGAGCACTAACGGCGTGCAGGACGCGATCGATCGCCGTGTAGCCGCGATGTTCATTGTAAATGTAGATCGATCCGAGCAGGTCGAGATATCGACGGTGAAACCAGCTACGCATATGCCCCGCTGTGCGGCGACCTGAGTCCAGGCGCTGTGAACCGTTCCTCTCCCCAACGACCGCCGGTCATGACGCGGAACGCTGAGTTCAACTTACGCGCCCGAGGGGCGGTTCCAAGCGAAGATTCGAGAGCGCCGGCCTAGCCGCCAGCGCCTTCGATCAGGTCCATGAAATTCCGCGCCGCCTCACGCTCCGCCTCGGTCGCGAATACGACATCCAGGTCGGGGGCCGATCCCAGAGTATGCAGCAGGGCCCAGAGCGCGAACCGCTCGCCGGGGTCCTTGGTCAGGCCGAGATCGACCTTCATCCGTTCAATGCCGGCGCCCATCGCTTCAGGCGACACAGCCGCGAGATCTGAAGTGCCGAAGTAGCGGCGGAATTGATCATCCAAATTCATCTACGGTAATCCGATCTATGAGCCTCCGTCGCACGGTCAGACGCCACGTAAAAAGGGCCGCCCCAAAGGAGCGGCCCTTCTTACTCAAACGCTCGCTCGAAGTACGCACCTCGAGCGAAACTCTTTACCCCAGCATTTCCTGCTCGAGCTTCTTCGCCATCTCCTCGATATTCTCCGGCGGCCAGCCGGGGATGTCCATGCCGAGGCGGAGGCCCATCGAGGCGAGCACTTCCTTGATCTCGTTGAGCGCCTTGCGGCCGAAGTTCGGCGTGCGGAGCATCTCGGCTTCGGTCTTCTGGACGAGGTCGCCGATGTAGATGATGTTGTCGTTCTTGAGGCAGTTGGCGCTGCGCACCGACAGCTCCAGCTCGTCTACCTTCTTCAGGAGGTAGCGGTTCAGCTGGTTGGTGTCGGTCGGCGCTTCCGCTGCCATCGGCACGGCCTGGCCGATCATCGGCGACGGTCGCCATGCGGACCTGGCTCTCGTCGAAGTGGACGAACAGCTGCAGCTGGTCCTGGAGGATCCGCGCGGCATAAGCCGAGCGCGTCCTCAGGCGTGACGGTGCCGTCGGTCTCGATCGTCAGCGTGAGCTTGTCGTAATCGAGCTCCTGTCCGACGCGGGTGTTCTCGACCTTGTAGGCGACCTGGCGGACCGGGCTGTACAGCGCGTCGACCGGGATGAGGCCGATCGGCGCGTCGGCCGGGCGGTTGGCGACCGCCGGCTGGTAGCCTTTACCGATGTCCACCGTCAGCTCGATATTGAGCGTCGCGCCCTCGTCGAGATGGCAGATGACGAGGTCGGGGTTGGTGACTTCGATGTCGCCGGTCGTGGCGATCATGCCCGCGGTGACCTCGGTCGGGCCCGTAGCGGAAAGATGGAGGCGCTTGCGGCCCCTCGCCTTCCATCTTGAGCGCGATCTGCTTCACGTTGAGGACGATGTCGGTGACGTCCTCACGGACTCCAGCGAGGCTCGAGAACTCGTGAAGCACGCCGTCGATCTTGATCGAGGTGACGGCGGCGCCCTGGAGCGAGGACAGAAGCACCCGGCGAAGCGAGTTGCCGAGCGTCATTCCAAAGCCGCGCTCCAGCGGCTCGGCGACAAACGCGGTGCGGCGGCGGCTGTCGCCTCCCGACTGCTTCTTCTCGAGCGCGTTGGGCTTCTTGAGTTCCTGCCAGTTCTTTACGTTGACGGCCATTTTCATCCCTTGGCAGTTGGGGGCCAAAGCCCCTGATTTCAATTCTTCGTTCAATCTTGGCCAAAGCAGCGCCTTGGCCAAGAAGTTAGACGCGGCGGCGCTTCGACGGCCGGACCCCGTTATGCGGGATCGGGGTCACATCGCGGATCGACGTGATCGTGAAGCCGACCGCCTGCAGCGCACGAAGCGCGCTCTCGCGGCCCGAGCCGGGGCCCTTCACCTCGACCTCGAGCGTGCGAACGCCGTGGTCGGCGGCCTTGCGGCCCGCGTCCTCGGCCGCGACCTGCGCGGCGTACGGTGTCGACTTGCGGCTGCCCTTGAAGCCCATCATCCCGGCACTCGACCAGGCAATCGCATTGCCCTGCGCATCGGTGATGGTGATCATGGTGTTATTGAAGCTGGCGTTTACGTGAGCGACGCCGGCTGTGATGTTCTTGCGCTCCCTCCTGCGGAGGCGCTGCGGTGCCTGAGCCATCTAAAATCCGTTCCTAATCCCGTTCGCCCGGCCTGGCGGGCGTATGTTGCAGCTGCGCTGGGTCTACTTCTTCTTGCCAGCGATCGGCCTTGCCTTGCCCTTCCGGGTGCGCGCGTTGGTGTGCGTGCGCTGGCCGCGGACAGGGAGCCCCCTGCGATGGCGAAGCCCGCGGTAGCAGGCGAGATCCATCAGCCGCTTGATGTTCATCGCGGTCTCTCGGCGAAGGTCGCCCTCGACCGTGAAGTCCTTGTCGATCGCCTCGCGAATGTGCAGCACTTCCTGGTCGGTGAGGTCCTGAACGCGCTTTTCCGGCGAAATGCCGAGCTGCTCGGTGATCTTCTTGGCCGCCGTGCGACCAATTCCGTGGATATAGGTCAGCGCGATCTCGACGCGCTTGTTCGTGGGGATATTGACCCCGGCAATACGAGCCATCCGTTACCCTTCTTCAGCTCCACAGGGCGCCAGTCGCCCCATCTCGTCGCTTGAAAAGACCCGATTCCAAACGAAAAGCCGACGCGCGCACGAGTGCGCCGCCGGACACCGGTGGATCGGGATGGAGCTCAGGATAAGATTCGCTTGCGTCCAAGTCAAGGCCGCGGCGTTACTGCTGCCGATGCAGGAAAAACGCATTCACCAGCTCTTCGCGGTCAGCGTGTCGCTCAAGGGTCTGCACGCGATCATGGAGATTGTCGGCGGCATGGCGCTCTACCTCACCAGCACCGCGACAATCCTCGATTGGATCGACCGGTTCACGGCGGACGATATCAGCCAAGACCCCAACGACTGGATCGCGACCCAACTCATCAAGTTCGGCCAAACCTTCTCCCTCGCCGAGCATGATTTCTTCGCTTTCTACCTGCTCAGCCACGGCATCGTGAAAATCATTCTGGTATATGGCCTCCTCAAAGAGAAATTGTGGGCTTATCCCGCGAGCTTTGCCGTGTTCGGGGCCTTCATCGCCTACCAGCTCTATCGCTACAGTTTCACCCACGAGCTGCCGCTTATCCTGCTAAGCGTCTTCGATGTCTTCGTGATCGTCCTCGCGGTCCACGAATATCGGCTTTTGAGGCATCACCTTCCCACCCATTGATTTGCCCGATAGAGGCGGCGCCAATGGAGCGGATTACCCTCGCCGGCGGCGTCCCCGATCATTTGAAAGGGGCCATTCTCGCACTCGGCAATTTCGACGGATTCCACCTCGGCCACCAGGCGGTAGTCAGCCGGGCGGTCGCGCGCGCCTTCCACGAGCGGAGGCCAGTTATCGTCGCCACCTTCGACCCGCACCCGGTTCGTTTCTTCAAGCCTGATGTGCCTCCCTTCCGCCTGACCACGCTCGATCAGCGCGAGGGCTTGTTCGCCCACGGGGGCGCCGACGCGATGCTGGTGTTTGGGTTCGGCCCTGAACTCGCTTCAATGGACGCGGAGGAGTTCGTTGCCGAGGTGCTTGGAAGACAGATCGGCGCCGCGGGGGTCATCACCGGCGACGACTTCAGCTTCGGGAAAGGCCGCAGGGGAGACGCGGCGCTCCTTGCGAAGGTCGGCGCCGACCACGGTATTGGGGCGGAAGCGGTCGCGCAGGTCGAGCTTGACGGCGAACGGATCTCCTCAGGCCGAATCCGCGAGGCTCTGGTCGCGGGCGACACCGGCACGGCTACGCACATGCTAAGCCGCGATTATGCGGTCGAGGGCGTGGTGCAAAAAGGCGACCAGCGCGGGCGTGAGCTTGGCTATCCGACGGCGAACGTGACGCTCGGCGACTATCAGCGGCCGAAGTACGGCATCTATGCCGTGCGGGTGACCCTGGAGGACGGGAGCGAGCACCCGGGGGTCGCAAATCTTGGAATCCGCCCCACGTTCGACCCGGCCCAGGAACTGCTCGAGGCCCATTTGTTCGACTTCGACGCCGACCTCTATGGCCGGAAGATCGAAGTCGCGCTCCATGCCTATATCCGCGAAGAGAAGAGGTTCGATGGAATAGAGCCGCTGATTGCCCATATGCGCGAGGACGAAGCGAAGGCGCGGCACCTGCTCGCGCTCGACTAAGCCCCTGCATTTGCAATCTGATGAGTGACCGCTAGAGCCGCGCACCAAATGGCCGACGCTCCCGAGACCACCAAGACCGACTATCGTTCGACAGTCTTCCTGCCGCGCACCGACTTTCCGATGAAGGCCGGTCTTCCGCACAAGGAGCCGGCGATCCTGGCACGCTGGGAATCGGAGAGGCTGTACCAGAAGATTCGCGAGAGCCGCGAAGGCCGCGAGAAATTCATCTTCCACGACGGCCCGCCCTACGCCAACGGCGACATCCACATCGGCCACGCACTCAACCACACGATCAAGGACATGGTGGTGCGAACGCAGAGCCTGCTCGGCAAGGACGCGCCCTATGTGCCCGGCTGGGACTGCCACGGCCTTCCCATCGAATGGAAGGTCGAGGAGCAGTATCGCAAGAAGAAACTCAACAAGGACGAGGTACCGGTCCGCGAGTTTCGCGCCGAGTGCCGCGCCTATGCCCAGCATTGGGTCGACGTCCAGCGCGAGCAGCTGAAGCGGCTCGGCGTCAGTGCCAACTGGGCGCACCCGTACCTCACCATGAACTTCCACGCCGAGGCAACGATCGTCTCCGAGCTGTTCAAGTTCGCCCGAACGGGCCAGCTTTATCGCGGCGCCAAACCGGTGATGTGGTCGCCGGTCGAGAAGACCGCCCTTGCCGAAGCCGAAATCGAATATGAGGACATCGTCTCGACCCAGATCGACGTCGCGTTCGAGATCGTCGAGAGCCCGATACCTGGGCTGGCCGGCGCTTACGCTCTCGTGTGGACAACCACGCCTTGGACGATCCCGGTCAACCAGGGGATCGCATATAATCCGGACGTCGAATACGCCCTCGTCCGCCTCGGGCTTGGTGCCGAGGGCGAGGAATATCCCGACGATAAGCGGGCCTTCTTGGTGGCCGCGTCGCTCGTTGACGCATTTGTAGATCGCCGGAAGGCCGAGCTTACAAGGCGGTCCGGCTTGGCCCCGTGCGCCGGAAAGGCGGAGGTTCTTCGCCAGTTCAAAGGCTCGGAGCTCGCGGGCGCAATCGCGCGTCACCCAATGCACAATCTCGGCGGCTTCTTCGCCAAGCCGCGGCCGTTTCTTCCCGGCGACTTCGTTACCACCGACCAGGGCACCGGCCTCGTCCACATGGCACCGGACCATGGCGAGGACGATTTCGAGCTGTGCCGTGCCAATGGCATCGATCCTGTATTTGCGGTCGATGCCGGCGGCTTCTACCGGCCCGACTGGCTGTGGCTCGGCGGACAGGGCAGCGTCATCAACGCCAAGTTCAATGCGCCGGATGGGCCGATCTGCTCGGACCTGCATGATGCGGGCGCGCTGCTGGCGGGAAGCGCCGACTTCCAGCACAGCTACCCGCATTCGTGGCGCTCGAAGGCCAAGGTCATCTATCGCTGCACGCCGCAGTGGTTCATCGCGATGGACAAGCCGCTGCCGCACCTCTCGGCGGAGACGCGGGCCGAGCAGCGCTGGGACAATGAAGGCGGCGCCGATCCGACGGGTAATGGAACGCCGACGCTTCGAAAGCTCGCGTTGAACGCGATCGCGACCACTCGCTTCGTGCCGGAGAAAGGCCGCAACCGCCTCGGATCAATGGTTGAACAGCGGCCGGACTGGGTGATCAGCCGGCAGCGCGCCTGGGGCGTGCCGATAGCGCTGTTCGTCGCGAAGAAGACTGGCGAACTGCTGGTCGACCACGAGGTCAACGAGCGGATCGTTGCCGCCGTGCACGAGCGGGGCGTCGATGCGTGGGACGCGCAGAACGCAGCGGCATTCCTAGGCAACCGCAACCCCGATGACTACGAGATGGTCACCGACATTCTCGACGTTTGGTTCGACAGCGGCTGCACGCACGTCTTCACGCTGGAGAGCGGGCACTGGCCGGACGAGCGCTGGCCGGCCGACATCTATGTCGAGGGTTCGGACCAGCACCGCGGCTGGTTCCAGTCGTCGCTGCTGGAAAGCTGCGGGACTCGCGGGCGCGCACCTTACAATGCGGTCCTGACCCACGGGTTCACGATGGACGCCAAGGGCATGAAAATGTCCAAGTCGCTCGGCAACACGGTCAGCCCGATCGACCTCATGAAGGAATATGGGGCGGACATCCTTCGGCTATGGGCGCTTTCGGTCGACTTCACCGAGGATCACCGCATCGGAAAGGAGATCCTGACCGGCGTCGCGGACCAGTATCGAAAGCTCCGCAACACTTTCCGCTACCTGCTCGGCGCGCTCGACGCCTTCAGTGAGGACGAGCGCCTGGATGACGTTTCGGCCTATCCCGAGCTCGAGCGCTACATGCTTCACCTGGCGGCCGTGCTCGACCAGAAGCTCAGGAACGCCGTCGATGATTTCGACTTCAACACCTACGTCCGCTCGCTGGCCGATTTCTGCAACGAAGATCTCTCGGCCTTCTTCTTCGATATCCGCAAGGACGTGCTCTATTGCGAAGTGAACGCGGAGACGGGCATTCAGAGCGAGCGCCGGCGCGCGTACCGGACCGTGCTCGACATCCTGTTCCACGCGCTGGTGCGGTGGCTCTCACCGGTGCTGGTGTTCACGAGCGAGGAGGTTTGGGCCACGCGCTATCCGGAGGCGGATTCGGTGCACCTGCTCGAATGGCCAGTGGTGCCGCAGGTCGACGCCGACGAGGCGAAGTGGATGACGCTTCGCGAGCTTCGCGCGCAGGTCACCGAGGCCATCGAGCCCTTGCGGCGCGACAAGGTGCTCGGGTCAAGCCTCGAGGCCGAAGTCTGGGTCCCCTCCGACGAGGACCCGAAATTGCTCGCGGAACTGTTCATCACATCGACAGTCCACAAGGGCGATGAGATCAAGGTGACGAAAACCGGCAACCATAAATGCGGGCGCTGCTGGCGTCACATGCCGGACGTCGGCGCGGACGGCGAGCTCGATGCCCGGTGCGAGGGGGTTCTTCGTGGCTAAATATCGTCTCGGTTTCGCCGTCGCGCTCTTCGTGTTTGCGCTCGACCAGCTGGTGAAGTGGATTGTGACCGGACCGATGGGCCTGACCATCGTCGGGGATGAGCATTATTTCTTGCCGATCTTCAGCTTCACCCTCACCCACAACGAGGGAATCTCGCTCGGCCTCCTAAACGCGAGCAATCCGCTCGGCCGGTGGATGCTGGTCCTGCTCACCACCGCGATCGCGGTCGGCGTCGCCATCTGGATCGGTCGTGAGAAGAGCAAGATCGACCAGGTGGCACTCGGGATGGTGCTCGGCGGAGCGCTCGGAAACATCCTCGACAGGACGCTCCACGGCTATGTCGTGGACTTCCTCGACCTTCACTTCGGCAACTTCCGCCCATTTCTGGTATTCAATGTCGGCGATGCCGCGATTAGCATTGCCGTCGTGATCCTGTTGCTGCGAGCCTTCCTCGCCCGTAAGGATCAACATGAAGGGCCTGAGCCCAAGGAGACTATCGAACATGCGTAAAGGCTTCATCGTCCTCGCGCTGACCGCCGCAGTGGTGACAAGCGGCTGCGCCTCACTGACGGGCAAGAGCAAGACGCCCGATGAATTTCAGGTCGCGCGCAGCGCGCCGCTGATCATTCCGCCCGACTTCACCCTCGCTCCGCCGGTCGCGGGAACGCAGGGGCTTACCGCGGGCGATGCCCAGCAGCAGGCGATCGACGCCCTGTTCGGCGGCCCCGCGCCCCGCTCGGCCGCGGAGACGAGTATGCTCGACCAGGCGGGCCGCGAAGACGCGCCGGTCGGAATCCGCTCGACCGTCTGGGACCAGGACACGCGCATCGTCGACAAGGGCGCCGAGACCCTGCAGATCCTCGCGGCGGCGCCGGCGAACACGAACATCGCCACGGCGCAGGCGGGACAGTAAAGCGGGACGGGGGGAGCGAACTCCAGAATGGTTGAACAGAATCTCTCCGGACGCCTCGTCGAGATCGAATCGATGCTCGATCGCTCGCGTCGTCGCTTCGAGGAAGGCACGCGCCTTGTCGAGGAAGCGCACAAGATGCTTGCCGATATCCAGCAGGCGCTGATCGGAAGTCCGCGCAGCGTCTCGCCGGAAGATAGCGAGGAAGCCGCCTCGCGCCTGCTCGCATCGCTGAAGGCGAGCGGAGGGGAAATGCCCGACACGCTGTGCGGTGGCCGTCTCTCGGTCGACCAGGTGCAGCGCCTGATCCGCATCGATGGCCATCCGATCGGCATCACCGAGATGGAATATCGCGTGCTCGAGCTACTCGCTTTCGCGCGCAACAATGTCGTCACTCGGGCGATGCTCCTGAAGCATCTCTACCGCCGGGCAGACGACCAGCCGCAGCCCAAGATCATCGACGTGTTCATCTCAAAGCTTCGCAAGAAGCTTCGCAATGCGTCGGGAGGGGCAGAGTTCATCGAGACGATCCCGCAGCGCGGCTGGATCCTGCGCGACATCGATGAGAAGAGCGGGGCCTAAGGCCTGCCTCGTAATCTGGTTGCGAAGGGGTAGATTCACTCTTTCCTAACCTTGTCCCGGTTAGCCCAGGGACGATGCTTCATCTTGCCGCACAGCCCGCGATTGCAGATTCGCCCCTTCCCTACGCGGAGGCGGTCTCTCGGCTCGCAAGTGTTCGGCATGCGCTTCGGCTGGTCGAGCCATTCGGCGCCGGGCCGGCTTCCGACCTCTCGTACGACGAGGCGGTCGTCGGCGGATGGCATGGCGCTGGTGAAGCCAGGCGGCACCTCTTCGATCGCAGGTCGGAGCGAATGGTGGGCGCGGCTGCAGCGGGCATAGAGGCCTTGCTGATCGAACGGCAGGAAGGCCGCGAGCCTCACGCCGCGGCGGGCGAGGCGCTTGTCGAACTGATCCGCCGCGAACTCCAGGACGTTGCCGGGATCGTTCTCGCCTAGGCAGGCCCGGTTGCCTTCGGGGTAGCCGGATCGGCACCCCATTCCGTCCAGCTTCCGTCATAGAGCCTACCAGCATCGCCGCCGAGCAGGTGCGCGGCAAGAATCAGGCTCGTGGCGGTGACGCCGGAGCCACAGCTCGCGATGAAAGGCTTCGTTGGATCGATACCCGCTTCGTCGAAAAGCCGGCGCAGCTCCTGCAGTGGTCTTAGCGTGCCGTCTTCTTTGTAGAGCAGACCAAAAGGCAGATTGCGCGCTCCGGGGATGTGCCCGCCGGCGACGCCTGGTCGGGGTTCGGGCTCGATCGCTTCGAAGCGCGGCTTGCCGCGCGCATCAACGAGCGCGCAGCCGGGCCCGGCGAGGATCTGCTGCTTGCTTACGACGCCCTCGCGCTTCTCCGAGTTGAAGCGGGCGGCGCGGGCGGGGGGGTCGCCGGTTTCGGTTGGTCGGCCTTCAGCGATCCACTTCTGGAGGCCGCCGTCGAGGACCGCGACCTGCCGGGCACCAAAAAGCCGAAGCGCGAACCAACCCCGCGCTGCGGTACGGATCGGCGAATTGTCATAAACGACAATGCGGTCGTCGCGGCCAACGCCGAGGCGCTCCATCGCGGCACCGAATTCCTTGGCGCTGGGAAGCATGTGCGGCGCCGCGTTCGCGCGGTCCGAAAGCTCGTCGATGTCGAGGAATCGCGCGCAAGGGATGTGCGATCGAAGATATTCGTCACGGCCGTTTCGCCCGCTCGCAGGCATATGCCAACTGGAATCGACGACGACGAGATCGGGTTCGCCGAGGTGCTGCGCGAGCCAGTCGGTCGAGACCAGGGATTCCATGCGGGTGCCCATAGAACTGCGGTTGGCGGTTCGCTAGGCTCGCCCTTCATGGGGGACCAGCCAGGAATCAAGCTGCATCCGAGCTGGCTCGAACCGCTCCGCGGCGAATTCGACGAGCCCTACATGAGAGATCTCAAGCGCTTCCTCGCTATCGAGCGCGAGCGCGGGAAGAGGATCTTCCCAAAAGGCTGCGAATGGTTTCGGGCGCTCGACCTGACGCCGCTCGATCAGGTCCGCGTCGTGATCCTCGGCCAGGACCCCTATCACGGCGAGGGCCAGGCTCATGGGCTCTGCTTCTCGGTGCGGCCCGGCGTCCGGCTGCCGCCGAGTCTCGTGAACATATACAAGGAGCTCGAAACCGACCTCGGCATCAAACCGCGCCGTCACGGCTTCCTGGAACAATGGGCGAAGCAGGGCGTGTTGCTCCTCAATAGCGTATTGACGGTCGAGATGGGCCGCGCGGCCGCCCACCGGGACCGCGGCTGGGAACGCTTCACCGACCGCATCATCCGCGAAGTAAATGCGAGGCCCGAACCATTAGTGTTCATGCTCTGGGGAAGCTACGCGCAGAAGAAGGCCGCGTTCGTCGATACCTCGCGGCACCTGGTGCTGAAGGCCGCGCATCCCTCGCCTCTCTCCGCCCATAGCGGATTCCTCGGCTGCGGCCATTTTTCGAAGGCAAACGCGTTCCTCGAAAGCCGCGGCCTCCAATCGATCGACTGGGCGTTGCCGGAGCCCGCAACCGCCGCCTAGAAGAGAGTGCATGGAAACCCGCCACCTCGGCCAGGCCAGCGCGCTGCCCGCTTCGCCCGAAGAAGCGGCGCTCGACTATATGCCGAACCCGCGAGGGGGCGCCCTTTACCTGGTGCGCTTCACCGCCCCGGAGTTCACGTCGCTCTGCCCGGTGACCGGACAGCCCGATTTTGCGCATTTGGTGATCGACTATGCGCCCGCCGAGACGATCGTCGAGAGCAAGAGCCTCAAGCTGTTCCTCGGCAGCTTTCGGAACCATTGCGGCTTCCATGAGGATGTGACCGTGGGGATCGGCCAGCGGCTAACCGAAGAGATGAAGCCCAAGTGGCTGCGCATCGGCGGTTATTGGTATCCACGTGGCGGAATTCCGATCGACGTCTTCTGGCAATCCTGTGCGCCGCCAGAAGGCCTGTGGCTTCCCGATCAAGGAGTGCAGCCTTACCGCGGACGGGGGTAGGAGGATGGCGGGGGCACCCAAAGTCGCCGTCCTTGGAGCGGGCTCGGTCGGCTGTTTCATCGGGGGCGCCTGGCTCGCCGCCGGAGTGCCGGTGACCTTCATCGGCCGGCCGAGACTATCCAAGGATGTCGATCAGCATGGCCTGACGTTGAGCGACTATGGCGACTGGCAGCTTCGGCTAGGGCCTGGTGAAGTGGACTATCGCTGCGGTCCCGAGGCGCTGGAGGACGCCGAGGTCATCGTCCTCACGGTGAAGAGCGGTGATACGGCTGCAGCGGCCGACGACATTGCGATGCAAGGCACTCCGGGCGCGACGGTGATCAGCTTCCAGAACGGCGTCAGCAACGTTGAGCTACTCGAACAGAATTTGGGCGGGCGGTTCGAGGTCGCCCGCGGAATGGTCCCTTATAACGTCGCCTACCTTGGCAACGGTCGCTTCCACAAAGGCGTGGCCGGCGACCTCTATGTCGAGCAGCGGGCAAGCATGCGAACGCTTGCCGATGCAATCGGCGGAGGGCCCGCGGCTCTGAAACTATCGGACGACATGCTCGGCCTCGCCTGGGGGAAGCTGCTCATCAACCTCAACAATGCGGTGAATGCACTGTCGGGCCGCACGCTTCAGGATGAGCTCAGGCACCGGGAATACCGGCAAGTGTTCGCTGCCTCCATGCGGGAGGGTCTGGAGCTTCTGAAGCGCGCCGAGATCGAGCCCGCCGCCGTGGGGCCGATTTCGCCAAATATGCTGCCGCGGATCGTTGGTTCGCCCGACTGGATGTTCAACAACGTCTTTCTTAGCCGCTGGAAGATCGACGCTAAAGCGCGTTCGTCGATGGCCGACGACCTTGCCGCCGGGCGCAAGACCGAGATCGAGTATCTGAACGGTGAGCTGGTGCGGCTGGCGGAGCGCCTGCAACGCTCTGCGCCGGTTAATCGCGCGATCGTCGATATGGTGCACAAAGCCGAGGCCGGCGCGCCGCCCCTCGCGCCGGCGGCGCTTCGTAAGGCAGTGCTAGGCCGCTAACGGCTCGGCCGCCTGGCGGCGGGTCCAGACATAGAGGCCGACCACGGCCACCGCGAAGAGGATGATTCCGAGCGGGGTCGCCAATCCGAAGTTCTTCACCACGGCGAGCGGCGCGTCCTTATTGGTCGCAGCGACAACCCCGGCGAAGATCACGCCGAAGAGGCTCTCGCCGACGATTAGGCCGGTCGCGAGCAGGACGCCCATGCGCTGCGCGAACTCTGGAACCGGCGCCTTGGCGGCCCATTTCTCGTAGAAGTGGCCGAGGAGCGCTCCGATCGGGATCAGCAAGGTGAGCGCCATCGGCAGGTAGATGCCCATGCCCACGGCCAGCGGCGGAAGCGCGCCTCGCTTCATCTTGCGGAGCGCCTCGTCGATGATGACCACGACGACTCCAATCCCCGCGCCGATCGCGATCAGGTTCCAGTCGAGGTTCCCGCCGAGCACGCCCTGCGCAATGGCCGAGATGAGCTGCGCCTGCGGAGCGGCGAGCGCGGTGGCTTTGGCGCCCGGTGCGCCCTGGAACGTGAAGGCAGTGTTCAAGACGTCGAGGATCGGCGGGATCACTACCGAACCGAAGATGACACCGAGAACGAGCGCCACCTGCTGGCGCCACGGAGTCGCCGCGACGAGCTGGCCGGTCTTGAGATCCTGCAGGTTGTTGTTCGAGATGGTCGCAACGCCGAACACCACCGCCGTGACGAACAGCGCAAATGCGACGAGCGACTTCGACGCATCACCCGTGACCCCGGGGAACAGGAAGGCGAGGATCAGTGCGATGCCGAGGACCGAGAGGATCCCGACGCCAGAAATCGGACTATTCGACGCGCCGATCAGGCCAGCCATGTAGCCGCAGACGGCGGCGATCACGACGCCGGCGATGAGAATGTAGATGATGCTGAGGATGATCGTCGCGCCGGGATTGGCGGCGATCGGATTGGTATTGGCGAAGGCATAGAGCAGCAGCCCGATTGGGATCATCGACAAAAGGATGCAGGCAGCGACGATGCCGATCGGGATGTCCCGCTCGGTGATCGGGAGAGCCTCACCGCGACCGGCTTTTCGCTCGCGGTTGGCGGCAAGCGCTCCGCGGATGCCCGCGATGATCGGCCCGATGATCCGGAGCAGGGTCCAGATCGCCGCGATACCGATGGTGCCGGCGCCGATGAAGCGTACCTTGTGGACGAAGACGTCGCCGATGAAATCGTCGAGGCTCGTGCCCACCGGGATAGCGCCCGCGAGCGACGTGTAGTGCGGCACAAGATAGGCCCAGCTGATCAGCAGGCCGACGAACATGGCCGCACCCACGGCCAGGCCGACCAGATGGCCGACGCCGATCAGGGCGAGCGAGAAGCTGGTCGAAACCTGCGTCTGCACCCGAGCCGATCCTGAGGCTTTTCGCGGCGGTCGAGGCGACGAAACCCATTGCTGCGAGCAGCGCATATCCAGCCGCGGCGATCGAACTCCAGATGATCATGACGAGGCCGCGGCGGTTCTCCTCGACCCCGCCAACGCCGGCGCCGACCTTCAGGACCTCGGCGGCCGCAACGCCCTCAGGATAAGGAAGGTCGGTACCGGTCACGAGCGCGCGCCGAAGCGGCACGGAATACATGACGCCGAGAATGCCGCCGATGCCGATCACGGCGACCGAGAGCCAGTAGGGGAAGCCGGTCCACCAGCCGACCATCACCAGGCCGGGCAAGTACGAAGATGATCGCCGACAGCGTGCCCGCCGCAGAAGCGATGGTCTGGACGATGTTGTTTTCCTGGATCGTCGAATCCCGGAACGCCTTCAGCACCGCCATCGAAATCACCGCAGCGGGAATCGAGGTTGCGAAGGTCAGGCCGATCTTGAGGCCGAGATAGACGTTGGCGGCGGTGAAAACGACCGTGATGAGGGCGCCGAGTATGATGCCGCGGAGCGTCAGTTCCTTAATATCGTCGCTCGCGCGGAGCGCCTCTTCACGTGCCATTTAACTCCCCTTGAGATTGTCGCATTGGCCTGCGGGTGCCGGGGTCGAGTGGCGTCGGATCGCAACCCAGCGGCCCCCTTCCTTCACCCACACGTCTGTCAGGAGAACGCAGTCCTCGATGATGCGTCCCAGATATTTGAGCCGCCAGCGCGCGTGCACCGTGCCGATCATCACATTGTCGAGCGCGGTGGCGTCCTTCACGTCGAATTCGATGGTGTCGACCTCCCTGCGCTGGATCGCGTCGAGCCATTCGTCGCGGTGCATCATGAAAGGGCCGGTCGACCGCGTGCCAATGAGCACGAAGTCGGGGTGCATCAGCGAAGCCAGGCGCTTCGTGTCCTTGCTGCACAAGGCGTCGCGCCACTCGCGCTCGAGCGTTGCGATCACTTCGCGATTATCGGCCACTCAGTCTCCTCTCCGGACGCTCTTTAAGGCCCGACGCGAACAAAGCGAATCTCAGTGTCATAGCGCGAGAACACCAGTCCGCGAGAGGTGACTTGAAGCGGCTCCCCGTTGAAAACCGCATGTCCAAGATCGTTCGCATGGAACCGCAGCACGAGATGATGACCGCGCTCGGGCGCGAGCGTGAAGTGGCCGCCTACATTTCCGTAGACCGGTATCAGCGGATCGACCGAGCGAAGGCTATGGCCGCCCGCTTCGACATGGCCATCGCTGTCCGTAGTGACCATGCCCTTCTCGCCAGTCGCCGCGTCGATCGCGACCGCATCGATGCGATAGTCGGCGCCAAAGCCGGGTGGTTCTACCGTCATCATGAGCTCGCCTTTGGGAGCGGGATCGTCACGTACCAGCTCATAGCTCGGCTGCTTGGGCATTGGCTTGCTGCTCAGCCGGACCGTCTTGCCGTCGAACGTCCAATCGCCCTCCGCCTGCTCGGAAACGGCGCCATAATCGAGCTGGTAGCGGAAGTGACCGTTCTTCTGGAGCTCGAGGGCGGCGCCGACCTCCATTTGCTGCGACTGGTAGAGGCCGGCAACGCTGGCCGGCGCAGCTGCGACAAGCAGGACGGAGGCGAGGTGCACCAGGGCCCCTCAACAGTCTCTGGACGGGATGCCCGCGAGGAAAAAAATTCAACAATGCCCTGAAGGGTCACCGTCTTGCCGGTCGCGGTCGCGCAGGCGATCATTCCATGTCGGTTCGCACGCTTGAGCTTGCGGTCTTGTGCATTCCCGCCGCCCGATCCCCCGCCCACGATGAAGATGCTGCTGTCCGCCATGGCTCGCCTCCAGCCCACGCCTTTGCCCAGCTACCGCTGCAGCGCAAGTGGGAGGACGAGCGAGCCTTACTTCACACTTACGGCGACGAAAGCCTCCGGCGAGTTGCCGCGTTTGATTAGCAAGAGCACGCTCGAGCGGCCGGACTTTCGGGCTCCCTCAGTGCCGGCAATCACCTGGGCCGGACTGGTTACCGGCTGGTTGTTGACCGACATGATGAGGTCGCCGCGCTGGAGCCCCTGCTCGGCTGCATCGGAGTTGGGGTCGACGCTCGTGATGATCACGCCGCGGGCGGTTGCCGGAAGGTTGGCGGCTCGTGCCAGCTCGGGCGTTATCTGCGCGAGCGAAAGGCCAAGCGCCTTCTGCGGAGTGGGGGCAGCGGGGCCGCTACCGCCATCGGTGCCGCTGTCGCCGCCGCCGGCGATCTTGTTCAGCGCCTCCTCTGTCGGCCGGTCCGCAAGCGTCACATATACAGTTCCGTGCTTGCCGTTGCGGATGACCTCGAGCGGGATCTTGGAGCCGACCCTGCTGTTCGCAACCAGGTAGGAAACGGTTTGGTCGGGCGTAACCGATTCCCCGTTGACCTTCACGATCACGTCGCCCTGCTGAAGCCCGGCGCGCGCGGCGGGACCGTCGGCGACGACCGTGCGAACGAGCTCGCCCGTATCCTTGGGAATGCCGAGCGCGGGCGCGAGGTCTTCGTCGACCGGCTGGAGCCCGACGCCGAGGTAGCCGCGCTGCGGCCGCTGGCCGCGCATCAGCGAATCGACGACGGGCTTGGCGAGTTCCGCCGGGATGGCGAGGCCGATGCCGACCGACGCGCCGTTGGGTGAAATCAGGGCCGAATTGATGCCGATGACGTTGCCGTTGAGATCGAACATCGGACCGCCGCTGTTGCCCATGTTGATGGCGGCGTCGGTCTGGATGTAGCGGTCGTAGGCGCCGACGTTCGTGATCGACCGGTGGAGCGCCGAGATGATACCCGCGGTGACAGTGCTTCCAACGCCGTAGGGATCACCAATTGCGATCACCCAGTCGCCGACCCGAGCCTTGGTGCTGTCGCCCCACTGCACGAACGGCAGGTTGTGGCCGTCGATCTTCAGGACTGCGAGATCCGAAGTTTCGTCCCGGCCGACGATGCGCGCCGTATACTCCCTGCGATCGGTGGTCGTTACCGTGACGGTATCGACCGTTCCGGTACCGGTAAGGCCTTGGATGAGGTGGTTGTTCGTGACGATGTAGCCGTCCGGCGAGATGATGAAGCCGGAGCCGAGCGAGCCCGCCTCACGAGTGCGCGGCTGGGCGCCGCTACTGCCGCCGCCGGCGCCGCCGGCGCTGCCGCTGCCGCTGCTGTCGCCCTGATTGTTGCCCTGCGGCTGAGTCGGGTCGAACTGCCGGAAGAATTGCTCGAACGGATCGGCCTGGGAGCGCACGGGCACGCGCTGCTTGGTCGAAATGTTCACCACCGCGGGCTGCAGCTTCGCGACCAGGTCGGCGAACGACATTGGTGCACCTGGCCGCGGCGCGAGCGCCGAAGTACCGGGCGCGTTTTGCGCCACCTGTGCGCCCGCCTGCCCCGTGGCGAGAGAGAAAGCCGTTCCCCCGAGCAGCAGGGCCATGGCGACCCCGTAGGCATAGCGCACTTTTCCGGACTCCTTCGAGCGCATCGATTCTCCATCATTTGGTGTGAGACGCAAGGGCGGTAATGTCCCTAGCTGCTTAACGCCATTTGAACGGGCCAGTTCACTTGGTGTGTCCAGTGAATTCCTTCAAATAGTCATTCTGCGGCGACAGAATGATGTTCGTCGGTGCGGGTTTATCCTGACCGTCACCGACGAAGGTCGTCAGGTAGGACTGCATGGCACGGTAAAAGTCGTAGAATTGCGGGTCCTTGCCGAAGCTTGCGGCATAGGTCTTCGAAGCGTCCGCGTCCGCCTGTGCACGGATGATCTGCGCCTGCTTGGCGCCCTGAGCGCGGATCGACCGAGCCTCCTGCAAACGCGCTGTGCGCATGCTTTCGAAGGCGGACTGCAACGGCGCTCCGTCAGGCAGGTCGGTCTTCTTGATGCGAACGTCGATCACGTCGACGCCGAACTTCGCCGCCTGGACATTGAGCGATGTGCGCACGTCGTCCATCACGCCCTGGCGTTCCGGCGACAGGAGCGCCGAGAAAGGCTGCTTACCCGAGCTCGTTCCGCACTTCGGACCGAAGGATGGTCTGGAGCTGGCTCCGCGAATTCTCCTCGCTCGTCGAGCGAATGTACATGAGGAGCGGGTCCGTGATCCTGTAGCGCGCGAATGCGTCGACCATCAACCTGCGCTGATCGGTCGAAAGGACAGGCTGCGGCTCCATGTCCACCGCAAGCACGCGTTTGTCGATCCAGACGATCTGGTCGACGAACGGGATGCGGTACGAGAGACCAGCCCCCGCCGTGCCGATCGGCCTTCCGGGCTCAAAACGATTAAGGATCCGTTCGGGCTTGCCAAAGCGGACGACGACCGCCTGCTTCGTTTCAGGAACGATCGGGAAGCTGCCGAGCAGCACCACGAGAATGATGACGCCGATGAAGGCTGACAGGAGCGGCCGGCGGCGGATGAAGTCGGTCATTGCTGCCGCTCCTCTTGCCGTTGGCCCTTCTTGACCTCGGGAAGGGGAAGATATGGAGTTACTCCAGGCGCCTCGATGACCGTCTTGTCGACCTTGGAGAGCACCTGCTCCATCGTCTCGTAGTACATGCGCCGGCGAGTGACCTCGGGCGCGAGCTTGTACTGCTCGTAGACCTTGTCGAACGCCGCGGC
>CAVYAH010000030.1:0-13575 GCA_963766415.1 uncultured Alphaproteobacteria bacterium | reverse complement strand
CAACGCCGCCGATGCAGCGCTCAACGGCGCGAGCAACGAGGTGAATTCGGCCGGTAACGCCGTGTCGAATGCAAGCAAGGCGGTCGAAGAACGCGACGACCAACTAATTAGCTCTTTCACGGAGCTGAAATGGGAAGGGCCGCTTAAAAGCGGCCCTTTTTTTGGGACCTATATGCGTAGCTAGCCGCCCCTAGCTGTTCATCTAAAGTTAGCGATTGACGTATTATGTCGGTTCCACCATATTGGTGCGGTGGCGAGTGACGAGAAGCCGCTGTTCTGGGTTGCGTCGAGTAAGAGGGACTTACTGGCGCTCCCCGACGAAGTGATGATGTTTGGCTACGCGTTAGGCCTGGCCCAGCAGGGCGGTCAGCATCCAGATGCCAAGCAGCTGCGGGGCTTCGGGAACGGAGTTTTTGAGGTTGTAGAGGACTTTGACGGCGACACGTATCGAGCAGTTTACACGCTCAAATTTGAGGACGCGGTTTTTTGTGTCCATGCGTTTCAGAAGAAGTCGAAGAAGGGTGCCGAAACGCCAAAGCCGGATATCGAGAAGATCAGATCCAGGTTGAAGCTGGCAGAGAAGATTTATGCCGACTGGCAGAAGGAGAACGAAAATGGCTAAGCTCGATTATGAGCGCAGCAGCGGTAACGTTTTCGCTGACCTCGGCATCCCAGAAGCCGAGGATCATAAGCTGAAGGCTGGCCTTGTCTCAAAGCTGGCGGTTATCATGAAAGAACTGCGCCTCACCCAAGCTGCGGCAGCAGAGCTGACCGGCATCAGCCAGGGCGATCTTTCGCGGGTTCTTCGCGGTCGCTTCCGCGATTTCAGCGCAACCCGACTGATGAAGGCGATCACAAACCTTCACGCAGAGGTGGAAATTACCGTTCGAACCCAGGGTCACGAAGTCGGAGAGCCCATTCTTCTACAGGCCTAACAAGGTCAGTGCCGCCGTTCGTCTTGGAAGAAGAAACTCCACTGGGCATCCATCGGCCCGAAGCGCTTCTCGTAGAGCCGTTTGAAGTATCGATATCGTCTGATAGCTTTAGCATGGTCAGCACCTCTTGGCGCTGCTCCCGCAACTTTTCGAGCCTCGCTTCTCCTTCTCGATGTAGGCTTCAACGAGCAAGCGAAGGGCGTCGGGACTGCGTTCGGTTTGATAGCCGGTTGCTTCGTCGATCAGCGCGCGATGCCGACTTTGGCTAGCGCGTTCACAATTGCCCGCGCCTGAGCGGCCATGGGTTGACGTAGCTGTGCAGATGCTTCGCACTCATATCCGTTATCATTTGGTGTGGAAGGCTAACGTCGCCGGCTAGCTACGTATATTAGGTCCCTTTTCTTGTGTAGTCGGGGAGCCGTGCTGGCGACCGGATCCCGCACTAAAGGAGCCGATCGTTCATGAAGAGTTGAGCCGGGACTTGCTCTGAACTTTCGTGCTAATGGCCATCCATGCGCCGAATTCTGCTGATTGGCCTCTTGTTCATTTCGGCCTGCCACCATCGGGAGCAGCCGTCGGCGCCGACGGCAGAGCAGTCCGCTCAGCTCAATGAAGCCGAGGACATGCTCAACGACATGGCGCAAAATGAAGAGGGGCCGGAAGCGAATGCCTCCAGCCCCTCCAATTCATCTAACTGAGCGGACTTAGAAGTCCATTCCGCCCATGCCGCCGCCGGCCATCGCCGAGCCGGCTTGTCGTCCGGCAGCTCGGCAATCGTCGCCTCGGTGGTGATCAGGAGGCCGGCGACCGACGCCGCGTCCTGCAGCGCAGCGCGAACGACCTTGGTCGGGTCGATCACGCCTGCCTGGACGAGGTTCTCATATACCTCGGTCTGGGCGTTGAAGCCGAGCGTCGCATCGCGGCATCGATCAGCTTGCCGGCGACAACCGCGCCGTCGTGCCCGGCGTTCTCGGCAATCTGCCGCACCGGCGACTGGAGCGCCTTGCGGATGATGTCGATGCCGCGGGTCTGGTCGTCGTTCTCGCCCTTGAGGCCCTCGAGCGCCTTGGTGGCATAAAGCAGCGCTGTACCGCCGCCTGGAACGATGCCTTCCTCGACCGCGGCGCGGGTCGCGTGGAGCGCGTCGTCGACGCGGTCCTTGCGCTCCTTCACCTCGATCTCGGACGCACCGCCGACCTTGATCACCGCAACGCCGCCAGCAAGCTTCGCCAGCCGCTCCTGCAGCTTCTCACGGTCGTAATCGACGTCGTGGTATCGATCTGCTGACGGATGGCGCCGACGCGGCCCTCGATGATTCTCCAGTACCGTTGCCGTCGACGATCGTCGTGTTGTCCTTGTCGATCGTGACGCGCTTGGCCTGGCCGAGCATGTTCAGCGTGACGGTCTCGAGCTTGATGCCGAGATCCTCGCTGATCATCTCGCCGCCGGTGAGGATGGCGATATCCTCGAGCATCGCCTTGCGGCGATCGCCGAAGCCTGGCGCCTTCACCGCAGCGACCTTGAGGCCGCCGCGCAGCTTGTTGACGACCAGCGTCGCCAGCGCCTCGCCCTCGATGTCCTCGGCAATGATCAGCAGCGGACGGCCGGTCTGGACCACCGCCTCGAGGATCGGGAGCATCGCCTGGAGGTTCGACAGCTTCTTCTCGTGGATCAGGATGTACGGATCCGAAAGCTCGACCTGCATCTTCTCCGGGTTGGTGATGAAGTAGGCGAAAGATATCCACGATCGAACTGCATGCCCTCGACGACGTCGAGCTCGAACTCGAGGCCCTTGGCCTCCTCGACGGTGATCACGCCTTCCTTGCCGACCTTTTCCATCGCCTCGGCGATCTTCTCGCCGACTTCACGGTCGCCGTTGGCCGAGATGATCCCGACCTGGGCGATCTCCTGGCTGCCCGACACGTCCTTCGACCGATCCTTGAGGTCAGCGACGACCTTCTGGACGGCGATGTCGATGCCGCGCTTGAGGTCCATCGGGTTCATTCCGGCCGCAACCGACTTCATGCCCTCGCGAACGATCGCCTGGGCGAGAACCGTCGCCGTGGTCGTGCCGTCACCGGCGATGTCGTTGGTCTTCGAGGCCACCTCGCGCACCATCTGCGCGCCCATGTTCTCGAACTTGTCCTTGAGCTCGATCTCCTTGGCGACGGTGACGCCGTCCTTGGTGATGCGCGGAGCGCCGAAGCTCTTCTCGATGACGACGTTGCGGCCCTTGGGGCCGAGCGTCACCTTGACCGCATTGGCGAGGATGTCGACGCCGCGAAGGATGCGCTCACGCGCATCGCGGCTGAATTTCACGTCCTTGGCTGCCATCTGGCTACCCTTTCCGTATCTCTGAAATCACTAATTTGTCGACAGTAGAGCGCCATCTCCGTAAAGTTAGCGCTCGATCCGAGGTCAGCCGACGATCCCGAGGATGTCGCTTTCCTTCATGATGATCAGGTCTTCACCGTCGATCTTCACTTCGGTGCCCGACCATTTGCCGAACAGGATCTTGTCGCCGGCCTTGACGTCGAGCGGCGTGATCTTGCCGTCCTCGCTTGGAGCCGGCGCCAACGGCGACGACTTCGCCCTCCTGCGGCTTTTCCTTCGCCGTATCGGGAATGATGATCCCGCCGGCAGTCTTTTCGTCGGCCTCGACGCGGCGGACGAGGACGCGGTCATGAAGCGGCCTGAAACCCATGGGTCTGAACCCTCTCTTCTTCTCTCTAGGTTGAACTTGCCGTTGGCACTCTCCGCAATGAGAGTGCCAGCGATGGCGCGCATATGGTTGTGCGCCGTTCATCCGTCAACGGGTCAGCTCAAGGCTTTTGTTGCTAGCTGTGCGCGGCGCGGGTCAGGCCGAGCCGGTCGCGCATCAATCCAGCGGGCAAGCATCAGTACGCGCGACCGCGGCGAGACCGCTTGCCAGCCCGACCCAGATGCCGACGCCTTTCCAGTCGGCGACCAAAGGCCAGCCAGCTGCCGATGCCGAGCCCGACGACCCAATAGCCGACCAGCGCGAAGAGCAGGGGCCAGCGGGTGTCGTGAAGGCCGCGCAGCATGCCCGCGCCGATGACCTGCGCGCCGTCGACCAGCTGGAAGGCGGCCGCGACGCGCAGGAAGCTGACGGCAAGACCGATGACTGTCGCGTTCGCCGGAACATCCGTGAGGAACAAGGTGACCAGCTGGCGCGGGACAATCCACATGACGAGCGCCATTGCGCCCATGAAGCCGACGCCGATGACCCATGCGGTCCAGCCCGAGCGAGTAATGCCCGCCTCGTCGCCGCGGCCGAGCGCCAGGCCGACCCGCACCGTCGCCGCCTGGCCGAGGCCGAGCGGCACCATGAAGGTCAGCGCCGCGATCTGCAGAGCGACCGCATGCGCAGCGACCGCCGGCGCGCCGATCCAGCCCATGAAAAAAGCGGCGAGCGCGAACACGCCCATTTCGAGCGCCATGGTGACGCCGATCGGCCAGCCGAGCCGCACCATCGCCATCGTGCGCTGCCGGATCGAAGCGCCACAAGTGACCGAACAGGTGGAATCGCCTGAACCTGCTGCCGAGCGAGGTAACCGCGATCAGCGCGAGCGCAAAGGATGAACCAGGTGAGCGTGCTGCCAAGGCCGCCGCCGGGAAGACCCAGCGCCGGCAGCCCGAAATGGCCGAAGATCAGCGACCAGCTGAGAAGCGCGTTGAGCGCCAATTCCGCCGAAGGCTGAGCCACAGAACCACGCGCGGCCGCTCGAGCGCGGCGACGAAATTGCGCAGGAGCTGGAAGAGCAGCCAGGGCGCCGTGCACCACATGTAGGCGCGCAGGAACGTCTGTCCCTGCCGCGCGAGCTCGCCGGATTCTCCGAACAAGCGCATGAAGGTGCCGACGTTCCACAGCACGAGCCAATAAGGCGGCAGCGCGAATGACCAGCAGCCACAGGCCTGCGCGAAACGTCCGCCGGACGTCACGAACGGCGTTGGAGCGCTGGCCAAGCGCGGTCGCCATCATCGGCGACGAGGCGATCAGCAGGCCCAGCAACAAGAGGTTGAAGGTGAAGGTCAGGTTGAGCGCGAGCGTCGCGGCGGCGAGCTGAGCTCGACCCGAGGCGGCCCATCAGCAGCACGTCGGTCGCCTGGATCACCTGCTGCGTGACGTTGGCAAGGATCAGCGGCCAGGCGAGCGCCAGGGTCGCGCGGAGCTCGTCGAACCAGCGTTGCGGTCCGCCGCAAGGGGTCTCGCCGCTGCATCCATGCACCGTCCTTGCCAGCAGCTCCCGTCCCAGGCAAGCTCATGATCGCCGCAGGTTTGCGTAGCTGGCCAAGCTGCAGGACCCCGCGCCCAATCCGTGTGTCGACTGGCGAGGACCGCACGGCGGTCGAGGCCGCCCTCCAACCCGTGGAAGCCAAACATTCCGGCCAGACCCGGATTTGAATTGGCCATCCTGATCGGTCTGCTCGACAAGCGCGCCGGTGCGGAGCAACTCGCTTCCGTAAGCTATCGCAATTCAGGAAAAGGTTGGCCGCGCCCGCTCCTGCTAGCAAGCGTCAAACTGACGCTAGAGGCCTTCCATGAAGTTCGTGCGCGCAATCTGGAAATCTGCTGGTCGGGATCAAGGACGCGCTCGTCCTGATGCTCCTGATCCTGTTCTTCTTCGGCGCACTCTACAGCGCGCTCTCGGCACGCCCGGCGCCGGTCAGGGAGGGTGTCCTCGACCTCGACCTCAACGGCAGCGTCGTCGAGCAGCCCTCGCGCGCGCAGTGGTCGGACATTGCCGGCGCCAACCGGATCCGGCGAATATCGCCTTCGCGACCTCGTCGAGGCACTCGACAAGGCGAAGGACGATACGAGAGTTAAAGCCGTCGCGCTCGACCTCGATGGTTTCTACCGGTGGCGGACAGACGACGATCGGCGATCTCGCCGACGCGGTGAAGCGGGTTCGCGCCGCCGGCAAGCCGGTGATCGCTTACGGCGTCGGTTACACGGACGACAGCTACGAGCTCGCTTCAGCGGCCTCGGAAATCTGGCTGAACCCGCTGGGCGCCGTGCTGATCGCCGGCCCGGGTGGCAGCAATCTCTATTACAAGGGCCTTCTCGACAAGCTCGGCGTGACTGCGAACGTCTATCGCGTCGGAAGCTACAAATCGGCGGTCGAGCCCTTCATCCGCAACGACATGTCGCCTGCAGGCCAAGCAGAATTACACGGCGCTCGACCAGGCTGAGCTGGAAAGTTGGCGGGCCCATGTGAAGCAGGACCGGCCAAAGGCGAACGTCGACCTGTTCCTGAAAGACATGAACGCCGCGGTCGCGGCGGCGGGCGGCGATATGGCCAAGGCAGCGCTCGCCAACGGTTTCATCGATCGGATCGGCAGCCGCCGCGAGTTCGAACAGCGCCTCGCCGAGCTTGGAGGCAAGGGCGGAAAAGACGGCAAGAAGTCGACCAGCTTCGCCCGCATCAAGCTTGGCTCCTACGTCTCCGACGTCGTCGAGGCGAACCCGAAGGGCCCGATCGGGATCGTCACCATCGCCGGCATGATCGTGGACGGCAGGGCCGGCCCCGGCACCGCCGGAGGCGACACGATCGCGAAGGAAATCGAGGACGGGATCGACGATGGCATCAAGGCGCTCGTCGTTCGGGTGGACAGCCCCGGCGGGTCGGTGCTCGCCTCGGAACGCATCCGGCAGGCGCTTCTGCAGGCCAAGGCCGACAAGATTCCGATCGTCGTGTCGATGGGCAGCGTCGCGGCGTCCGGCGGCTATTGGGTCTCGACGCCGGGCGATTTCATTTATGCCGAGCCCTCGACGATCACAGGATCGATCGGCGTGTTCGGGATTCTGCCGAGCTTCCAGGGCACATTGCAGAAGCTGGGGATTGGCGCGGACGGCGTGAAGACGACTCCGCTTTCGGGCGAGCCGGACTTGTTCAAGGGTCCCTCGCCCGAAGCCGGACAACTGCTCCAGACTGGCGTCAATTCGATGTACGGCCGCTTTCTCGGGATCGTCGCCGAGGCGCGGCACAAGACACCGCAGCAAGTCGACCAGATCGCGCAGGGACGTGTCTGGGACGGCGGTACTGCACATCAACTGGGCCTGGTCGACGGCTTTGGAGGAATTGACGATGCCGTGGCGAAGGCGGCTCAGCTCGCCGGTCTCGGGAACGAGCGGCGTGTCCGCTACCTCGAGCCACCCAAGAGCTTCAAGCAGCAGCTGCTCGAGGCGCTCGCGAGCGAGCATAATGACAATAATGCGGTGCCGGAGGATGCGTTCGCGTCCCTCGGCCGTGCGCCGCAGCAGCAAATTGCCTCGATGCTGACCGAAGTGCGGTCGATCCTCGCTGGGCCGAGCATCCAGGCGCGCTGTCTTTCTTGTCCGGCGGTCGCACCGGCACGGCTCGACAGGCGCGATCTCAGCCTGTTTGAGCTGCTAAAGGACTGGCTGACCTAATCAGCTGCTTGGAACGGTGAACATATCGCCGCAACCGCGCAGCGGTTCTGCTGTATCAGCCGGCGCCGATGACGGCGGCGATTCGACTGGCTGGTGCTGGCGATGCGGCGGCGATCGCAGCGATCTACCGACCCTATGTCGAACGGAGCCATTTCACGTTTGAGGAGATCCCTCCCGACACGGCGGGAATCGCCGCGCGGATGGGGAATCCGATCCATCCCTGGCTCGTCGCAGAAGAAGATGGGCGCGTGCTTGGCTATGCGTCGACCTCGCCAATGCGAAATCGCGCCGCCTACCGGTGGAGCGTGGAAACCGGGATTTACCTCGAAACCGGCGCGCGGGGGCGTGGCATCGGCAGAAAGCTGCTCGCCGCGCATCTCGACCTGCTTGAACGGCAGGGCTTCGTCACTGCAATCGCGGGAATTGCGCTCCCCAATGAAGCGAGCGTCGTGCTCCACGAGAAGTTCGGCTTTGCGCTGTCGGGCGTCGAACGCGGAGTCGGGTTCAAATTTGGGCAGTGGGTCGACGTCGGCCGCTGGCAGCGAGACCTGGCGCCCCGCACGATCGTGCCAGCCGAACCCCTTATTTCGGCTTCGCCTTAGTGACCCGAGCGAACGTCAGCGGCTTGTCCGGCTGGCCGCTCTTTGGAGGGATGAGAGAGCGCACTTCGTAATGGTCGGCGTCAATGAGCCGCCATTCGGAGTCGATCTCCTGCTCGGGCTTGTCCGGTGAGGGCCGCATGCTTCCCGTGAAGCCGAACATGTTATCGGCGGTGCCGACCTTGCCTTGCCCAACTCCGCCCAGCGAATTGACGTAGGTGAATATCAGGTCGGGTCCATCGGCGCTGTAGATGGTCTCGCCGGCGTAGATGATTTTCCCATCGTCCCGGACCTCGTGGCGATCGCGAATATGGGCCCCGCCGTACATCGTTTCGAAGCAATGCGTGTCTTGCACCCTGGCGCTGAAGTCGGCTCGCCAGCAAGCGCCGAGGAACGGCTTGAACGCGGTGAGGTCTGGCGGCCCCGCCACCGCCTGCAGGGCAACCAGGAACGCGAGGGCGATCATGCTCGAATGATAGCAAGCTTCGCCAATCTAGGTCAGGCTCTTTGCAATCTGACGAAGCGGCCATGAAGGATGCTCGAGAATGTCGCCGTGCGACGGGATGAGGTGCCCTGGCCCGTTATCACCCTCGACGGTGACGATACCATCGTCGAGCGGCAAGACCTTCCATTGGTGATGCAGCTTCGCCACCCGCGAAGCGCAACGCATCAGATGTGGATTGGCTTCCCGGTCACCGCCATCGCTGCTTCCTTCAGCGCTTCGCTGTGCGTCGGGTGAGCGTGACAGGTGTAGGCAATATCCTCGCTCGTCGCGCCGAATTCCATCGCCTGGACGGCCTGGGCGATCATGGTGCCGGCGACCGATGCGATCATCCAGACGCCGAGAACGCGGTCGCTCTTCGCGTCGGCGATGACTTTCACAAAGCCGTCGGGCTCGCGGTTGGTCTTGGCGCGGCTGTTGGCGAGCATCGGGAACTTGCCGACCTTCACCTCGCCGCCCTTTTTCGCCTCTTCCTCGGTGAGGCCGACGCCGGCGATCTCGGGCATGGTGTAGACGACCGAGGGAATGGCATCGTGGTTCACGATGCCGGTCAGGCCGGCGATGTTCTCGGCGACGGCGATGCCTTCATCCTCGGCCTTGTGGGCGAGCATCGGTCCGGGAATAACGTCGCCGATCGCCCATATCCCCGGCACCTTGGTGCGGAAGTCGTGGTCGGTCTCGATCTGGCCGCGCTGGTTGGTCTCAAGGCCCGCCTTGTCGAGCGCGAGACCGTCGGTGTTCGGCCTGCGCCCGATCGAAACGAGGACGACATCCGCTTCGATGGTTTCGGATGCGCCGCCAGCGGCCGGCTCGACGGTAAGGGTGACCGTGTCGCCCTTGCGCTCGGCCTTGGTCACCTTGGTCGAAAGTCGGAACTCGAAACCCTGCTTCTTGAAGATCTTGTTGGCTTCCTTGCGGACGTCGCCGTCGAAGCCGGGAAGGATCTGGTCGAGGAATTCGACGACAATGACCTCAGTGCCCAGTCGCCGCCAGACGGAACCGAGCTCGAGGCCAATGACGCCGCCGCCGATCACGACCATGCGCTTGGGCACCTGCGGCAATTCGAGAGCGCCAGTGAAATCGACGATCCGCTCCTGGTCGATGGTGATGCCGGACAGCTCGGTCACTGACGAACCGGTCGCGATGACGATGTTCTTGGCGCGGACGGTGCGGTCACCCACCTTGACCGTGTCGGCGCTCTCGAAGCTTGCGCGGCCCTTCAACCATTCGATCTTGTTCTTCTTGAACAGGAACTCGACGCCCTGAGTGAGGCCTTTCACCGCCTCGATACGACTGGCGTGCATCGTGTCGAGGTCGACCTCGACGCCGCTGGTCTTGATGCCCCATTTGGCGAGCGTTCCATGCGCGGCTTCGTCGAACAGCTCGGAAGCGTGAAGCAACGCCTTGGACGGGATGCAGCCGACGTTGAGACAGGTGCCGCCCAATGTCTCGCGGCTCTCGGCGCAGCCGGTCTTCAGGCCCAGCTGCGCAGCCCGGATCGCGGCAACGTAGCCGCCGGGACCGGCGCCGATCACAAGGACGTCGAAATCGTAATTGTCAGCCATTTCTCTCTTCCGGTTGGCGGGCGACATAGGTGGGCGAAGTGGGTTTATCTAGGCGGTCAGCCCGGAACGCTTGCCCTGCACTCCTCAAGGATCGGCCTCAGCTGCTCATCCTTGAGGTTCATCTTCTCGCGCACCGAGTAACGCTCTTTGACCTTGTCCGAAGCGCATGCACACAGCTTTCCAGCGAGGTCCTGCGCAACGCCGGAAGCAGTCGCTGACTTCACGCAGGACGCGACGAACTTCTCGTGGAAATTTTTGTTGAAGCTGTCGTCGAACGATTTCTTGGGCCCGCCGCAGCCGCCGAGCAGCGCGCACAGGGCCAGCGCCGCTAGTCCCTCGCCAGCATCCGCGCCACCTACAGGTCGATCAGGAGCCGCGTCGGAACCTCGATCGCTTCCTTGACGCGGACCAGGAAGGTCACCGCTTCGCGGCCATCGATGATCCGGTGATCGTAGGAGAGCGCGAGGTACATCATCGGGCGGGCGACGATCTGGCCATCCTTCACCACCGGCCGCTCCTCGATCCGGTGCATGCCGAGCACCGCCGACTGCGGCGGGTTGATGATCGGGGTCGAGAGCAGAGAGCCGAACACGCCGCCGTTCGAGATAGTGAAGGTGCCGCCGCTCATCTCATCGACGGTGAGCGTGCCCTCTTTCGCTTTCTTGCCATATTCGGCGATCGTCTTTTCGATTTCAGCAAAGCTCATCCGGTCCGCATTGCGGACGACCGGGACGACCAGGCCTTTCGGCGCCGACACCGCAACCGATACGTCGAGATAGTCGTGGTAGACGATCTCGTCGCCCTCGAGACTGGCATTGACCGACGGCACGTCCTTGGCTGCGAGCGCGCAGGCCTTCACGAAGAAGGCCATGAAGCCGAGGCGGATGCCGTGCTTCTTCTCGAACAAATCCTTGTAGCGGCTGCGCGCGTCGATGACGGCGCTCATGTCGACGTCGTTGAACGTCGTCAGCATCGGCGGCGGTATTCTGTGCGTCCTTCAAACGCTTCGCGATGTTGTTCCGGCGGACTTCTGGGTGTGGTGCCCGCACGCATTGCCTGAGCGGCGCGAAAGCGGCAAAGTCTGTCGAGCTGACAGGCTCGACGGACATGCGCCAACCGACGATCTATCACAATCCGCGCTGCTCGAAATCGCGTGCGACGCTCGATCTTCTGATCGCGCGCGGTTTCGCGCCGCGCGTCGTCAACTATCTCGAAACGCCGCCGACGATCGCCGAGATCGAGACGACTGCTCGCACATGCTCGGCGTCGAGCCGCGCGAGGTGATGCGCAAGGACGAAGACGAGTACGCCGCGCTCGGCCTCGCCGATCCCGGGCGCACGCGCGAGCAGCTCATCGCGGCGATCGCCGCGCATCCGCGCCTGCTGCAGCGCCCGATCGTCGTCGTCGGCGGCAAGGCCGCGATCGGCCGGCCGCCCGAAGCGGTGCTCGCGATCCTGCCGGGCTGACGCCATGGACAAGCTGCAAGCCATGCAGTTGTTCACGCGCGTCGTCGACACCGGCAGTTTCACCGCGGCGGCCGAGCAGCTCGGCATTTCGCGCGCGCTCGCCAGCAAGCTGATCCAGAACCTCGAAGACACGCTCGGCGTGCGCCTGTTGAATCGCACGACGCGCCGGCTCAGCCTCACCGAATCCGGGCAGAATTATTACCAGCGCGTCAGCGACGTGCTCGGCGCGGCTCGCCGAAGCCGAAGCCGAGGCGACCGAGCTGCAGGTCGATCCGCGCGGACGATTGCGCGTCAGCGCGCCGATTCCGTTTTCGACCGTGCACCTCGCGCCCGCGCTTGCGGAATTCCAGCGCCTGCATCCGCGCGTCGAGCTCGATCTCAATCTCAACGATCGCCGCGTCGATCTCGTCGAAGAGGGTTTCGACGTCGCGATCCGCATTTCGCAGCTCGCCGACTCGTCGCTGATGGCGCGCAAGATCGCGCCGTGCCGCATGGTCGCGATTGCATCGCCCGCGTACCTCGCCGCGCGCGGCGAGCCCGAAGTGCCGGCCGATCTCGCGCGCCACGAATGCCTGCGCTACACGCTGACGCCGAACAGCGAAGCCTGGGAATTCGAACGCGACGGCTTGACGACGTCGGTGCCGGCGCACGCGCGCCTCGCGGTCAACAACGGCGATTTCATCGCCGCCGCCGCCGCGGCCGGCATGGGCATCGCGCGGCTGCCGACTTTCATCGTCGCCGACTATCTGCGCAGCGGACGGCTGCGGCGCATTCTGCCGGCACTGGACGCTGCCGTCGCTTGCGGTGTACGCGGTGTATCCGCATACGCGCACGCTGCCGGCGAAGACGCGGCGGTTGATTGATTTTCTGGTCGAGCGGTTCGGGCCGGAGCCGTATTGGGATCGCGATCTTGTTTGACGCAATGGCGCGTCTCCCACTGGCGTCGAACCGACATTCGTCATCCCGGCGAAAGCCGGGATCCATCTGCTTTCCCGCAAGATCAAAATGGATCCCGGCTTTCGCCGGGATGAGGGAAGCAGACTCACCGCGCGGATTGATCTAGACCCGCAATCTCGAACTCGTCCGCATCCATCCACGCCGGAAACCGCTCGCGATGTGCAGCGAGCGCCGCGGGATCGAGCGTCACGGTCACGACCTGCTCCTGCGCGCCAAGCTCGACCAGCGGCTGGCCGAGAAAATCGAACGCGCCGCTGTCGCCCGCATAGTGCAGATCGTTGCCGTCGACGCCGACGCGATTGACGCCGACGCAATACGCAAGATTCTCGATCGCGCGCGCGCGCAGCAGGTTTCAGATCGCGGACTCCTGCCAGATGCCTTTCCGGTGGGCGGCGCCGAGAGCCCCTCCGATCTGGCGCATCAGGTCGGCCACTCTCTCGAGTTCCATGCCCCGGGGCCGTATCAAGGCGCGAAGCGGTGTGCCCTCGACGTATTCCATCGCCAGAAACGGCCGCCCCTCTTCCGTTTCTCCCGAATCTAATACCGAGACGATGCCGGGGTGATTGAGGCGCGCCAATGCCTCGATCTCGTCGCGGAATTTCCTCCGCTCCCAAAGATCGGGGGTGGCATTCAGCATGATTTTGACAACCACCTGCCTGGCGAGCAGTTGCTGTACATCCGCGGCCAGGTACACCACACCGAAACCGCCGCGCCCAAGCTCCCGTTGGAGCACGTAGCGTTGCTTCAGGCGGGTTCCTGCCAGGCTTGGATTCCCCGGCGCCGCAATGCCGGGCTCGAATGGCTGCGCTGCGGCCGGGTGCTCGCTCCTTCTGACCCGCAGGCCTAAGATCGAGGTCTTGGTGCTGTTTGCTTCCGCCAGGAGCGATTCGACCTCTGCCAAAAGGTCGTGATCTGTTCCGCAGCTTCGGATCAGAAAGGCGCTTCGGTCGGGACGAGGGCTGTTTCTGCGCTTCGGCGAACAGTTGGCGGATTCGTTCCCTGCGCTCCTCCGTCATGAACCACCTCAAACGTGTAGCCCGCAGCGCGGCATTGCCGGCGCCGCCCGGTTTCCATTGGCTGCGGGACCATATGATACCACTAGGACAATCCCAAGT
>CAVYAH010000029.1:0-30802 GCA_963766415.1 uncultured Alphaproteobacteria bacterium | reverse complement strand
AACCGGTTACACAGATGGTCAAGTGCACGAAAAATTCGTGCTGTTATAATGGCGGTTGCGCTCGGTCCGTGCACGGTTGAGGGGAGAGTTCATGCTGGACACGCGCATTTCAAGGCGCGCCGTGCTGATGAGCGCCGGGGCCGCCGCGGCCTGGCTCGCAAGCCCTGCGCGCGCGCTCCTTGAGGCCGTCGGCAGGGTCGCAGTTCCAAGCTTCGTCGACCCGCTGATCGGCAAGATGACCCTCGAAGAAAAGGCAGGTCAGCTGCAGCTGATGGCATCGGCGTGGGGCGGCGGCGCAGCGCTCAGCCTCAATCCGCCGGGCAGCGGTTCGGACTTCGACCAGCAAGTGAACGAGGCGCGCCAGGGTCAGCTGACCGGCGTCTTTAACGGGAACGGCGCGCGGATGGCGGGGATCCTCCAGGGCGCCGCGATGAAGCAATCGCGCATGAAGATCCCGCTGATCTTTGCCGCCGACATCATTCATGGCCATCGCACGATATTCCCGGTGCCGCTGGCAGAGGTTGCGAGCTTCGAGCCGGACCTCGCGCGGCGGACGGCGGAGGCGGCAGCCTTCGAAGCGTCTGGAGCGGGGATCGACTGGACGTTCTCGCCGATGGTCGATGTCGCCAGGGACCAGCGCTGGGGACGCGGGGTCGAAGGCGGCGGCGAGGATCCGCTCCTTGGCCAGTTGTTTGCCGCCGCGCGGGTCCAGGGTTTCCAGGGCGCGGACCTCAAGTCGGCCGAGCATATGCTCGCCTGCATCAAGCATTTCGCAGCCTACGGCGCGGCCGAATTGGGGCTCGACTACAATGTCGTCGACATCTCCGAGCGGCGCCTCAGGGAAGTCTATTTGCAGCCGTACAAGGCGGGGTTCGACGCCGGCGCGCTATCGGCGATGGCCTCGTTCAACGAAATCAACGGCGTGCCCTCGACGGGGAACCACTGGCTCATGACCGACCTGCTCCGCGGCGAGTGGGGTTTCGAGGGGTTCGTCGTTTCCGACTATACTGGCGATGAGGAGATGATCCTCGGCGGCTATGCCAGGGACGGGCGCGATGCGGCAAAGCTCGCCTTCCTCGCCGGCGTCGACATGAGCATGCAGAGCGGCCTCTACCGCAAATATTTGCCCGACCTCGTGCGCGGCGGCGAGGTGCCAGAGACAACGCTCAACCAGTCCGTGCGCCGCGTCCTCGCCTTGAAGGCGATGCTCGGACTGTTCGACGACCCCTTCCGCCGCATCGACGAGAAGCGCGAGGCTGCGCGCTCGATGCTCCCAAGGACGCGCGCGCTCGCTCGCGAGGCCGGGCGCAAGGCCATCGTCATGCTGAAGAACGAAGGCGACCTCTTACCCCTCCCCAGGTCGGGCAAGCGCATCGCGCTGATCGGCCCGTTCGCGGCGGGACAGCACGACCTCGTCGGACCGTGGGTGGTCTATGGCGACGATGCCAAGTCGATCGACCTCGCCGCCGGCGTTCGCGGCGCGATCGCGGATCCTGCTTCAGTCATTGTCGCTGAGGGTTCAGGCGTCGAAGCGCCGCTCGCCGGAGGGATCGAGCAAGCCGTCGCTGCAGCACGCCAGGCGGACGTCATCGTGCTCGCGATCGGCGAAGGCGCGGGCATGTCGGGCGAAGCGCAGTCGCGCACGGAGATCGTCGTCCCCCCACCACAGCAGGAACTCGCTGAAGCGATTGCCGCACTCGGGAAACCGATGGTGGTAATCTTGAAACATGGCCGTGCGCTCGCGCTCGAGGGAGCGGTCGCCAACGCTTCTGCGATCCTTGCGACCTGGTTCCTCGGAACCGAGACCGGCAGTGCCATCGCCGACGTGCTGTTCGGCGCCGTTGGTCCGTCTGGCCGCCTTCCCGCGAGCTTCCCGTGGAAGTCGGGTCAGGAACCTTATTATTATGCGCACAAGCCTACTGGCCGGCCGAACCCGCCGGGCGAATTGCAGCCGTACAAGGCGCATTTCCGAGGTATTCCGAACAGTGCCCGCTATCCGTTCGGTCACGGCCTGACCTACGGCAAGATCGATTATGCCGCGCTCACGCTCAGCGCTCCGACAATGCCGATGAACGGCAGCCTCCAGGTCTCGGCGACGATCACGAACCACGGCGCTCGCGCGGCCGAGGAGGTCGTCCAGCTCTACATTCACGACCGCGTTGCGAGCATCACCAGGCCGGTGCGCGAATTGAAGGCGTTCCGGAAGATCGCATTGGCGCCAGGCCAGTCGGAAGTCGTGCGATTCACGCTGAACGCAGGCGACCTTGCTTTCTATGGACTCCAGGACAAGCCGGTCGTCGAACCCGGCTCGTTCGACATCTGGATCGCACCCTCGGCCGAGGCCGAGGGGGTCCACGGCAACTTCGACCTGGTCGCTTAAGAAGCTGTCGCGCCGGCCACCTCGGGCGACTGGCTCGAACGGCGGCCGAGCGGGTTCAGCGCCATCGCGATGCACGAAAGTGCAAGGAAGAAAAGCGGCGCAAGCGCAACCGTCATTCGCATGCTCGCCAAGGTTGCCGCGCTCTGCTGCACGTTCGGAACGTAGCCGGCCGAGGCGAAGCCCCAGCCGAGGATCGCAGTCGCGATGCCGATTGCAATCCGTTGCATGAGCGCTGCGACTCCGAAGACCGTGCCTTCGACGTGGAGACCCGTTGCGCGCTCGCCATATTCGATGGTGTTGGGGAGCATCGCCCAAAAGACGAAATTCAGGCCGACGCTCATCACCTGCATGCCAACGAGGAAGAGCTGCATCTCTCGAACGCCGCCGAACGGGACCGCTGTGAAGACGATGAGGCCGGCCATCCCGAGCGCGGCCGCGATCAACCACAGCGCCCTTAGTCCGATACGCCTTCCGATCAGCATCCAAACGGGGATCGCTATCCCACCGATCAGCCCCATCGAAGCGAGCGCCAGCTGGCCCGCGTCCGGGTCATTCAGCAAATATTTGAAATAGTAGAGCACCGACTTGTTGAGGACAGTGATGGCGACGATCATCGCCATCATAGCGGCGTTGAGCGCAACGAAAGCGCGGTTCCCCGCCAGGCTGCGAAGCGCCGCGCTAAGGCTTGCAGGCACCGGGCGGTGCACCTCGGTCCCCTCACGATAGGTCGCGCCGACGATGATCAGGATCAGCGCGCCGACGGCCGCGAAAAGCATCGCAGCGCCGAAATAGGCCTCGGCCGCGCTCGATCCCGTGAGCCAGCGACCTACCGGCACGGTTGCGAGCGCGACCGTGACAGCGGCCGCGGTACCGAACAGCATTCTAAGGCCCGCGACCAAGGCGCGGTCACCGGGATCGGGGCTGATCCGCGCCGACATTGCGAGATAGGGAACGTTCACGCCTGCATAGGCGGTGCGAAAAAGGAGGTGCGCGCCAAGGACCCATGCGATTGCCCAACCGCCCTTGGGCACCGGCGGCATGTAGGTCAGTACGAACGTCAGACCGAGCGGGATCGCGCCGGCTGCGATCAGCGCTCCGTAGCGAAAGCGGTCGTGCGCTCTATCGACAAGCACGCCGGCGGCGAAATTCGCGATGCCATCCCAGACCGAGGCCAGCATGTACGTCGTCGCTGCGACCGCAATCGGCAGGTTTAGTGCGTCGGTGTAGTAGAAGAGGAGGAAGAGCATGATGCTCTGCCAGAAGAGGTTGAAGGCGAAGTCGCCGAACGCGAACAGCGCGAGCCGCGCCTTGGACGGCCTGCTCATCCCTTGCGGCTACTTTTCTTGGTCGCTTTGCAGCCTCCAGTCATTTGAAGCTGGAAGGCAATGTCCTGCAGTTTCCCCGCAATCGATGGACGAATGCCAAGATCCTTGGCGGCCTTCTCGGATTTTCCAAGCTTGCGGGGATCGCTGTGCGTGACGGCCGCGAAGACCGTCAGCGCCTCGAGGTAATAGCCATAGCTCGACGCGTGATAATGATCGCTAGCCCACAGATCGATCTTTCCGGCCGTGACCCCGTCATAGGGATTGGGATCGGCAATCCCGCTGGCGATCGCGCAGCTGAAGGCTTGCCCGACGGGGACGACGCGCGCGATCGAGGGATCAACCGAACGCACCTGGTCATCTGCTTTTCTGAGATCGAGCGCCATCTCTTCGACCGGTTCCCCCGACCAATGCTTGCCCGATGGATAGGTGAGGTCAGGACGAGTCCAGGTGGCTACAAGGCTGATGTCCACTTTGGGGTTGCGCGCATGAAGCAGGGCCGTGATGGCCTTCGCAGCGCTGATCGTCTCAGTGACGTCCCCAGGCTTGTCCGGATCGAGCGTGCTATATTGCTGAAGGACGACCGCATCCCATTTACGATCGATCGCTTCTCGCTTGTTGGCGAGGTGCCATGAGAGGGTCTGGCCCGCCGCGGTCTCGAGCGAGACCTCGTAGCGACGCCCAGCCTCGTCCGCGAAGCGTTTGAATAGTGCCGGCACGCCTCCCATCCCGTCGCCGTTCAGGTCTCTCACGCTCTCCTTGCGATAGGTCATCACGTCGGACATCGCCCCGAACGTGAAGCTGTTGCCGACGAACAGGATCGTTTCCGGTTGCAGAGGTCCCGCCAACGCCGTGGCGGCAATCAGAAAAATCACGAACCGCTCCTGCCAGGCGTTTGCCAGACGCGCACATAGTCCACGTCCATGCGCTGGGGCATGGCTTTATCATCGATGCCTCTTGCAGCCGCCCAATCGCCGCCGATCGCGAGGTTCAGGATCATCTTGTACGGCGTGAAGAACGGCCAGGCGCCCTTCCCGCCCGGCTGGTCATTTCGGACACGTAAGATCCCACGGCCGTCGACCCCGATCGTGATGGCATCGGGTTTCCAGTCGAGCTGATAGACGTGGAAATCGGTGCAGCTCGTTGACACCAGCCTCTGCGCGCTCCGCTGCGTCTTGCGAACATGGTTGAACAGCTCAGTGTGGAGCGAAGCGTAGATGAGGTTCGGCTCGGCCCCCACCTGTTCCATGATGTCGATCTCGCCGTCGTCCGGCCATTTCTTCATGCTGACCGGCAACATCCAGATCGCCGGCCAGGTGCCGGGCGCGCAAGGAAGCTTGGCGCGGATTTCATAAAATCCGTAGGTCCAGCCTGCCCCCTTCGAGAAGATCCTGGCGGAAGTATATTCCTGGCCGCCCCAGTCCGGATAGCTGGCGGGGTCGAGCTTCTCGCGCCGCGCTTCGATCGTCAGAAGCCCGCCCGCGACACTCAGATTCTGTCCGGCCGAATAATATTGGCGTTCGCCGTTGAACCAACCCTCTTTGTTCCGGCTGGTGTCGTATTGCCACTTGCGCGGGTCGAGCGTTTTGCCATCGAACTCGTCGTGCCAAACGAGCCGCGCGCCCAGGGGCCTTCGCATCTCGCCGTTGTAGGTCGAATTCGTCACGGTGTAGGCCGACTGAGCGGCGAGCAACAGGAACGCTAAAATCATTCTCTTCTCTCCGCTACGGGATCGGCGAAGCACTCGCCGGCGGCTCAATCGCGGAATTGCCGGCTCCGTTGGACCGTGCTGAAAGCGCGAACAGCGCGATGAAGGCGTAAGCCGCGAGCGGTACCACGAATGAAGCGCCGAGGCCGAAGTTGTCGGCGATCGTGCCTACGGCCATCGGCAACAACGCGCCGCCGAAAATCGCAAGACACAGCAAGCCCGACGTCGAGTTTTGCGATACGCCTGATCGCTCGAGAGTGATCGTGAAGATCGTCGGGAACATGATCGAATTGAAAAAGCCGATGGCGAGCGCGGCATAGCCTGCGACCGGGCCCGTCGTCGCAAGCACGGTGAGACAAAGGAGCGCGGCAATGATCCCGCAGAAGGCGAGTAAGCGGGCGGCGCGGATGTGCGTCAGGAGCGCTGTCCCGACCAGCCGGCCGCACAGCGCGCCGCCCCAGTAGAAGTTGGCGAGATAGGCACCGGCATCATCGAAGGGCAGAGAGAGCACCGATCGCTGGTTGAGGAAGTTGATCATGATGCTTCCAACGGACACCTCGGCGCCGACATAGAGGCCGATCGCGATGGCGCCGAACACGGCCCATGGCGAGCGCAGCGCCTCGAACATTCCGGTGGGCGCCGCAGCGCGGTGGTTCGGCGTGACGCGGACGAGGAAGCCGCGAAGCAGAGCGAACAGGAACAGCAATCCCGCGAGGAGCGCGGCCATGATCATGAATGCGCGGTCAACCGCGTGCAGCAGCTCGCCGCGCCTCGCGGCGCTGAGGCTCGCGTTCGACACCGAGCGCAGCGCGGGATCGCCAAGCATGATGGCCGAGCCGAAATGTACGCCGACAACGACACCGAGCGAATTGAAAGCCTGCGCGAAATTCAACCGCAAATGGCTGCGTTGCGGCGCTCCAAGCTCGGCCGCCAAGGGGTTCGCGGCGACCTGGAGCGACGTGAAGCCGCCGGCGAGCACGAACAATGCCGCAAGGATCGGCCAGAAATCGCCGGCATCGGTACTGACCACTACGAGAAGACAACCGCAGCGCCATCAGCCGAGCGAACCCAGGATCATGTCGACTGCGCCGATGCGGCTGCGTCATCCACGCGGCCGGAAGAGAGAGGAGGCCGTAAGCGAGGAAGAATACGATCTGGGTCAGGAGCGCTTCGGTATAGTTGAGGTGGAACGCGGCGCGAAGGGCAACGATCAAGGGATCGTTGTTCGACGTGATGAAGCCCCAGGCGAAGAAGAGCGACGTGACGGCCGCGAAGGCGAAGACGACGGAGTCGTCTCTCCTGATCGCTGGAGTCACGTGCCGCCGCGCTCGCGCGCTCCACCGCAATGTTGCGACCGATCCCTTGGGAAGCGAGAGGGTATAGCGCTCCTTGTCCAGCGCGAGCGTCAACGAACCTTCGCCCGGACTTGCGGTAGAGGATCGCGACGCGGCTTCCGTCGGGATTGAGGAAGGCGGCGGCCTCGACCTCACCGCCTCGGCTGCTCGCGCCCACGCGAAAGGCGCCGGGAAGCACGAACCGGCTGGCATGGCCGAGCACATAATATTCGACGTTGCGCGTGATGGCGCCGGTCTTCGGATCGATCGTTACGACGCCGCGGCAATCGGCGCAGCCGCCGGTATGCGGGCCATGCGCCGGATCGAGTGCAAGGTTCCAGAGCAACGTGCCCTCGCGACCAATTGTTGGATGCGCCGATGATCAGCTTGTCGGTCATCCAGCCGAGCACTTCGGCATATTTCGGCTGCCATTCGCCGCCCGAGCATTCGGTGAGCCAGGCGTCCTTGTTGGGAAAGGCGTCGTGCACCGGCGATTGCGCGGGAACGTCGCCCTCGTAGCAATGCCATGCGACACCGGAGACGTATTGCCGCGCGACGGGATCATCGAGGACCGTCAGCGGCATCTCGGGATGGTCCCAATTATGATCATAATCGAGGATCTGCGTCCTCAGCCCGCGCGACCGAACAGTCGGGGCCGACGTAGCGGCCGATGATCACTGCACGATCGGGCGAATTGACGCGCATGCCGGGATAGCTGTCGGGCTCGAAGTTCGGCTCATTCTGGATCGTGAGCATCGAGACCGGCACGCCTTCGTGCGCGAACGCCTCGACCGTGCGCGCGAGATAGTTCGCGAACGCCGGATAATATTGCGGCACGAGCTGGCCCTGGATCAGGCTCCGCGTCGTCTTCATCCAGGCCGGCGCGCTCCACGGGCTGATCATCACCATGAGGTCCGGATTGATCGCGAGCGCTTCGCGAACGCGCGGAAGCACGTATTTCCTCGCCGGCATCGATCGAGAAATGCTGGAGCTCTGGATCGGGCACGTTCCCGGGCGTGTCGTCGTAGCTGTAATCGCTGCGTCGAGAAGTCGGACGCACCGACCGTCAGCCGCGTGAACGACAGCCCAAGGCCGTTCGTGTCCGCGCCCGAACAGTTCCTCCATGATCGCTCTGCGCTTGTCGTCGGCAAGATTGCTGATGAGGATGCGCCGACGCATCGGTCATCGCTGCGCCGAAGCCGTGCATTTTCTGGAAATGCTTCGCCGTATCGATCGTGACCGTCTTCGTCGCCCGCGGCGGGACCGGCGGCGCGCTGCGGCGGCTGCGGCGACAGCTTCTGGGTCTCGTCCGCTGTCGTCAGCCACATCTCGGCCGGCGCGCGGAGTGGCGGCGGAACCGTTGCGCAGCCGGCAGCGACAAGAGCGCAGAGGACGATCCCGCGAGCCGCCTCACGCAATCGGGCTCCGCCGGGCAATATTTCCTGACATATTCGTCGTGGCCGGGCATGACGTCGACGCAGCGGTCGATCGTCGCCGCGATATTGCCGAGGAATTGCTCGATCTGCGGCGTCGCTCTTGATCGCGACCAGTGGATCGTGGCTGCGCGGCACGATTCCCTGGCCGAGGAAGACCTGGATCCAGCTTTCCTCGCTGAACAGCTCGTCGTTCTCGCGGAAGATGCGGCCGTTCGAGCGCCACAGGTCGATCTTGCGCTGAAGCGTCGCCGGCAGCTCCATCGTCCGGCAATATTCCCAGAAATCGCCGTCGCGCTGGTTCGCCCAATAGTGGAGCACGATGAAGTCGCGGATGCGTTCCCACTCGAAATCGCGACTGGCGGTTGAACTCGTCGATCGTCGCCTGGTCGGTTGCGGCGTCCGGGAAGCAGCCGCACGAGCCGGATCGCGGCCGACTGCACGAGATGGATGCTGGTCGATTTCAGCGGTTCGAGGAAGCCGGCGGAAAGCCCGAGCGCGACGCAATTGCCGGTTCCACATCTTGCGCCGCTTGCCGCTCGTGAAACGGAGGCGATTGGGATTGCGCGAGCTGCTCGCCGTCGAGGTTCGCGAGGAGCAAGGCTTCTCGGCCGCCTCGTCGTCGATGTGCTTGCTCGAATAGACCAGGCCGTTGCCGGTGCGGTGCTGGAGTGCGATGCGCCACTGCCAGCCCGGCTCGCGCGCGGTCGCGCGCGTGTAGGGAACGAGCGGATCGGTGCGCGCGCAGGGCACCGCCATCGCCCGGTCGCACGGCAGCCAGTGGCTCCAGTCCTCGTAACCCGTCTTCAGCGTCTGCTCGATGAGCAAGTCCGCGAAAACCCGAGCAATCGATGAAGAAGTCCGCTTCGATGACCTGCGATCGCCTTCGAGCGTCACCGGAGGCAATGTCGCCATTCGTTGCCGTTGCGACGTCGACGATGCGGCCTTCGGTGCGCCTCGACCCCGTGCTGTTCGGCAAGCGAGCGCAGATATTTGGCGTAGAGCGAAGCGTCGAAATGGAACGCATAGGCGATGTGACCGATCGGCGATTCCGCCATCTCGGCGCGCGCATGCATGAACTTGTTGGCCGAGCGCCGCGGCGGTGTTGATCGAAAAATCCGCAAAGTCGCGCGCCCGGCCGCGCTGGTTCGCGCGCAGCCAATAATGGTGGCAGCGAAGCCACTCCCAATCCTGGCCGATGATCCCGAAGCCGTGGACGTAGCGGTGGCCGTCCTCGCACCCAGTCGACGAACTGGATGCCGAGTTTGAAGGTCGCCTGCGTGCGCTTCATGAACTCGACTTCGTCGAGCTGGACGAGCTCATTGTATTTCTTGATCGCGGGGATCGTCGCTTCGCCGACGCCGACCGTGCCGATCGCTTCGCTTTCGACGAGTTCGATGTCGTAGAGGCCCTGGAACAGCTTGCCGAAGAGCGCAGCGGTCATCCAGCCCGCCGTCCCTCCGCCAACGATCAGGATCTTCTGCATCGCGTCGCCGGATTAACGACTTTCGGCTGGGCAGGCCATGACCGGCTCGACTGTCGGGCAAGCGCCCGAGCCGCGATCGGCTGGCGAGCGACAGGCCGTAGCCGCGGCGGAACTGGATGCCCGCCTTTCTTCGGCAGGCAATCGCCGGCGGGCCAGTCGAACGAGCAGGCGTCCGGTGAAATCGTAGCGCGCGCGGCCATCCGGGCGCAGCAAGCAACATGTCGGCGAGGCCCAGCCCCTCAGTCCCCGGCAGCCAGGCGGCAATGAAGGCGTCGGAGCGGTTGATGAGATCGTTCGCGCGACCGGCCGGCCTGAAAACAGCAAGGTGACGACGGGCACGCCCTTGCCGCTGACGCGCTTGAGCGCCGCGAGATCCTCGGGATAGCGGCTGGTGTGACGCATCGAGGCCGGGAAGATGATGTCGCCCGCGCCCTCCGCGTACGGCTTCTCGGCCGCGACCATGACGACGGCGCTGTATTTGCGGCACGTCGACGCCCGTTCCGTCTGGGCTGTAGTCGACCGCGTCCGCGCCCAAGCGTCTTCCTCAGCGCCGACGAGCAAGGTGTCGGCGTTGGGATAATCGGACGTCTTCGTCTTGTCGCCCTGCCATGTCAGCGACCAGCCGCCGGCCTGCATCGGCAGGCTGTCGGCGCCTTTGCCGACAACCAGGATCTTGCCGCCTCGTCGGAGCGGGAGCGTGTCGCGGTCATTCTTGAGCAGCACGAGCGACTTGCGAACGGCCTCGCGCGCGAGACTCGCGCACTTCGGGCGAATGGAGCACCGATGCATCGGGGTGCGGGCCTGTCGCGGGCGATGCATCGAACAGCCCGCTTCAAGCTTGACCCGGATGATCCGCGACGCCGCATCGTCGATGCGGCTCATCGGGATGCGGCCGGCGCGAACGTCAGCGACCGTCGACGCGATGAACTTCTTCCAGTCGTCGGGAACCATCACGAGGTCGATCCCGGCATTGATCGCCTGCGGGCAGTGCCACTTGGTGCAGCCAGGCACCTGCTCGATGCCGTTCCAGTCGCTGACGACCAGCCCGTCGAAGCCCATGCGCTTCTTGAGCACGTCGCCGACAAGATGCGCGTTGCCGTGCATCTTGCCCCAGCGCTTTCCAGTCGCGGTGTCGGTGAAGCTCGAATAGCTCACCATCACTGTCTGAACGTTGGCCTGGAGCGCGCCATAATATCCGGCGGCATGCGTGCGCTCGAGATTGGCCTCGCTCGTGCGGGTTTCGCCCTGGTCCTTACCGTGGAAGGTGCCGCCGTCGCCGAGCCAATGCTTGGCGGTGGCGAGCACCGACGTCGGACGAGCCGAGCTTGCCCCTGAAGCCCGCTGACCATCGCTCTCGCCGTAGGAGCGCACCAGCGCGGGATCCGAACTGTAGCTTTCGTAGGTCCGGCCCCAGCGCGGGTTCTGCACCACCGCGAGCGTCGGCGCGAACGCCCAGGTGATTCCCGTCGCGCGAACCTGCTGCGCGGTCGCGCGGCCGATGCGTTCGCATCAGCTGCCGGATCGTGCGCCGCGCCGAGCCCGATGTTGTGCGGGAAGAGCGTCGCGCCGTAGACATTGTTGTGCCCGTGGACGGCGTCGGTTCCCCAGATCACCGGGACCTTCACCTTCATGTCGGTCGACATCGACGCGCGGTAGAATGCGTCCGACAGCTTCAGCCAGTCGTCGACGCTCGAATGCATGTTCATCGCCGGCCAGGCGCCGCCGCCATTGAGGATGGACCCGATGTAATAGCGGCGAACGTCGTCCGGCGTGATCGACCGGATGTCCGCCTGGGTCATCTGCCCGACTCTTCTGCTCGAGCGTCATCCCGGCGACGATCGAGTCGAGCGCGTGCTTCGAGTGCGGCATCCGGGTGACCGGTGACTGCCGCTCGCGGCCAGTTTTCGGCGGCGCTTGCAGCCGGCGTGAGCAACGTAGCTGCGAGGCACAAGATCACTCTCGGCCGAGGACGGCCGGCCAACGCTCTCATGTTAAACCTGCCTAGTCGCTAGAAGTGATAGCTGGCGCCGAGCAGCCACGATCGTCCGTATTTCTCGACAGTTTCCAGCGTCGGCGCCCCGTTCACGTCAAAGTAGGTCCGATAGGGCGAATTCAGCACGTTGCTGACCTGGAGCAATGATGCCGAGCCCGTTCAGCCTGCGAACCGGGCTGGAAGGTGTAGCCGATCTGCGCGTCGAGCTGGCTGTCCGGCTGGATCGAATGGGAAGCCCAGGTTGGAGAAGAGCGCAACGACTTCGCCCTTGAACGCAGACCGGTGACGATACGAGGCCCGCGCCTGGAAGCCATTCTTCTCGTAATAGCCGGTGAGATCGTAGACCCATTTGGAGAAGCCCGGGAGCACGCTTGCCAACGCCGATTTGGCAGCCGCCTTGAGCGAGCTTGTAGTCGGTGTACGACATGCTGCCGGTTGCGCCAAAGCCGTCGAGGATCCGCGACGAGCCGCCCGAACTCGAACGCGCCGCTCACCTCGACTCCGCGGATCCAGCCGCCCTTGTCCATTGGCCGGCGCGGCAAGAGTGCCGATGTGCTGATCGTACATCCGCTACATTGGTTTTGGAGATTTTGCAGGTCAGCCGGCGGCGGCGTCAGGCCCGTGAAGTCAACCGGCGAGAAGCTGCGTATAGATGTAGTTATCCAACTACATGTAGAAACCGTGGACCGAAAAATAGCTCGCCTTGCCACCATACCATTCGTAGCCGACGTCCAGCTTCCTTGGCGCGCCACGGTTCAAGCTTGGGATTGCCGCCCGACGCCGACCATGGGTTGACCGTGACACCCGGCCCGCAAGGCGGCAGATTCTGCACGGATCTCGCCCAGCACGCACTCCCATCGAAGCAAGGAACCAGATTGGCGCGCATGTCATCCATGCGCGGCCGCGCCATGACCTTGGCCACGGCAAAGCGAATGCGGTTGTGCCTGTCGAGGTCGTAGTAAAGGTTCAGGCTGGGCAGGACGTCGGTGTACCTGGCGCCTTCGTCGACATTGACGAGCTCAATCGGCGAGACTGCCGTGTTGATGCGCAGGCCCGATGAATTCCTGCTTCTGCTGGACCACCTGTATGCCGACATTTCCGTGCAGGTCTCCGGAATCGATGTTCGCCTTCGCCTTCCAGGTCAGGATGTCTTCCTTGATGTCCCACGACTTGTCGAAATGGTTGGCATCCTGCAGCTGTACGATGTCGTAATAATTGCCGCTGTTCACCAGGTCGGTGACCTCGACGCCCAGCACGTTCATATCGCCGGCGAAGCCCAACGAAGTCGGACCCGTCAGGAATTGCGGATCGATCAGCGATTGGAGACGATCGTTCTTTAGGAACAGGTCGAGCTCGGTGACCGTCTTGTCCTTGTGACGGTGCGTATAGTCGAGGCCCGCTTCGACGCTGCTGAAGAAGTTGCCGATGCCGGTAGCCTTGAAGGTCCTGCCGGAGGGTCAGATCGCCTGAACCAAGCGTCTCCTTGATGTGCGGCGACTTGATGTGCCCCTCGGAACCATAACCGCCCCAGGCAGAGCGGTCGCCAAGCGAAACCTGGCTCGCATCGGCGTAATCGAGGCCGAAATTTCGTGTCTTGCAGGAAGTCGTCGGCGGGAATCACGCGATCGTAGCTGTCGAAGACCCGGCCTTGGGAGATATCGTCTGACGATCAGGCCTGCTGCAGCAGCCGTAACCGCCGAAAATCTCGATGTCCTGTTCGTCCCGCTTGTTGGACGAATAAGACAGGTCGGCAAGCAAGATGCGTGCGCTCTGCCAGGCGAAAATCATTGTTCAGGCCCGCGGAGAAGAGATGGTCGACGCGCTTGTTGTCGTCCCACCGCAGATGCGGAACGACATTGGTGACATGGTCCGCAACCTCGAAAGGAACGCCATCGCGCGTTTCCGTCTGTGACGTTGGCTGTAGGTTACGCCGTCGGTCCAGGCGGAGGAGAACCACTCGGCGCCGCGAGTCGTCGTCTTCTGCTTGAAACGCGAGTAATATAGATCGAGGACGGAATGCACGACGTCGCTCGGCTTCCATTCCACGGTGCCGGTTACGCCGTCGCGAATATCGCGCGAGTTCGTCGCACGCACTTCGTGGCCCGAAAGGACCTGCACCCCGTCCCCATAATCGCCGTAGAACCAATTCTTGGTATGATCCGTGTGGCTCGGCGCGTCGAGATGCGCATAGCTCATCATCCAGCCGAGCGTGCCGCTCTCGTTCTGGTCGATGTAGCTGGCGCTTCCCCGCCAACCATATTTGGAAAAGTCGTTGTTGCGGCCACCACCTTCGTCGAACTGACCGCGCAGGTTGAGCGCGATGGCGCGCTTGCCATATTCGAGCGGCCGAATGGTCCGCAGATCAACCGTACCGGCCAGCCCCATGCCCGAAATGCTTGCATCGGGAGTCTTGTAGACCACGACGGAGGCCATGAGCTCGGACGGATATTGATCGAACTCGACCGCTCGATTGAAGCCCGAACTCGCCTGCTGGCGTCCGTTCAGCAGAACCGTCGTGAAGTCGGGCGAGAAGCCGCGAATCGACACGATCTCCGCGCGTCCCGCGACGCGCTGGGCCGCGATGCCGGGAAGCCGAGCAATCGATTCGGCGATCGAGACGTCGGGCAGCTTGCCGATCTCTTCAGCCGAAACGGCCTCGACCACGCTCGCTGAATTGCGCTTGATCTGGATCGAATCCTGAAGGCTCCGGCGAATGCCGGTGACGACGATCGTGCCCTTCGGCTCCTTCTTCGTCGTATTCGGGCTCACCCGGAGTGGTCGGCTGCTGCTTGGCTGGCGGCTGCTGAGCGTCCGGATTTGTCTGGTCCGGATGTCGTCTGCGCGAATGCTGCCGAGGGCAGCATGCACCAGCAAGACGAACAACATCCACCTGCAAGCAGCAACGCGCGGCGCGCGCGCGACGAAGGATTCGGCACCAGTTTTTCTCCCCTATTCAGCCTGCCGTACTCACGCACGACAAGCCGCGCTTCCACCCTCTATGGAAGCGCTTCCATTTTGGTGATGCAAACTCAGTAGCGTGTCAAGCGTCCGGCAGCATCGGGCGCGACGTCGAATTCACGAAGGATGAGTTCGAAAGGCAACACGTCATAGTGAATGGCGCCGTTCGACTGGTTCTCTACCAACAGGTGAACCGCGCGCTCGGTCAAATCCTTGATCGGTTGCCTGATCGTCGTCAGCGGCGGCCAGACGATCTCGGACATGGGGGTATCGTCGAACCCCGTCACCGAGATCGAGTCTGGAATTTCCAGCCGGGCGCGGTGCAACGCCAGCATGGCGCCGGCGGCCATATCGTCATTGGCACAAGCGATCGCCGTCACCGGAATAGAATCGTGGAGCAATTGTTCGGCGGCCTCGACCCCCGACTTGAACGTGAAGTCGCCGGTCATCGTCCACGGCTCCTCGTCGATCCCGGCTTCACGAAGCGCGTCGACGAAGCCGTCGTAGCGCAGCGCCGCGGCCCGGTGTTCCGGCGGCCCCTTGATAAACCCGATCCTTCGATGGCCAAGCGAGGTGAGATGCTGTCCGATCGAGGTGGCCGCCTGCGCGCTCGTCAATGCCGACCGCCAAGACACTGGCGCGCGCCTTCTCTCCCGCCGATACCGCGACAACCTGGACTCCTGCGCGCCGCGCCGTCTCGATGAACTCGATGTCGTCGGAGAGCGGCGGGGAAAGGATCAAACCAGCGGGCTGCTCGCGCTTCAAGGATCGAGGAAAGCAGCCGAAAGCGGTCTTCATCCTGTCGGATCCACGGCGCGCGTCACGAGGTCGAACCCAAGCGACGAACAGCCGCGAAGCGCACCAAGCTCGAGACCCGCATTGTAATAGCTGTTCGGCTCGAGCTCCGGGACTATGGGCGTGGATAAGCATGATCTGTCTCGCCATTCCGCTCGCAAGCGCCCTCGCCTGCTGGTTCACGGAATAGCCGAGCTCTTCCATGGCGCGGCGCACGCGCTCCCTCGTTTCGGGACGTACATTCGCGCCATTGTTGAGGACCCGCGAGACCGTCACGCGTGCGACGCCGGCCGCCTCCGCAACGTCGTCGATGGTGGAGTTGCGCTTCATCGCGCGCGCAGCTTGGCAAGCGATTGAGCGGTTCGCAACGGCTGATAACCGACTTGCCAGCAGCGGAAGCCGGCCCCTAATCACGGAAGAAATGGAAGCGCTTTCATTTTGGAGATCGCTGGATCGCTTCGTGCGGCGCCTGCTGATCCTCTTGGCCCTCGGTTCTGCGACCTGCGCTACCGCCCAGCATCCGGCCCTGATTCCCTTGCCGAGCGCAGTCGCCTGGAATGAGGGCAACGTCCCGATCAATTCCGACACCATCGTCGAAGGCCGCGGCAAGGCGGCGCCGACTGCTTCCTACCTGGCGCGCGAATTCGGACTTCGCCAAGATGGACGCGGTCCATCGAGGATCCGCCTTTCGCTCATTCCCGCAAGCCGGATCGCAAATCCGGAAGGCTACCATCTCGGCGCTGCAGGCAACGAAGTATTGATCGAGGCATCCGACCCGAGGGGCCTGTTCTACGGCGCGCAAACGCTCCGGCAGCTTCTGAACCAAACGTCCGGATCCCGCAGCGTTCCTTTCGTCGAGATCAGCGACGAACCGCGGTTTCGCTGGCGCGGTCTGCTGATCGACGAGGGCCGTCACTTCTTCGGCAAGACGGCGCTGCTCAAGATCATCGACGAGATGGCCGCGTACAAGCTCAACGTCCTCAAGCTTCATTTGACGGACTATGAAGGATGGCGGGTCGAAATCCCCGCTTATCCCAGGCTCACGCAAGTCGGCTCGCTGGTCGACGGCAAGCCTGAATATTTCACGGCGGACGACATTCGACAGATCGTTCAATATGCCGCCGAGCGCCACATCATGGTCGTCCCGGAAATCGAGATGCCGGGCCATGCGGGAGCCGCTGCTCGATCCTATCCAGAACTCTTCGATAAGGATGGCGGCGCATTCAATCCGGCGAACCCGAAGACCTACGATTTCGTGCGTGGCGTTCTCACCGAGGTCGCCCGGCTGTTCCCCGCGCCGTACCTGGATTTCGCCGGCGACGAGGTTGGCGACGAGACGTGGAAGGGAATGGCGGACGTCGACCGGCTAAAGGCCGAGCGGGGTCTAAAGACGACCAAGGACGTGCAAGCCTATTTCGGACGCCAGGTCGTCGGGATCATCGAAAGCCTCGGCAAGCGACCGATGGCATGGGACGAGCAGGTGGAAGCCGAGGCGCCCAAGAGCGTCGTCATCCAATGGTGGCGCAGGGACAGGCCCGACATCCTCGTCGCGGCTGCCAAGAACGGATATGATCTCGTGATCTCGCCCGCGGACCAATTATATTTCGACTATCACCAAGGCCCTGGCGAACCCGGCGCGCCATGGGAAGGGAACAAGGGCGGTCCGCAGTCGATCTCCAAGATGCTTGCCTTCGAACCGGTGCCCGACAGTTTCACTCCGGAAGAGTCAACCCATGTGCTCGGGATCGAGGCCTGCGTCTGGACAGAGTTCATTGCGACGGAGCGCTATCTGGAGTTCATGACCTTCCCGCGCCTGCTTGCATTGGCGGAGATAGCCTGGCGACCTAAGGGTCCTCGAGACGAAACCGAGTTTTCGAAACGCCTTGAGCCGCACATCGACGCGCTTCGTGCAAAGGGCATCAATGCCCGGCGCAATGAAGGGGACGCTTATGAGTTCATCACGAACTGAAGAGCTTACCCGAATAGCCGAGTGGGCTGCGCCGACGCCGGAGCGGTTCCGCGACGAAATCCTACCGGGCGGACAACCCGCAGTGCTGCGCAATGTCGCCCGGGATTGGCCACTGGTTATCGCCGCGCGCGAAGATTTGCGGGACGCCATGTCGCTGCTCGAGGAATCCGCGAACGCCCAGGAGACCAGTGTTCTTCGGGCCGACCCGGCGGAGGAAGGCCGGTTCCACTACGCAAAGGACGGTCAATCGTTCAACTTCATACGCGGGCAGGGCAATGTTGCCGGGATTCTAGAAGCGCTTCGTGAGCAGGAGAACAGTTACCGGCCTTTCGCGATTGCAGCGCAGGCTTTGATTGCAGAACGCTGCTTTCCGGGATTTGCGTCGACCCACAAAATGCCATTGGTTCCTCCCGCGGCGGAGCCACGCATCTGGTTCGGCAACGCGGCAAAAGTGGCAACCCACAACGATCCCGTCGACAATGTCGCCGTTGTCGCAGCAGGGCGACGGCGCTTCACTTTATTCCCGCCGTCCGCGGAAGCGGATCTCTACATGGGACCTCATCATCCGACGCCTGCGGGCGCACGGATCAGCATGGTGCATGTGACGGCGCCCGACCTCGATCGATTTCCGCGTTTCGCTTCAGCACTCGAGAAGGCACAGGAAGCGGAGCTTTCACCCGGCGACGCAATCTTCATCCCGCGCAACTGGTACCATCACGTCGAGGCGCTCGAGCGCTTTAACGTCCTCGTGAATTATTGGTGGGATGCGAACGAAGAGACGAACTAGGCGAGAGCAACGGGAGCTTTTCATGGGTAAGGCAATTGCGGCGGCATTCTGTGTCTCGGTGCTGCTGTGCACGAGCGTTCAGGCAGCTCAGCCAAGCACGGCCGCCGACAAGGCGTGGCTCAACCCGGCGCTGCCGCCGGAAGCTCGCGCCAAAGCCGCCCTTGCGGCGATGACCCTGGACGAGAAGTTGAGGCTCGTGTTCGGCTACTCGGATCAGGCGCTGACCGACCTCGCCAAGGTTCCGGATGACATCGTGCCGGCCGACCTGAAGCAATATGTGGTGACTCACCAGGTCAAAGGTTCGGCGGGCTTCGTCCCCGGCGTTCCGCGCCTCGGAATTCCCGACCAGACGCAAACCGACGCATCGATCGGGGTGCGCAACAGCTTCATACCAAGCACGGCCCTGCCATCGAGCCTGGCGACCGCAGCCAGTTTCGATCCCGAGGTTTCGAGAGCAGGCGGGGCAATGATCGGCGCGGAAGCACGGGCGACGGGCCACAACACGATGCTTTCCGGCGGCGTCAATCTCGCGCGCGAACCGCGTAACGGCCGCAACTTCGAATATACGGGCGAGGATCCCCTTCTCGCAGGCTCGATGGCGGGCGCGCTGATCGACGGCATCCAGTCGAACCACATCATCTCGACGATCAAACATTATGCAGTGAATGACCAGGAGACCGAGCGCACGTCGCTCGACGTGACAATTTCCGCAGAAGCGATGCGCCAGTCCGACCTTCTCGCGTTCGAGATCGCGATGGAGAAGGGGAAGCCGGGCTCGGTGATGTGCTCATACAATCTCATCAACGGGCGCTGGGGCTGCGAGAACGACTATCTGCTGAACAAGGTCCTGAAACATGACTGGGGTTTCAAGGGCTTCGTCATGAGCGACTGGGGCGCTGTCCACTCCACCGCCGACGCGGCCAATGACGGGCTCGACGAGTTCACCGGCTTCTGCTGCGTGGGCGACAAGCCCTGGTTCGCACCCAATGTGATGAAGGCCGCGATCCAATCGGGAGCGATCCCTGAGCGCAGGATCGACGACATGGCGACACGCATTTTATGGGCGCTGTTCGCCAAGGGCGCAGTCGACGACCCAGTCAAGACTGGACCGATCGACTATGCAGCGCATGGGCTGGTTTCTCAAAAAGCCGCCGAAGAATTGCTCGTCCTTTTGAAGAATGACGGCGACCTGTTGCCGCTTCGCGGCATGAAAACTGTCGCGCTCATCGGCGGCAATGCCGACAAGGGCGTGATCGCCGGAGGCGGCTCGTCCGACGTGACGCCGGTCGGAGGCGCGATCATGATCAAGGATCACACCTACCTGCCCTCGCCGCCACTGGCCGAGCTGAAGCGGGAACTACCGCGCGCGGCGGTCGCGTTCGATGCGGGCATCGACCCGGCGTCCGCCGCGGCGCTCGCGGCAAAATCCGACGTCGCAATCGTCTTCGTCGTCCAGCACGACAGTGAGGGCTATGATGGCAGTCTCGAGCTCGCCGACAACCAGGACGCGCTCGTCTCGGCAGTCGCCAAGGCCAATCCCAGAACGATCGTGGTCGTCGAAAGCGGAGGCGCGGTGTTCATGCCGTGGGCGAGCGATGTCCCGGCCATCCTCGAAGCCTTCTATCCAGGGATTCGGGGCGGGGCGGCGATTGCGCGGATCCTGACCGGCAAGGTCAATCCTTCTGGCCACCTCCCCATCAGCTTTCCAGCGTCAGCCGACCAGCTCGCCCACCCCATCATTCCGGGCCTCGGAATGCCCAACGAAACGCCATCCAGCATCACCTATGATGAGGGCGCCGCGATCGGGTACAAATGGTATGATCTGAAGGGATATCGTCCCCTCTTCGCGTTCGGGCATGGCCTTAGCTACACGCGCTTTGCGCTCTCGGGGATGTCGGCGCAGCCTTCCGGCAAGGGCATCCAGGCCAGCTTCACTATCCGCAACATCGGCAAGCGCCAGGGCAAGGGCGTGATGCAAGTCTATGTTGCGCCCGCCGATTGGAGGAAGGCGGGTTGGGAAGCGCCGAGGCGGCTCGGAGCTTTTGCGAAAGTCGATCTGAAGGCCGGCCAGGCCAAGACGATCGAGGTGACCATCGATCCGCGGCTACTCGCCGTCTACGAGGCCGCCGGAAACAATTGGCATATAAGAGGCGGCGACTATCGGCTGACGCTCGGCCAGGCTTCGGACGGAGAGATGCAGTCCCTCGAGATCAGCCTTCCCGACAGCAGCTGGAGCGCAGCCGAGGCGATCGGGCCCTAACTTTTAGACATTTAGCCGCGCGGAGACCAAAGGGTCGCGTTCGGCGCCTCGCCCCCCCAATCTCAATCGGCAGGAGCTCGCCTCCGCCGCTTCGGATCGCGGGTGCGAAGGCCATTCCTCCTGCCAGCGGCGCGGGAGCTGCGCTTCTGCATGCTGGCCCGAACCAGGACGGCCGTCAGCAACAACGCTGGGGCCACCCAGAGCAAGAGAATGATTGCCCAAAATATCATGAAACTAACTTACTTGATGATCTTGGCGCGAGCGACGTGTAGAGATGTCGCCGTGCCGAAGTGGGACAGCAGTTCCCGCCGACGGCTCGCGTAGATGCAGAGCTCGAGCTGCCGGGGACTTTTCGATGCGCACCGATCAAAGCAAGCGATTTTCACTAGCCAAGGGCATGATCCTGGCGCTCGTCATCAGCCTTGCCATGTGGCTTGTGATTGCGCTCCTCCTTCGCGGAAGAACGCCAATCTGGTGACAGGAGCGGCCTTAGCGCATTCGCTAGAATGCGTTTGCGTGGACCAGCACTCGAATGGTTCGCAAAATGATTCCAAAGTCCCGCCAAACGCTCCAGTTCGCGAGATATTCGAGGTCCGATTGGACCCGGTCGGTTAGATCCTTATGGGTGCCGGTCGCGCCCCTGAAGCCTCGGATTTGCGCCAGGCCAGTGATGCCGGGCTTGACGGCTCCCCGCTGCCAATAGCGATCATCGACATTCCAGAAGAGTTCGTTCTCGGCGGTCGAGCCGGCGGCATGTGGGCGGGGCCCAACGATGCTCATGTTTCCCTGAAGGACGTTCAGCAACTGCGGCAGTTCATCGATGCTCGTATGACGGAGCACCGCTCCGACGGCTGTTATCCGATCGTCCAGCCTCGTCACAGACTTCACCCCGCGGTGGTCGCACAGGTCGACCCGCATCGTCCTGAACTTCAACACCTCGAAGGGATGATTGCCGCGCCCGATGCGCTGCTGGCGGAAGAACACTGGGCCATCGGACGTCAATTTGATGGCCGCGGCCGCGAGCAGCATGACGGGTGCCAGGAGGACCAAGAGCAGGGTAGCAACCGCAAGGTCGAGGGTCCGTTTGACGATCCGGTCCCGAAATCCCAGAGGACCTGCGGCGATGAGGACGGCGGATCCGTTGTCGGTGTTCCTGAAGCCCAGTCCGCCAAGGTGATCGAGTTCGGGGGTAAGTACCTCGACGTCGACCCCGACGCCTTTCAGCATTTTCAGCCAAAGACCGCGCCGCTCGGGGCTGCAGGCGAGAACGATCCGGTCGGACCCACCGAGCAGCTGCCCTACGCGGTCGGCAAGTTCCGGGTCGTTGTCATAGGGCGTCAGGCCTGCGCTTTCAGCGTAGAGCACGGTTCCTGACGGCGGGGGCAGAACGGCGGTGCCGTCCACCAGCAATATCTCGTTCTGGAATTTCCAACCTTTCCGTTTGCCAAGGTGCAGGCCGAAGAGATAGCGCGCCGTGACGAGGATTGCGGTGCCGACGATCACTCCGACGCCAAAGACCTCGCGCGACATGGTTGCCGAGGTCTTGGTGTAGAAAAAGCCCAAGAGGAGCGCGAAGGTTGCGAGCGAAATGGCTTTCAGCACTCGCGCAAGGCCCGCACGCGGGTGTTCGAGAACTTCAACCGCATAGGCTCCGCCAGTAAATGCGAGCGCCAGGAACATGGGCTCGAAATCGACGATATATTGGAGGCCTGTTGCTGCGAGCGGCTGCCCGAACCGCATGGAATTGGCGATGAGGAACCCGGCAGCCATCGCAACCAGGTCCAGGAACAGAAGCGCGCCGTAGGAGCGCAGCCGAAGCTGTGCCAAGGAACGCGGCTTGATCCGTAAAGCTTGTCCGCGAGCCTCTTCACTATCAGCAGTGCGAGGGAGCAATGCGGCGCGCGCAAGCGCGAGCTGCTCCACGCCGCCTTTACGAAAAATGGGTATCGCGTCGGCCGCTGACGCGATTGAGGCAGCGCGCGCCTGCGCGACCTCATTCTTAAGTACGCTACGCCCCATTAACTGTCCCCCGAATCGACAGTAAATAATTTGTTACTCTTTTGTAAACGATTTGTTAATCAAGAAATCGTTGCTGTTCAAGAGCATAAGCTCGGGCCCGATTACTCGGGGAAAGATGCGTTCAGGACCATCGATGAGCGCGCTAGACGCCCCTGGTTTTGCGTCCGCAAATACATGCCGGCAGCCGGGCGAGATCGGCCTCGTCTTTTTTAAGAAGAGAGCAGCCGCCGGCAGTGCATGACCGCCGAGCGCACGGGGGGCGGCGCCTCGCGCACCGCTAGGCGCAGGCGTCGAAGCAAAGTCCAATCCTTCTCATTGAGGAGCGGCTTGATCTCGTCCGCCGCCTCGAACCGCGAGTGGCGCCATGCCTGGTCGAACATCTTCGCTCGGCGCTTGGGGAGGTCCTCTCTAAGCGCTTTCCTGAAAGGCTCGCTGCCATATCCGTCACGAGCGTAGATATATTCGAAGATCTTCCACCGGCCGATCGCCTGGCTGAGCCAATCCGCCGCGCATGAGTTCGCGCCGTGGATCCGATAGTCCATCAACGGCGCCCACACGATTGCAAGGTCGCCGGCGATGAGCGCCCGGGCAGTAAATTCCATGTCCTCGGACTTGATCCCGAAGATGTCGCGATTGAACCCGCCAATCGAATTGGCGAAATCCCGGCGGATCACCATTGCCGATGGATAGAAGGCAACGAAGCGCAAGAGCCGTTCCGCCGGAAAGGAACCAATGAAAGACCAATCTTCGCCGGGAGCGGGAGCGGGTGCGTCGTCCCAATAGCCCGCGGGGGCCAGCTCGAAACTCGTCTTTGCGTAAGGCTCGCTGGAGCCGCCACCTTCGATGAACTTGCGAAAATCCGAATAGATGAGGTTTGCACGGCCGTCGTTCGCGGCCGGGGCCACCCGCTCGAGATAATCGGCGTGCCAGACATCGTCATCGTCAAGGGTTGCAATCCAGGCGCCGCTTGCCTGCGCGATGCCAGCGTTCCGTGCGGCCTGGACTCCTTCCGGAGGCACTTTAACGATCGTGACGGCGCTGCCGTAGGTCGCTTCGATCATGGCCCGGCTGTCGTTGCTGGTGCCGTTGTCGACGACGAGGATCTCCCTTGGCGCGAGAGTTTGCGCAAGCACGTTTCCAAGCGCCTCCTTGAGGAGACCCGGACGATTGAAGGTTGGGATGATGACCGAGACGTCCATACGAAACCGGACAGCTTTAGCTGGCTGAACAAACCTCATGCACAATTGTCGAACCCCCAGGCGGAATTGTTCCGTTCGGAGACTTCTGTTTAATTCTAGTATACCTTCAGATATTTAACGGGCAACAGGGCAGATCGTGACAACTGTCCCAGCGAGTTCGATTTTCACATGCCGGGGGATTGGCAGTCCGTGAGACAAGTGGCGGCGTCGAAGTTCTTGTATCCGATCTTGTCCGGCAGGGCACCAAGGCTCGCGTCCTCGATCCAGAAGAGACTGAATGCGGGTGGCGGCCTCTATATTTCGCCGGAGCATTCAATTGACGAATTCCACCGGGCGATAGGCGAGCGAGAAATCGCCGCGGTGGAGCTCGCTCCTTTTGGCAACGAAGCTGAAATCGAATTTCTCATTTGTGACGATGATCTCGACCGGATCGACGATCTCGTCACGAAATGGCCGAGCCGCCATTCGATAAAAGTCTATTCGGTAAGCGGCGGCCGGCGCGAGCACAGGTTCGATCCCCCAGGTGTTCGGCCGAGTGCCGATTGATGCGGTGTCGCTCTTCCCGCCCCACCTCGCTGACGAGCTGATTGGACGATCCCTAATCGGCGCCAAAGGCACGAAGGTGCTGGGACCAGGCGACGCTTTCCTCGCCTCGGCCTATCGGGCGGCCTATCTCGAAACCGGGTGCTGGGAACGCTCCGGTTCCGACTGGATTGCTTCCTCTGATTGCGATGTTCAGCTCCTTCGCCTCGCCGAGGGTGCGCGCATCCCGCTCGAATTGCCGATCACCTCCCATAAGCTCGACCAATTGCTGGGCGCACACGGGTGGCGTCCCTCGATCGACATGCTCGAACGAGCGGCACACTGGATGCCGTGGATTCGCGAGGCGTTGCCGCCCATGGATGAGGAGCATGAGCCCGGGCTCGCCGTCTTCTTCCTTCGCTCCCGCGCCGTCGAGGCGGGGTTCCAGGCGCAAATCCTCGACTCTCTTTCTCAGAACGGGTTCGAACCGTTGCTGGTCGTCGAGCTCGATAAGGCTCTGGCCGAGATGGCAGCGAAGGAGTTTCGAGGGGGGAATTGGGGCCGCGGCCCCTACCGGGTGAGTGGCGGTGCGCCGGCGGCCATCTGCGTCGCACTGGACCTGCTCCCGATCGGGATCGACGAAGTTCACCGCGCCAGCTTCCCAGATTCCGACGATCGCAGGATCACCGATGCGAAGTTCGCCGCGCGCCGACCTGGTCAACGACGGCGTTTCGAAGGCTGAGCATTATAACCCGGTGCACTCTACCGATAACTCGCTCCAGGCCTGGCGCGTCGTTCGCGCGATCATTCCCGATCGTGAAGATGCAGCTGCACGAAAAAGTCGAACAGCTCCGGCGGGACTTCGCAACAAGAAGCTCCTCTTCGCGACATGACGAAGCATGGGCGAAGGGCGAAGGTCGAGCTGGTCGATCTCGACGGCGAGCTCGCGATCCGCAAGACCTTTCGCCCGTCAGCCTTGAGTTTCATGCGGCGCGAAATCGACGTGATGGAGCGCCTTTCACCACTCTGCCCGGAGATCCCGCGGCTGATCAGCAGCGGCGAGAATTATATCGTGATGGAATATGTCGGCGACGGCGCTGAGCCGCCCGCAAAGCGGCGCCATGATGCTCCTCCCAAGCCCTTGAAGCTGATGCACGTACGAAAGCTCGCCGACCTCATCAAAACGAGCGTCGCTAACGGCTTCGACCCAATCGACCTCAGAGCCGACGGGAATGTCATTTACGGTCAGGAAGAGTTGAAACTGATCGATTTCGAATATTGGAGAGAGTGCGATCCGGCGACACCGCCAGAGCGCAGCATGTGCCTTTCCGGAATTCCCAGCCGGGACGGCGGCGATCGCCCGCGTGCGCGGCGCCGGAACCTCAAACCCTATAAGATCGGCTGGTACCCCTATACGCTCCTTCCATTGACGAGCTTCCTCTATGACCCGCCCTGGCTGCAGCGGATCAAGCGCGCGGGCAACTTCGCGCGGGCTTACGCCGCGTGGGCATCAGGAGCATCGCTCAGCTTCCTGAAACGAGGCGCAAGGCGAGGCTTGCTGGGAGCCGTCAAAGCTGCCGCCGTGCTGGTGACGCCGCAGGGCAATCGGTCCGCGGCAACCCCATGACCTTGGCGCACTCCCGGGTGCCAAGCAGCGAGAACGAAGCTCAGCCCGCTGGCGAGCCGCCAGGCATTGCTGTCTTTATTATTGCAGCAAGCGCCCTCGAGCCGGGTCTCAAAAGCATCATCGTCGAGCTGCTCGAGGACCAGGGACACGAGGCTTTGCTCCTCGCCGACCTCGATGATGCGCAAGCGGCAATTGCCGCTGACCTGCTGCCAATGGGTTGAAAGACCTGGCGCAGTCGTCGTCGCGATCGATCTCCTGCCGATGGGCTTCGAAGATGACCGCCAAGGAAAATATCGGGGCTTCGACAATCCCAAGATCCCCAAGGCTCTGGAGCGGGCACGCCGCCTCATACGAACCCTCGTGCCTCCCGCTCAAGCGCTCGACGCTGTCGCTTCGACCCGCAATAGTGACCAGGCATGGCGTTGGGTGCGCGAGCTTTTTGCCGATCGGGAAACGGAGCTGCGCGCGAAGGCCGACCGGCTCCGCAAGGACTTTGCAACTGATGGAGCGATCAAGGACCTGACGAGGGAAGGCCGGAGGGCCAAGGTCGAACTGGTTGAGTTCGAGCGCGGGCTTGCGATCCGCAAGACGTACCGCGCCTCGGCGCTCCGCTACATGGAGCGGGAAATCGAGGTCCTGCAGCGGCTCGCGGATATTCGGCCCGAGGTGCCGAAGCTCCTTGAACGCGGCGACAATCATATCATCATCAGCTTCGTTGGTGGGGGCCGAAATCTCGATCTTGAGCATCGCGGAGGAAGGCCAAGGCCGCTACCGCTGAATGTCGTCCGCGCGCTCGCCGGCTTTATCAAGGCATGCGTCAGCCAAGGCTTCGATCCGATCGACATCCGGGCGCCTGGCAATGTCATCGCGACCGAGACGGGGATGAAGGTCATCGACTTCGAGCTGTGGCGCCATTGCGCTCCTGGTACCCGGCCCGAGGATGCTCTTTGCCTCGTCGGCGTGCCGCCAGGCGATACCGAGCGGCCGCGCGGCGTTCCTTCGTTCAGCAAGTCCTACCGAGCGGCCTGGTATCCGCTAACCCTGCTCTCGCTCGAGAGTTTCCTCTACGATCCGGCGTGGCTTCAGCGATTGAAGCGCGCCGCGAACCTCGTTCGAACGTGGAGCCGTCGCGGCGTACGAGCGCTTGGCCGGAGAATTCGGCCGCCGAGAGGAAATCCCAGATATATCCCATCGACACTCGGTGTCGCGGGCGTGATCGCCGAACTCAATCGGAACGAGGTCCGTTACGTCATTCTTCGCTGGCACGATCTCTTGCCTGATCTGCCAGAAGGCGGAGACCTCGATCTCCTCGTCCATGACGACGATCTCTGGAAGGTTGACCAGTTGCTCGACGCCAAAAGCGGCATGGCGGAATGCGACGTCTATACCGTGAGCGGACTTCCCGGCACCGCTTATTCGACTGTCCCCCATTTGCCGAGCGAGAAGGCCGCCCAAATTATCGAATCGGCGACGATTTTCCGTGAGATCTACCAGGTGCCGACCACGGCGGATCGCTTCTTCAGCCTTGCCTTTCATTCGGTGTACCACAAGGGATTCAAGAGCGGACTGGCCTCGCGCTTTCCCCAGAAGAAAGCGTTCCCCGTGCCCAAGAACGACTATCACGGCGCGCTCGAGCGATTGGCCGGCGAATTGCTTCTCGAGGTTGATCTCAGCCTCGAGGGCCTCGATGAATATCTTGTTTCGAATGGATGGGGCGCGAGCCCTGAAATGCTTGCAGCGCTTCGCCGCCGGAACGCCTGGATCGATGCTCAGGCCGGAAGAGCGCGTTCCTGAGCCCGGGCGATGATTTCGGCGGTCGCGAACCAACGGACCTTTCGAAAATTGGCAAGACCGGGCTCCTCCATCAGCGTCTCGAACGCTCGGCTCGCTGGCTCGCCCAATCCCAAATCCCTCTCGTCGAACGAACGGCACGCTTCTTCGAGCGCCGCCGCCATGCTTGGATTTCGTCTCGGATCACCCCGATAGACGCCCCTCCCCTGACGACGGCCGCGCCAGCGCCGGATCCTTGATCGGAGCGGCTGGCGCCCAAAGATCAACGGAAATGCCGTTGCGAGAAGATCATCGTACCTTGAGGTGTTGATCCGCTCGGCGAGCGGCTTCGAGAACCAGTGCCCGAACCAGCGGCGATCCTCGTACGCCCGCACCGGTTTCCTGAACGAGCCCGTGACGGACGAGCGAATACGAAGCCGCTGCCGGAAACCTAGATCGAGCAGATCAAACTTGGCGAGCCCTGGCCAATCGCGGCGGAGCTCCTCACGGGCCTCGAGAAAGTCGCGAAAGACGGTTTCGCTTGCGCCCCTTAAGTATCGCCCTGTTCTGCGCGAGAAAGCGCATCAGCACTTCACCATCATCGTCAAGCGCGCCTTGGCCCAGATGCTTCCCGACGGTGACGTCGCCAAGATAGCCCGAGAGGACCGGAACTTCGGGAGGAATCAGTTGCGCGAGCTTGCCGAACACCAACATGCCATCGATTGGGGGAATGCCCGTCTGCCCGGCGAGACGCTTTTCCATCTCGTCCGTCAGTTCATCGAGGTTCCACTCGAGCGTATCGGGATCAACGAGCTGGTGAGATACGTGGGCGCTGGCGCTCGCGACCTTGGCGCCCTCGACATCGTCCGAGCCTTCGGAGCCGAACGTGATGCAGTGGATATTGCGATTGGGAAATGCGTGTAGCGCAGCGCCCAGCAGCGCTCGTGAATCCCTTCCGCCGCTCAATGGAATGACGACGTCGGATGCGCCATTGGTCAAATCGGCCACGATCTCAATGAGGAGCTTCGACGGGTCGGTCGGACCGGCCTTTCCGGCGGCTCCGAGGAGTTCATCGAGATAATCAGAAGCGAGCCCCGCATCCGGAATGAAGCCGAACGAGAGATAATCGCGCAGCTTCTTGTCGCCTTCCTCCGTCATCGGGACAGCCGCTCTTCGATCGCCGTCACGATCCGCTCCGATGCGGGACCATGACGATCACCCCAGAATTTCTCACAAATCTTCGGCACTTCGGGATGCGGCTGTAGCGCCTGCCCGCTTTCCACGAGCCCCAGTAACTGTTCGAAGCTTTGGGCCCGCCAGCCTGCGACATTCTCGTCGAATGGATAGAGCAGGCTCCGGTCCTGGCGTTCGTACTCGCCCTGATCAAACGTATATAGGACGGCGCCGCAGTCCGAATGGAAGATCCAATCGTAATGAAGCGAGGAATAGTCGGTAATCAACGCGTCAATCCGCGGAAACGCGCTGTATAGGTCTGCATCCTTCGGCCAGAGCCGGATCCGACTTTCGGGCCAATGTTCGGGGACCGGCGTGTGCGGGTGAAGCTTTAGGTACAAGAGCGCATTTCGGCGTTCGAGAACGGCGTTGAGACGCGCGCGGTCGGGAAGAGCCTTTGCCAGGAAATCGCGGGCACTGTCACGATAGGTCGGCGCGTAGACGTATAGTTCCGCCGTCTCGCCGCGTCGAAGCGCCGCTACTTTCGCTCCGTCGAGACATTCGACGAGCGTCGCCAGCTGTTGGTCGCGCCCGCAATCGAGGCGCGGATAGCCACACGGCGGGCACCGCTCCGAGGAAGGCGGAACTGCTCCGCGAAATGCGCCTGAGTGAATGCGGATGTCGTGATGAGGAGATCGGGATCGAGGCGTGATCCAAGTCCAAGCGTCCGCCGAGCCCATCCGATCTCGGGATTCGAATAGATTGATGCATCTTCGGGATCAGATTCACGCAGGCCGCCACACGTGCATCCACCAGGTGCTTCGCAATGCGAACGGCTTCTTCTTCCGACCCGCATGTGCTGAATACAACAATTTTGTCTGTCATTAAGTGGTGACTACCGGACTCATTCAATGTTACTATTGATGACAAGTTCGTATGCGAAACCCTGCTTTGAAGACTGCTTACGCGATTGTGGTTCTTGCCGGAGTCGCTTACGCTTTTGTGGCGCTGGAAGGTCCGAACGGAATTCCGGCACTGCTTGCCAAACGCCGCCAGGTGGCGGAGTACGAACAGCAAAACCAGCAGATTCTTCGGGAAAACGTGCAGAAGGAACAGCGAATCGAGCGCCTCGAGAACAATCCCATCGAGCAGGAAATGGAAATTCGCCAGCGTCTGAAAGCTACCATCCCGGCGAGAAAATTTATATCCTGGACGATACTAACAACCCCAACAAGAAGTAAGTCGGTTATAAGTAACCCGACTTATGCCGGTTAGTGACTAAATGATCCAGCGAAGCATGTTATTCGTCCCAGGCCGTGAAGCCGGAGATGATCGCGAAGGCTGCGGTAAGCGCCGCGGATGCGGTGTGCATCGACCTTGAAGACGCGGTGGCCGCCGGAGACAAAGCCGCGGCCCGCAAAGGCGCGATCCAGGCACTCCTCGAAACCGACTTCGGCCGCCGTACCCGCATGTTGCGGATCAACGGTCTGGATACGCCATTCGCCTACCGGGACGTCATCGAAGTGATTGAAGCCGCCGGCGCTCACCTGGATCGGCTCCTGCTTCCGAGGATCAGGGCTGCGCGGCCGACGTCCTTTTTGTCGACCGCCTCCTCTCGCAAATCGAAATGAATGTCGGCCTGATGCGCCGAATCGGGATCAAGAAGTACAGATCGAAACGGCGGCGGGTTTTCTGGCGATACGGGAAATCGCGTCGGCGTCCTCCCGGATCGAGGCGATTTGCTTCGGACCGGGCGATTATGCGGCATCCATGCGGATGCCTTCTGCCGCGATTGGCGAGCCGGATGAAAACGATCTTCTTTATAGCGGGCATCGCTGGCATGCGGTCATGCACGCCATTGTGGCGGCAGGCCGCGCCAACGGCCTGATGTGCATCGACGGACCCTACGCCGGCTTTCAGGACAACGCGGGTTTCGAGAAATCCTGCAAGGTTGCGCGTGCCCTGGGCTTCGACGGCAAGCAGTGCATTCACCCAAAACAGCTGGCAATTGTGAATTCGGTGTTCACTCCCTCAGGCCGAAGAAGTGGCAACTGCGCGGCGAATCGT